>CADARY010000095.1 GCA_902790375.1 Oscillospiraceae bacterium | reverse complement strand
TTCCATGTCATAGCCCTTGAAGGGGTCGTCGTTTATGAGAACCAGATTCCAGTCTTTGTCGTACTTTGCCAAGGAGGCGGAACCGCTTACCCAGTAATTCCCGCCCTCGGCGCAGACGCCCTGCCTGCCCTCAACCTCCACGGAGCCGGTCAGCGTATACGCATGCGCCGGCAGCATAACAGCGGGATCGTCCTCCGGCCGCTGTGCGGCTCCCTCCAGTGCAAAAGCCGGACAGGACAGGGACAGCAGGATCGTGATCGACAATAATAAAAATAAAATTTTTCTCGCCATCGTTTTACCGCCTCCTAAAGAATATCTCCATATTTTTCATTCTGCCATTTTTTATTGTAACGCGATCATGTGCTATGCTCAAGAGAAAAAGCATCGTCTCTGCCATCTTTTACACGCTCAGCAGATTGTTTTGCAGGGACAGGGACAGCGCGAGCTTCCGCACGCCCTTTTCCCCAAAATCGACCGTGAGAATTTGTTGATGACAGGCGCGGACGGCCTCTCCGCCTGCATGGCGTATTCCACCTTTTTGCTTCTGCGCGGCAGCATCTCGTCGACGGTCAGCAGCTCACAGCGGCCGTTCGGGAAGGAGACCAGCTTCCGGTCAAGGCATTCCGCGACGATTTCTCCCTTGCCCAGCGCCGCATCGAAAAACTGCTTTCCAATCTGCGGGAGAAGAAACGGTGCGAAAATATCATCCGTATCCAAAACCGGCGTCGGCAGGGTTTTCGTGATCTCCGAAACAAAGCAGGAGGCTTCGCCGCACTGGAACAGGTACAGCTCGTTTTTGGCCCGGGTCATGCCCACATAGCAGAGCCGCCGCTCCTCCTCGTACTGCCGGATCTCGTCCGGGTCCTGCACATCGTTCGCGGCTTTCGGCGGCAGAATCCCGTCGATCATGTCCGCCAGATAGACGCAGTCATATTCCAGCCCCTTGCTGGAGTGGATCGTGGAGAGAATGATTTTATTGCCCGCCGCGTTCTGATGCTCCGCAATGGTCGTGCGAAGCCTGTCCAGCTTCTCCAAAAACAGGAGGGGCGTTTCGATCCCCCTGGCCAGCATGCCGAGGATGAAGAGCTTGCCCTTATCCAGCTTTCGCTGATCCACAAAGCGGCCGTAGCGCATGGCCTCCCAGATGCGGTGGACAGCGGTCTCGGTGCTGTCCGTCTGAATCTGCGGCAGGTTCTGCATGAGCTCGAGCACAGCGTCCTGCACGGCACCGTGGATTTCGGGCGCGTGGGCAAGTTCCTCAAACAGCGGCTTTCCGCTCGCACGGCTGCGGTCGATCGCATAGAGGGCGGATTTCTTCGGTATCGCGGCGCCGAACTTGTAGTACAGGCGCAGGAAAAGTTCCTCACTGCGGGGATCATAGGAAAAGCGAATGATGTCCAGCACGTCGATCACGACACGGTTGGAGAAAAACGTGTCCTCAAAATTCCGGCAGTTGTAGGGGATACCGTTTTGCTCAAAGCGGTCGATCAGCGGCAGGGCGGTGTCGTTGTTGCGAAACAGAATTGCCGTTTCACGCTTACATTGCTTTGCCATGCAGACAAGGTATTCAACTTGATACGCCCGCGACTTGGCGTGGATGACATGCACCGGGGCGGCCTTCCCGCGGGTGGGGATCATGGCCTTCTCGCGGCGGTAGCGGTTGGCTGAGACAAAGCGGTTGGCGGCTGCGATGATCTCCTCGCCGGAGCGGTAGTTTTCCTCCATGAGCAGGATCTTTGCGCCCGGATGGTCGGCTTCAAAACGCAGCAGCGCGTCCGGCCAGGCGGCACGGAAGCCGTAAATGCTCTGATCCTCGTCGCCGACCATGAAGAGATTCTCGCTTTTGGAGGCCAGCAGCCTGATGATCGCGTGCTGAATGCGGGACGTGTCCTGCGCCTCATCCACGCAGATATACGGAAAGCGCTCCTGAAAGGTATTCAACACGGCGGGATATTTTTGCAGGATGGTATAGGCGTATGCCATCTGATCGTCAAAGTCCATCAGGTGCCGCTGCCGCAGGGCGTCCCGGTAGCGCTGGACGATTTCGGGCAGATGGTCGATCTCACTGTCAAGCTTTTCGATCTCTTCCTCCGTCAGCATCATGTTCTTGATGTATGTGATGAGACGGCGG
>CADARY010000094.1 GCA_902790375.1 Oscillospiraceae bacterium | reverse complement strand
TTATCCTCATACCCATTCAGATAAGAATACGGTTCCAGATCGCCGACGATGCAGTCTCCGTCATCCAGAAGGATCGAGATGCTGTCCTCGCTGTGGCTGAGAGTATGCACGATCTCGCCGCCGATGCCCAAGCTATGCAGGAATGCACGGCTCTCCTCGCAGGGAAGGACCTTTGCCGCTGTTTCGTCGATCGGCACATAGTGAAGCCGCTTGTCTCTTGAAAAAATCTCATCCGGGAAGTGCAGGAAGCCGCACTGAACGTCAGCAACCACGAGAACAACGCCCAGTCTTTGAAGCTCTCCGATGATCCCGATGTGATCCGGGTGATAATGCGTAGCCAGCACATAGGAGATGTCCGAAGTCCCCAGGCCGGCCGCTTTGATCGCCTTGAAAAACTGCGACAGCGTGCCTGCCCAATCCGTGTCGATCAGCAGCCCGCCCTTCGCGCCGGGGATGTAAAAGGTGTTCGTATTGCCATAGCGAAGCTTTATCATCTTTCCCGCCCCCTGCTATTTCCGCTCGGAAAACACATAGGCCTGCTCGATCCAGGAAAGGAGCTCTTCGTCCAGCTCCTCAGGCGAGCCGATGACAAGATGCGTGGTCCAACGTCCCGGCGGAAGCCCCATCGTCAGCGTCAGCCACCTCTCCGGCAGCTCCGCCTTGCGCCTGACCCGGGCAAAGGACACGCAGGCAAAGACATGCTTATGATAATAAGTGATCTGTGTTTTCTGTACCCGCTTTTGCATCTCCGGGAAGTGCTCAATCAGCTTGTCTTCCAAGGCGGTAAAGATGGGCAGCGCGTCCCGGTGGGCATCGAAAAACATCAGGGTGTCCAAATCGAGTTCCCGCATTTGTGCCTCAAGCCTCCCGCAGTTTGATCGTGACATGGACGGTGTCGCCGTCAGGGTTCGCATAAATGCATTATAACATAGACGCACCTTAAAAAGCAAAGTACAGGTATCAACATCGTTTTTTGTTGAGAAGTGAAAGAAAACACGATATACTTACTTCAAATACATTACAGAAAGACGGGAAATAGATGAACACGATTCAGGGAATTCAATATATCGTAAACGCGTCGCCTGACCACGGAAAGGGGCCGGCGTTTCTCAGTCCGGCTGAGACCGCAGCTGTTCAGGCCTTCCATGAAGCGCTGCCGGAGTATGCGCCGACTGCGCTTGTGCCGCTGCCTGAACTGGCCGAAAGCCTCGGGATCAAAGCGGCCTTTATCAAGGATGAATCAACGCGTTTCGGCTTGAAGGCGTTCAAGGGGCTCGGCGGATCCTATGCGGTTTTCCGCGCCGTCTGCGACAGACTGGGTCTGGATTATCGTGAGACGAGTATCGAAGAGCTGCAATCCGACAAGGTTCACCGGCAAATCGCGGAGCTGCACTTTGTCACCGCGACAGACGGCAACCATGGAAAGGGCGTGGCATGGGCTGCGGCAAAGCTCGGCTGTCATGCTCATGTCTACCTCCCGAAGGGCTCCGTACAAGCGCGTGCCCAGGCGATCCGGGACATTGGGAAAACAGAGGCTGTTATCACTGATCTGGGATATGACGACGCGGTACGATACGCAGCGAAAATGGCGGACGAACACGACTGGTTACTGATTCAGGACACCTCCTGGCCGGGGTACGAGGACATCCCGCGGACGATCATTCAGGGCTATACCACCATGTGCCGGGAAGCATCCGAACAGTTGGAGGAATTGGGGCTTGCCCCGACGCACGTTTTCCTGCAGGCGGGGGTCGGCGCGATGGCCGGCGGTGTTCTCGGGTGGCTGCGGAACCGATACCCGGATTCCGATCTGACCGCGGCGATCGTGGAGCCGACAGAGGCCGCCTGTGTTTTTGAATCCGTGGCGGCGGCTGACGGGAAAATGCACCCGGCAGCCGGGAGCGGCAGGACGATCATGGCCGGGCTCAACTGCGGCGAGGTCTGCCCTCTCACCTGGCCCATTCTGCGCTGCCAGGCAGACGCCTGGTTCTCCTGCCCGGATCAGGTCGCAATACAGGGTATGCGGCTTTTGAACAGAGCCGATGTCATCTCCGGCGAATCTGGCGCAGTCACCGCCGGACTTGCGTCTTTGATGGCGCAGGATGCTTTTGCGGATGTGAAGCAGGCACTTAAGCTCAACCGCGATTCGGTTCTCCTGCTTTTCAGTACGGAGGGAGATACCGATCCGGAGGCTTATCGGGAGATTGTAAATATCTGCCGGGCTCAAACGTCCGCGTGCTGAAATCCGCGCACGAATGGAGAAGCTGGGGCTTAGATGGGAAGAGCTCTAAGCAGAATCAGAATAAGCGAAGCCCCAACGGGTTTTGCAAACATCTTACGGCCTGTGAATCTACATTAAAAGGAAACGCATGCCGCCGATGCAGACGAACAAAACCGACCGCGGCCATGTGACTGCGGAGCTGGTGCAGTACTATCGTGACCGCGCTGTATACAGCCGCCCCGGCATCATCATCACCGAGCACAGCTGCATCGCAGAAAGCGGATGCGCGGCGGAGGGGCAGCTCTCCATCGCATCGGATGCGTACATTGAAGAGCACCGGCAGCTCACCGACGCGATTCGCGCAGGCGGGAGCAAGGCTTTTGTACAACTCAACCACGCCGGCAGCAACGGGATCGGCGAAGTTGATCTGATCGACCTGTCGGGTGGGATGTGCTTTTACTTCCGTCCGGGCCATCTGGAGGCGGGTTACTTCTCTTCTATGTCGGAAAAAGTAAAGGCGCATGTTTCCGTTCCGGTTCTGCTGACCGGCGGCGTCCAGCACATTGCCGATGCGGAGAAGCTGCTCAATGCGGGCAAAGCGGATCTGATCGGTGTCGGGCGCGCGCTTCTGAAGGACGCACACTGGCGAGAGACGGCATAAGTGAGGAGACTTTAGACTGATGGAACTCAATGAGCTTCTTACATGGTTTGATCAGGGCGGCCAGTTTGGAGACGATCCGGAAATCGTTGCGTGCATGCGCAGGTACATTCAGGAAAACAGGCGGCTGCTGTTTGAGATGAACAGCCTCTGGCATGAGGATGAAAACGAGATCACGGAGCTGTTCAGAAAAATCACTGCTAAACCGGTCGGTGAAGGGGTGCGGATCGAGACGCCGTTCCATACCGATTT
>CADARY010000093.1 GCA_902790375.1 Oscillospiraceae bacterium | reverse complement strand
CACCACATTGTAGCGCTCCCTGCGCATGAGCTCGATGGCCTCAAAGCCCGAGTTCGCGAGATCCGGCACAATGCCGAAGAGCTTGAGCAGGTTCTTTGCTACCTTGAGATTCATTTCGTTGTCGTCCACCACGAGGATGCGCGCCTTTTCCGCCCAGAGGGTTTCGCTTGCGACCGCGCTGCGGCTCTGATCCAGACGGCGGGCGTAGTCCCCGATGGGCGTCTCGTCCGCGATCTGCTGGGTGACGGTGAAGGAGAAGGTGGAGCCCTTGCCGTATTCGCTTTCCACTTCAAGCCTGCTGCCCATCATGTCCAGCAGGCGCGTGACGATGGACATGCCGAGGCCGGTACCCTCAATGCTGTGGTTTCGCACCTCGTCCAGGCGCTCAAAGGACTCAAAGAGCCGGGGCAGATCCTCCTGCCTGATGCCGATGCCCGTGTCCTGCACCGTGACATGCAGCGCGATGCTGCCGCCCTTCCGCTCTCCGCCCTTCATGCAGAAGCGGACGGAGCCCTTTTCGGTATATTTCACGGCGTTTGTCAGCAGGTTCATGATGACCTGGGACAGGCGCACATCGTCCCCGATCATCTTCGCGGGCAGCTCCGGGTCCGCCTCCACGAGCAGCTCCAGGTTCTTCGCCCGGGCCCGCTCGGAAATGGAGACGACGAGGTTGTTGATGACAGAGGCCGTATCGTACTTGACGGGGATGATCTCCATCTTGCCCTCCTCGATCTTGGAGAAGTCGAGGATGCTGTTGATGAGCGACAGGAGCGTCTTGCCCGCCGTCTGGATGTTGGAGGCGTATTCGAGGATGCCGGGGTCCTTGGATTCCCGCAGGATCATTTCGTTCATGCCGAGCACCGCGTTGATGGGCGTTCGGATCTCATGGGACATGCCGGAGAGGAAGGAGGATTTCGCCTCGCTGGCCGCGACCGCGCGCTCAGACTTGATGAGCAGCTTTTCCCGCTCGTCCCGCGCCTTCTTTGTCCGCCGCAGAATGAGCGCGATCGTAATGATGAGCACGCCCATCACCAGCAAAAACAGCGAGATATTCAGCAGCAGCACATTCGTAAACTCCCGGCTGATGGAGGTGGGCGCGCTTCTGACCACCAGGTACCAGCCGAGGTATTCGACATATTTCGTGACGGCAAATTCGTTGTTCGGCAGGGTCTTGTAGGTGTAGTCCGTCGTCTCCTCCGGCCCGAGCACATCTTCCAGCAGGGCGCTTTCGATGTTGATGTCCTCGGTATCCACCTGCACGAGGCCGTTTTTATCCACGAGGTTAATTTTGACGCCGTACTTCTGCTCCGACGAGCGAAACAGCTCCTGGAGGTTCACCATCTGCACGCCGACGCCGCAGACGCCGAGGAGCTGCCCGTTTTCATCCTCAATGCGGGTGTTGACGAAGACCGTCCACTGCCCTTGGTTCATCTCGTCGCTGTCCACGTCCAGGTCATAGGGCTTGTTCTTCTCCACGAAAAGGGAATACCAGACATCGTGCGCGTCGTTGACCGGGTCCACGATCTTGTTCAGGCCCTCGTAGGTGTAATAGCGCCTGCTCGTCTCGGACACGAGAAAGGCGGTGTTGTAATTGAGCCCCGTTTTCACGCCGCTCAGATAGCTCTGCATGGTGCTGATCGCTTTTTCCTCGTCCATGCTGTCTTCGTTTTTCAGAAAATCCGCGAGGAAAGCGTCGCACGCCATGGTCCGCGCCACAATGATCGGCTCGTTGAGACTGCCGGAAATGGAATCATAGATGCGGTAGGAGAGCATGGTGTCGATTTCCTTGGTGTTCTCCCGCGCGAGCTTGGCCAGAGAGTAGATCGAAACCGCGATGGCGAGAAGGAAGCTGACGCAGATCACCACCAGGACCGGAGCCATGCTTTTGTCTGTATCGTGCTTGCTTTTTTTACCGTTCATAGAATGCGCGCTCCCGTCTTATCCGATCCGGCCGATCAATCCGTTCAATTCTTCCTCAGCGGTGAAGGTGTCGAAGCCCTCCAGGGCGTCTATGATTTTTTGCAGCGCGTCTCCGACGGCGGGGTCGGTAAAGCTGTGCGCCGCCAGGGGCTTGAGGATTTCCAAAGCGCTCTCCGCCTCAAAGTTGTCGATGCTTTTTTTGGCGTCGCCGAGCTTCGCGCGAAGCTC
>CADARY010000092.1 GCA_902790375.1 Oscillospiraceae bacterium | reverse complement strand
TCACGGTGGCAAGCATTGCCCTGATCGTTCGCATGATCTCCCGCAACCAGCGGGCCGTGGATGAAGCGACGAGCTGGCTCAAGCGCATTGTCGTGGCGTAGATCATTCTGAACTCTCTGGGCTTTGTCGTTGCTTATCTGCAGCCCCTTGTCGCCGGCGGCCAGTACACGGGCTAAGCTCTCCCGGTCAGGCAGGAACGGAGGTGATAAATCTTGCTTGACTGGATTTTTGAGGGCATCGTGACCTGGATCAGCAGTGTGATGACCTCGCTTATGGACGCGGTATCCGGGCTGTTTCTCGATGCGCTTGGCACAGACATGGTGGTCATGGAGGAATACTTTCCCTTTGTGACAAAGGCCTTCGGAATTCTTCAGTACACGGCATGGGCTCTGTTGTTTCTCATTACCGCCTGGCAGCTCTTTCGCTCCTTCGGCGGGCCGATCACAGACGCTGAGAATCCGCTGACGCTCGTTGCAAGAAGCATTCTCTTTGCCGTGATGATTGGCTATGCCCAGGCCATTTTCCAGATGACGTTGGATATAGCCCGCGCGCCCTATACGGCTCTGATGGAGGTCACCATGACGGCGGAGGACTTCACCTTTGCCGGGATCGAAGAGGCACTGAAAAACGGTCTTGTGACCATTGTGGCAACCACATCCATCGTTCGGACGCTGCTGCTTGTGATCCTGGAGATTGCACGTGGCTGGAACTATTTCAAGCTCCTGCTTGAGACAGTCGAACGTTATGTGGTGGTCGGCGTCCTCTGTTATACCTCTCCCCTGGCCTTCGCCATGGGCGACTCAAAAGAGACGAACTCCGTATTCCGCTCCTGGTGCCGTATGGTCGGCTCTCAGCTGATCCTGCTCATTATGAACGTCTGGTTCCTGCGGGCCTTTGGATCATCCGTCGGCCAGTTTATAGGAAACGGCGGCGCGCTCACAAACGGTCAGGGCAGCATGCAGCCCCATAGTGAAGCGCCCGGTTTTGAATCCGGGTCTGTGGACACATCTCAGTCTGGAGCAACATTTACGGGGACTTCAGAATCCGGTTTTAGCGAGGCTTCTGTTATCCCATCCGCTCCTGTGGACAACCCGGGCATGGATACCGGCTCTCCCCTGTCCACGCCATCCGATTCTTATTCTTACATGCCGAATACATCAGACTTTGCGCCGATGCCGCCGTCGGATTCTCCTTCTGAGGTATCTGACACAGCTCTCGGCAGTGCTTCCGGATCGGTAAGCCTTTCCGCAGATGAGCCGGTTTTTGATGCGGGTACTCCCATTTCTGTTCAAAACTCGTCTGCATCGGATGTTGAAATCCCCTTCGGTATGCCTATCACCGAGGCTGAGGCCCAATCCTTCTACGCGAATCCCATGTCCGGCTCAAACGACTCCGTATCTCATGTGGAAGAAACACCTGCGGCAGACTTTGTCCCTGTGCCGGATTCCGGATATCATGCTGAAACACCAGAAGCTCCTGCGGCAGCACTCACGTCGGATTATACGAGCCCTGTTTCTCAATCTGACGATGCCTTTACCCCCGCAGAAAGTACACCCAACTCCGACTCTGCGTCTTTCTTTACGGATTCCGAGGTCTTTTCGGACTTCTCGGCAGCTTACAACCAGGCGCTGTTCAAAAACTTCATGCCCGGCTATGAGCAGCCGATCACATCCGTTGATGACTCCGGACGCAGTGATGGGCACTTTGAGGTGCGGCATGCGGACGGCTCCGGTACCATGTTCTTCGACAGCACACGTTATTCTGAGCCTCGCGGAGACTTCAAGACGATGGAGGACAGCCGCGGCGGCAAGTGGTACGCCGTATCCGGGCAGCCCGCTGTTGAACGGCGGCCTGTTTATGAGAACGGCAAGCCGGTCTATGACGGTGAAAACGTCAAAACGATCTCTGTGGAAACCGTGCGCTACCGCAATCTCCCCGCAAAGCGCAGTTCTCCCGCGCCGCGCCGCCAGCGTGACAGCAGGACACCAAAGAAGAAAACATGATCTTAAAGCCGTCGGGCTCAGGTCCGGCTGCCTTTTTGGAGGTGAGCATTTATGGCTGAGTCGGATAAACGACAACTTGGCGACGGCTCCGACAGCTTTTCAAACGCGGCATCAAACCTTTCCCGTGCCGTCAGCACCATGCGTCAGC
>CADARY010000091.1 GCA_902790375.1 Oscillospiraceae bacterium | reverse complement strand
TCGGGTCTGCCGTGGGTGACAAAGTAGCCCTGCGTCTTCTCGTCCGTGACCCAGATGGAGGACCAGCAGGTGGTCTCGGTGGTCATAACGTCGATGGCGTTGCGGTACTCGATGGGCAGGTTTGCAATGCCGGGGCCGACAAACTCCATGGCCTTGTTCTTCACGTAGCCGTTTTTATACACCGCGCCGATGATGGAGAGGGCCACGTCCTGCGGGCCGACGCCGGGGCGCGGCGCGCCGGTCAGATAGATGGCGATCACGCCGGGGTAGGCGAAATCATAGGTGCGCTTTAAGAGCTGCTTGGCAAGCTCGCCGCCGCCCTCGCCGATGGCCATGGTGCCGAGCGCGCCGTAGCGGGTGTGGGAGTCGGAGCCGAGGATCATGCGGCCGCAGCCGGACATGGTCTCGCGGTTGTAGGAGTGGATGTTGGCCATATTCGTCGGCACATAGATGCCGCCGTACTTGTGGGCGGCGGAGAGGGCGAACTTGTGGTCGTCCTCATTGATGGTGCCGCCGACGGCGCAGAGGGAGTTGTGGCAGTTTGTCAGCACATAGGGCAGCGGGAACTCCGTCATGCCGGAGGCCCGGGCCGTCTGGATGATGCCGACGTAGGTGATGTCGTGGCTCGTCATGGAGTCGAACTTCAGGCGAAGCTGCTCCATATCGTCGGACTGGTTATGGGCCTTGATGATGTTATAGGCCATGGTGCCCTTCTTGGCTTCCGCCTTGTCGGCGACCTTGCCGGTGAGGGCTTTTACCTTTTCGGATTCGCTTTCGGGGACGATCTCGGCGCCGTTGACAAGATAAACGCCGCCGTCATAGAGCTTGACCATGATAATCTCCTCCTAAAGAAATATAGTGTTATATACCGCAGAGTATGAGTCCCAGGCCCGCGGCCAGAAGGATGGTTTTCGGGACGCTCCACTTGAAGCGCAGCAGCACCGCAAGCGAGACAAGCCCGATCACCAGCGCGGGCCAGGAGAGAAAGCCAAGGAACGACCCGGCATAGTTCGCCAGGCTCTGCTGGACGATGACCGCGAAGATCATGCCGATGCAGGCGGGGCGGATGCCGTAGAGCGCATCGCCCATCAGGCGGCTCTGCTTGAACCTTTCCAGGAACATCGCCGCGAGCAGGGTCAGCGTGAGCGACGGGGTCAGAACGCCCAGGGACGCGGCAAGCGCGCCCGCTGTCCCGGCCGTGCGCGCTCCGGCGAAGGTGGCGCAGTTGAGCCCCAGGGGGCCAGGCGTCATCTCCGCGATGGCGACAATGTCCGCGACTTCCGCCGCCGTCATCCAGCCGTGGGACAGCATCTGGTCATTGATGAGCGGGATCATGGACATGCCGCCGAAGCTCGTAAAGCCGATGAGCAGGAAGGACAAATACAGCTCAAGATAGATCACGGCGATTTTGCACCTCCTGCCAGCACAGCCCGGCCAGCGCGCCGAGCAGCACGATGAGGGCGTTGTTCATCCTCGTAAACAGGCACAGGGCGAGGGCCGCCGCGGCGACGAGATAACAAAAGGCGTCCTTGAGGCCGGATTTGAGAAGCTTTAAAAGGGCGCTGATGATGACGGGCACCACCGCGGCGCGCACCCCGACCATGGCGCGGGACACATAGAGATTGTCCTTGACCAGATCGTAGATATACACCACGAGGAGCATGATGACAATCGGCGGGATCGCAATGCCGAACAGGGCCGCCAGCGCCCCGGGGATCCCGGCGGCGTGGTAGCCGAAGAGAACGCTGGCATTGCCGATCATGAGGCCTGGCGTGGAGCGGCCGACCGAGGTGTAGTCCAGCAGCTCTTCATCCGTAAGCCAGCGCCGCTTTTCCACATACTCCTTCTGCATCTGCGCCACGATGCTCCAGCCGCCGCCGAAGGTGAAGCAGCCGATTTTCAGGAAGGTTCCGAAAATGGAAAGCGCCCGGCTGAGTCGGCTGTCCTTCATGCCTGCACCCAAAGGGCGGCGGGGGCCGGGACCTTCACCACCCACTTGTCGATGAAGCCCTCCTCCCCGTTGAGCTTGCCGCCCACCATATGCGCTTCGCCCGGGAGGATGGCGCAGAAAAAGCCCTCCTCCAGCACGATGGCCGTACCCCGGGGCGCGCCGTCGAGCTTGCGCCCGTCGCCGCCGTCGGGGAGAGCCTCGGCAGGGCTGAGCCGGGCCATGGGACACAGATGAATGAGCTCCGCGCCCTCGCGGGCGATCATGAGATCCACGGTCCGGCCGTGCACCTCAAAGCGGCGCTTGCCGTCCTCCTTGAGGGCATAGCGCTTTTCCCGCACCTCGCAGGG
>CADARY010000090.1 GCA_902790375.1 Oscillospiraceae bacterium | reverse complement strand
GCCCTTCTTGATGTAGATCACTTCCATCTGGTCGTGCCAGTGCAGGTTCACACGGTCGAAGTCCAGCGGGATCGTGCACAGGTAGGTCTCGTAGGCAAAGCCCGGCTTTTCGTGCAGCTTGGTCTCCTGGTACTGCGTGTATTCCTCCAGCTCCACGTCCATCCCTCCCCGCTCGGCTGATGATAGAATTATACAACATTGTGCGCGTAAGCTGCAAGCATTTTTTCAAAAACCAGATGAGAGATTACACAGAAAACAGGAAGTTCACGGACTGCACCAGGCTCGAGCTGTTCAACGCCCTGCTGCGGTATGTCGCCGACGCCGCGAAGGCGCGGGGGTACAACGAGGGCAGGAAGAAGGTCTATTACATCTCCGCGGAGTTCCTGATCGGCAAGCTGCTGAGCAACAACCTGATCAACCTGGGCCTGTACGAAGCGGTTCGGGACGAACTGGCGGCGGAGGGCATCGCCCTGTCCGAGCTGGAGGAGTTTGAGCTGGAGCCCTCCCTGGGCAACGGCGGCCTGGGGCGGCTGGCGGCCTGCTTCTTGGACAGTCTCGCCACGCTTGGCCTGCCTGCGGACGGCCTGGGCCTCGCCTACCACTGCGGGCTATTCCGCCAGAGCTTCGTGGGCCGCCAGCAGGCCGAGACCCCGGACGGCTGGCTCAAATGGGGCCAGGAGAGCTGGATGCGCCGCACGCACGTCCATTATGACATCCCCTTCGGCAATTTCACCGCCCGTTCCACCCTGTATGAGATCGACGTCACCGGCTACGAGGGCAAGTGCGGCAGGCTGCGCCTCTTCGACGTGGATACCGCGGACGAGCGACTGATCAAGTCCGGCATCGGCTTCGACGCAAGGGATGTCGCCCGCGGCCTCACGCTCTTCCTGTACCCCGACGACAGCACCGAGCAGGGGCGCCTGCTGCGCGTGTACCAGGAGTACTTCATGGTGGCCAATGCCGCGCGGCTGATCCTGGAAGAGTGCCTCGCGCGAGGCAGCGACCTGCACGACCTCGCCGACTACGCCGCCATCCAGATCAACGACACCCATCCCACGCTGGTCATCCCGGAGCTGATCCGTCTGCTCCAGGAACGCGGCATCGGAGAGGACGAGGCCGTCTCCATCGTGCGCGACGTGTGCGCCTACACCAATCACACCATCCTGGCCGAGGCGCTGGAGAAGTGGCCGCGGGCCTATCTGGAGAAGGTCGTGCCCCGGCTGATGCCCATCATCGACCGGCTGGACGCCCGGGTGCGCGCCGAATACGACGACCCCTTCGTGCAGATCATCGACGCGCAGGGCAACGCCATCTATCCGGAGAAGTTCAACAACAAGACCAACGGCATCACCTTCCGCCGCTGGCTGATGAGCTGCAATCCCGCCCTGGCGGCCCGGATCGACGCCGCCATCGGCGCGGGCTGGCGCAAAGACAGCGCCGAGCTGGAGAAGCTGCTCGCGCACATCGACGACGAGGCGCTGCTCACCTCCCTCGCCGGGATCAAGCTGGCCAACAAACGGCGCTTCGCCGAATGGCTGCGGGAGCATCAGGGTACCGTCCTCGACCCGGACAGCGTGTTCGACGTCCAGTCAAAGCGCCTTCACGAGTACAAGCGCCAGCAGCTGAACCTCCTGTGGTGCGCGCGCACGCTGCTGGACATCCGCGCGGGCATCCTCCCTGAGCGCCCGGTGACGGTGATCTTCGGTGCGAAGGCCGCCCCGGCCTACACCATCGCCAAGGACATCATCCACGCCATACTGTGCCTGTCCGACGTGATCGCCGCCGACCCGGTGGCCCGGCGGCACCTGCGCATCGCCATGGTGGAAAACTACAACGTGTCTGCCGCGGAGAAGCTGATCCCCGCCTGCGACATCTCGGAGCAGATCTCCCTGGCGTCCAAGGAAGCCAGCGGCACGGGCAACATGAAGTTCATGCTCAACGGCGCGGTGACCCTGGGCACCCTGGACGGCGCGAACGTGGAGATCGCCGAGCTGGTCGGCCCGGAGAACATCTATACCTTCGGCCTGTCCTCCGAGGCGGTCATCAACAGCTACGCCCGGGGCGACTACGATCCCGCGGCGCACCTCGAGGCCGACCCCCGCCTCAGGGCCGCGCTGGACTTCCTCGTCGGCGAGGAAATGCGCGCCACAGGCGACGTCGCCCGACTGGAGCGCCTGCACGCGGAGCTTGCGCATAAGGACTGGTTCATGACCTTCCCGGACTTCGCGGATTACTGCGCCACCAAGGCCCGGATGCTCGCTGACCTCGGGGATGAAGACGCTTGGGCGAGGAAGGCCCTCGTGAATATCGCCAAGGCTGGATACTTCTCCTCCGACCGCACCATCGCAGACTATAACCGCGATATCTGGCACGCGGATTACGCCCGCTGACATCTGCCGCCGAATATAAGCCCCCGGCTTGTGTTCCTTGTACAGTTGAACTTCGAAGCCATCCTCAATATGGAATGCAGCCCGTTTTGATTTGGATAGACCGTGGAGTCGTTTCGATACGCTCACTCTTCCCTTCTGCAATAGGCCTGAACAACTCTATTGCAGCGGGTTGAGTGAGTTTTTGTCTATCCAGATTGTAGAGATACCGGAACCGGATCCTTATTTAACACTTTCCATCCCTGCTGTAAACGCTAATGAATATTTGAGCCAAGTGCCAACAAATTATTGAGCCAGTAGCACAGGTTATTCCGTCTGTCAAGGACAGTGCAAGTGGCTATGCCATCCTTGACAGACGGAATAACCTGTGCTATTCGTGTTGAAATCAGGCCAATCCACAGGATTGACCTGAAAGAGGCCAAGGAAATAAGCAATCAGGATCTGTGAAAAGCTATTCCACCTCACGCGGACAGGTGGATCAAATATTCATTAGCGCGTGGCTCAGTTTTTCGTTGTCATTCACACCTGCAACTCTCGATATCAATTACGGTGATACGCAGACTCCGTTTGATATTCAGGTAAAAGAAGGCGTATTTCGCAATGATATGGGCATTTTTGAGGTAGGGCACGTCGGTATAATCCGTGCTGTCTTACTTCGGCGAATCAATGCGAGGATCAATACGAATGTGGTCGCCATACCCGAGTAGGTAAAAAGTGTTTCCGTGCATAAGTGGAGGTATCATTATGGCTGAGGAGCATGGCACGAATGTACGATTAGTCAAACCTAATGTGAGAAAAATAATGCGTCCGTACATGAATATCGGAGTGTATCACTCTGACGGGGCTATTTTGTGGCAGGAATAATCTTCACAGAGGGATGGTGGCCTTTCTCACCGGTCTTCACAGAGGAGCGACGGCCTTTCCCAAGACGGGATGCTTTCTGCCGCCTGTGGATCTCCTCAAGGAATAATTCAGTGTCGCCTTTCTCAAAAAAAGCGTCAATCTCCTTTTCAGTGAATGTGACGCCCATGTGTTTCTTCAAGTATTCAATGAGCTTTTTCTTTGGATCAGGTGGGGGAGTGCATGCTTCGCATAACAGTTCTGTTTCATAGAAATATAGGGAGAATTCAAAGGGGTTCATCGTTCTGAATGCCGGCATATGGGGAGCGATATGTTTCCTTGTACCGGGTGGCACGAGGAAACGAGTTTACTAACTCATACCCGCGCCTGTTCGCAAAATCGCGGTCAGGAACATATCCACGATTCCGCCTGTTCGCACTTTTGCCTCCAGGAACATATCCACGGTTTTTAGGTTCGCAAGGAA
>CADARY010000089.1 GCA_902790375.1 Oscillospiraceae bacterium | reverse complement strand
ACCTCCTCAGCTTCGGGTCGAAGGCGTCGCGCAGGCCGTCGCCCAGCAGGTTCAGGCTCAGCACGATCAGGCAGATCATGAGGGCCGGGAAGACCAGCTTGTAGGGGTAGCTCTGCAGACCTTCGCGTGCGGCGTTGGCCAGGGAACCGAGGGAGGGCATGGGCGCCTTGACGCCGATGCCGATGAAGCTCAGAAAGCTCTCGGTGAAGATAGCCGAGGGGATCTGCAGCGCGGTGGAGATGATGATGACGGAAAGGCAGTTCGGCAGGATGTGCTGGCGGATGATGCGCCCGGGCTTTGCGCCGATGGAGCGGGCCGCCAGGATGTATTCGTTCTCCTTGATGGTCAGGATCTGGCCGCGGATGAGGCGGGCCATGCCCACCCAGTACAGCAGGCCGAACACGATGAAGAGACTGACCATGCTGGTGCCGAGCTTGTCGAGGAAGCTGCCCGCGGGGAAGCGCAGGCGCTCATCCAGCACGACCTTCAGCAGAATGATGATCAGCATGTCAGGCAGGGAGTAAATGATATCGACGATGCGCATCATGATCAGGTCCACCCTGCCCCCCAGGTAACCGGAGATACTGCCGTAGAGCATGCCGATCAGCAGCACGATGATGCTGGCGAAGAAGCCCACAGCCAGGGAGATGCGGGTGCCGTAGATGACGCGGATGAAGTAGTCGCGGCACTGCTCGTCCGTGCCGAAAATGTGGGGGAAGCGGGTGTTGCCCTTGTCGATGTATTCCTGCTCCATCTTGCTGTAGGCGAAGGGGGGCAGGTTCTTTGCGCCCTTGTCGCGCCTGCCGTCCACAGAGAGGATCTCCTCATAGCGGTAGGGGACGATCATGGGGGCAATGATAATGGTCAGGATGATGCAGCACAGGACAATGATGCTGCCCACGGCCAGAGGATTTTTGAAGAGCTTGCGCATACCGTCCTTAAAGAAGGTGGTGCTCTCGCTCATCACGTCCTGCTGGCGCTTTTCGTCCTCCGTGGCGGGGACGAACATGTCCTTCGAGAATTTCGAGAGGTCGATCTGGCTGCTGAGAGGATTCTTTTTAAGCTCCTGATTTGCCATCTTCCCGCCTCCTCTCAGTCATATTTGATCCGCGGATCCACCAGCTTGTACAGCAGGTCGCAGATCAGGTTTGCCACCACCATCAGCACAGCCAGGAAAATGGTTGTCGCCATGATGAGGGTGTAGTCGCGGTTGTTGATGCCGCTGACGAATTTGCTGCCCAGGCCGCCCACGGTGAAGATGGTCTCGATGACCATGGAGCCGGTGATGATGTAGGCGATCTGCGGGCCGGCGTAGGTGATGACCGGGATGAGGGAGTTGCGCAGCGCGTGCTTGAAGATGATCTTGAAGCGGCTGACGCCCTTGGCCCGGGCGGTGCGGATATAGTCCTGACCGAGCGCGTCGAGCATGCTGGTCTTACTGAGGCGGGTGATGTAGGCCATCGGATAGGCCGCCAGGGAGATGACGGGCAGGACATAGTTCGGGTTGCTCGGGCTCCAGACCGGCAGCCACCCCAGCTTGATGCAGAACACCAGCAGCAGCAGGGTCGCCAGGATAAAGCTCGGCACGGCAGTAAAGAGCGTGGAGAAAAAGACGATGATCCGGTCAGGCAGCTTGTTGCGCATCAGGGCTGCCGTGCTGCCGAAAACAGTGCCGAGGATGAGGGCCACCACCATCGCGGACAGGCCCAGGCGCGCGGAGGTCGGGAAAGACTCGCCGATGATCGCGGAAATCTCGCGCCCGTTTTTCAGCGACACACCGAAGTCGCCGTGCAGCACCCCCTTCATGTAGAGGAAAAACTGCTGCAGCAGGGGCTTGTCCAGACCGTAGCGGGCGTTGAGGGCGGCGATGGTCGCCTCGCTCAGCGCTTTTTCACGGTTGAACGGTCCGCCGGGGACGGCGTGCATGGTAAAGAAGGTAATGGCGCAAATGATAAAAACGGTCAAGATCGCGAGCAGGACGCGCTTGAGGATATACTTGGCCACGCTTTTCTCTCCTCTCTGTGGTGGTGTTGGAAAGCCGATGCGCATCTCATCGGCAGGAAGTTTTTATATTATACAATAGGAAAAAGGTTTTTGCAATCGATTTAGCGCACTAAATTGCCGGTAAACCGCAGATCACCGGTTGCGCATGACCGTCTTCATGCGCTGGCTGTGATCCAGGATACTCTTTCTCAGGCGCAGATTCTTGGGCGTGACCTCCAGCAGCTCGTCATCCGCCAGAAACTCCAGGCACTGCTCCAGGCTGAGCTGGCGGGGCGGCACCAGGCGCAGGGCCTCGTCGGAGCCGGAGGCGCGGGTGTTGGTCAGGTGCTTGGTGCGGCAGACGTTCACGGGCACGTCCTCGGACTTGGGGCACACGCCCACCACCATGCCGCCGTAGACCTTGGTGCCGGGGGTGATGAACATGGCGCCGCGCTCCTGGGCGTTCCAGATGCCGTAGGCCACGGCCTCGCCCGTCTCCCAGGCGATGAGGGAGCCGGTGCTGCGCCGGGCGATCTCGCCCTTGAAGGGCTCGTAATCCTCAAAGACGGAGGCCATGATGCCCTCGCCCTTGGTGTCGGTCAGAAACTCGTTGCGGTAGCCGAAGAGGCCGCGGCTCGGCACCAGGAACTCCAGCTTCATGCGGTTGCCCACGGGGGTCATCTCCAGGAAGGTGCCCTTGCGCGCGCCGAGCTTTTCCATCACGGAGTCGATCTCACGGTACAGCACGCGCGGGGGCGAAACCTGGAACTCGTAGCCCTCGCGGCGCATGGTCTCGATGAGGATGGAGAGGCTCATCTCGCCGCGCCCGGCGACGTTGAAGCTGTCGGTGCTGTTTTCCACCTCGCTGACGCGCAGGGACACGTCCTTCAAGGTCTCGCGCATGAGGCGGTCGCGGATCTGGCGGGAGGTGACAAATTTGCCCTCGCGCCCGGCGAAGGGGCTGTCGTTGACGGAGAAGGTCATCTCCAGCGTGGGGGCGCTGATCTTGACGAAGGGCAGCGGCTCGGCCGCGCCCCTGGCACAGATCGTATCGCCGATGGTGACGTCGCCGATGCCGCTCATGGCGATGATATTGCCGGCGCCGGCCTCGGTGACGGGCACGCGGTTGAGGCCCTCAAACTGGTACAGGCTCACGGCCTTGGCCTTGAGGGTGGCGGCGTCCGGATCGTGGTAGTTGCAGACCTCGATCTCCTGGTTCTGCTTGATGACGCCGCGCTCGATGCGGCCGATGGCGATGCGGCCCACGTACTCGTTGTAGTCGATGGAGCTCACAAGCATCTGGAAGGGGGCGTCAAGATTCATCTCCGGCTCGGGGATGTACTCAAGAATGGTATCGAAAAGGGGCTTGAGATCGGTGCCCTGCACCTCGGGCGAATAGCTCGCGGTGCCGTTGCGGCCGGAGCAGAAGAGCATGGGGGAATCGAGCTGCTCGTCGGTGGCGTCCAGATCCATGAGCAGCTCCAGGATCTCATCCACGACCTCGTGGATGCGTTGGTCGGGCCGGTCGATCTTGTTGAGCACCACGATAACGCGGTGACCGAGCTCCAGGGCGCGGCTCAGGACGAAGCGGGTCTGGGGCATGGGGCCCTCCGCCGCGTCCACCAGCAGGATGACGCCGTTGACCATTTTGAGGATACGCTCCACCTCGCCGCCAAAGTCGGCGTGGCCCGGGGTGTCAACGATATTGATCTTGGTGTCGCCGTACCAGACGGCGGTGTTCTTGGCCATGATGGTGATGCCGCGCTCGCGCTCCAGATCCCCCGAGTCCATGACCCGGTCCACGACCTCCTGGTTGTCCCGGTAGACACCGGACTGCTTGAGCATTTCATCGACCAGCGTGGTCTTGCCGTGGTCGACATGGGCGATAATGGCGATGTTTCTGAGCTTATCCATAGAACTGATACTCCCTTTGTATTTACATTTCAACACAAAAATAAAGTTTAACACCGCGGAGGAGAGTTTGCAAGAATTTTTATTGAAAATCGTGCCCCGCCGTGTTATACTCTCCCCACTATCGGAAGCGGAGAACGCCATGAGCTATAACTTTTTTGCCTATCTTTCCCGCATGCGCTATATCGGCCGCTGGAGCCTGATGCGAAACGCCCTGCCCGAGAACATCCAGGAGCACAGTCATCAGGTAGCGGTCATCGCCCATGCCCTGGGGGTCATCCGGCGGGACGTGCTGCACATCCCCTGCAATCCCGAGGAGTATGCCGCCGTGGCCCTGTACCACGACTGTGCCGAGATCCTGACCGGCGACCTGCCCACCCCCATCAAATACCACAGCAGCAGGATCAAGGGCGCCTATGACGAGGTGGAGCAGCTTGCCTGCGAAAAGCTCCTCAATACCCTGCCGGAGGAGCTGCGCGGCGCCTTCAGCCCCTATCTTGACGGGGAGGCCGCAGCGCGCTGCCACGATCTCGTGAAGGCGGCGGACAAGCTCTCGGCTTATATCAAGTGCATCGAGGAGCGAAAGGCGGGCAACAGCGACTTTCTCTCCGCCGAGCGCAGCACCCGCAAGACCCTGGAGGAATACCATCTGCCCGAGGTGGACTACTTCCTGCTGTACTTTGTCCCGGCCTTCGAGCTGACGCTGGACGAGCTGGGGACCATTGAGGATTAGAAGCTATGGAACAAGCAAAAATTGACCGCATCAACGAGCTGGCCCATCTTGCCAAGGAGCGGGCGCTGACCGGGGAGGAGCTTGCAGAGCGGGACGCTCTGCGCAGGGAGTATATCGAGGCGTTTCGCCGCGCCACCATCGACGTGCTGGAGCACACCTATATCCAGACGCCGGACGGGAAAAAACACCCTCTGCCCCGAAAGGACAGGCGGGAAAAGACCCGCGAGGAATAAATAACAGAGAAAAACCCACGGGAGAGGCAGCTTGTCCTTCCCGTGGGTTTTGCCTTAGGGCAATACCGCATAATTCGGCAAGAGCAGATCCTGAGAAAATTTGGGTTCTGATAAAGGCACTTTTTCGCAGATGTACTTTGTGTACCTCAAGA
>CADARY010000088.1 GCA_902790375.1 Oscillospiraceae bacterium | reverse complement strand
TCATCTACCTTCTTCTCGTCAAATCCGATAAACCGATCCTGCGCGCGTTCGGCAGGGAGCCGCGGGGAAACACCGTGAAGATGGCGCTGTGGGGGCTTCTCATCGGTCTGTGCCTGAACGCCCTGTGCGTCGGCATCGCTGTTTTTCACGGGGATATTCAGCTCAGCTTTTCATCGTTCCCGGTGCTGAAGCTCCTGATTGTCTTATTGTCGGTGTTTGCGCAGTCCGGCGGAGAGGAACTCCTCTGCCGCGGCGTGCTGTACCAGCGGCTCAGAAAGGGGTACAGGAATCCGTGGGTCGCCATTCTGGTAAATCCCATTGTCTTTGTGCTCATGCATATCCTGCTCCCCGGGATTACGGTCTGGGCGGTGCTCAGTATCTATCTGGTTGGCGTGACGTTTGGCCTCATGGTCTATTACCTTGACTCGCTGTGGATGGCGATGGCGGCGCACGCGGCATGGAACTTCACGCAGAATTTCATCTTCGGATTGCCGAACAGCGGCTCGGTTTATGATTTAGCCATCTTCAAGCTCAACTCCGTCACGGCCAGAACCAGTCTCTGCTATAACGTGGAATTCGGCGTGGAAGCCTCCGTGACCGCGGTTCTCGCATTCGCGTTCGCGTCGGCAATTCTTCTCTGCCTGGGAAAAAAGAAGAACCTGAAATCCCTGAATGTTTGGGAAAGCTGATACTATCAAGGCTCTGCTTTCACGCAATCTGCGCCCTTTCGCGGATAACTTGCATGGCCTTCCCCCGCGTCTTTCCTGCACGTACTTTTTAGCAGGCAAGTTTCACGGATTCAGGTAATGCATGTTTTTAATAATTAATATAAAATTGGAAGGAGATTTTCATGAAAAAACTGCTCAGCATCCTGCTGGCGCTGGCACTGCTCGCGTCGCTGACCATGCCCGCCTTTGCCGACGAGCCGGATTACACCACCGGCACCCCTTGGCCCTGCATCGACCTCGACGGCGTCGTGACTGAGGAAACGACGGCCGAATTGAAGGACAACTTTGCCCTTGCCGTGAACAAGGACAAAATCCTGGCCCTGGAGATCCCGGAAGGCTACTCCCGCGCCGGCACTTCGGTGGACCTGGCCATTCAGGCGGCGGAGGATCTGAAGAATATGTTCCTCGGCGATGCGCCGGAGGGACACGACGCGCGCCTGGCCTATGATTACTTCCAGCTCCTGATGGACTGGGACAGCCGCAACGCTGTGGGCGTGGCCCCGCTGAAAGCACAGACGGAACAGGTGGAGGCCATCGGCTCTGTCGAAGAGCTGAGCGCCTACCTTTCCGCTACGCCTCCGGAGGATCAGCTGAGCGCCGTCTGGATGTGCGACTCGGGGGAGGATCTTATGGATTCCAACCACCGCATCATGATCGTCGCGGACGCGGAACTGCTGCTCGGCGATTCCGCTGAGTACGCGGCGCTTACCCCCTACGGCGAAATCGGCAAGCAGGCCATTACGGAGCTTGCGGAAAAGATGCTCCTTAAGCTCGGCTATTCCGAGGATGAGGCCGCGCAGAAGATCGACAACTGCTTTGCCTTTGAGACCATGCTTGCCCCCGCGATTTACACCAGCGAGGAGCAGCAGCGTCCCGACTATTATGGACGCATTCTCAACTATGTGGGCCTGGACGATCTCAAGCAGATGCAGGGCAGCCTCCCCGTCCTTGAGTCTTTCGCCAATATGGGTTACCCGGAGGCCGAGGCGTATCTGGTCCTGAATCCCGCCGGACTTGAAAAGCTCAATGTGCTGTATACCGAAGAAAACCTGCCCCTGCTGAAGGATTATATCATTGTGCACGGCGTCTTCAGCGCTGCGGAGAACCTGGACCGCGAGTGCTATGAGTGGCGCAATGCCTTCCGCAACGCGGTTATCGGCGCCACCGGCATGCTGGATGACGCAACGGTCTTCTCCTCCGAGGTCTCTGAGAAGCTGAAATGGCCCACGGCGGAAATGTACACGGCGACTTACCTCAAGCAGGAGGACAAGGACCGCATCGCCGCCATGATCGACGAAATCATGGAGGCTTATCACGGGATCATCGAAGAGGCGGACTTCCTCTCCGACGAGACCCGCGCCAAAGCCATTGAAAAGCTCGACAGCATCACCCCCAACGTCCTCTATCCGGACAGCTGGGAGAAATACAGCTGTGAGGAGCTGAATTTTGCAGGCCCCGAAGACGGCGGAACGCTGTGGGAGGCCAATCGCCGGATCGCCAGATACATGCGCGACGAGAGTGTAAAAGAATATTCCGAGCCGGTGGATAAGGAGGAGTGGGGCGATACGCCTCAGACTGTCAACTGCTTCTACAATCCTCTCAACAACAGCCTCTACATCCTCGGTGCATATGCACAGGGCGGCATGTATAACAGTGAAATGAGCGACGAGGAGCTGCTCGCCAAGCTCGGCACAGTGATCGGACACGAGGTTTCCCATGCCTTCGACTCCAAAGGTGCGCAGTTCGACAAGGACGGCAACATGGCCAACTGGTGGACCGTGGAAGACCAGGCGGCCTTCCTGGAGCGCAATCAGAAGATGGTGGACTACTACAACGCCATGCATCCCTGGGAGGGCCAAGACTTCTACGGCAGCATCATGACCGGTGAGGCCGGGGCCGATATGGCGGGCGTGAAGGTGGTGCTGCGCATCGCCGCCGGGATGGAGGACTTTGACTATGACGCCTTCTTCCGCGCCTATGCCGATAAGTGGCTTGGCAAGGATACTCTCCAGATGGCCTACATCCGCATCAACGACGTACACCCCATGCTGTATCTGCGCACCAACTGCACGCTCCAGCAGTTTGACGAGTTCCTGGACTTCTACGGCATTACCGAGGGCGACGGCATGTACCTTGCCCCTGCCGACCGCGTGATTATCTGGTAACGCGCCTTATCCCCCGTACCCCGCGTTAAACCAATACATCTGACAGGAGGAACGGAAATGCAGTACAATATTCACGGAGACAACATGCCGGTGGTGATCCCATTTGCACCCACGGCGCACATAATATCAACTCATGAATACTGGGGAAAGAAATCATATCTACTACAGATATAGTTCAAGCGGAGCAGGAAAATCATTGAAATAAAAAACTCCGAACAAACGGTACGCAAATCGTGCCGTTTGTTCGGAGTTTTGCTTTCCTGTTGAAGACCTCGCCCTCCGGCACCTTGCGGCCAGTGAGCGGGTCGATGCCTCTTGCCGGCTTGTCCGGACATTCTTTCACGAGCTACATAATCTCCAACTTTGTCATGTCCCCGCCGTCCGACTTTCTTTAGTCGGTTATGCTGTAGAAAAACACTTCGGAAATCTCCCGGTCATAGCCGTCATAAAAGCCTTTCGGCATGCCCAGGACGATTCGCGCGCCTCTGTTGTACAAAAGGAGGAGACTCTTTGCTTCTTTGTCAAAGGTCAGACCTTCGATTTCGCCCTGCTTTGTCACATCGTCAAACGTTCGTTCCAGCGTAACGGTGCAGTACGTGCAGCCGTCGGTGATCTTTGCCCTGTATAGATGATCCGGCTCGTTATCGTCTGCCGTGCCGTCGTCCGCCGTCATATAAAGGCAGCCGTTGAAGTATGCTACGCCCTGCAGCCACTGGGGCGGCATCTGCATATGAACCTTGCCGAGATAGGCACCCGTCTCCAGATCATACCTGTAGAGGTACCGGCCGCTCTCTTCACCGACCCAGGAACACATCCACACCGATTTTGTATCCGGGTCCACCGCGATCCCGGAG
>CADARY010000087.1 GCA_902790375.1 Oscillospiraceae bacterium | reverse complement strand
TCACGGTGGCAAGCATTGCCCTGATCGTTCGCATGATCTCCCGCAACCAGCGGGCCGTGGATGAAGCGACGAGCTGGCTCAAGCGCATTGTCGTGGCGTGGATCATTCTGAATTCTCTGGGCTTTGTCGTTGCCTATCTGCAGCCCCTTGTCGCCGGCGGCCAGTACACGGGCTAAGCTCTCCCGGTCAGGCAGGAACGGAGGTGATAAATCTTGCTTGACTGGATCTTTGAAGGCATCGTGACATGGATCAGCAGTGTGATGACCTCGCTTATGGACGCGGTATCCGGGCTTTTTCTCGATGCGCTCGGCACAGACATGGTGGTCATGGAGGAGTATTTTCCTTTTGTGACGAAGGCCTTTGGCATTCTCCAGTATACCGCATGGGCGCTCCTTTTCCTCATAACCGCCTGGCAGCTCTTCCGCGCTTTCGGCGGGCCGATCACAGACGCTGAGAACCCGCTGACGCTCGTTGCGAGAAGCATTCTCTTTGCCGTGATGATCGGCTATGCCCAGTCCATCTTCCAGATGACGCTGGATATAGCCCGCGCGCCCTATACGGCTCTGATGGAGGTCACCATGACGGCGGAGGACTTCACCTTTGCCGGGATTGAAGAGGCTCTGAAAAACGGCCTTGTGACCATTGTGGCAACCACATCCATCGTTGGGACGCTGCTGCTTGTGATCCTGGAGATCGCACTTGGCTGGAATTATTTTAAACTCCTGCTTGAGACGGTCGAACGCTATGTAGTGGTCGGTGTCCTCTGTTATACCTCTCCCCTGGCCTTCGCCATGGGCGGCTCAAAAGAGACAAACTCTGTATTCCGCTCCTGGTGCCGTATGGTCGGCTCCCAGCTGATCCTGCTCATAATGAACGTCTGGTTTCTGCGGGCCTTCGGATCGTCCGTCGGCCAGTTCATCGGAAACGGCGGTGCGCTTACAAACGGTCAGGGCAGCATCTTTCTCTGGCTGTTCTGCGCGCTGGCTTTTCTCAAGTGCGCCCAGCGCTTTGACAGCTATCTGTCCTCCATCGGCTTAAACGTCGCCCAGACCGGGTCCAGTATGGCAATGGAGATGATGATGGCGGCGAGAGTGCTCAGTGGTGTCGGCGGCGGGCCGAGATCGGCAGGCAGTGTCTTCCGTGGCTCCGGAGCCGCGGGCAGCTCCGCGACAAGCACGGCTGCCGGGGTTGCCTCCGGATTTGCCAATCGCTTCAAGGGCAATTCCTATGTACGCGACGCTGTGGTAAACGGCGGTACCCGCATGGGTGCCGGCGGCTCGATCGGGTTTGTGGGCCGCGCCTTCGGCGGGATCGCCGCCAGAAACGGCGCTACGCTCTCCGGCGAGTCCATTTCCTCTGTTGCCTCCCGTCCATCTGCCGTCTCCGGCAGTATTGGCGGAGAGATCGCGGACCGGAGCCTCAAGAACTACATGCCCCAGCTTGGAAACCGCCAGCTCAAGAACACGCAGATCAGCGGCGGCCGGATCAGTACCACATCGGTCGGCGCGGATGGCAAACAGACTTCTGTGGAGATGTTCAATGCCTCTCAGTTTGAAAAGCCCGCCGGGCCTCATGCGATGCTCACAGCCTCAGATGGCAGCCAGTGGTATCAGGTGGCAAGCGGACCGGATGCCGCTTCGTTCTATGACGCGCCGCATTTCAGCGGCAGCGCCGATGAAAGTGCGCAGGTGGCCTCCTTCTTCCCGGATGCCCCCGACGGAACCGTTCTTCGCAATGTCGGAGAAGGCGAAATTCAGGCTACATCCCCGGACGGGACAAGCTCCATGTGGTATAACAGCGCCATGTTTGAAGAGCCAGACGCTCCCCATTCCATTATGGGTTCTGCCAACGGCGTGGATTGGTATACCATGCAGCCGCACAGTGAAGCGCCCGGTTTTGAATCCGGGTCTGTGGATGTGTCCCAGTCTAGAGCGGCATTTAGCGGGGCTTCGGAATCCGGTTTTGGCGAGGCTTCTGTTATCCCATCCGCTCCTGTGGACAACCCGGGCATGGATACCGGCTCTCCCCTGTCTGCACCGTCCGATTCTTATTCTTACATGCCGAATACGTCAGACTTTGCGTCGATGTCGCTGTCGGATTCTCCTTCTGAGATATCTGACGCAGCTCTCGGCAGTGCTTCCGGATCGATAAGCCTCCCTGCAGATGAACCGGTTATAGACATGGGTACTCCTCTTTCTGTTTCTTCTGATGAAGTTCAGCAGGCTCAGGGTGGAATCGACTCCGGTAGTCCAGTTTCTGTCGTTTCCGCATCCCATGTGGAAGACACACCAGTTGCAGAGTTTGTCCCTGTGCCGGATTCCGGATATCATGCTGAAACGCCCGAGGCTCCTGCGGCAACACCCACGTCGGATTATTCGAGCCCTGTTTCTCAATCTGACGCTGCCTTTACCCCTGCTGAAAGCACACCCAACACCGACACTGCGTCTTTCTTTACGGATTCCGAGGTCTTTTCGGACTTTTCGGCAGCTTACAACCAGGCGCTGTTCAAAAACTTCATGCCCGGGTATGAGCAGCCGATCACATCCGTTGATGACTCCGGACGCAGTGATGGCCACTTTGAGGTACGTCATGCGGACGGCTCCGGTACCATGTTCTTCGACAGCACACGTTATTCTGAACCCCGCGGAGACTTCCAGACGCTGGAGGACAGCCGCGGCGGCAAGTGGTACGCCGTATCCGGGCAGCCTGCTGTTGAGCGGCGGCCTGTTTATGAGAACGGCAAGCCGGTCTATGACGGCGAAAACGTCAAAACGATCTCTGTGGAAACCGTGCGCTACCGCAATCTCCCCGCAAAGCACAGTTCTCCCGCGCCGCGCCGCCAGCGTGACAGCAGGACACCAAAGAAGAAAACATGATCTTAAGGCAGTCGGGCTCAGGTCCGGCCGCCTTTTTGGAGGTGAGCACTTATGGCTGAGTCGGATAAACGACAACTTGGCGACGGCTCCGACAGCTTTTCAAACGCGGCATCAAACCTTTCCCGTGCCGTCAGCACCATGCGTCAGC
>CADARY010000086.1 GCA_902790375.1 Oscillospiraceae bacterium | reverse complement strand
CGAATCCGAAAAACCGACTTTATACTGCCGGGCCGTTCGTGAACGGCCCCTACGATGTACGCGGTGATTGTTAGCTGAGTTAAGCCGATACCCATATAAGAAAACGACCGCCCTCCGATCCCGGAGGGCGGTGCTGTTTACAGGACGCCTGTGGATTCCCGATAGCTCGCCGCTTCCCGCGCGGTGTTTGCGAGATAGCGGATCGCCTCCACGGGGTAATCGCCGACGGCGGTCTCGCCCGTGACCATGACGGAGGCGGCCCCGTCGCAGACGGCGTTGAAAATGTCGCTGACCTCGGCGCGGGTGGGGACGGCGCTGTGCTCCATCGTATACAGCATCTGCGTGACCACCATGAAGGCCCGCCCGGCCTCGCGGCAGCAGGAGGCGATCTGCTTCTGCACCCGGGGCAGCTCCCAGAGGGGCATGGCGTTGCCGAGGTCGCCGCGGGCGATCACGATCTCGTCACAGGCGGGGATCAGCGCGTCGAGATTCTCCACGCCCTCGCGGCTCTCGACCTTGGCGAAAAGGCGGATGTCCCGCCCGCCGGCGGCGTCCAGGGCGGCGCGCACCGCCTCCAGATCCGCCCGGTCGCGCACGAAGGGCTGCATCAGCCCCGTGACCCCGTAGGCGGGGGCGAGGGCGATGTTTTCCCGGTCCATCTCCGTGAGCGTCGGCGGGTGCAGGGCGCTGCCCGGCAGGGCAATGCTCTTGTGCCCGGTCAGCGTGCCGCCGCGCAGGACGCGGGCAAGGGCCCGTTTTTCCCCGGCGGCGACCACCGACAGCAGCAGCCTCCCGTCGTCCAGCAGGATCTCCTGCCCCGGCGTGAGACAGGGCAGCACCATGGACGGGACGGGAATGCCCCCTTCGCCGAAGGGAAGCTCTGCCCCCGGCGCAAGGGTCAGGGGAGCGTCAAGCGTGCCAATGCGCAGCTCCGGCCCCTGCATGTCGATCAGAAGCTGCGCCCTGACGCCGCATCTCGCCGAGGCCCGGTGCAGGCTTTCGATTTCATCGGCTGCGTCGCGCAGGCTGCTGTGGGAGAGATTCAGCCGCATGCCGGTCATCCCCGCCTCCAGCATGGCGCAGAGGGTGTCCGCGTCCGCGCAGCGCGGCCCGAGTGTTCCGTAAATTGCAGGCATCATAGGCTTACCTCATGCAAAACCACACGCCCGGAGGGATCGTGTGGTTTTGTTTTTCAATTAAAATACGATCTGATTGCGGCCGTGCTGCTTGCCCTGGTAGAGCTTGCGGTCGGCGCTGTCGATGAGCTCGGAGAGGGGGGAGTGGTAGTCGTTTTCCTCCACGCCTGCGGTGAGGGTGATGGAGAAGCGCTTCCCCTCATATTCAAGCTCCATGCGCCTGACCTCAAAGAGCAGATCCATGACGATCTGCCCGGCCTCGTCGATGTTGACATCGGGGAAGAAGAAGCAGAACTCCTCCCCGCCCCAGCGGCTGACAAAATACTTGTCGGCGGCGCGCTCCAGAAAGAGCTGGGCGAGCCGCTGCAGGGTATAGTCGCCGCAGTTGTGGCCGTAGGTATCGTTGATGCGCTTGAAAAAGTCGATATCCGCAATGGCTACGCAGTACATGGCCTGGGGGTTCTGCTCCACATACTGGTTCATGAGGGACAGGAAGCCCCGGCGGTTGATGAGCTTTGTGAGCGGATCGGTCTCGGCCTGGACCTTGAGCTGCTGGTTTCGCAGCAGGAGCTGCCGCTCCGTCTCCTGGAGATTGCTGCTGTATATGATGCAGCAGCTTGCGAGGATCAGGAACATGGCGCTGGTGTTGACCATCTGCATCAAAAAGCAGCTGAAATCGTCCAGCGGGATGAGCGCCGCGTGGGAGGTGCCGTATTGGAAAAGGTACATGCGCATGGCAAAGATCGCAAGGAAATAGGCAAGCTTCGTCAGCGGCGGCTCATACAGGCAGAAGAAGACCAGCAGGATCAGCACCGTCAGAATGTGCTGCCCGCCCTGGCTCCAGCCGAAGCAGACCACATACCACCAGCACCAGGCGAAAACCAGCAGCGTATAGGCCAGCAGGCTCAGGCGCACGGAGAGCTTTTTCTGAAAATAGAGCTTCAGCAGCAGCAGAAGCTGGAAGAGGATGGGCAGAAAGAAGAACTGTCGGGATGCCCAGGAGATCAGCACGAAGGAGAGGAAGAAATAGACCGCCAGCATCTGGTCGTTGATGCGTATGGATTGCTGATAGTAATAGGGAATCTCGCCGCCGCTCTTCGGCACCTGCTGCCGAAGGAAGCTGAGAAACAATTTCAACTCAATCACCACACAATTTCAAAGGGCGAACTTGTCCATATTGAGAAAATGCAGGTGCCTATATAATACAAAAAAATGAATCATAAAACAATAGGGTTTTCACATTTTTGCAAAAAAACCCGCAGTCTGCTTTCAGCAGACCGCGGGCCGTATGATTTTCTGTCGCTTCAGCGCTTAGAGCTGGGGGCCGGCGGCGACCAGAGCCTTGCCGGCATCATTGGACTCGTACTTGACGAAGTTCTTGATGAAGCGGCCGGCCAGATCCCTGGCCTTGGCATCCCACTCGGCGGGATCGGCATAGGTGTCGCGGGGATCGAGAATGCCGGTGTCAACGCCGTTGAGCTTGGTGGGAACCTCAAAGTTGAAGTAGGGGATGGTCTTGGTGGGAGCGCCCTTGATATCGCCGTTCAGGATGGCGTCGATGATGCCGCGGGTGTCCTTGATGGAGATGCGCTTGCCGGTGCCGTTCCAGCCGGTGTTGACGAGGTAAGCCTTCGCGCCGCTCTTTTCCATCTTGCGCACCAGCTCCTCGGCGTACTTGGTGGGATGCAGCTCGAGGAAGGCCTGGCCGAAGCAGGCGGAGAAGGTGGGGGTGGGCTCGGTGATGCCGCGCTCGGTACCGGCGAGCTTGGCAGTGAAGCCGGACAGGAAGTAGTACTTGGTCTGCTCCGGGGTCAGGATGCTGACGGGGGGCAGGACGCCGAAAGCGTCGGCGGAGAGGAAGATCACGTTCTGGGCATCCGGGCCGGAGGACACGGGGTGCACGTTCTTGACGATCTTCTCGATGTGCTCGATGGGGTAGGAGACGCGGGTGTTCTCGGTGACGGACTTGTCGGCAAAGTCGATCTTGCCGTTTGCGTCAACGGTGACGTTCTCCAGCAGAGCGTTGCGCTTGATGGCGTTGTAGATGTCGGGCTCGGAATCCTTGTCGAGGTTGATGACCTTGGCGTAGCAGCCGCCCTCGAAGTTGAACACGCCGTTATCGTCCCAGCCGTGCTCGTCGTCGCCGATGAGCAGGCGCTTCGGGTCGGTGGACAGGGTGGTCTTGCCGGTGCCGGACAGGCCGAAGAAGATGGCGGTGTTCTCGCCCTTCATGTCGGTGTTGGCGGAGCAGTGCATCGCGGCGATGCCCTTGAGCGGCAGGTAGTAGTTCATCATGGAGAACATGCCCTTCTTCATCTCGCCGCCGTACCAGGTGTTGAGGATG
>CADARY010000085.1 GCA_902790375.1 Oscillospiraceae bacterium | reverse complement strand
GCCGTCGCTGACGTACACGCCGCCGCCGTCATCCGCGCTGTTGCCGCTGATGCTGCCGCCGGACAGGGTAAAGCTGCTGCCGTTGTCGACGTACACGCCGCCGCCCTCGAATGCAGTGTTGCCGCTGATGCTGCCGCCCGTCATGGTGAAGCTGCCGTCGTTGACGTACACACCGCCGCCACGGCCCGCGCCGTTGCCGCTGATGCTGCCGCCGGACAGGGTAAAGCTGCCGGTTGATTGGACAAGCACGCCGCCGCCGAAACCCAAGCTGCTGCCGCCGGTGATGACGCCGCCGGTGACGGTGACGGTTTTGTTGGAATCCATCGGGTCGGGGTAGGTGTTCACCGCGTTGGGGTTGCTGTCTTTGATGGTCAGCGTGCCGTAGACCTCGATGGTGTGGCCGTTATACGTGCTTGGCTTGCCGCTCAGGCCGCGGTCGAGGATGTGGCCGTTCAGGTCCAGGGTGACGGTTTTCAATGTCTGAACCGTCAGCGGGCCGTCATCGTCCGTGGCGGTGTAGTCCATGTTCAGTTTGACGATCCCGCCGTCCGGCGTGTTGTCGATGGCCTCCTGCAGCCACCTCCACGCGGAGGACGTCGCCGTCACTCTGCCGTTCTGGATGCCGTCCGCGACGGTCACGCTGTAGAGCGTGTCCGCCCAGGCCGACGAGGCGCCGGGCAGCGCCAGTGCCAGCGCGAACAGCAGCGCCAGGCACAGCCGGATCATGCTCTTTGTTCCTGTGTGCTTCATCTTGTTTCCTCCCAATGGTGCGCCGCGGCTGCGCGGCGGGTCAGTCTATACGGGCCGGGCGCGCAGATCCGGCGTCCGGACATATTTATACTTCTATATTATAGCAAAAGTCCTGTCCGAAAGCAACGGAGATGATCCATTTTTTGGCTCTTCAGGGGTTTTTAAGAACCGGCGGTCGGAGCAATAAAATCCCAAAAAGAGGAGGCCGTCTCCGCTTCGAGACAGCCCCCCGTTCACCTTGTTCTGTTTCCGATCTCCTCAATAAAATCCGCGGCGCCCTTTGGCCCGGGGCAGGCAAGGAAATCCTCCCGCATGCGCAGCGCCGCAAAACGCAGCCCCTCGTCCGCAAGCGCGCAGGCGATCGCCGTCCCGAGGCGCTGGGGAGACGCGGCCTCTCCCCTCTCCAAAAGCCGCCCCGCGCCCATCTCCCGCACGCGCCGGGCTACCGCCCGCTGCTCCCCGGTCAGGGGGTACAGCAGCTCCGGCACACCCATGGTAAGCCCCTCCGTGGCGCTGTTCATGCCGCAGTGCGTGACGAACAGGGAGGCGCGGGAGAGCACCTCCATCTGGTTTACATAATTTTCGACCGTCACATTCTCCGGGAGCGGGCCGAGGCTCGCGGCGTCAAAGGCCCTGCCGCAGGAGATGAGCAGCTCCGCGTCCCGCCCGCGCACCGCCTCGATGCAGTGCCGGTAGAAGTCCGGCCTGTCGTTGATGACCGTGCCGAGGGAGACATAGACCAGCGGCCGCCCCCGCTTCTCCTTCGGCTCCACAGGCTTTACCGACGGGCCGACAAAGCGGTAATGCGCCCGGTCGAAGCTCTCCGCGCAGGGCTGGAAGCTTTCGGAGGCGTAGACGATGGTGTCCGTGTCGTTTTTGTTCTGCACGATGTCAAGGGGGCTCTCCACCGCGTAGCCCAGGGGCCGCAGCGCCTGCATGGCCCGCCGCACCCTCGGCAGGCCGAGCAGCATGTCCGCCGCCTCGGAAAGGCTCGTCTGAATGTAGCCGGCCGAGGCCCGGTTGAAGGCGAAGGTCGTGGTGGAGCAAACGAGCGGCAGGCCGTGCTTTGCCGCCGTGAGCTTGCCCCAGAAGCAGGCCGAGTCCGACACGACGAGCTCCGGCCGAAACGCCGCGATCTCGTCTGTGAGCATCCCGTCCATCGCCGCCGTGAGCTCAAAGGCGCGCACGCTCATCTCCGTCGCAGAGACCCGGCGCATGCGCCGCTCGCTCTCCCGGTCGAGGGGCGTGAGAAAGGCGTCGCAGGAGACGAAGCGCGCCCCCGCGTCCTCGATCTCCCCGCGAAATATCTCGAACGAGCAGTAGCGGATCTCGTGCCCGCGCCGCGTAAGCTCCCGCACGACCTCGATCGTCGGGTTCGTGTGCCCGTAAGCCGGGATGCAGAACCACAGGATTCTCATGCCCGCTCACCTCCGAAGATGCGCCCGAAATACGCCTCAAAGCTCTCCTTCGGCGGGATGGCGATGCCCTGCTTTTCATCCCCCAGCAGGATCAGCGTGTCCCCCGGCTCGATGCCGAAGACGCGGCGCGCCTCCTTCGGGATCACGATCTGCCCCTTGGCGCCCACCGTCACCGTCCATGCGTACTTGCCCTCCGGTTTTTTCATGCTGTCTCCTCCCGTGCTTCAAAGTATGATTTGTTATACATAGTATACTTTGTTTCCCCTCCCCTGTCAAGGCTGCGGCGCGGCCTCGGTAATTATTGACAAAGCCGGGGCGGCGCGGCGGCTGATTTTCTATGCGCGCGCGGGTAAAAAAACTTGTTGCGGACAGGGCTTTGCTGTATAATATCCGCATCAAAAAGGAAAGAAGGACTATGCACTATGGAACAAGCGAAACGTCCCGAAAGCATGGCGCGCATCAACACCCCCGAACTGGCCCGCGCCTTTATTGACGAGCAGGTTGCGGCTCTGCGCGCCCAGATCGGCAGCCGGAAGGTGCTGCTGGCCCTCTCCGGCGGGGTGGATTCCTCCGTGGTCGCGGCGCTGCTCATCCGCGCCGTCGGCAAGCAGCTCGTCTGCGTCCATGTCAACCACGGTCTCCTGCGCAAGGGCGAGCCCGAGCAGGTCGTGGAGGTCTTCCGCAATCAGATGGACGCGAACCTCATCTATGTCGACGCGGTGGACCGCTTCCTTGACGCGCTCGCCGGCGTGGCCGATCCCGAGACCAAGCGCAAGATCATCGGCAAGCTCTTTATCGACGTCTTTGCCGAGCAGGCGCAGAAGCTCCACGGCATCAGCTTCCTCGCCCAGGGCACCATCTATCCCGACATTCTCGAGTCCGGCCCGGTCAAGTCCCACCACAATGTCGGCGGCCTTCCGCCCGAGCTGAACTTTGAGCTGGTGGAGCCGGTCAAGTTCCTGTATAAGGACGAGGTGCGCGTGGTCGGCAAGACCCTCGGCCTGCCCGACAACATGGTTTACCGCCAGCCCTTCCCCGGCCCCGGCCTCGGCGTGCGCTGCGTCGGCGCCATCACCCGCGACCGCCTCGAGGCCGTGCGCGAGTCCGACGCCATCCTGCGCGAGGAGTTCAGGAAGAACGGCCTGGAGGGCAAGGTGTGGCAGTACTTCACCATCGTGCCCGACTTCAAGTCCACCGGCATCACCGACGGCCTGCGCACCTATGACTGGCCCGTCGTGATCCGCGCCGTCAACACCATGGATGCCGTCACCGCCGAGGTGGCAGAGCTGGACTTCAAGCTCATGGCCCACATCGTCGAGCGCATCACCCACGAGGTCAAGGGCGTCAACCGCGTCCTCTGGGATCTCACCCCCAAGCCCACCGGCACGATCGAGTGGGAATAAA
>CADARY010000084.1 GCA_902790375.1 Oscillospiraceae bacterium | reverse complement strand
TGTGCCGTGATCGGCTTCAAGCATTGGCGCAGACTGAAAAAGGAAGCGCAGCTTGGATAAGGAAAGCGTTGTCCTCGGCTGCGGCTGTGAGGTATTCGGGGATGAGGCGGAGGAGCTCAAGCAGCGCTTCCGCCTGCTTCGACTGCTGATCGTCTCGACCGCGCTGAGTATGCCGCTTCTCTGGGATCTGCCGCCGCGCTTCCAGTTTGTGCTGGCAACGGTGCTGCAATTCTGGCCGGGTCTGTACTTTGTCCGAAATGCGATCCGTGGGCTGAAAAACCGCATCCTTAGCATGGATCTGCTGGTGGCGCTCTCCACCACGGCGATCTATGTTTACAGCACAGTCGTCGCCTTTACCGAGACGGAAAACATCAAGCTCTATTATCTCTGTGACGGCGTGCTGATCTCGCTGCTGCTCTTCGGCCGCTATCTGGAATCCGTGGCGATCTACCAGAGCGGCGAGGCGGTACGCGGCCTCCTGCGCCTTCAGCCCAAGACCGCGATCGTGCTGCGGGATGGGGTCGAGATCGAGATCGACGCTGCGGAGATCATCTCCGGAGACACGATCCTGCTCCGCCCCGGCGAGCGCATTCCCGCCGATGGGAAGATCCTTGAGGGGAGCTGCCTGGTGGACGAGTCGCTGCTGACCGGCGAGAGCGAACCCGTGCAAAAAAATCCCGGCGACAGCATCACCGGCGGTACGCTTGACCGCGAGGGCAAAGTCACGTACACGGCGACCTCGGTTGGCGAGGATTCTACCCTGCAGCAGATGGCGGCCTTTGTACGCCGCGCGCAGAGTGAAAAAGCGCCGGTGCAGCGGTTCGCGGATCGGATCGCTTCTGTCTTTGTTCCGTCTGTTATCGCGCTCGCGGCGCTGATCTTCGCGCTTTGGTTTTTCCTGCTCGCTCCCGGTGACTGGGGAAAGGCGGTTTCGACGGTCTGCGGCGTGCTGGTGATCGCCTGCCCCTGTGCGCTGGGGCTCGCCACACCCGCGGCCTTGATGACGGCTTCCGGACGGGCGGCGGAGCTGGGGATTCTCTTCAAGGGCGCTTCAGCAATTGAAAAGGCATGGAGCATCGACACAGTCGTCTTTGATAAAACCGGCACAATGACCGAGGGCATTGTAGAGCCGGGGATCAAAGATCCGCTGCGCGAAGAGGCGAAAAATGCTGTGGACGCCTGTAAGGCATTGGGGCTGGAGGTCTGGATGATCTCCGGCGACAAGGAGGAAACCGCAAGGCGCATCGCAGGAGAGTGCGGGGTCGAAAATATTCTCTTCAAGGTGAAGCCGGAGGAAAAGGCAGCGCAGATCGCTCGGCTGAAAAACGAGGGGCGCCGCGTCGCCATGGTGGGTGACGGGATCAACGACGCCCCGGCCATGGCGGAAGCGGATCTTGCGATCGCCATGGGCACGGGAACGGACATTGCCATCGAGTGCGCCGACGCGGTTCTGCCCGGCGGGTACATCGGTCGGGTGCCGCAGGCTTTGCGGCTCGCCGGAGCTGCCCGCAGAACGGTGCGGCAAAACATAGGCTGGGCGTTGTTTTATAACCTGATTTGCATTCCCGTCGCGGCCTGCGGGATCGTGAATCCCTCCATCGCCGCGGCAGCCATGACACTCTCGTCCAACGGCGTGCTGCTGCACTCGCTAAGATTGAATCACTATGAAAACTGAAACGCAGGAATTGAAGATCCACGGTATGATCTGCAGAAGCTGTGTAGGCGAGGTGGAAGAGCTGCTGCTCCACACACGGGGTGTGATCCGTGCAAAGGTCAGCTACCTCAAGGGGCAGGCACAGCTCGAATACGATCCGGAACTTGTGAGCCTGGACGATGTGCAAAAACGTCTTGCCGAAAATGGCTATCAATCCGGGGATCGGGGGCTCAGCGGCCTTGCACTGGACGGGGTTTGCCTGGTGCTGACACTGTTGCTCACCTGGCTTTTGCTGGGCGGCAGTCACCACAGCATGGAGCTTGGTGACAGTGCGGGCTTTGGCGCGGCCTTCCTGCTGGGTTTGATGACCAGCCCTCATTGCCTCGGTATGTGCGGCGGGATCCTGCTGGGAAACTGCGCCCAGAGCCGTTTCCCGGCGATTGCCTCCTTCGCCTATAATGGCGGACGCGTCCTGTCCTACACAGCCATCGGCGGGATTTTCGGTGCGCTGGGAACCGTGATTGCCTACTCTATGAGCGTGAAATCCATGGTCTTCACCATGGTGGGGCTGGCGGTCATCCTGATCGGTCTGAACCTCTGGGGGCTGCAGCCAGGCCTCAGCGTACTGATTGTGTCACAGCCTTCGTTTTGTCAGCTGCCCACGAAAACGCGAAAGCGCTTTGCGGGCAGACCGCTTGTGATCGGACTTCTCACCGGACTGATGCCCTGCGGTTCGCTTTACGCCATGTGGCTGCACGCCGTTTCGGGCGGCAGCGCAGCCTATGGGGCTGAGAGTATGTTAGCTTTCGCTCTCGGCACAGCGCCGCTGCTGTTCCTGCTCGGCGCGCTGGGAGCGCTGATCCCAAAGAAATGGAACAAATACTTCCTGAAAGCAAGCGCCGTTCTGGTCACGTCCATGGGCCTGAAAATGCTGATTACGGGCTTGCGGATGCTTTGAATTTCCTTTATACTAAGCGGCGAGGTGATGACCGGTGCCCCTGATCGTCGATAAAGAAGCCATGCGCATGGATATTCTGATGGCCTTCCAGCGCTGCATTGAAAAAAAGCCGCTGACCAAGGTTTCCCTGCGTGATATCGCGGCGGAGGCCGGGATGTCCCACGCCAAGCTCCTCAATTACTTCGAGAGCCGGGACGACCTTGTGGTCAGCTATGTACGTTACACCAAGGACTTTATGACCGAGAAATGCAAGGCCTGGTTCCTGGAGCACGACCGGCGGGATTATGAGAGCAACCTGGCGTACATGAACGCCTTTATGTCCTATGTGGCCAACGGCAAGGCCGGGGAGGAGCGCCCCAACGCCACAACCCAGACCTATGTGCTGACGCACTATAACGAGGAGATCGCGCGGCTGGTCAAAGCCGAGTTCAGGGAATGGCGCGAAACTATGGAGCAATGCCTCATCGCGGTCTACGGCGAGGCGGCCGGCAAGCAGGAGGCTGAGGCCATGATGATCCTCATCACCGGAACCTTTCTCTGCAATTACAACGGCGTCCTCACCGGCGGCATCAATCACAATATCATCGGATATTTGAGCAATCTGGCGAAGTCTTGAAACCTGCGCTGTTGCAAAAAGCAGAAAAAGAGCACTGGCAAGATCCAACTGTCACCATAATTCTTCAAGTCGGGAGAAAAGAACATGGAACTACAAAGTGCGCTGCAAACTGTTGGGTTTTATTCTTAGAATAGGCAAAAATGGTGGACTCCTGAGCGGAGCCCACCATTTGTTTTGCCGCCTTTCAGAACATGGCGACAGGGGAGTGAATTGTTGGCTTGGATGGCTTCTGTAATGTGCGCGGCTGTGCCTGCCTTGATTCCTGCTGCGGGATGCGCTCAGCTCGTGAACGTGTCGGTGACGCAGGAGCAGTTTGTTCCCGGCTGCTGCTGTCCTGCCTCATATAAGCGGCAGTGAGCCATCCGTTCTTTTTTCCCAAGTCGTAGTCCGTGAAAAAAGGGATCGCAGAATGCCGCACATAGTCTTCCCTCAGCATGATAAAGACAGAATACATGATGA
>CADARY010000083.1 GCA_902790375.1 Oscillospiraceae bacterium | reverse complement strand
ACTTTTTCGCAGATGTACTTAAGTAAGCGTCCAAATCTTTGATTTGGCTAACGCGAACTTATGCATGTGAGCGAAGCGAATCGTATTGTGTACCTCAAGGAAAAGTGACGAAATCAGAGCACAAATTTTCCAGGAGATGCCGAAGGCGGATTGTGCGGTGTTGCCCAAGAAGATTTGAACCATAGGAGGTCAAACGAATGAAGCTCTATCCCTCTGTACAGCTCCTTGAGATATTCAAGCCCTATCTGCACGATGAAAAGCGCATGATCGGGGTCCTGCAGAAGATCGTGGAAATGAACTTTTACCGGAACGTGGAGCTGCCGGCCTTCCCCACGAAGGAGCACCGGGAGACGGTCCGGCGCATTCTGCGCGACAACGACCTGACGGCGGCCACCTACACCACGCCCTACCTCGACGAGCGGCAAATGTCGCTCTGCGACCTGAACGACCGGCGCCGCGCGGAGACCCTGCGCTTTCTGAAAATGCAGGCGGACTTTGCCGCCGAGTGCGGCTATACCACCTTCGGCGTGCCGAGCGGCCCCTACCCCGGGGATGAATTTCACGACGAGGCCATGGCCGTCCAGGCGGATACCCTTGCGCGCATCGCAAAGTACACGGCGCTGCTGGGCATGAACTGCAGCATTGAGCCGCTGGATCGCCATGCCAGCAAGAAAATGCTGATCGGCCCCATGGATGAGGTGGTCCGCTGGTTTAAGCCCCTGCGCAAGGCCCATCCCAATCTCTTCCTGCACTGGGACAGCGCCCATGAGCAGCTCGGCGGACTCGGCATCTTCAACACCCTGGACATGGCCGCGCCCTATCTGAGCCAGATCCATCTGTGCGACTGCATCGACGATCCGGCGCACCCCTGCTTCGGCGATCTGCACATGGAGCCGGCCCAGGCCCCCGACTGGACGACGGAGGGCTTTCTGACCGTAGAGACCGGCGCGGAGATCATCCGCCGCGCGGCAGAATTTGACGCGCCCGAGGGGGTCCGCCGCTTCTGGATCTCGGTGGAGACACTGGGCCACAAGGGCGATAATCTCTGGCACAAGGAGCGGGCCGCACGGGAGTTCCTGACGCGCTGCTGGGAGGAATCCGGCGTGGAGATGAGCCGCTGAAGCCCAGCGCAGTCAAACGGTTCTCCGGATAAAAAACACGACAGAAAAGAAGTGCATGACGGCGTAATACAGAGAGGAGAGTCGAGCCTGATGGACACAATCAGTCAGAGCGTTGTCAGAAAAGACCACAGCGCGAAGGTCTCCGGCCGCAGCCTCTATGTGGGAGATTATGCGCCGGAGGGTATGCTTTTCGGAAAGATCCTGCGTGCGGAGATGGCGCGCGCAAAAGTGCTGCGAGATCGATGCCCTTTGCGATTACCGCCGGAAAAAGGCGGAATACCAAAAGCCCCAGACCGGGCGCTTCCGGCGCGGGATCGGCATGTCCCTGCAGTTTCACGGGGGGCGGCTTTACCGGCTCCGGCGAGCAGGATATCATCAAGGGCGTCAGCGCGCAGTACCGCAAGGGCGTGTGCCTGAAGCTGCTGGAGGATTCCTTAAGGCAACACCGCACAATCCGCCTTCGGCATCTCCTGGAAAATTTTTCTTGAGGTACACAAAGTACATCTGCGAAAAAGTGCCTTTATCAGAACCCAAATTTTCTCAGGATCTGCTCTTGCCGAATTATGCGGTATTGCCTTGAGCTCGTTCGGGATCTGATTCTGTTCCATATAAAACCTTCCAAGGAAGGTTCATTTGCAATCAACAACAGGAGGAAATGCCCATGCTTCGATTTTCCGGAGATCAGCGGAATTTCCAGCTGCTTCTGGACGATGTGCCCGTGCTCCGGCACACGGCGGCGCAGCCCTTTGCGGTCATGATCCGCACGGAGAAGACCTACAAGGCCAGCCGCGGCACCGTGAAGACCACCGAGACCGAGGTGGAGCGCGTAAAGCTCACAAAGGCCGTGCAGGGCAGCGAGGATACGGTCTGCTTTACCGGCGGGGGCCATCAGCTCACCGTGCGCGCCGCTGCCTGCGAGGGCGGCGTGTCCCTCTCCCTGGAGGGGGAGAGCGGCTGGAGCTATCTCTTCAGCCTTCCGGCTGAGGAGAACGAGGCCGTCTTCGGCGGCGGGGAGCAGTACCGCCAGGTGAACCTGAAGGGCCTTCGGGTTGTGAACTTCGTGTCCGAGCATATCAAGGCCTCCACCATTCTCGAAAAGGCGGTGCGCCCGCGCTCCCGCTACCGGGAGAAGGAACACCGCGATATCGGCAGCTACTCGCCCATGCCGGTGTTCGTCACGGACAGCGGGCGGCTCATTCTCTTCGAGACCGGGGCCGACGGCGTGTCGGAGTTCGGGAGGGAGCGATACCTCTTCCGCTTCGACGACTGCCCTTCGCGCCTTGTACTCCTGCGAGGGGAGAGCTTTGAGCGTCTCGGGCGTCTGCTGAACCGGCAAATCCCGAACCGGCAGTACATCCCGGACTGGTGCCACGACGGCATGATCCTCGGCATCCAGGGCGGTACGCAGACGATCCTCGACAAGACCTTTGCCATGCTCGACGCCGGGGCTAAAATCTGCGGCGTCTGGAGTCAGGACTGGTCGGGCGAAATCCGCACCGTGATGGGCAAGCAGGTCTGGTGGAACTGGGAGGCGGACGAGAAGCTCTACCCCGATCTCAGGGAAGCCATTCAGAGGCTGCGGGAACGGGGCGTGCGTTTTCTGGCCTACATCAACCCCTATCTTGTCAAGGGGAGCAGGCTTTACGAGCTCTGCGCCGGAAAGGGCTATCTGATCACCCATCCCGACGGGAGCGTTTATCACATCAAATCCACCACCTTTGAGGCGGGCATGCTGGATCTGACGCATCCGGAGGCGGTGCGCTTCATCAAGGAGGCGCTCATCAAGCGCAATATGCTTGAGCTCGGCGTGTCCGGCTGGATGGCGGACTTCGGGGAATATCTGCCGCTCGACTGCGTGCTGCATGACGGGGACCCCGCCGCCCTCCACAACCGCTGGCCCGTCCTCTGGGCGAAGGTGAACCGGGAGGCCATCGAGGAATACGGCGATAAGGACGTTATGTTCTTCACCCGCTCGGGCTATCTCGGCATCCAGAGCTACGCGCCCATGATGTGGAACGGCGACCAGCACACGGACTACACCCGCGACTACGGCATGCCCTGCGTCATGCCGGCGAGCTTTTCGCTCGGCTTTTCCGGCGCGCCCATGGTGCACAGCGATATCGGCGGCTTTTTTTCCTTCGGCAAGCTCAAGCGGGACGACGCGCTCTTTATCCGCTGGATGGAGATGAACGCTTTTTCGCTGCTGATGCGGAGCCACGAGTCCATCCGCCCCTGGGCCAACAGCCAGTTCGACGCGCCGGGCGTGAAGCCCCATACCGTGGAGCTGACGGAGATCCACGCTGAGCTCAAGCCCTATATCGCCCACTGTGCCGCGCTCGCGGGGGAGGGCGTCGCCGCCATGCGCCCGGACTTCTGGGAGGCGGGGACGTTCCAGGCCCGCCGCGACCCCTATGCCTATTTCCTGGGAGAGGATCTGTTCGTCTGCCCGGTGGTCGAGCGGGGCAGGATGCTGCGGCAGGTGTTCCTCCCGGCGGGCGAATGGGTGCACTTCTGGACGGGCAGGGTCTATGCCGGGGGCGGCAGGGCGTATCTCGTCCCGGCCCCGCTCGGCAGGCTCCCGGTCTTCTATCGCAAGGACAGCCCCTATGAGGATCTGTTCCGCCGGACGGCGGCAAACTATAAACTGGAGGGTTGAAGGATATGGAAAGCTCGTATATCTCCCGCACAAGCGGCATCGGCATGAAGGACAAGGTCGGCTATGCCCTGGGCGACTTCGCCTCGGTGCTGGTCTTCGGCCTCGTGCAGAGCGTACTGCAGAAATACTATACGGACGTACTGGGCATCGGCGTCGTGAGCATCATGGTCATGTTCATCGTGGCGCGCATCTGGGACGCCATCAACGATCCCCTGTGGGGCCGCATCATCGACAGCGCGCCGGTTTGGCCCGACGGGCGCTACCGCCACTGGCTGAAGGTCTTCTGTGTGCCCGTGGCGATCTCGGCGATCCTGATGTTCGTCAAGATCCCGGGCCTGAGCGCAAAGGGATATCTCGTCTACGCCTACGTGACCTATATCCTCTTCGGCATGCTCTATACCTGCATCAACATCCCCTACGGCTCCATGGCCCAGGTGATCACCTCCGATGAGAAGGAGCGCAGCTCCCTGTCCGTGTTCCGCTCCATCGGCTCCACCTTCGGCGCCATCCCGGCCATGCTGCTCATCAGCCTCTGCTATGTCAAGCTCGCCGACGGGCGCTCGGTCATGTCCTATCAGAAGATCATCACCGGCGTGGCGGTCATTGCGGTGCTCAGCGTAGTGGGCTTCCTGCTCTCCTACGCCTGGACGCGCGAACGCGTGCACACCAAGCCCGCGCTCAAGACCGAGGGCCAGACCATGAAGGTCGTCAAGATCCTCCTGCACAGCCGCCCCTTCATGGCGGTGTGCGTTGCGAGCATGCTGTTCCTCGCGGCGCAGATGTTTGGGCAGAGCTACTATACCTATCTTTTCAACTACTACTTCAATGCTCCGGGCCTCTCCATGCTGCCCACAGCCTGCCAGTATCTGCCGGTGGCGATCATCATGTTTTTTGCCGGCAAGCTCGGCAACCGCTACGGCCGGCGCGAGGTGTGCGCCTACGGCATGCTGCTCGCGGGCGTGTTCAGCCTGGTGCTGTACCTGATGGGCACGAAGAATGTGTGGCTGTATCTGCTGGTCTGCCTCATGTCCGGCATCGGCTGCGCGTTCCTGTTCCTGCTGGTCTGGGCTCTGGCCAACGACGCCATCGACTATAACGAGGTCACCTACGGCCTGCACGACGAGGCCACCAGCTACTCGGCCTATACCTTCATGCGCAAGCTGGGCCAGACGGTGGCGGCGGTGCTGGTGAACCTGGCGCTGCTGCGCATCGGCTATACCGACAATGTGCTCAATGCCGCCAACATCACGGAGGACACGCTCAAGCGGATGTACGCCGACTCCGTGCTGATCCCGGCGGTGCTGTACCTGCTGGTGTTCGTGCTGCTGCGCTTTGTCTACCCCCTCGGCAAAAAGCAGATCGCAGCTCTGCAGATCCAGAAGGAGGAGAGCCTGCGCAGACTCCACGAGGAACAGGCCTGATCCTGTTTCCTGATGAAACATGACCGAATAGAAGAAAAGGCGTTGTCTCAAAATAGCTCAATCAGCTAATGAGAGGCAACGCCTCTTTATTTGGGAGATTTCTGTGGAAAAACAGCAGTGTGCAGGAGTGGAAT
>CADARY010000082.1 GCA_902790375.1 Oscillospiraceae bacterium | reverse complement strand
ATGCAGCACGTCAAGCCCCACGGCGCCCTGTACAACATGGCGGCGAAGGACGAGGGCCTCTCCCGCGCCATCTGCGAGGCGGTGCGGGACTATGACCGGGAGCTCATCGTCCTGGGTCTGGCAAACAGCGCCCTTGTGAAGACGGCGCGGGAGCTGGGCCTGCGCGCGGCGTCCGAGGTGTTTGCCGACCGCGCCTACGAGCCGGACGGCAGCCTTGTCCCCCGCAGCAGGCCCGACGCCATGATCACCGACGAGGACGAGGCCCTCCGGCGCGTCGTCCGGATGGCGACGGAGCACCGCGTCCGCTGCGTCACGGGCGAGGACATCGGCATCGTCCCGGATTCCGTCTGCGTCCACGGCGACGGGGAAAAGGCGCTGCTGTTCGTGCAGAAAATCCGCGCCGCCCTCAGCGCAAACGGCATCGAGCTTGCGCCGCTCGACGCGATCGTATGAACACCATAAACGCCCCCCGGCGAATACGCACCGTTTCGGTGTACGTTTTCGCCGGGGGGCATTTGTTCGTTGTCGGATCGTACCGCGCGGGCCCTCACACGATATATCCCGCCTGCTTCGCCTCGAAGCGAAGCCGGTCCCGGAAGTCCGGGTGCGCGATGGCGATGAGGCGCTCCGCCCGCACGTCGGTCGGCTCGTCCAGCAGATCCGCCGCGCCGTACTCGGTGACGATGTAATGCACGTCCGCGCGCGGGGTGGTGACGATGCTGCCGGCGGGCAGGGTCAGGGCAATGTTGGAGCTCCTGCGCCCCGCCTTGTCCACATGCACGGACGGGAGCGTCAGAAAGCTTTTGCCGCCGCGGCTCCAGCGCGCGCCGCGCACATAGTCGAGCTGGCCGCCCGTGCCGGAAAACTGGCGAAAGCCGATGGACTCGGCACAGACCTGGCCCGCGAGATCGCAGCAGATGGCCCCGTTGACGGAGATCATATTGTCGTTTTTCGCAATGTTCCGCGGGTCGTTGAGCAGGGCGCAGGGCTGGGACTCCAGAAGCATGTTATGGTCCATATAGTCGTAGAGCGCGCGGCTGCCGAGGGCGTTGGTGAACACCGTCCTGCCGGGGCAGTAGCTCTTGCGGGAGTTTGTGATGACGCCCGCCTGCATGAGCTTCATGAGCGGGTCAGTGAACATTTCCGAGTGACAGCCGAGCTCCCGCCGCGCCATGAGCGCTTCCCCGATGGCGGCGGAGACGCCCCCGATGCCGAACTGCACGCAGGCCCCGTCCGGCACGCGCTCGGCAATGGCCGCCGCGATGGCGCGCTGCTCCGGCGTGGGGGCGGAAAGGTGCATCTCGGGCAGCTCCTCATCCAGGGGGACAAGGCAGCTCACCCGCTCCGCCGGGATCAGGCAGCCCGGGCCGCAGACGAAGGGCATGCGGCGGTTCACCTGGAGGATCACCGTCTCGCACACGTCCAGCAGCGCGGGGTCGAAGGGGGCCACGCCCAGGCTGATCCTGCCGTTTTCGTCCGGCTCGCTCCCCGCGGCAAGCAGGACGCGGGCCCGGTGCTTTTCCGTTCTGTCCTGCGTGATGTTTGAAAGGTGCATCGGCTGGTAGCACAGATCCGAGCCGCCGAGGATCTCCCGGCGCTCGCCGGGGCCGAGAAAGCAGCTTCGGATGCGCACATGGTCATTGTATTTTTTTTCGGCGATGCGCGCCTGCTTATAAAAGCCCGCGAGGTACAGCGTCACATCCTCCAGATTTTCCAGCGCGTAGTCCGCGAGGGCGTCCAGCAGGGCGTAGGGGATGCTGCCGCCGAAATTGGAGTTCACCGTATCGCCGCTGCGGATGAGGCGCACGGCCTCGGCAGGACTCATGATTTTGTCCTGGTATTTTTTCTGCCAGTCCATGGGCAGCGTCTCCTTTTGGCTCAGTCTCAGGCGCGGTCGAGCAGGGCGTTGAGCGCCGCGGCGGCCTCGCGCGCATCGTCGGTGGGGATAAAGGCGTCGCAGAAGCCGGCCTGCGCCCTCTCCTGAGCGGCGCGGTCCATGCGGGCCGTGACCTCAAAGGGGCTGCGGGCGGTCTTCTCATAGCGCGCGCGGAGCTGCTCCTCCGTCGAGGGGGCCATGTAGACGCACACGGCCTCCGGCATGCTGGCTTTCACCTGGGCGGCCCTGTCGATCTCGAGATTCAGCAGGACGTTTTTCCCGGCGTCCAGCTGCTCCTGCACAAGGCGGCGGGAGGTGCCGTAATCGTTGCCGGCAAACTCCGTGGTCTCCAAAAGCTCCCCGGATTCCCGCATGGCCTTCCAGGCGTCCAGATCGTAAAACCAGAAGCCGACGCCGTCCCGCTCTCCGGCCTTTTTCTTGCGCGCCGTGACGGGAACCACGCCGCCGATATCCTGCCGGCTGTCCAGCACCGCGCCGACGATCTCCCGCAGCCCGGCCCCGGAGGGACCGGAGATTACAAACAGCTTTGCCATCCCTGTTCTCCTTTGTAACTTTTTCCCCATTATACCCGATTCCCCGGCGCTTTGCAAGGTAAATACGCCGCGCCGCGCGCGCGTTTTTTCTTTGCATTTGGGAGAATCTGTGGTATGATAAGATATCCTATTATTTTTTGGGAGGCGGCCATGGATCAAGGCTACACCGCGCCCTGCCCGCTGCACAAAAGCTGCGGCGGCTGCCAGCTCCAGCATCTGCCCTATCCCGAACAGCTCCGGCGCAAGACGGCGCGGGAGATCGCCCTGCTCGGGCGCTTCGGCCATGTGGAGCCCATCCTCGGCATGGAAGAGCCCACCCGCTACCGCAACAAGGTCTGCGCCGCCTTCGGGCTGGACAGGAACAGGCGCATCGTCTCCGGCGTCTACCAGCCGGGCAGCCACCGCATCGTGCCGGTGGACACGTGCCTGATCGAGGACGAGACCGCCGACCGCATCATCGTGGACATCCGCCACATGCTGCGGGACTTCAGGATCCAGGTCTTTGACGAGCGCAGCGGGCGCGGCTTTCTGCGCCATGTGCTGGTGCGCCGGGGCTTTCGGAGCGGCGAGGTGATGGTGGTCCTCGTCGCCGCCTCCCCCGTCTTCCCGACGCAGAAGCCCTTTGTGAAAAAGCTTCTGGACATGCACCCGGAGATCACGACCGTGGTGCTGAATATAAACGAGCGCTTCACCCCCGTGGTTCTCGGCGAGCGGGAGAAGGTGCTTTACGGCCCGGGCACGATCGAGGACACGCTCTGCTCGCACCGCTTCCGCATTTCGCCCCGCTCCTTCTACCAGGTAAACCCCGTGCAGACCGAAGTCCTCTACGACACGGCGGTCTCCTTCGCCGCCCTCACCGGGGGCGAGACGGTGCTGGACGCCTACTGCGGCATCGGCACCATCGGCATCACCGCAAGCGGCAAAGCAAAGCAGGTCATCGGCGTGGAGCTCAACCGCGCCGCCGTGAAGGACGCCATTGTGAACGCAAGGCTGAACGGCCTGAAAAACTGCTGGTTCACCGCCGGGGACGCGGGCGAGTACCTGTTGGGGTGCGTGCAAGAGGGTATCCGCCCGGACGTGGTGTTTCTCGACCCGCCGCGCTCCGGCAGTGATGATGCCTTCCTGCGCGCCCTCTTGAAGAGCGCGCCCGCCCGCGCGGTCTACGTCTCCTGCGACCCCGTGACCCTGGCCCGGGATCTGGACGTGCTGACGGCCGGGGGCTACCGGGTGCGGAAGATCCAGCCGGTGGACATGTTCCCCTTTACCGAGCATGTCGAAACAGTGGTGAAGCTCACTCGAGCCGGGTCGTGACTATAGGAATACTGTCTGAAGACTTTCGGCATTTAGGCTTTTCACATCATATTTTGATTTTAATGGGTATCGGCATTCATCAGCAAGGTTCCCTGTATGACCGTAGGGGCGATTCACGAATCGCCCGGCGGCAAAGGCCGCATCCGACGAATGCGC
>CADARY010000081.1 GCA_902790375.1 Oscillospiraceae bacterium | reverse complement strand
GATCCAGTCTCCGATTTGCCCGTATTTACTTAATATTTGCCCGAAATGCAGGAAAAAACCTCTCTTGTCCTGGTAGACAAAAGAGGTTTCTTTCATGGTACGAGTGTTTATAACGGATTTGAAAAAGCCAATATAAAACCGGCCCGGATACACATATTCCGTCAATCCATACATTCGATTTCCTGCTCTTATCGGTGTAAGATACAGGCAAAGGAGGTCAAAAGACATGAAAAATGAAAAACGTTATCTGTATCTGTCTGACGCGGAGTGGAGGGTGCTGCTCTTGGCTCTAAACAAGATGCGCAGCAAGCTGATCGCCCAAGGCAGATACACCGATGCAGTTGATGAGATCATCTTGAAAATGGCGGGATAAGGAGGGCGCTATGAATCAATTCAAAACACACGCAAGAACAGGTTTGCAATATGAACTGCAGGGCGATTACTATGTGATCGCCGGAGAAGAAGACGAGAATCCAACTGTCGGAATCTGGGGACAGCGGCACCTCCGCTGGCTGAAGCAGAACCGGCGCGTTACATATAGCAACCTCTTGACCGCTGGCAAGGTCTATGATTATCTACGGGAGATTGATGCTCAGGCCAGCGGACAGCTTGATCTGATGATAAGGCAAATGGCCAGAGCCGAGGGCGTCACGGAACAGCTCAAAGCAGAGAATCCGCTGGAGTGGGTTCGGCGCATGAACAGCATCAGGAATCGGGCGGAAGAGATCGTATACTCTGATTTGATTTTCAATTAACATCGAGGGGGCGCAGCCGATTGACTGCGCCCTCGTTCGTTCATGCCACATCCGGATAACGCGTGTACACGTACTCATAAATCTGCTGGCGGTAGCGGGAGATGCTGAGATCGTCGTAGCATTCCGGCAGCTCGTTCCACAGGGTATCGCGGATCAGCGTGTCGATGACCGCCTTGGTTTCCTGCTTGTCCGTCCAGTGGTCGAGCTGGGAGATCTTCTCCTTGACCCTGGCGAGCAGGGACACGGACACCTCTTTGATCTTCTTGATATCCGCCTTGGAGAGATCGTCCCTGAACAGCATGTCGTAAACCGACAGCTCCTCGTCACTGTGGAAGCCCTCGCGGACGTAGCGCTGCTGCTCCTGCGTCATGCTCTGTGCCAGCGCCATCAAATCCAGGAAGGTTTTCTCGATGGAGCTTCGGTCCTGCTCGCTGTTGTAGGCCTCAATGATCTTCTGATACTGCTCGTAGTAGTTGACGCGGTTGGGGTTGTTGAACAGCAGGGCGGCGATACGCTCCTGAATCACCTGCTCAAGATCACGGATGACGAGATTTTTCCGCTTCGCCCGTGCAAACTCGCGGCGCAGGAGGTCGAAGTCGATGCCGCTGATGTCAAACTGCCGCGAGGGGACGACGCCCTGCTCCGCCGGTTCGACCTGTATGTATTCATTGATGATGCCGTTGATCTCTACCATAAGATCGGTCGTGTCCACATGCTTCCGCTTCTTCTGGAGCTGGGCGTGGATGGCCGCGACGGTGTCATACTGCTTTTTCTCATCAGCGCTCAGATCGTCGCGGTCGGTGTGCTTGTAAAGCCGGATCAGCTCGGAGGACATCGTGGTAAAGGCTTTCTTCGTCTCGATGCTCTCACATACGGCGTTGCAGGCGTCGAGCAGCAGGGCGGTCTTCTGAAAATCCTTCGCGTCGATCAGCGTCTGCAAATCAAAATCCCGCTCCTCGAGAAAATTCCGCACCTTCTCCAGCACCTCGCGGATACGGGTCAAAAGCTGCTCCTTGTCCACGGTGGGATCGACGCTCCCGCCGCCGGTGTTGGCGGTATAGTCGGCCAATGCCTTTCGCAGCGCCTTGACGATGCCGATGTAGTCGATGATGAGGCCGTTGGACTTGCCCTCCGCCACGCGGTTTGCGCGGGCGATGGTCTGCATCAGCGTGTGCGCCTTAAGGGGCTTGTCGAGGTACAGGCACGAAAGGCACTTGACGTCGAAGCCCGTCAGCCACATGGCGCAGACGAAGACCACGCGCAGCGGGTTGTCCCGATCCTTGAACTCCTTGTCCAGCTCCCGCTTTTCCATCTTGGCGCGGTGCGGCAGGATATCCAGCCCCCACTTTTTGAAGGTCTGTATTTCGTTCTGATCCTGTGAGATGACCACGGCCATCTCCGTCTCGCGCATCCAGCGGAGCCTGCGTTCCAGCTCCTGCGCCTCCTGCTGGGAGGCGTGCTTCTGCTGAATCTCCAGCGCCTCGATCTCGGCCTGCCAGTACTCCTGCACATAGTTGTACATCCGCACGCAGGTCACCTTGTTGAGACAGACGAACATCGCCTTGCCGCTTGTCCAGAGGTCGGAATAGTGCCCCGCAAAGTCCCGGGCGATGGAGCGCAGGCGCGGCTCGGCGGTGAGCAGATGGATCTCCTTGGCAAACTCGGCCTCCAGCTTGTCCTGCTTGTCCACGTCGAGATCGGCGGCCTCGATGGCATCGAGGATGCGGTCGGTGATTTCGGGGTTGTGCAGGTCCTGGATCTTGTCGCCGCGGTTTTCGTAGTAGAGCGGGACGGTCGCCCCGTCGTCCACGGCGCGTTTGAAGTCGTAGATGGAGATATAGCCGCCGAAGGTGCGGGCGGTGATGTTGTCATTGGACAAAAGCGGCGTGCCGGTGAAGCCGATGCGGGAGGCCGTGGGCAGCATGCGCATCATGTTCTCGGCAAAGACGCCGTTCTGCGTCCGGTGCGCCTCGTCCGACATGAGGACGATGTCATGGTCGGGAATAATCGGCACGGGGTTCGGATTGTTGAATTTGTGGATCAGCGTGAAGATGAAGCTGGGGTTGCCGCGCAGCTTCGCTTCCAGATCCGCGCCGCTGGAGGCGATGTACTGGGACGCCTTTGTCCCCTTGCCGAGCAGGCCGCAGTTTTCAAAGGTGTCGCTGATCTGCTTGTTCAGCTCCTCGCGGTCGGTGAGGATCACGAAGGTGGGCGAGCCCGCAAACTTCCGCCGTATCTTCTGCGCGAGGAAAAGCATGGAATAGCTCTTGCCGCTGCCCTGAGTGTGCCAGAAGACGCCGAGCTTGCCGCCCCGGAGCTTGCGCGCCGCGTAGGCATTGACCGCCTCGTTTACGCCGAGATACTGGTGGTTGCGCGCCAGAATTTTGGCGGTGCGCCCGCCGGAGTGGTCATAGAGGATGAAGTTTTCAAACAGGTCGAGGAAGTTTTCTTTTTTGCAGATGCCGCGCAGCATGGTTTCCAGCGCGACGCTGCCGGGCTCCTGCTCGTTCAGCCGCTTCCACTCATGGAAAAACTCGTACTTGCTGCCGAGGGTGCCGACCTTGGCCTCCACGCCGTTGGAGAGCATCAGGAAAGCGTTGTAATAAAAGAGCTGCGGGATCGTGTCCAGATAGTCCCTGTAGTTGTCGGTGTAGGCGTTCTGCACGTCCACCGTGGTGTTTTTGAGCTCCACGAACAGCAGCGGCAGGCCGTTGACAAAGCCGACGATATCCGTCCGGCGGCGGTAGAGGTCGCCGTGGATCTTCATCTCCTTCACCGCGAGGAAGTGGTTTTCCGTCGGGTTTTGAAAGTCGATGAGGGCGGCGCGCCTTGTCTCGCTTTTCCCGTCCGGGCGGCGGACGGTGACGGGGACGCCGTCGCGCAGGAGGAAGTATTTCTCCTCGTTGACCTGCAAGAGCGACGCGGTGGAGAGCCTTTGCTCCAAAGCCTGAATCGCCTCGGCGATCTGGGCGGGCGTGATCCAGGGGTTGAGCTTATGAAGCGCCGCGCGGAGGTCCCGCTTGAGCAGGATTTCTTTGTAATCCTTCCGCCCCAGCGTGCCGTCCTCGCCCAAGACTTCCCTGTTGTAGGCATAGACCACATCCCAGCCCAGCTCGTCATGCAGCAGATTCCCCGCAGCCTCCTGGACGAGGATGTTTTCGGAATAGTCGTAGCTCATGAGATCACCCGCTTCTATTTCTTGTTGAATGTTGTTGTATTATATGATTGATATAGGCATCTGATTCAGTATTCGTCACCATTTGTAAACATTTTTGAATCTTCAGGCATCTTATCGCCGACGAAAAATGTTCTATACTGAATCGGTACAATATCTCCATTAAAACAATATTGTTTAGTATCAACTACTGCTTTTGAGAATTCCAGTGTATTGTTAATCCTGAATTATTCATCACGGCGTCAGTCTAAACGCTAAACGCCGCATGAACACTGAAGAAAAGCAAAAACGAGCTTTCACCCAATAGATGAAGCCC
>CADARY010000080.1 GCA_902790375.1 Oscillospiraceae bacterium | reverse complement strand
TTCCCTGTGGAAAACTTCTCGCATGATGTGCCTTGCTGCTGTTCAGCCGTTCGTTTTAAGCTGTTGCTATTGCTTTGGCCTGCATGAATATTTCAGGGTAAATAATCCTGCAAGTAAAATTACCGAGGCCGAGCTGGAGGTCATGAAGCTCCTCTGGCGGGCGGAGGACGCTCTGCCCGTCACCGAGATCCGTGAGCAGCTTCAGCGCTCAAAAGGCTGGGAGCCCGCGACGATCAAGACGCTGGTTTCCAGGCTTGTCACAAAAGGCGCTGTCCGGCAGGAGAAGCGCAAGGTCTACTATTACTCGCCGCTCATCGGGGAGAAGGAATACAACGCCTGGGCAACGCACGATCTGGTTAGCCGCCTCTATAACGGCAGCGTGCGGGATCTCGTCGCGGCTCTCGTCCACTCGGACGGACTGTCGCAGAGCGATCTGGACGAGCTGCGGCAGATGTTCAGGGTGGAGGAATAAGCCATGGAAACGCTGCTGACGCTGACGCTCAGCGGGAGCGCCCTCACGCTGCTTCTGCTGGCGCTGCGCTATCTTCTGCTGCGCCGTATGCCGAGCACGGTCTATTACTATGCCTGGCTCCTGGTTCTGCTGCGCTTTATGCTGCCCCTGCCGGGCCTGATTCCGACGGAACGCCCGGCGGCGGCAAACGACACGCCCGTCATCACGGCGCAGTCCTTGTCCCATATTGACACACCCGCAATGCAGTTTATCACCGCTCCTGCGGAGAGCATACGACCGGCATCCGATGCTGTCGCTGTACCGGAACCGCGCGAAGAACTGCCTGCGCAGATTGGCAGACAGAACAAAAACGCCATCAGCTTGAAATCCCCGGCGCTATGGACGGTCGTCTGGGGGATCGGCACGGCAGTCAGCCTGTGCATGACTGTGGTGAGCTACAAGGTGTTCAGCAGGCGGGTGCGCCGGAGTCTCATACCGGCGACAGCGGAGGACAGGCGCGTCTACCGTACATTGCCGGGGCGCAAGCCGAGGCTCTGCCGCTGCGCCGCGTTCCGGACGCCGCTGATGTTCGGCGTCTTCCGTCCGCTCATCACCCTGCCGGAAGTGGCGTATGATAAGGAAACACTTAAAAACGTCCTGCGGCACGAGCTGCTGCACTACCGGCGGCGGGATACGCTATATAAATGGTTCGCGGTGGCGGTACTGAGCACCCAGTGGTTCAACCCGCTGTCATACCTGATCCGCCGGGAGCTCAACCGCGCGTGCGAATTGAGCTGCGACGAGATGCTGCTGCGGGATATGGATCGCGCGGACAAGCTCTCCTATGGTCATACACTTTTGAACATGGCCGCTGCAGGCGTTTTGCCCTCCAGTGTAGCCGCCACTACCTTCTCGACGGAGAAGAGAAATCTGAAAGAGAGATTGGAGCAGATCATGCATTATAAAAAGAGCGGAACGAGAGTTCTCGCTGCCGTGTTGGCCCTCACGCTGCTGATCGGCGTCGCGGTGCTGGCAGGCCCCCTGCCGGGGGCCGCGGCGGATGATCAGCCCGAACATGTTGTCAAGGTCTCGACCGTGGACGGGCTGCTGGCCGCTATCGCGCCGGACACGGTGATTGAGCTGGAGGCCGGAACCTACGACCTCACAACGGCGTTGGACTACGGCCAGGATACCCACAGCGCCTATTACAGCTGGAACAGGGCCTATGACGGCTTCGAGCTTGTCCTGCAAAATATGCGAAACCTCACTATCCGGGGCGCGGGCAAGGATGAGACCGTGCTGGCGGCCGTCCCGCGCTATGCCAATGTCCTCCAATTCTACGGCTGCCAGGGCATAAATGTCGAAGCCCTCACCGCCGGGCACACCACGGAACCCGGCTTCTGCATGGGCGGCGTGCTGAGCTTCGATAACTGCGAGCGCGTCACCGTGGACGCCTGCGGCCTCTACGGCTGCGGCACCATCGGCGTCCAGGCGCGGGAATGCACCGAGCTCACGGTGAAATCCACCGAGATTTATAAATGCAGCTACGGCGCGGTGTCCGTCGGCTCCTGCCGCGATGTGACGGTGGAGGACTGCGACATCCACGACCACGGCACCCGCGCGGGCCAGGGCGACGCGATCTTCGTCTTTGACCTGAACTACAGCGACGGCGTCACGATCCATCAAAACCGCATCCACGACAACCGCGCCCAGGTCATGCTGAACAGCGACTACGCGCGGCGGGTGCTCTTCCTTTCAAACGAGCTGCGCGGCAACGCCTTTGTCACCAACGTCTTTGATCTCGTGGGCTACGGCATCACCGTGGACGGCTGCGTCTTTGAAGGCAACGACGTGCGCGGCGGCTGGTACCGCGGCAGCGGCGTCTACGCGTCCAGCGTGAGCGGCGAGACGCTGGAGGCCGCTCTGTTCGGGGAGATGACGCTGCGCGACATTGACCCGGACGACGTGCTGCCGCCCGTGCCGCCCTCCGGGGCCCTCGACCTGCCCAAGGGCGGCGAGGTCATGGTCACAAGCGTGGACGAGTTTCTGGAGGCCCTCGGGCCCGATCGGACGATCATCCTCGACGGGCCGTTCTTCGATCTCTCGACCGCGTCCAACTACGGCGGGATCGGGACGGACTGCTATTACTGGGCGGAGGATTACGACGGGCCGGAGCTGGTGATCCACGATGTAAACGGCCTCACGATCTACGCGAAGGACTCATCCTCCGGGGCGACGACGCTCGCCGCTATCCCACGCTATGCCGACGTGCTGAGCTTTAGAAACTGCGAAAACCTCACCCTCAGCGGCTTCACGGCGGGGCACACGAAGGAGCCCGGCTCCTGCTCCGGCGGGGTGCTGAATTTACAGAACTGCAGTCAGGTGACGCTTGAGAAGATGCGGCTTTACGGCTGCGGCGTCCTCGGCATCCAGGCTTTCCAGTGCGCGACGCTCAACATTCTGCGCACGGAGATCTACGAGTGTAGCCAGGGCGGCGCCAGCTTCTTCCAATGCGACGGCATACGATTTGCCGACTGCGGCATCCATGATGTGCCCTCCCCCGCCCTGCGCTTCAACGAGAGCGGCGACAAGACCTGGAACGGCGAGGCCATCGTCGGTCTCGACGGGGAATACGATGTGGATGAAAACGGCGCGCTGACAGCGTGCAGCTATATGCGCGAGAACGCGCAGGAGTACGTCAGGGCTGTGGACGATTCAGTCAACCCCTACGGGAACACACCTACGCACATCTATAAGGCAGGATGGCCGCAGGCGAGCTTTGCCCACGCGGTGCAGAAGGATATTGCGGAAGGAAATTGGGAGTCTCTGGCAGACAAGCTGCATTTTCCGCTGGTTTGCCTCAGAAACGGCACCAGCTTCCGCGTCCTGTCCCGCGAGGAATTTCTCGGCTCTCTTGAGGGCAATTACGTGCTTGCCGAGTGCTTCAGTGAGAGCTGGCGCAGGAATATCGCAAACGGCGATCTTTCGGAGTACGGCAGGAGCATCTACGGCGAGACCTTCTGTGACCACATGCTCGCCTTCTCTTCCTTCGGCGACGCGCTGTCGGACGAGGTGCAAATCACAGAGGACAATCTGCGCGTCACGGCGATCTCCTTCGACGATCCGCTCTGGCCCGGGCGCGGGGAACAGGAATTTATGTCCGATATCCCTTACAACCCCTACGACAGCTTTGCTCCCACACCCTTTGAAGAGGGCTCGCCCCAGCTTGAATTTGCCAAATCGGTGCAGCACGATTTCGCGGCGCGCGACTGGAACGCACTTGCCGACAAAATGAGCTATCCGGTACAGATTTTCAACGGACTTGAAAACTTTACAATCGATAGCCGGGACGCCTTTCTCAGCGAACGCCTGCCAGCAATCCTGACCCCGGATTTCTGTGAACTTGTGGCAAACGCGGAGCTTTTAAGCTACGGGGACAGTCCCTTCGGCAACACCTTCGCCGCCCACCGCCTGGCCATGGCCTGCCAAGGGGATCAGCTTCGAAGCGCGGAGGATTTAAAAATCACCTGTATCTCCGTTGTCGCGCCGCTCTACCAGTATAAGTACAACGGAAGCGTCCCGCCGACGCCGATGCCGTCCCTGCGGGTGATGTTCTATGAGACGGAGCTCGGGAACGAGTTCACGATCTATCCGCCGGACGCCGTCGAGCTGCACGTCCAGCTCCCGCCGGAGATCGGGCCGGGGGCGGAGGTCGAGTGGACGTCCGATCACCCGTCCGTGCTCCGGGCAGAGAAAACAGGCGCGGACAGTGCGCTCATCTCCTGCGTTGACGACGGGAGTCTTCCGCAGACCTGCAGGCTCACGGTGCGCTGTGCGGGGCTTGAAAAAGAGCTTACAGTCTACTGCCGCCGATAAAGCAGGTACAGCGTAGCAACTTTATAGATGCTCAGAGCCTGTTCCTTTTTCAACGGAGGAACAGGCTCTATTTTACATAGAAAGGGTACAATATACACAGCCAGTTGCTCCCAAATCAAACAGCAGATTGTGTTGAAAATATAAAGGAAGATACAGATGCTGTGCTTCAGAGATTTCAGATAAAACAAAAGAGAGCCGGTACCGCGTAAAAAACGGTACCGGCTCATGGTTGTGTCAGTATTGTGCGCGCGGAGGCTGCTATCGAAGGAATCGGCTATGGCAGTCTCAT
>CADARY010000079.1 GCA_902790375.1 Oscillospiraceae bacterium | reverse complement strand
GCGCCGGACAGCGTGCAGCGCAGCAGGATTTCGCTGCCCTTCGGGATCAGCGCGCGAAAGCCGCCGGCCTCCGCCGCGATCGTGCCCGCCGGGGGCTCGGCGTCCGCCGGGGCCTGCGCCGGCACGCGGAAGCGCCGCGCCTCCTCGGCAGGCGGAAAGGCCAGCAGGAAGCTGTCCCCCTCCCGCAGCCCGGCCGCTTCTCCCCCGCGGGGCATGGAAAAGCTGAGCATGGGATTGCGCTTGATGTTCAGCCAGGAAAACCACTCCGTGAGCTGCAGCGTACAGCCCTCGGCGGTCTTCATGCACAGCACGCAGGGGCGGCGCGGCGGGGCGCTGCCGAAGGCGTCAAGAACGGAAACGGGTTTCATGTGCGCTCCTTCAGTCATGAAAAGCGCGCCCCGGAAAGCCCGTGTATGCAGGCTTCCACGGGGCGCTTCAGACTATCGTGTGGAATGAATTATTTCTTTGCCTTTTTCAGCAGCGGCATGTACAGCGGGCTGAGCAGCATGAGGATGCAGACGGTCATGACGACGGCGGCGATGGGAGTGCCGAAGAGCGCGCCGAAGATCTTCTGCATAATGTCGCTGAAGGTCATGGGCTGGGTGACGATGTGCGCGCCCTGGAAGGCCAGGGAGAAGTGCGCCTCGCACATGCCGCCGAGCACCAGGCCCAGGACGATGGCTGCGGAGTTGAGGTGCATGTACTTGACGATAATGCCGAAGATACCGGCGATGACCATGACCTTGACGCCGACGAAGCCGCCCTCAGAGTAGGAGCCGATGGTGGCAAGCAGCAGGATGATCGGCCCGAGGTAGTAGTACGGGATGGCGAGGATCTGGGCGAAGACCTTGGCAATGCCGATGGCGACGATGACCATGAGGATGTTGGTGATGATCATGGTGATGAAGGTGGCGGACAGGTACTCCGGCTGATTGGTGAGGAGCAGGGGGCCCATCTGCACGCCCTTGAGCGCCAGGGCGGAGGCCATGACGGCTGCCGCGTTGCCGCCGGGGATACCGAGGCAGAGCAGCGGAACCATCGCGCCGCCGGTGGCGGAGTTGTTCGCGGCCTCAGAGGCGGCAATGCCGTCGATGATGCCGGTGCCGAACTTCTCGGGGTACTTGGAGAGCTTGTTCTCCATGGTGTAGCACATGAAGGAGGCGATGGTCGCGCCCGCGCCGGGCAGGATGCCGACGACGGTGCCGACGATGGAGCAGCGCAGCAGAACCCACTTGATGCTCAAAAGCTCCTTCAGGGTGGGCATCTTGGTGTTGACCTTGCCCTTGGTGCCGCCCACGCCGTCATCCGCGGAGAGGCGCTTTTTGGCATTGGTCTGCTTCAAAACCTCGGTCACGGCGAAAAGGCCGATCAGCACGGGGATCATCTCCATGCCGCTGAGCAGGTTCACCTGGCCGAAGGTCAGACGGGCGACGCCCGCCATGGGGTCCTGGCCCACGCAGGCCAGCAGCAGGCCGAGAAGGCCGGAGATGATGGTGGTGAGGATATGATCGGTGTCAAGCACCACCAGGATCGAAAGGCCGAGGAAGGTGATGGCGAAGAGGTCGCCCTGCCCGAAGGCCAGCGCCGCCTTGGCAAGCGGCTCGGACAGGAGGAACATGACCAGCGCGGAGAAGAGGCCGCCGACCGCGGAGGCGATCAGCGCAACGCCCAGGGCCTTGCCGGCTTCGCCGCGCTGGGCCATGGGATATCCGTCAAAGGTCGTGGGAGCCGAGGAGGGCACGCCGGGGATCTTGAAGAGGATCGCCGTGATGGAGCCGCCCGTGATGGACGAGCAGTAGATCGCGACGAGGAAGACGATGGCGGGCACAGGGCCCATCGTGTAGGTGAAGGTGAGGCCCAGGGCCACGGCCATGGTGGCCGAAACGCCGGGCAGGGCGCCGAAGATGGTGCCCAGGATGATGGCCAGCACGACCATCAGGAACATGGTGCCGCCGCCCCAGACTGCGCTAAGGCCGGAAGCAAACATTTGACCCAAACTCATGTTTCAATTCCTCCTTAGAACAGATTTTCCAGGAACAGGGCAAAGTTGCGCAGGAAGGGAACCTCGCCGCGCGGCAGCGTCACATCCAGCAGGCCGCTGAAGAGGATGTGCATCAGAAGCGCCACGACCACGGACACGATCGCCATGCGCCAGACCTTCTTCTCGCCGAGCAGCAGGCCGTAGGAGAACATCGTGAGCGCCGCGGTGACGACGAAGCCCAGAGGCTCGAGCAGGAAGGAGGCGGCGATGAGGATGAGCATGCCGATAAACATCCTGGATTTGAAAAACTCCTTGCTGTTCTCGACAAATTTGGCAAAGGTGAAGTCGGGATTGCCCTTGTTCTTCTTGATGATCTTGTAGATGTTGACCGCAATGCAGATCAGCAGCAGGATGATGATGGCCTTGGGCCAGGCGCTGGGGTGGATGACGTTGGGGTTTTTCAGATAGCTCTTGGGGATCTTGGCCTCGATGACGTGTGTGAAGTAGGAATAGACCAGGAACACGAACAGGCCGATGTTGCAAAACAGCTCAAACAAAGGGCGTCAGCTCCTTTTATGTGTAGTATGGAAACCGGGGAAGAGGAGCCTCTTCCCCGATCATCGGTTATGCTTATTCTGTCGGCCCGGGATTACTTGAGATCGTCGTAATCCTTCTCCAGGGTCTCCTGCTCGTTCATGTAGTCGCGCAGATCCTTGTACTCCTTCTGGCAGAAGGTCTGGGTGGCCTCGCCGGGAGCGGGAACCTCGCGCTGGTCATAAGCGGCGTTCTTGGTGAATTCCTTCCAGGTGGCGTCCTCACGGCATTTCTCAACGGCAGCGATCAGCTGGTCGATAGCGCCCTGGGGGGTGCCCTTCTTGGCGAAGATGGCGCGCCACGGGCCGGCATAGGAGTCGATGCCGAGCTCAGCGGTGCACTCGCAGTCGGGCATGATGTCGATGCGGTGCTCGCAGAAGACGAGCAGGGGGACGATGTCGCCGGACTCGATCAGGCCGCTCATATCGTCGTAGCCGCCGACAGCAAGGTCGACGTGGCCGCCGGCCATGTCGGAGTTGACCTCAGAGCCGCCCTGGTAGCTCTTGGGGTTCAGGGCCAGGCCTTCGGTGGCGATCTCGAAGCACATGCCGTCAACGCCGGTGGCGGTCAGCATGGCGACGGAGACCTCATAGGGGTGGGCGGCGGCGTAGGCCTTCAGGTCGGAGAAGGTCTTGATACCGTACTTGTCCATCTGCTTCTTGGAGCCGGCCAGCATGTTGATGGAGTGAACCAGGATGTCCTCGCACTCGAACTCATCCTTGAAGTTGAAGTCCATGTTGTCCATCATGTCCTGAATGTACAGGGACTGGGTGCCGAGCAGGAAGGTGTAGCCGTCGGCGGGCTGCTTGTAGGCGTAGGTGGCGCCGGTCACGCCGGAGCCGCCGGTCTCGTTGCGGACCTCCACGGGCACGCCGAGCTCATTCTGCAGCAGGGTGGCCATGGGACGGATGGTGCTGTCGGCGCCGCCGCCGAGACCCCAGGGGCACACGATCTCGATCTTGCGCTCAAACTTCCAGTCGTCTGCATAGGCAGGGGCGGAAGTCATCACGAAGACGCTTGTCATCATCATGACGACAAGAACCAGAGCGATGATTTTCTTCATAGGGGTAGTCCTCCAAAAAAAATATTTTCTCAAGCAGCCGTCCCCCCTCTCGGAGGCGTCCCGGCTGATTCAAGACAATTTTCATGAAACGGCGGAGATCCATACGCCTTGTTTTTGTAAAAAGCGCCCGAAATTCATTCCTTGTTCACATATTAAACTATCCGAGTCAGAAGCACAAATACATTTATTTGTATGCTTTACATAAGCATTTGCTTATGATAGAATGCAGCCGAGGAAAACAGCCCAAAGGGAGGGTCCGAGCCATGCTGAACATGAAGTACGCCCCCGCCATCCTGACCATTGTGCAGGAGGGCTCCATCACGGCGGCGAGCAAAAAGCTGTTCGTCTCCCAGCCCGCGCTGAGCCAGACCATCCGCCAGGTGGAGGAGGAGCTCGGCGCGCCCATCTTCACGCGGGACACCCGCCACATTGAGCTGACGAACGTGGGAAAGCTCTACATCGAGTCCGTGCGCCAGATCCAGATGATCGACCAGAACCTGCACGCGCGCGTCAGCGATTCGAAGGATGAGGTGTTCGGCACCTTCCGCCTGGGGATCTCCGTGCAGCGGGGGCTCCAGCTTCTGCCGCTGGTCATCCCGGATTTCATCGCCCTCTATCCCCAGATCCGCATCCAGCTCCGCGAGGAGGGCAGCGGCATGCTGGAGCGGCGCGTGCTGGAGGGCCAGTGCGATCTCGGCCTTGTGACGACGGCCAGCAAGCGCGACCAGCTCACCTATTCCCTGATCGAGAACGAGCGGCTCATGCTGGTCGCCGCGAGGACGACCGCGCTTGCCGCAAAGTACCCGGACGGCGCGCCCATCGACATTGCCGACGCGCGGGACGAGAGCTTTGTGAGCATGTCGGAGGGGCACAGCGTCCGCGCCATCCAGGACAAGCTGTTTGAAAAGTACGGGCTCTCGCCCAAGATCCTGCTGGAGACGCACAACATGGAGGCGGCCAAGCGCATCGCCGCGCGGGCAAACGCCGTCTTCCTCGTCCCGAGCGCCTATGTGTCCGACACCATCGCCGACCGGGAGCTCATGCACATCTACCCCATCCTCAACACGGAGTTTGCGCACCACTTCTATGTCTGCTACCGAAAGGGCAAGCACCTGCCGCGCTATGAGCTGGACTTTGTGCAGCTCGTGTGCCGCGCCCTCGGCACCCGCTCCCCTCTCGCCGGGGAGGCAGGCGCGGACTGAGCCTGTATGAAAGCTTTGCAAAGCCCATGCTGAAGCGCCCCGTTTTCCCGACATGCGTCAGAGAAAACGGGGCGCAGTTCGATTCGCTCTAGGGCAACACCGCACAATTCGGCAAGAGCAGATCCTGAGAAAATTTGGGCTCTGATAAAGGCACTTTTTCGCAGATGTACTTAAGTAAGCGTCCAAATCTTTGATTTGGCTAACGCGAACTTATGCATGTGAGCGAAGCGAATCGTATT
>CADARY010000078.1 GCA_902790375.1 Oscillospiraceae bacterium | reverse complement strand
GTTTTACCAGTGGTGAGACAGCGCCTTTGTTATGATCGTAAGATTTTTTTATTCGTCCCCGTACTGCAGGTACGCACCCTTCATGGGGGAGGCTGCGTGCTCGCTGAACAGACGGAGGACGCCGCTCTTATATTTGCGGGGCTTGGGCTTCCAGTTCTTTTTCCGCTCTGCCAGGACGAGATCCATCTCCTCCGGCGTCTTCCGTTCACCCTTGACGCCGACAATGGCGAGAATGCGGCCGGGTACGTCGATCTCAATCAGGTCGCCCTCTTCCACCAGGGCGATCGGCCCGCCGGCCTGCGCCTCGGGGCTGCAGTGGCCGATCACGGGACCGGTGGAGGCGCCGGAAAAGCGTCCGTCGGTGATCAGAGCGATGGCGCGTCCCAACTCCTTGTCGGTGCTGATGGCCTCGCTGGTGTAGAACATTTCCGGCATACCGGAGGCCTGTGGGCCCTCGTAGCGGATGAACACGGCGTCGCCCTTCTGTACCTTGTGGTGCAGCACGGCGTCGAGGCATTCCTCCTCGCTGTCGAAGGGACGCGCGTTCAGGACGGCCTTGAACATCTCCTTCGGGCACGCAGTGTGCTTGATGACCGCACCCTCGGGGGCGAGGTTGCCCTTGAGCACAGCCACGCTGCCGTCGGTGCCGATGGCCTTGTCATAGGGGCGAATGATGTCTTCCTTCGTGACGTGGATGCCGTACTTGGCGTTCGCCTCATCCAACCACTTCTGACAGCGCTCATAGAAACCGTTGGCTTTCAGCTCGTCCAGGTTCTCGCCCAGGGTCTTGCCGGTTACGGTCATGGCGTCCAGGTGCAGGACATCCCGGATCTCCTCCATGATGGCGGGCACGCCGCCGGCATAGTAGAAGAACTCAGCGGGCCAGCGCCCGGCGGGACGGATATCCAGCAGATAGTGCGCGCCGCGGTGCAGCCGGTCAAAGGTGTCGCCGTCGATCTCCAGACCGTACTCGTGGGCGATGGCGGGCAGGTGCAGCAGGGTGTTGGTGGAGCCGGAGATTGCCGCATGAACCAAGATCGCGTTCTCCAGGCTGTCCATGGTCACGATATCGGTAGGCTTGAGACCCTGCCACGCGAGCTCAACAGCCTGCTTGCCGGCGCGGTAGGCGTAGTCCAGAAGATCGGGGCTGGTGGCCGGGAGCAGCGCAGAGCCTGGCAGACTCAGACCCATGGCCTCGGCCATGATCTGCATGGTGGAGGCGGTGCCGATGAAGCTGCAGGCGCCGCAGCTCGGGCAGGCGTTGCATTTGGCCCAGGTGAAGCGCGCCTCGTCGATCTCGCCGCGCTCATACTGCGCGGAGTACATGCCAAGCTGTTCAAGCGTCAGGAGCTCAGGCCCCGCGCTCATGGTGCCGCCCGTGACCATCACGGAGGGGATGTTGACGCGGGCCATGCCGATGAGATTGCCGGGCATTCCCTTGTCGCAGCTCGCCATATAGACGCCGCCGTCAAAGGGCGTGGCGTTGGCGTGGATCTCGATCATGTTGGCGATCATCTCGCGGCTGGCGAGGCTGAAGTTGATGCCGTCCGTGCCCTGGCTCTCGCCGTCGCAGATGTCGGTGGCGTAGTAGCGCGCGCCGTGTCCGCCAGCGTCCGCGATGCCGCGGCAGGCGGCCTCGACAAGCTGATCCAGATGGCCAGAGCCGGGATGGCTGTCGCCGAAGGTGCTCTCCACGATGATCTGGGGCTTGGACAGATCCTCCAGTTTCCAGCCGGTGCCGAGGCGCAGGGGGTCGAGCTCAGGCGCGACCTTGCGCATTTTCTGACTGGTCAGTTCTTTTGCATCTCTCATGGGTTCATTCTCCTTTTTCAGATTTCGATGGCTCTACTTTATCAGACGAAGAAGGAAATGACAAGCGCGACCAGGAATCCGGTCAGGCCGACCAGGGTCTCCATGATGGTCCAGGTCTTGAGGGTGGTCTTCTCATCCAGGCCGACCAGGGACTTAACGAGCCAGAAGCCGGAGTCGTTGAAGTGGGAGCAGACGGTAGCGCCGCCGGCCACAGCGCACACCGTGCAGGCGAGGTACATCGGGCTCAGCTCGCTGATGCCGGGGAGAGCGGCCACAATACCGGCAGCCATGGTCATGGCGACGGTAGCGGAACCGACGCTGATGCGGACAAGGACCGCGACGATGAACGCGAGGAGCACGATGGGCATATTCATGGAGGCGACAGCATTGCCGATCACATCGCCGAGACCGGAGTACTGGAGCATGTAGCGCAGGACGCCGCCGCAGGCGGTCACCAGCAGGATCAGGCCGGTGGGCTCGAGGGACTTGGTCATGATCTTTTCAAGCTCTTCCATGCTGTAGCCGTGCTTGACGCCGAGGAGGAACATGGCGACGATGGTGGCGATCAGCAGGGCCACGAAGGGCTCGCCCAGGAAGTTGAAGACAGGCTGGATACCGGAGAGTGCGGGGACAACGCCGGCGATGGACTTGATAATGATGAGGATCAGGGGGATGAAGATGATGGCGACGATGGTGCCGAACTTGGGGAGCTTGGACTCGTCGATGTCCTCCTGGGCGCCGATACGGTCGGGCACGGGGACCATGTACTTGTTGCCGCAGTACTTGCCGAAGATGGGGCCGGCCACGATCATAGCGGCGGCGCCGCAGAAGATGCCGAGAAGGATGACCCAGCCGAGGTCAACGCCCAGCATGGTGGCGACGAGGACGGGACCCGGCGTGGGCGGGATGAAGGCGTGGCCGACAGCGAGACCGGCGAGAAGAGGAATGGCATAGAACAGGGTGGAACGCTTCGTGCGCTTGGCGAGAGAGAAGGCCAGGGGAATCAGGATGATGAGGCCGGCGTCGAAGAACACGGGCATTGCGATGACCATGCCGGTGATGCCGAGGGCCCAGGCCGCTTTTTCATCGCCGAACTTTTTGACCATGGTCACGGCGAGGGTTTGTGCGCCGCCTGATATTTCGAGGATAGCGCCGAACATGGAGCCGAGACCGACCAATAGCGCGATGCCCTTGAGGGTGTTACCGATACCGTCATTGACGGCGGTGATGATCGTGGTGGCGGGCATACCGGCGATCAGGCCGATGCAGATTGCGCCAACCAGAATGGAGACCATTGCCTGAACCTTGAACTTGATGATCAGAACCAACAGGATAACCAGACCGATAATAGCCGCGATGACAAGTCGAGTGGGGTCGAGCATTACTTCTGCTGCCATTTTTAAATCCTCCGTTTCATTTTCTCATTTCATTATAGCACACTGTCGCCGGTTTCCGCTTTCTCCTTTCTCTCATATTTGGCTTGGCGGGCTACACATTGGATGATGGACGTCTGACGTCTCATGTGAGTATAAAATAGCACAGCCTTTTCATGCTGTCAATGTTTTTCCTGCATGTTTTTCAGCTTTAGCGTTTTGCATAGGCACGCAAACCGGTTTTTGTTTAAAAAAGCGAAAGACCCGTCTGCGATCTCTCGCAAACAGGTCTTTCCAAAGTTCTCTTTACTTACTCGGACGCGCCGGTCAGGGACAGGCGGTTGTGCTTCAAATGCTCCTGCATCGCCTCGCGGGCCGCTTCGGGATCGTGGGCGGCGATGGCGTCCACCACAGCGGCGTGAGTGTCGATGGTTTCCTGACGCAGTCTGCGTTGGGTCAGCTTGCCGAAAATGTGAACGCTGTAGGTGATGACCGGAACCAGCTCACGCAGCACCCTGTTATCCGTGCAGTCCGCGATCCGGATATGAAGCTGCTGATCCGCTGCAAGATGATCCTGGCCGGACTGGATCAGCTCTTCCACCTTATACTGTAGCACACGGAGCTCCGCAATATCCTGATCGTTCGCCTGCTCGGCCGCCTTCGCGGCGATCCAGGGCTCAAGCTGCCGACGGATATCCATCAGCTCATTGGCCAGCCGGGGCTCATCCTCCAGATAGGCAAAGCCAAAGGGGTCGTCCACCACACCGGTGTTGTCGGCGATAAAGGTGCCCTTGCCGCGGCGCAGCTCCAACACATTGCGCGCGACCAGCAGCTTGACCGCCTCCCTGACGCTGCCGCGGCTGACATTGAGCTGCTGCGCCAGCTCAAACTCGTTCGGGAGCTGATCTCCGTTTTCCATGTGGCGGTCAATGATGAGCTGCCTGATCTGGTCAGCCACACGCTCTGGCAAGGTTTTGCTGCTCGATTTTACATGGGTAACATCGTCCAGAAACTTAGAATTCATAGCTCCTCCGCTTCCATACCTGTTTTCAGATGTCCGACATGCTATGTCCTGCTGTGTATTATACTCCGATCCGTAAAATATGCAAGATCAGCTGACAAACAGCATTTGGAAAACGGCCAGCATCAGCGGCATGGTCACGACGCACAGCGCCATGCTGATCACGCTGTACACCCCTGACTCATAGGCTTTCCTGTTGTACAGCACCGCGAGCTGCGAGACGGTCGAGGCCGTCGGCGTAGACAGGGCAATAAAACAGACCTGGAAGATGGGCACCAGGGCAGGATACCTGCCGAAGATGCCGGTCGCCAGAAACAGGAGCAGCAGACTTGCCGGCATGACAAGCAGCCTGCCCAGACAGATGGCGTAGGCCCTTCGGTTTGTGAAGACCTCCCGCAGATCGTGTTTGGTGATCACCATGCCAATCACCAGCATGGAGCAGGGGCCGACCATGCTGCCCAGACCTTCCATCGCCGTGTCCAGGACATCCGGGAGCCGTACTCGGAGAAGCATCAGCACGAGACCGGCTGCCAGCGCGATCATGTTGGGGTTGAGAAGGATCTTACGGAAGTTCAGACGCTTCTCCCCGCTGATAATGCTGTTCCCATGCGTCCAGACCAGAAGGTTGAAGGGGACCTGCAGCGCGCTTGCATAGAAGACATATTCGCTGCCGAGGATCATGTTGATGAGAGGCAGCGCAAGGTTGCCCACATTGCTGTAAATCAGACTGCTGCGATCAACCGCGTCCAGCATCAGCGGCTTCTTCAGAACACTCAGCGCCGTGATCCAAATGAGGTAAGTACTGAACCCCAGTCCAAGCGCGCACAGAAATCCGCTCATCCGCTCCGGCGTGAGGTCGATTTGGAACGCCCGGCAGATCAGGCAGGGCTGCAAGATATACACGATCAGTCTGGACAAGGTTTTGCTATCTTCATTTACAACAACATGGAATTTGACAGCCCCATATCCGACAAT
>CADARY010000077.1:1097-6708 GCA_902790375.1 Oscillospiraceae bacterium | reverse complement strand
ATGACGGCGCCGCAGGCGCAGCGGATGGTGGTCTGCTGGTAATTGGGATGGATGCCAGACTTCATTTCGTTTTTCTCCTCAATCTCAGGCTGCCTTGATTGTGTCACAGAGACATAGTTACAAGACGCGACAAGTATAATAGCACAGCCTTGCCTGCATTGCAAGAGGGAAAAATATTTCTTAAAAACATATTGACATACCGGATTAATGGGAGTATAGTCGAACCATCAAAATACAACTTCCGCAGCAGGAAAGGAAAACGCGCTATGATGATTTACGCAGACAACGCGGCCACCACGAAAATGAGCCGCGCCGCCATTGACGCTATGCTCCCCTGTATGGAGCGGGACTTCGGCAACCCCTCGAGCCTTTATTCCATCGGTCAGCGGGCAAAGGAGCTTCTGGAGCAGGCCCGCGCCGATGTCGCCGCCGTGATCGGAGCTGCGCCGCGGGAGATCCTCTTCACCTCCGGCGGCAGTGAAGCCGACAACCAGGCCCTCCGTTCCGCCGCCGAGCTTGGGCGCAGGAGCGGCAAAACGCATATCATCTCCACCGCCTTTGAGCATCACGCCGTGCTCCACACGCTGAAAAGGCTGGAGAAGGAGGGCTTTGAGGTCACGCTTCTGGATGTGCACGAGGACGGCCTTGTCCGCCCGGAGGAGCTGCAGGCTGCCCTCCGGGAGGACACCTGTCTTGTCACGGTGATGTTTGCCAACAATGAGATCGGCACCGTCCAGCCCATCCGGGAGCTCGGCGCGATCTGCCGGGCGCACGGCGTCCTCTTCCACACGGACGCAGTGCAGGCCATGGGGCACCTGCCCATCGACGTGCAGGCGGACAACATCGACCTGCTCTCCGCCTCGGCCCACAAGTTTCACGGGCCGAAGGGCGTGGGCTTCCTCTATGCCCGCAAGGGCGTGCCCCTGACGAACCTCATCGAGGGCGGCGCACAGGAGCGCGGCAGGCGGGCCGGCACAGAGAATGTCCCCGCCATTGTCGGCATGGCCGCGGCGCTGAAGGAGTCTGCGGCAAACATGCAGGCAAACGCCGAGAGAATGACGAAGCTGCGCGACAGGCTCATCCGGGGCATCGGGGAGATCCCGCACGCCGCCCTGAACGGCGACGCGGCGAGACGCCTGCCCGGCAACGTGAACTTCTGCTTTGAAGGCATCGAGGGCGAATCCCTGCTCCTGCTGCTGGACGACCGGGGCATCTCGGCCTCCTCCGGCAGCGCCTGTACCTCCGGCTCCCTGGACCCGAGCCATGTGCTGCTTGCCATCGGGCGTGTGCACGATGTGGCCCACGGCTCCCTGCGCCTGAGCATCGGGGAGGATACGACGGAGGAAGAGGCCGATTATATCATTCAAAACGTGAAGGAAGCTGTGGAATACCTGCGCTCGTTCTCCCCGGTGTGGCGGGATCTCATGAGCGGCAAAAGCAGCTTCATACTCTAAGGAGGATAGAACTATGGCACTGTACAGTGAAAAGGTGATGGACCACTTCCGCAATCCCCGCAATGTCGGCGTCATTGAGAATGCCGACGGCATCGGCGAGGTGGGCAACGCCAAGTGCGGCGATATCATGAAGATGTACCTGAAAATTGATGACGACTGTATCAGCGATGTGAAGTTTGAGACCTTCGGCTGCGGCAGCGCCATCGCCTCAAGCTCCATGGCGACGGAGCTCATCAAGGGAAGACCCGTGCGGGAGGCCATGCAGCTTACCAACAAGGCCGTGGCCGAGGCGCTGGACGGTCTGCCCGACTACAAAATGCACTGCAGCGTCCTGGCGGAGGAAGCCATCCGCTCGGCGCTGGAGGACTACTATCGGAAGAATCCGGAAAAACGCCCGGAGGCGTAACCGGATTGGCGAATATGGAAGGAGTATTGAAATGTCCAATATCTATAAAGGAACCCTGGGCCTGATCGGCAATACGCCGCTCGTGGAGCTCGTCAATCTCGAAAAGGAGCTTAAGCTTGCGGCAAGGCTCCTTGTCAAGCTCGAATACTTGAATCCTGCCGGCAGCGTCAAGGACAGGATCGCCAAGGCGATGATTGAGGACGCGGAGGAAAGAGGCTTATTAAAGGAAGGCTCCGTCATCATTGAGCCGACCTCCGGCAACACGGGCATCGGCCTTGCGGCCATCGCCGCGTCCAAGGGCTACCGCGTTATCCTCACCATGCCGGAGACCATGAGCGTCGAGCGGCGCAACATCCTCAAGGCCTACGGCGCAGAGCTGGAGCTCACCGAGGGCGCCAAGGGCATGAAGGGCGCCATCGCCAGGGCCGAGGAGCTGGCGGCGCAGCTCCCCAACAGCTTTATCCCGGGCCAGTTCGTGAACCCGGCGAATCCCGCCGTACACAAGGCCACCACCGGCCCGGAGATCTGGCGCGACACGGACGGGGAAGTGGATATCTTCATCGCAGGTGTCGGCACCGGCGGCACCGTGACCGGCACCGGCGAATACCTCAAGGAGCAGAAGCCGGGCGTGCAGGTCGTGGCGGTGGAGCCCGCCGATTCCCCCGTCCTCTCCGAGGGGCGCGCGGGCAGCCATAAGATCCAGGGCATCGGCGCGGGCTTCGTGCCGAAGGTGCTCAATACTGCGGTGTACGACACGGTGTTCCCCGTGCAGAATGAGGCCGCCTTTGCCGCGGCAAAGCTCCTGGCAAAGAGGGAGGGGATCTCGGTGGGCATCTCCTCGGGCGCTGCCCTGCACGCGGGTATCGAGCTTGCAAAGAAGCCGGAGAACCGGGGCAAGACCATCGTGGCCCTGCTCCCGGACAGCGGCGACCGCTATTATTCCACGGCGCTGTTTGCCGCTGAATAAAAACCTGACCCGGAGCGGGAGCGATCTCCCCTCCGGGTCAGGTGCGTTATGGATATGAAGGCATTCAGCGATCTACTCTGTTGATCGTTCCGCCGAACTGCATGGCCTCCATGATCTGGTAGCGGTCCATTTGCAGGTGCTTTTCCATGACCAGGGCCTCCTCGATGGGGATCTCGACGATGCTGCCCTCCTTTGTGCCGATGATGCAGTTGCCGCGGCCCTCCACGAAAGCGTTGACGGCGTAGTAGCCCATGCGCGTTGCGGTCTCGCGGTCTCTGGCATTGGGCGCGCCGCCGCGCTGGATGTGGCCGAGGATCGTGACGCGCGGCTCCATCCCGACGGCCTCCTTGATCTTCTGACCGAGCTCCACGGCGCTGCCCGCGCCCTCGGCCACAACGATCATGAAGTGGGTGTTGCCCGCAAGGCGGGAACCCTGGATGCGCTCCACCACGTCCCGCTGGAAATCGGTCTCGTGCTCGGGTACCAGGACGGCCGTGGCGCCGACGGAAATACCCACATAGAGCGCGAGAAAGCCCGCGTTGCGGCCCATGACCTCCACGATCGAGCAGCGCTCATGCGACTGCATGGTGTCGCGCAGGCGGTCGATGCACTCGATGGCGGTGTTGCAGGCGGTGTCAAAGCCGATGGTGTAGTTGGTGCAGCCCACATCGTTGTCGATGGTGGCGGGGATGCCCACCACCGGTACGCCGAGGCGGGACAGCTCCAGCGCGCCGCGGAAGGTCCCGTCGCCGCCGATGGCGACAATGCCGTCAAGCCCCAGCATCTTGCAGGTGTTGACTGCCCGGAGCCTGCCCTTCTCGGACAGGAAGTCGTCGCTGCGCGCGGTGAAAAGGATCGTCCCGCCGCGGGAGAGTATGTGCCCCACGCTCTCGCGGGTGAGAGGGACAAAGTCGCTCGTGATGAGGCCCTGCCAGCCGCGGCGGATGCCGACGCATTCGATCCCGTTGGCAAGCGCCGTTCTGGTGACGGCACGCACGGCGGCGTTCATGCCGGGGGCGTCGCCGCCGCTGGTCAGTACGCCGATGCGTTTGAATTTTTTCATGTGCTTTCCTCCCAATTTATGTTTTATGCAGCCGATTATGCAGTGTCTTGCACGCTGCGATCATTGTATTACACCCCCCGGCGCTTTGTCAACGAAAACACGGCGCGCCCGGCGCGCCGGGGAATCTTAAGGAATCTTTATTTGCATCTGTCCGGAGGCTTTGCTATACTGAACTCAGCCGCAGAGGACGCGGAAAAACATGTGGAGGAGGCAATCACCATGGCAGAGCTTGAAAAGCTGAAGGACGAAGCCCTGGGCGAAGCCAGCGGCGGTCAGAAATATAATGTCGGCAATATCCCCATTCCGGTTCATCCCTATCCCAACGGACCGGTGCTGTATGTCCTCGGCCCGGGCGACTATCTGGTCACCGACGGTCAGGTCATCTGGAGAGACGGCGTTCCCTGGAACCATGTCTACACCGCCTTCGGCGAGGGCTGCGTGAACGGCAATTATCTGTAAAAGGAAACGATCCCCTGAAGCGGACGGCTTCGGGGGATCGTTTCGATTTCTCCTATCAGAAGACGGAGACGGTGGCTTCGGCGCTGGTCTTGGTGATCCCGGTGGCGTCGGTGATGACGCAGCGGTAGGTGCCGCTGGCAGCAGGCTTGATGCCGTTTGCCCAGAGGACAGAGGTGTAGGTCTCCTCCGTGCGGTCATAGCTGTTTTCCAGCCGCAGGCCGTACTCCTCGTTGGTGGTGGCGTCACCCGTGAAGACCACGGAAACCCAGCCGCCGGTAGACTCGTTGTACTTCTGCCAGTCAAAGGAGCTGTTCACGCTCAGGTTGCCCCTGGCGTTGATGATGAACATGCGGTTATACTTGTCCGCCTCCACGGGGCCGGTGAGCGGCGTGATGTCCTTCGTGATGGCGATGGACTGGCTTGCAAGCTGGTTGTAGGCCTCGGACTGTACGCGCGCGAGAGTGTCATCCATCTCGTAAAGCCGGTCATTGACGGCGTTGACGGCGTTTCGCACCTCAGCCACGCTGCCGGTGAGCACGTTGCTCTGCTCCCGCAGGGTCCTGCGCAGACTCACCAGCGTCAGCAGGCAGGCCAGGCTGAGCACGCAGGCCACGGCGGAGAGAGCCAGCGCCGCCGTATTCGACGGCATGGCGAGCTTCCCGCGCGGCTTGCGGGGTTCGGGATAGACAGGGTTTTCATCAAAGTAATCCTGCCCGTCGTCGGGATCGGGCGCGGGATCGGTGTCAGGCAGATCGCGGGATCTGCCGGCAGTATAGGACGGCGCTTTGTCATCGGCTTCGATCAGGTTTCCGCAGAAGGGACAGACCTTCAGATCGTCGTCGATCGCTTTGCCGCAATTCAAACAGATCATGGTCAACACCTTTCTTTCCACATATATTATTTCCGATGGACTTGCTGCATTCTAACACAGATTTGCGTATCCGTCAATGATTTGACCGGCTTTTTGGGCAGAAAACAGCTCTTCAGCCCCACAGAAGCCGGGTAAATCCTGTCGAAAAAGGGGGTGCTTCCCCCACCCCGGGGTTTTCGCGTCGAAAAGAGGGAGGGATTTTTCCTGCGGAATCCTGACAATTTTCTGGGAAAGACGAGTTTACAAGCCGGGGCATTCGTGATAAAATAAATCTGTCCATAAGGCAAATCCAAAAATTTGAAAAATGGAGATGAGTGTATGGAGAGACACTACAAAACGATGGACGGCAATAACGCGGCCGCCCATGTATCGTATGCGTTTACGGAAGTAG
>CADARY010000076.1 GCA_902790375.1 Oscillospiraceae bacterium | reverse complement strand
GTCACCCCGACCTCCCAGCTCATCGGCACCCAGGCCGTGCAGAACGTCCTGGCCGGCGAGCGCTACAAGAACGTCGGCGCTGAGCTGAAGGCCTACTGCCGCGGCGAGTACGGCCGTACCCCCGCCCCCATCAATCCTGAGGTGCAGGCCAAGATCCTCGGCGATGAGAAGCCCATCCAGGGCCGCTACGCCGACACCCTGCCGAAGGACGTGTTCAAGAAGGCCAAGGAGGAGCTTGGCGACACCGCCCGCTGCGACGAGGATGTGCTCAGCTACATCTCCTTCCCGCCGGTCGCTGAGAAGTTCTTTGCTGCCCGCAAGGAGCAGGAGGAGAAGAAGGTCAAGTACTCCATCACTGCTCTCGACTGAGACAGGAGGGATAAGACGTGATTGATTTAGTCAACATTTCCATCGGCAACGCGGCCGGTTATGCGCTGCTGGGTTACCTCGTCGTGTTCTTCGGTCTGGTGCTGCTGATGTGCGTCATCTTTGTCATGGGCAAGATCATGCACAAGGAAGCTCCCAAGGCCGCGCCCGCTGCTGCTGCTCCCGCTGCCGCTCCTGCGGCCGCTCCCGCGTCGAAGGCCGATCCCGCTCCCGGCACCGCGGGCGACTTCAAGCTCTACAATACCGATCCGCGCGACGCCGCCATGGTCATGGCAATCGTTGCCGACTCGCTCGGCAAGCCGCTCAATGAGCTGCGCTTTATTTCCATCAGGGAGGTCAAATGAAGATGAAGTATAAGGTTACGCTGAACAAGCGCGTTTATGAGGTCGAGGTCGAGCAGGGCGAGGCCATGCTCATCGACGAGTACGAGATCAAGGCGCCCGCCGCCCCCGCCGCTGCCGCTCCTGTGGCTGCCGCCCCTGCGGCCGCCGCTCCCGCTGCGGCTCCCGCTGCCGCCCCCGCCGCCGGTCTTGCCGCGGGCGAGGTCGTCAAGAGCCCAATGCCCGGCAACGTCCTGAAGATCAATGTCACCCCCGGCCAGAAGGTCAACGAGGGCGACGTGCTCCGATTCTCCGCTCGTCGTGATCGCATAAGGAGGCAGGTATGGATATACTTGGTGTCCTGCAAAAGCTGGGTCTCGAATCCGGCTTTGCCTCCTTCTTTCTGACGGACGGGGGCTGGAAAAACCTCGTCATGATCATCATTGCCTTCGTACTGCTGTACCTCGGCATTGTGAAAAAGTTTGAGCCGCTGCTGCTTGTCGGCATCGCTTTCGGCTGCCTGCTGACAAACCTCAGCTACTTTGTGGGCCAGGGCGCAAATGCCCTGTACCACCCCGAAATCTGGGCCGCGTTCCTGGATGAGACCAGCCCCGCCTACCACAGCTACGGCGCTGTCATGAAGCAGGCGGGCCTCCTGGACTTCTTCTACATCGGCGTCAAGGCCGGTATCTACCCGTCCCTGATCTTCATGGGCGTCGGCGCCATGACCGATTTCGGTCCCCTGCTCGCCAACCCCAAGAGCCTGCTGCTCGGCGCGGCCGCCCAGCTCGGCGTGTTCGTCGCCTTCTTCGGCGCGGTGCTGCTCGGCTTCACCGGCCCCCAGGCTGCCTCCATCGGCATCATCGGCGGCGCGGACGGCCCCACCGCCATCTTCCTCACCACGAAGCTCGCGCCTGAGCTCCTCGGCCCCATCGCCATTGCGGCGTACTCCTACATGGCCCTGATCCCGCTCATTCAGCCGCCGATCATGAAGGCCATGACCACCGACAAGATGCGCAAGGTCAAGATGGTTCAGACCCGCGAGGTCTCGAAGACCGAGAAGATTGTCTTCCCGATGGTCGTCTCCACCTTCGTTATCCTGCTCCTGCCCTCCACCGCTCCCCTGATTGGCTGCCTGATGCTCGGCAACCTCTTCCGTGAGTGCGGCGTGACCGACCGTCTTTCCGACACCGTGCAGAACGCGCTGATGAACATCATCACCATCTTCCTCGCGACCTCCGTCGGCGCTACGATGGTTGCCCAGAACTTCCTGAACTTCAACACCATCAAGATCATCGTCCTCGGCCTGATCGCCTTTGCGATCTCCACGGTGGGTGGTCTGTGCGGCGGCCTTGTGATGTACAAGACCTCCGGCGGCGCCATCAACCCCCTCATCGGCTCTGCCGGCGTTTCCGCCGTGCCGATGGCCGCGCGCGTCTCCCAGGATGTCGGCCGCAAGTACAACAAGAACAACTACCTCCTCATGCACGCCATGGGCCCCAACGTGGCCGGCGTCATCGGCTCTGCCATCGCGGCGGGCTTCCTGCTCTCCGTCTTCGGCTAATCCCGTCCAATGCGCTCCCCCGGATCGAAATCCGGGGGAGTTTTTTGTTGACACGGCAAACAGAACAGGTTATGATTGGAAGTACTATACAATGTAAGGAGGACGTCCCATGCGGAAAACACTTCAGAAAGCTCTGGCCTCCCTGCTCTGCCTTGCGCTGCTGCTGAGTCTTGCCCCCATGGCGCTGGCAGCGGACACGCCTTCCGCGGCGTACCGGACAGAACAGGTCGAAGAGAATGTGATCGTCGGCTTTCAGGATTCCGGGCTGCCGCTCACGATCGACACCGATTACAAGCTCGCCCTTATCGAGCTGCAAAAGCGCTTCCCCGCGCAGCTCACCATTCTGCGGGGCGGCACGGTCTCCTATGACCGGGAAGGCGCCGTCGTAAAGGTCGAGCCCGCCGTCACGGAGAGCATCGCTGTCACGTGGAAATGCGCGGAGGACTATGACGAGGATCTGGATGTCTTTCACTTCGTGCCCATGCTTGTCGGGCCTCTTGCCAGGGGCGTGGAAGCGCCTGTCATCACGGTCAACGTCCTCGGCGAGCTCGAGACGCCCCCGCTCGTGATGCTCCCGGAGGAGAGGCCGCTCCTGCCTCCCGGTCCGAGCAGCGGCCAGGCCGGCGGCGCGCGTCTGCCCGCCTCCTATAACGGCTACGAAAAGGGCGTCCTGCCCCCGATCCGCAATCAGAACCCCTACGGCACCTGCTGGGTCTTCGGCACGATCGCAGCTGTGGAGGCCGATCTCATCCATGACCGTAAGGTCGGAACCGATGTCGACCTGTCCGAGCTGCATACGATCTATTACACCTATCACGATTTTTACGATGAAAAGGGCTGCAACGCCGGCGACAACATCGTGCTCAACGGCGCCCCCTATCTCAACATAGGCGGCTCCCCCCGCAACGCCGGTCTCACGCTCGTCAACATGCTTGGCCCGGTAAACGAAAGCGCGGTTCCCTACGAATGGGCGGCCACCTATGATCCCGATCCTGCCGACGGTCGAACCGGCAGTTACCAGATCAGCAACATGTACTGCTTTGACCTCAATGACCGGGACTCCGTCAAGCAGGCGATTCTGGATCACGGCGCCGTTGCCGGCTCTTACAACTCCGACTGGGCTTACTACAGCGCCACCTACAACTCCTACTTTTATCCCAACACCACCGGAACCAACCATATCATCGCGCTGGTCGGCTGGGACGACAACTTCCCCAAAGAAAACTTCCGCACCCACACGGCCGAGGGCGACGGCGCCTGGCTTGTCCGCAACAGCTGGGGCACCAATGAATACGGCTATGGCGGCTATTTCTGGATGTCCTACTACGACCACAGTATGTACAGCACGGTATACGGCTACGATGTGCAGCCGCGGCAATACAGCCACTGCTACGCCTTTGACAACAGCCCCGGGCTCTATTGGTGGAGGACCGCCAACAACTCCAAGGTCACCCAGCGCTTCTGGGTGGACGGCGGCGAGGAGATCGAGGCCGTCGGCGTATTCTGTGAAACGGGGTCAGCCAAGCTCCAATTCACGGTGAAATGCGGAACCGAAAGCCGCACGGCGGATGTCGTCATCGGGACGTACGGCTACTATCTGGTTCCCCTGTCTTCCCCGCTTTCCGTGATCGAGAGATCCGAGGTCACGGTGGAGTATGACATCAGCGCCAACATGAACCAGGTGTACGTCAACTCTGAGGGTCCCGACGCCTATAACGGCTATTCCGGCAACACCGGGTATAATGTCGTCTTCAACGCTACCCGCGGCAGCGGCATGATCATCAACGGGGATCTGAAGAATTCGGACGCACGCATCAAGCTCTTCACGAACGACGCGAAAGCGCCCTCCGTGCCCGATCTTGTCCTGCCTGACGATCTCGTCACCATCGGCAGCGAGGCCTTCCGGGGCGACGCCTGCCGCTATGTGAAGCTCTCGGACAAGGTCACGACCATCGGCGCCAGGGCCTTTGCCGACTGCCCGCAGCTTGCGTTCATCCACATCCCCGCCTCGACCTCCAAGATCAGCGCCGACGCCTTCTCCGGTGTCCAGGGGCTGACCATCCTCGGCACAGCCGGAAGCTACGCCGACAGCTACGCAAACGAGCATGGCTATGCCTTCATGCCGGTTCTTGAGCCGTAAGCAGGCAAATTAAAAAGGCTGCCGGCAAAACCGCCGGCTGAGCCGCTTTGAGGTGGATCAGCGGTTTCAGCGCAGGGGCCGACGCCCCCGGCGGTCCGGATAAGCAGCCTGAATAAATGAACAAATCCCCGGCAAAATCCGTACAATACTACGGATTTGCCGGGGATTTCTGTATGCTTTCAGCTTGTTCCCTACGGGCAGATGAGGGTGGCTTCGACGGTGTTGAAATTACTGCGTTGTTGATGCGGGGGCTTTTTCTTGAGGTACACAAAGTACATCTGCGAAAAAGTGCCTTTATCAGAACCCAAATTTTCTCAGGATCTGCTCTTGCCGAATTATGCGGTATTGCCTTAATTTTCAAAAAAGATAATCTTTGTCTACTTTCTATTGAAACTCAGTATTACACCAGATTCTTATGTGCTTCGTAAAACTCTCTGTAGTCCTTGAGCATGTACTTCAAGAGATTCGGGGTGTCGAGCTGGTAGGGACACTTGGAGGCGCAGCTGCGGCACTCGAGGCAGTCCTCGATCTTGTTCATCTTGGCCTGCCACTCCGGCGTCATGTACTGTTGCCAGGGAGAGCGGCGCAGGAGCATGTTCATGCGGGCGCAGTTGCGGATCTCGATGCCCACGGGGCAGGGCATGCAGTAGCCGCAGCTGCGGCAGAAGGTGCCGGAGAGCTCCTGCCGTTCCTTCCTGATGAAGGCGTCAAGCTCCGCGTCCATGTGCGGATCCTCCTCGGCGGCGTCAAGCCACTGTTTAAGCTCCTCAAGGGTCTGGATGCCCCAGATGGGGACCACGTTGTCATAGAGGTTCATGAAGGCGTGGCAGGCGCGGACATTGGTCAGCAGGCCGCCCGCAAGGCCCTTCATGGCAATGTAGCCCATGTCGGCCTCCTTGCACTTGTCGGCAAGGGCGAGGTCGCGCTCGGAGGAGATATAGCTGAAGGGAAACTGCAGCGTCTCAAAGAGCTTTGATGCAATGCAGTCCTCCGCCACCTGGACCCGGTGGGTGGTGACGCCGATGTGGCGGATCCAGCCGCGCGCCTTCGCCTCCAGCGCCCCGGCGTAGGCCCCTTCGGGATCGTTGGGGTCCGGAACCTCCGGCACCTGATGGAACTGGAAGAGGTCGATATAGTCGGTCTTCATCATCTTGAGGCTGTTTTCGATGTGCCCCAGCACCCCCGCCTTGTCGCGCGCGGCGCTCTTGGTGGAGATCACGATCTGATCGCGCACATCCCGAAGGGCCAGGCCGATCTTCTCCTCGCTGTCGGTATAGGCATTGGCCGTGTCGAAGTAGCGGATGCCGCCCTCATACGCCGCCTGCAGCAGCTTCACGGCGTAGTCCTTGTCACAGCGCTGCACCGGCAGGCAGCCCATGGAGGTCTTGGTCACAACGAGGCCGGTTTTTCCGAGTGTGAGTGTTTTCATTGGTAAGTCACCTTTCTGTGTTGGATTCTGCCGGAGGAGTTCAGAGGAATCCCCCTTCGCATTGCGCCGGAGGGGTCATGCTTTTTCCTCGCATGGTGAAAAACAATTGCAATTGTTTTTGAGGCAGCTTTGCCGCCTCGCGTCGACCAAACGCGGCTTGTCCCCCGTAAGCCGCGTGCGATAAACGCGAGTAATCCATTGCGAATCATATTCGCAATGGACGCTAAAATGGCCACGTCGGCAGCCATGAGCGCAGGATGCCGGGGTATACCGGCAGACCCGCAAGGCACGGGAAGAACAGCACGAACACCGCCGCGCTCAGGCATACGAAGCCGCCGACCAGTGCCCTCCCCCGCGGGTGACAGCGCTCCATCAGATCGAAGCAGCGGCCCAGCGCCAGGGCCAGAAAGACCGTGCAGGGGAAATAGTGATAGGCAAAGGTCAGGCGCGGCACCAGCACCCAGGGCAGAAGCTGCGCGAGATAGCCCAGCAGGATAAAGGCCGAGGGCTGATCCCGCCGCGCGACGGCAAGATAGGCCAGCACAAACAGCGCCATCAGGCCGCCCCAGCAGAGCACGGGGTTTACAAAGGCGCCGAAGCTCACATGCCGCCCGTCCGCGAGGTAGTCCAGGTAATACAGGATGGGCCGGATGTCCAGCACCCACTGATACCAGTGGGACGAGTAGGGGTGCGTGGCGACGAGCTGCGAGTGGTAGTTGAACATGTAGCGCTGGTTGTCCAGCACAATTTTGAGGTAGTCCCGGCTCAGGACATTCGTTCTGCCGAGGGCACGGCCATAGGGGAGATAGGACAGATAATAGATCACCCCGGGCACAAGGACAAAGAAGACCACGCAGAAGAGCGCGTTTTTCACAAAGCCCCAAAAGCGCAGCCTGCCTGCGCGCATCTCATGGATCACCCACAGAGCCCAGATCACCGCAAGGCCTGCCCCGGCATAGAAGCACGTCCACTTGCTGGCCGCGCCGAGGCCGAAGCTCAGCCCGCAGAGCGCAAGCCACCTGCGCTTCCCCTCGCTCACGAACAGGTACATGAACAGGTACATCAGCAGGATGAAGAAGACGGCATAGGTGTCGATGGTCGAGATGCGGGTCTGGACAAAGTGCATAAAATCCGTCAGCATCAGCGCGGTGCAGGCCGTGGGCGTCAGGTTGCCGCCGAAGAGCTTCTTCGAGAAGATATACAGGATCGGCAGCATCAGCACGCCGAAGAGGGTCCCGGAGAAGCGCCAGCCGAAGGGCGTCATGCCGAACAGGCGGATGCCCAGGGCGATGATGCTCTTCCCGAGGGGCGGATGCGTAATCTCGTAGGGGTAGACGCCGTTGAGGTGCTCCCAGGCCGTGCGGGCGTGATAGATCTCGTCGAAGTAGGTGGAGTTCATGAAGGTCTGCCGCACGGGACAGAGCTCCTGCTCATCCGTAAGCTCCGGCACATCGGCGCTCGCCGGGACGATCGTCCCCTCCTCCGTCCGGGCAACAAGCTCGCCGAGCCACACATTGCCGCTGCCGCGGATGCGGATCGTGCCGCCGGTGAGGGGCCTGTCCAGCTCCACCGGCAGCCATTTCAGAACCTCGGCGTGGCTCTGCTCCACCTGGGAAAGCAGGCGCGTCTGCCCGTTTTCGGCCGTGTAGTCGATGGTGTAGCTGCCGATGCCGACGCCGGTGAAGAGCATGAGCTGCCCGGCCTCGCCGCCCGCCGGGTCCAGCCGGATCGCCGCGGTTTTCCCCTCCATGTTCGCAAAGCTCTGAGGGGAGCGGGTGTTGCCGAGGCCCGAGAAGGCAGGCACGGCGTAGATCACGGTGAGCAGGGCCATGAGAAGCACATCCGCCTTCTGCAGGCGGCGGGAAGAGGCGGCCCTTTTCAGCGGGCAGCTTCTCAGATCCGGCAGCAGCATGAAAAACGCCGCCAGCAGCAGGAAGCACGCCGCCGGTAAAAAATATTTTGACAGTTGGTACATAACATTCACGAACGCCCCGGCAGGCCGGGGCGTCTTTCAGATTTTCTTCAGGATCTCGTGCAGCTCATGCACGTCGCTGAGGACATAGTCCGGCTTGCGCTCGGCCGCGTCCACCATGGCCCGGTCCGTCTCGCCGGACAGAACCAGCACGGACACGGAGCCCGCGTTCTGGGCCACGGCGATATCGGTGTACAGCCTGTCCCCCACGGCGCAGATCCGCTCGTTGGGGATGCCGGTCATCTCGGCGATCACGTCGATCATATTGCGGTTGGGCTTGCCGATGTAATTGGGCTTGACGCCGCTGGAGGCGGTGAGCAGGGCGCAGATGCTGCCGCAGTCGGGCAGGACCTCGTCATGCGGCATGGGGCACACCCAGTCGGGATTGGCGGCGATGAAGGCCGCGCCGCGCCGCAGGAAGTGGCAGGCCCTGTCGAGCTTTTCATACACAAGCTCCGTGTCGAAGCCCTGCACCACCACGTCCACGGTATCGGCCTCGGTATGGCCGAGCTCGTCATTGACAAGGTTCACGCCGTAGCTCCTGAGCTCGCGGTAGAAGGCCCTGGTCCCGGCGAGATAGACCCGCGCGCCGGGGTGGCGCTGGTTGAGGTACATGCCGGTGGCCATGCCGGAGGTGAAGACGTTCTCCCGCTCGCAGGGGAAGCCCAGCTTTCTCAGGCGTGTGATATAATCCTCTCCCGCGCGGGAGGAGTTATTCGTGAGGTAGATATACTTTTTCCCGAGGCGGGGCAGATCCTCCATGAGCTCGATGGCGCCCTCGTACACATTGTCGCCGAGGTAGAGCGTGCCGTCCATGTCAAAGAGGAACAGCTCCGTATTTTTCAGTTTCGTTGTGTCCATGTCTTTCTCCAATATTATTCCTCGCCCCAGATCAGCGCGCACCTGACCGCCTTGTCCCAGCCCCGGATGAGGGCCTTGCGGCGGGCCTCCTCCATCTTCGGATGGAAGGTCTTGTCGATGGCCCAGTTGGAGCGGATATCATCCAGGCTCTCCCAGTAGCCCACGGCGAGGCCCGCAAGGTAGGCTGCTCCCAGGGCTGTGGTCTCGATGCAGCGGGGCCGGTACACGTCCGCCCCCAAAAGATCCGCCTGGAACTGCATGAGAAAGTTGTTGGAGGAGGCGCCGCCGTCCACCTTCAGCTCGGCAATGGGAATGCCGGAATCGCGCTCCATGGCGCGGGCAATGTCATGCGTCTGGTAGGCAAGGCTCTCCAGCGTAGCGCGCACCAGATGGGCGCGGGAGAAGCCGCGGGTGATGCCCACCACGCAGCCGCGGGCGCGCTGGCTCCAGAACGGAGCGCCGAGGCCCGTGAAGGCCGGGACCACATAGCCGCCTGCGGTGTCGGGCACCTTGAGGGCAAAGTCCTGGCTCTCCTTCGCGCTTGTGATGACGCCGAGCTCGTCACGCAGCCACTGGATGGCGGCGCCGGCGATGAAGATGGAGCCCTCCAGCGCGTAGTCCACCTTTTCGCTGGTGCTCGCGGCGATGGTGGTGACAAGGCCGTTCTTGCTCTCCACCGGGGTGCTGCCGGTGTTCATCAGCAAGAAGCAGCCCGTGCCGTAGGTGTTCTTCATGGTGCCCGGCTCGAAGCAGCACTGACCGAAGAGGGCGCACTGCTGGTCGCCAGCGGCCCCGGCAATGGGGATCTCCCCGCCGAACATCTCAAAATCGGTCTTGCCGTAGACACAGCTCGAGGGCTTGACCTCCGGCAGCATGGTGGCCGGGATGTTCATCAGCTTCAGGAGCTCCTCGTCCCACTGCAGGGTGTGGATGTTGAAGAGCATGGTGCGGCTGGCGTTGGTGTAGTCCGTCACATGGATCCTGCCGCCGGTGAGCTTCCAGATGAGCCAGGTATCCACCGTGCCGAAGAGGAGCTTTCCAGCCGCCGCCCGTCTGCGCGCGCCGGGGACATTGTCCAGCAGCCACTGGATCTTGGAGCCGGAGAAATAGGCGTCGGGAATGAGGCCGGTCTTTGTGCGGATCTCCTCGGCATGGCCGGCGGCTACCAGCCCGTCGATGATATCCGAGGTGCGGCGGCACTGCCAGACGATGGCGTTGGCAATGGGCTCCCCGGTCTCCCTGTCCCAGACGATGGTCGTCTCGCGCTGGTTGGTGATGCCGATGGCGGCGATGTCCTGCGCCGTGATGTTGAGCTTTGCCATGGCGGCGTGAGCCACCTCATAGGTGGTGTTCCAAATCTCGTTGGCGTCGTGCTCCACCCAGCCGGGCTGGGGGAAAATCTGGCGAAATTCCTTGTTCACCACGGAGCAGATATTGCCGGACTTGTCAAAGAGGATGCAGCGGCTGCTCGTGGTGCCCTGGTCAAGCGACATGATATACTGCATGCATTGGTTCCCCCTGTGTTTCTTCAGTTTGGAGTTTTGAGTTCGGAGCTAAGGTATCGCTTTGCGCTTCTTGCAATTGCGCCGCAGGCGCTCCATAGCTCCGGCCTTCATATTGTTTAGACTTTTTCGCAGATGTACTTTGTGTACCTCAAGAAAAAGTGACGAAATCAGAGCGCAAATTTTCCAGGAGATGCCGCAGGCGGATTGTGCGGTGTTGCCTTTACTGAATGATCGCCTTGATAAAGGTCGGGCGCTGGACCGGTTCGTCCGAGAAGCTGCAGCAGGCGCGCAGAAGCTCCGCCGCCTCCCGGGCCTTCTCCTCGGTGGAGGCGTGGATGGTGGCAAGGCTCTCGCCCTTCTCCACCCGGTCGCCGACCTTCTTGTGCAGCACAAGACCCACGGAGAGGTCGATCTGGCTGTCCTTGGTGGCGCGGCCGCCGCCCAGGTGCATGGAGATGAGGCCTATCTTCTCGCACTCGATATGGCGCATATAGCCGGAGACCTCCGACGGGACCTCCAGCTTAACCGGCGCCTCGGGCAGACGGGAGGTGTCATAGACATCCTCGGCCCGGCCGTCCTGGGCCTCCACCATTTCGGCAAGCTTCCTGAGGGCGGCGCCGCTGTCTACAGCCTCCCGCAACATGGCCTCCGCCTTCTCCTTGTCCTCGGCGATGCCCGCGCCCACCAGCAGGCAGGAGCCGAGCGTGAGGCAGAGCTCCAGCAGATCGCCCTTCGTCTCCCCGCGCAGGACGGAGATGGCCTCCTTGACCTCCAGGGCGTTGCCCACCGCGCAGCCGAGGGGCTGATCCATATCGGTGATGACCGCCGCGCATTTTTTCCCGGCAAGCTTCCCGATGCGCGTCAGGCCGTTTGCAAGCTTATAGGCGTCCTCCTCGGTCTTCATGAACGCGCCGCTGCCGCACTTGACATCCAGCACGATCACGTCCGCCCCGGCCGCGAGCTTCTTGGACATGATGGAGCTCACGATCAGCGGGATGCTGGCCACGGTGCCGGTCACATCCCGCAGGGCGTAAAGCTTCTTGTCCGCCGGGACGATGTTGGCCGTCTGGCCCATGATGGCGATGCCGATGCGGTTGACGTTGTCAATAAAGCGCTTTTCGCCGATGGCGATGTTGTAGCCCGGAAAGCTCTCCAGCTTGTCCAGGGTGCCGCCGGTGTGGCCGAGGCCGCGGCCGGACATTTTGGCGATGCGCAGGCCGCAGGCAGCCACCATCGGGCAGAGAATGAGGCTGGTCTTGTCCCCCACGCCGCCGGTGGAATGCTTGTCCCCCTTGACGCCCCGGATGGGACTGAGGTCCACCACGTCCCCCGAGTGCATCATCGCCATGGTCAGATCCAGGGTCTCCCGGTCGCTCATGCCGCGAAACAGGATTGCCATGCACAGCGCCGACATCTGATAGTCGGCGATCTTCCCACTGACATAGCAGTCGATCAAAAAGCGGATCTCCTCTGTCGTCAGTTCCTCTCCGTCGCGTTTTTTGGCAATCAGGTCAGTCATCAGCATTATAAAAAAGCCTCCTCTCATAGTAAAAAGAAATGCGCATAATGTTGGTATATTGTACCACATTTTTTGCATTTTCTCAAGGGCCTCGCCACCGAAAATAAGATATTTTCAGTACCGGAAAATCAGATACCTCCTGCCCTCGATCACGCGCTCCACCGCGCGGGCGTCCGGGGCGCGCAGCTCGGCCGGCAGGGCCAGCAGGCTGCTGATCCCGTCAAAGGCCGTGAGACTACCGTCGGCCCGGCTGTACCAGAGCAGGCCCTCCTCCGGCAGCTCCGCAGGCCAGGGGCAGGATCGGCAGTCAGTCTCATTCTTATGTAAACCGTTTGTTGATTCTTCTTCCAGTTTTTCCGCTTTATGTAAACCGTCTATCGGGCCTGTTTCCTCTTCGTTGTTTACTTTATGTAAACCATTTGCTGTATTCGTTTCCCTTGTGCTCTCCCCTGCTTCCCTGCTGATCACAGCGCTTTCCTCCGATACGGCTTGCTGTATGTCGTTTGTTATGTTTATTTCATTATTTGCAACTATTTTATGTGAATCTTCTGCGTCCTGTTCCCGGTCGGAGACGGTTTCGATGGGCTGCGGGAAGGCGGCCAGCTCCCGGCGGCTGAGCCTGCGGCGGAGGACGAGGCCGCTCTCCGTCGGCTGCATGAGGCCGAGATAGGCGCTCTTCCCGCCCCCGTGGGCCCAGAGCCGCACAAAGCCCTCGGCCTCCGGCGCCCTGGCCTCAAGCACGGTGTAGAGTCCCTCCTGCGAGATGGTAACGGTACCCGCGCTCTGCTGATGGATGGTAAGCAAAATGGACATAGCGTGTTCTCCTTTTCCGGTTCGCGGCTGCTCTCAAAGCATAAAACAAAAATATGGGTATCAGCTTACGTCAGCTAACAATCACCGCGTACATCGTAGGGGCCGTTCACGAACGGCCCGGCAGTATAAAGTCGGTTTTTCGGATT
>CADARY010000075.1 GCA_902790375.1 Oscillospiraceae bacterium | reverse complement strand
TCTGCTCCAAGTGCCACCCCTTCTACACCGGCAAGCAGAAGCTGGTCGACACCAGCGGCCGCGTGGACAAGTTCAACAAGAAGTACGGCATCAAGTAATTGGTTTTATAAAAGCCAATACGGCAAAGAGCCCGGATCGCGTGATCCGGGCTCTTTGCCGTATTCATATGAAGACGTATTCTTTCAATCTCTCCATTGCCTCGACGAGTCTGGATTTCGGCAGGGCGAGGTTCATGCGGATGCTGTCAGGATGGAAGAAGGCCTCCCCGTTCTGCCAGATGACGCCGCAGCGGACGCCGCGCTTGAGCAGCTCGTCGATCGTCACGCCGTGGGCGCGGCACCAGTCACCGCAGTCGAGAAAGAGCATATAGGTACCCTGGGGGCGCATGAGCTTCACAGGCACAAAATGCTCCCCGATGAAGCGGCAGGCGTATTCCAGGTTCTCGTCGATGACCCGGATCATCTCATCCGCCCAGTCGCCGCTGTCCCGGTAGCCGCCGATGAGCGCGTGCATGGACAGGACGTTCGGCTCGTTATAGTGGCTGAGGACGGCGCGGCGCTGCATGCGGTCACGCAGACGATCGTTGTAGATCACATGGTAGGAGCCCACAAGGCCCGCCAGAGAGAAGGTCTTGCTGGGGGCGTAGAGGGCGATGGTGCGGTTTTTCGCGTCCTCGCTGACAGACTGGGTGGGGATGTGCCGATAGCCGGGCATGATGATGTCCGACCAGATCTCGTCCGAGAATACGAGGCAGTCGTTGGCGGCATAGACCTCCATGGCCTTCTCGATCTCCCAGCGCTCCCACACTCTGCCGCAGGGATTGTGCGGCGAGCAGAAGACCGCGAAGTGGATTTTGTTCTCCCTGAGCTTCCGGTCCATGTCCGCATAGTCCATGCGCCAGATCCCGTCCTGATCACGCACGAGGGGCGAGTGGACGGCGGTGCGGCCCGCGTCGTCAAAGGTATGGGTAAAGCCCACATAGGTCGGGGAGTGGACCAGGATCCTGTCCCCCGGCGCCGTGAAGCACTGCAGGGCAGAGCTCAGGCCGCCGAGCACCCCGTTTTCATACCCGATGTGCTTTTCTTCCAGGCCCGTGACCTGATTGCGGGTTCTGTGCCAGTCGATGATGCTGTCGTAGTAGTCCTTCGTCAGGGTGAAGTAGCCGAAGTTCGGCATCTCCAGCCGTTTTCTGATCGCCTCCAGAATGGGCGGCGCGGTCGGGAAGGACATGTCCGCGACCCACATGGGGATCGCGTCGAAGCCCTCCCCCACCTCGACCCCCTCAAAGGGGATCCTGTTCGCGGCGATGCAGTCATGGCCCCGGCGGTCGAGGACGGTGGTAAAATCGTATTTCATAGGTCTCTCCTGTATGAGAAAGAGGCCGCTTCAAAACGGTGTTTCCGTTCTGGGGCGGCCCCTTTTTGGATGTACAAAGCTTATTTCACGAAGTCTTCCCGCATGGGAGTAAAGATGTCCAGGAGCTTTGTCTCCTCCAGGATCTGTACGCCGTGCACCACGTTGGGCGCGACATAGTAGGTGTCGCCGGTGCCGAGGATCTTGTCCTCCTGCCCCTCTTCCTGATACACGAGCTTTCCGGAGATGATGTAGCCGATCTGCTCATGCGGGTGGGAGTGCGGAGCGCCGACAGCGCCCTTTTCAAAGTGCAGCTCCACGGTCATGAGATTTTTGCTGTAGGCCAGCACCTTTCGGATGACCCCGCCGCCGAGATCGGTGGAGGGGATGCTTTTATTTTCCACAAACATAGGCTATCCTCACGCGAGCGCGCCGGTGAGACGCGGCAGCCAAAGGCTGATGGACGGAATGAATGAGATGAGCAGCAGGGCGACGATCATGCAAAGATAGAAGGGCAGGGTCGCCTTGACGACCTTCTCCATCGGGCGCTTGGCCACGGCGGAGCCGATGAACAGCACCGCGCCGACAGGCGGGGTCAAGAGGCCGATGCCGCAGTTGAGCACCATCATGATGCCGAACTGGATCGGGTGCAGGCCGACGCTCTGGGCCACAGGCAGCAGGATCGGGGTGGCAATCAGGATGATGGGCGCCATATCCATGATCATGCCCAGCAGGAGCAGGATGACATTCAGCAGGATGATGACGACAACGGGGTTCGAGGAAATGGTGGTGATGAAGGTCGCCGCCTTGGCGGGCACGTGCAGAAGGGTCAGGCAGTTGCCGAAGGCCGCGCTCATGGCGATGAGGATCAGCACGATGGCGAGGGTGTCGATGCACTGCTCCAGGCTCTTCCAGACGCCCTTCCAGTCAAGGCCCTTGTAGACGAAAACGGAGACAAACAGGGAGTAGATAACGGCAATGGCAGCGGACTCGGTGGCGGTGAAGACGCCGCCGACGACGCCGACAACCACGATCAAAACCGCGAGCAGAGCCCAGATGGACTTGCCGAGCTGCCTGATGAAGTTCATCAGGGAGAAGGGCGCGCCCTTGGGATAGTTGTGCTTCACGGAGAGGATGTAGGAGCCGACCATCAGCGCGATGGCAAGGAGGGCGCCGGGCAGATAGCCCGCCATGAAGAGGGCGCCCACGGACACGCCGCCGGCGGTGGTGGCGTAGATGACCATGTTGTGGCTCGGCGGAACCAGCAGGCCCTCGCAGGAGGAGGTGATGGTAACCGCCGTGGAGAAGTCGGGGTCATAGCCCTCGTCCACCATCATGGGGATGAGGATGGAGCCGAGAGAGGCGGTATCGGCGGAAGCAGAGCCGGAGATGCCGCCGAAGAAGTAGGAGGCCACGATGTTCACCATCGCAAGTCCCCCTCGCATCCAGCCGACCAGGGAGTTTGCCAGGGCGATCAGCTTATCAGAGATGCCGCCGGTGCCCATGAGCACACCCATCGTGATGAAGAAGGGGACCGCCATCAGGGAGAAGGACCACACGCCCTTGACCATCTGCTGGGGCAGCGTGACAAGGTTCTGACCCATGGAGGCCATGCACAGTACTGTCGAAATGCCGACGGAGTAGGCGATGGGGAATCGCAGCATAATCATGACGAAAAAGCTGCCCAGCAGGACAAGCGTAGAAAAAGCTTCACCGGACATAATCAGGCTGCCTCCTTTTTCTTATTCTCAAGATAGAGTGCTTCGATGTGCTGGAAAATCTGCTCCAGCTCGAAGATAATCATGCCGACGCCCGCCACCGGGATCGGCAGATACTGCCAGAACTTGCTCAGGGGAAGAGACGCGTATTTGCCGCGAAGGCTCAGCGGGGAGTTGCAGAACTTGATACCGTAGTAGACCAGCACGATGCCGAGAACCAGCACCGCGATATCCGCCAGGATATCGGACACCAGCAGCACCTTTTTGGGCAGATAGGAGTCAAACGCGGTCATGCGGATGTGCGCGCCCCGCCGGATGGCGAGGGTAGCGGAGAGAACGGCCATGTAAACCATCAGTGTCAGCACGATTTCCTCACTCCAGTGAGGATCGCTGATGAACGGAACATAGCGCCCGGTAACCGCCCATGCGGTGATCACGATATCGCCGATAAGCAGCAGCTTGCAAATGAACATCAGGACCTTGTAGGTCCAGTCGTACACCGGCTTGATTTTCTCAAGGGTGCGGAAGAGTGCAGGCATTGACAAGCCCCTTTCTTTACGTTCTTGCGTAAACGCTGAGGGATGCATTGCCGCAGCATTTCCTCATCGTTTACTTGACAGGAGAAAAAACGGGGCGCAGGGGACTTCCCCTGCGCCCCTCAGGCTTTTGTAAGGTTTGAATTACTTGCCCATGTCGACGAGCTGCTGGTACAGGTCGGCCAGCTTCTCGGTGTTGGCCTTGATGGTGGGCTGGCAAGCCTCAACCCAGGGGCCCTTGTCTTCCACGGGGATGACGGTGGCGCCGTCTTCCTTGAGCTGCTCGAAGGTCTTCTGCTCGATCTCGGCGACCTTCTCACGGCAGGTCTGGGAAGCGGCCTTGGCAGCCTCCATGACCCAGCCCTGCTGCTCCTCGCTCAGCTTGTTCCAGGCATTGTCGGTGATGACAATCTGCAGAGCGCCGAGGGTGTGACCGTCGAGAAGGAGGTAGGGCGCGACTTCCTGGAAGGCGTTGGAGCGGTAGTTTGCGGTGGGCTGCTCAGCGCCGTCGACAACGCCGGTGTTCAGGGCGCTGTAGAGCTCAGTGAAAGCAACCGTGGTGGCGGAAGCGCCGAGGTTGGAGACCATGCCGGTCATGACAGGGTCGGAGGAAACGCGGATCTTGAGGCCCTTCAGATCCTCAAGGCCCTTGACCTCGTTCTTGAAGAAGAAGTGACGGAAGCCTTCCTCACCGTAGCAGATGCCGCGCAGGGGCAGGCCGATCTCCTGGGGCTCGTTCAGGAACTCCTGGGCCAGCTCGCTGTCGGCGAACTTCCAGAAATGCTCCTCATTGACGAAGGTGTAGGGGATGGACAGAAGGCTGGCCTTGTCGCAGCCGTACTGGGTCAGAGCGAAAGCGGAGATACGGCTGAGGTCGCAGATGTTGCCGCCGCCGAGCAGGTTGTCGAGGATCTGATCCTCGGAGCCGAGAACGCCGCTGGCCTGAATGTCAACCAGAACGGAGCCGCCGGACAGCTCTTCGAGCTTTGCCTTGAAGGACTTGGCCATTTCGCCGACGGTGGTGCCTTCGAGGGGGTTGACTTCCGCGTAGGTGAGGGTGATGGGCTCGTCAGCGGAAGCGGAGACAGCGCACAGCGCAAAAATCATGCACAGTGCCATGGTGAGTGCCAGAATCTTTTTCATCTTTTTTCCTCCATTACATATTTTTCCGCAGTCCTTTTTTGTGCAGCAGGGTTAAAGCGAGCGGATGTATTCCCTGTACACAAACGAACTTCTGTGCTATATTATAACAGCAAGTTCAAATCTTGTCCATAAATTATATGGAATTTTTGGAGTTGTTTTATGCAGAAAACAGATCGGCCCTCAACGCGGGCTCAGTCATTTTTCAGTAGATCGGAGAGATGAAAATGGCAGAAAACCGGCAGTTTCCGGTACTAACCATCCATGGAAATATTGACAAACGGGCCTTTTTCCGCTTTGCCGTGTTCGATTCTCTTGTGCGAAAAAAGGCCTGGCGCAATCCGCTGCTGTTCGCGCTCATCATGTCGGCCTTCGCCGCCGTCTGCTTTATGGGGCGCCAGGCGCATGCGCAGGCCGCGCTCATCGGCGGCGTGCTGCTGGGCATCGGCCTGCTGCTGCCGCTCGTCTGGTTCGGGATGTTTTTTGCCTCTGTGAACCGGCAGGCAAAGCTGAACGGCCTCTGCGCCGAAAAGACGCAGTACACGGTGACCCTCGCCCCGGAGAAGATCCACGTCACCAAGGGCAAGGAGAGCGCCGACTTTGCCTGGGACAAGGTGCACCTGGCCGTCCGGGCGAAGGGCTGTATCTATCTGTATGTCACTCCCGTGCAGGCCTTTCTGCTGCCGGACTGTGCCGAAAGCGACAGGGCCTGGGAGATCCTCCGTGACCGCCTCGGCCCCGCGCGCATACAGGATCGGACGCGGTGAGCGCTCCGGCGGCAATCCCGCTCCCATAAAAACAGGCTGCCCCCGTTTTCAGGGCAGCCTGTTTTTTATGGGATCAGTTCAGGAAATCCCGCAGCTTCTTGGAGCGGCTGGGGTGGCGGAGCTTGCGCAGGGCCTTGGCCTCGATCTGGCGGATGCGTTCACGGGTGACGTTGAACTCCTTGCCCACCTCCTCAAGGGTGCGGGTGCGCCGTCCACGATGCCGAAGCGCAGCTCCAGCACCTTCTTTTCGCGCGGGGCCAGGGTGTCCAGCACCTCCTCCAGCTGCTCGCGCAGCAGGGAGAAGGAGGCGGCCTCCGACGGTTCGGACGCGTCCTCGTCGGGGATAAAGTCGCCGAGGTGGGAATCCTCCTCCTCGCCGATGGGGGTCTCCAGACTTACAGGCTCCTGGGCGATCTTGAGGATATCGCGCACCTTGTCCACGGGCATGTCCATCTCCTTGGCGATCTCCTCGGCGGAGGGATCGTGGCCCAGCTCCTGCAGAAGCTGACGGGAGACGCGGATGGTCTTGTTGATGGTCTCGACCATGTGCACGGGGATGCGGATGGTGCGGGCCTGGTCGGCAATGGCGCGGGTGATGGCCTGGCGGATCCACCAGGTGGCGTAGGTGGAGAATTTGTAGCCCTTGGTGTAGTCAAACTTCTCCACCGCCTTGATCAGGCCCAGGTTCCCCTCCTGGATCAGATCCAGAAACAGCATGCCACGGCCCACATAGCGCTTGGCGATGGACACTACGAGGCGCAGGTTTGCCTCGGTCATGCGGTGCTTGGCGTTCTCGTCGCCGAGGGACATCTGCTTGGCAAGCTCGACCTCCTCCTCGGGCGTGAGCAGGGGCACCTTGCCGATCTCCTTGAGGTACATGCGCACGGGG
>CADARY010000074.1 GCA_902790375.1 Oscillospiraceae bacterium | reverse complement strand
AAAAAAAAATGCCGTAGTAACAACGAACTGTGAGAAGTCAGCAGAGGCCATAGTACCTCAAAAAAAATGAGGGAAGGGCCGAACAATCGTAAGTCCGAAAGAAACGGAGGAAGGAGGCCAGCATGAAGAAAGCAGAACACCCCGGAAACGAGGGCTGCCCGCAAAGGGATAGTGCGGAACATGAAGAGTATGCGGGAGCGCGGAGTGCTGACAGACGGGAAACCGAAGAAGCGGACGGTGCAGACCTGCTGGAGCGCATCCTGGACAGGGACAACCTGAACAGGGCGTACAAGCGGGTAAAGGCCAACAAGGGAGCACCTGGCATCGACGGAATGACGGTGGAGGATGCCCTGCCTTGGCTGAGGGAACACAGGGAGGAACTTCTTGACCAAATCCGAAGCGGCAAATACAAGCCGCAGCCGGTGAGGCGGAAGGAAATCCCAAAACCGGACGGCGGTATACGAAAGCTGGGGATCCCGACAGTTGTAGACCGCATCATCCAACAGGCAATCGCCCAGCAGTTGACCCCAATCTTTGAACCACTGTTCTTGGACGGGAGTTACGGATACCGACCGGGCAGAAGCGCACAGATGGCGATTCAGAAAGTGAGGGAATACGCGGAGCAGGGTTATACCACAGCGGTACTCATTGACCTGTCCAAGTATTTCGACACGCTGAATCATGATCTGCTGATGAACATGGTACGAGAGGAAGTCCATGACAAGCGCGTGATTGAACTCATTAAGAGATTCCTCAAAAGCGGCGTGATGGAAAACGGACTTCACATCAAGACCGAGGAAGGCTCTCCGCAGGGAGGGCCGCTCAGTCCCTTGCTTGCCAACATCTGTTGGCCCGTACACCGAGGGCAGGGGAACGTCTGCTTGAATCCAGTCGAAGATATCTTGAGGGCAAACTCAAGCTCAAGATGAACATGGAAAAGAGCAGAGTGGTAAGCGTATACTCGAAGCGAAATTTTAAGTTCCTGGGCTTTGCACTTGGAAAGGGGAAGGATGGCGTGTTCATCCGTGCCCATGCGAAGTCCTTGAAGAAAGCGAAGCCATTCATCCGTGCCCATGCGAAGTCCTTGAAGAAAGCGAAGCAGAAGCTCAAAGAACTGACTTCCCGCAGTCAGGGCAGAAACGTCCGTGTAGTGATGTACAAGGTAAAAGTGTTCATCCGCGGATGGCTTGGCTACTTCTACATAGCGAGTATGCGAAACACAATGAAAAGTTGGGACGAGTGGCTGCGCCGCCGTTTTCGGATGTATATCTGGAAGCAGTGGAAGAAACCCAGAACCAGAATGAGAAACCTGATGAAATTAGGTGTACCGGACTGGCGGGCTTGTGCGGTTGCATATTCCCGAAAAGCTTACTGGAGATGTGCCAAACACGCTTGCGTAAATGAGGCTATATCCAGCAAAAGACTCGCACAGGTCGGATACTACAGTATTCTTGACCGGTACGAGTCTCTGCACTTATGCGGTTGAACCGCCGTGTACCGAACGGTACGCACGGTGGTGTGAGAGGTCGGGGCTCATTCAGCCCCTCCTACTCGATTATCGGGCTTCGTTTGCACAGTCGATGAGAGGAGGCACATTTGAAGGCAAAGGGCTTGCTTTTGACCGCAGTGAGCATCGGCATCATGTTCGGCATGGTGCTGAGCGTGCGGCTTTATCAGGGACAGGTTCGCTTTGACGAGGCTGAGCGCCTCTTTGAAGCCGGGGCCTATGCCGAGGCGAGGGAGCTGTATCTCCGGCTTGGGGACGAAGCCTGCGCCGATCTCTGTACAGAGCGCATGAAATATGCCCGCTATCAGGAGGCAAAACAACTGCTGGAGGAAGGGGACTACCGACAGGCGGAAGCGATCCTCACGGAGCTTGACCCTTACGAGGACAGCTCTGCACTCCTGCAAGACTGCGAGTTTCTGCGGGCCGGCGACCTCGCGGCAAACGGAAAGCCGGAGGAAGCACGAGGAGTTTACATAACACTTGGCAGCTATCCGGGCGCAAAGGAAGCGCTGCGGGCGCTCATCCCGGCCCTCTATGCGCGCGCGCCGCAGCTTGCCGCGGACGGCAAGCTCGAGCTCGCCTGTACCCTCTGGCAGGAGTGCGGCGACTATCGGGACAGCGCAAAGCTTCTCAGGCGCGGGCAGAAGATGCTCTCGCAGCAGGCCGACCTCACCCGCGTCAGGCTCAACGACGCCTCCCGGCGCTTTGACAATCCCTTCTATCAGAAGGCCTGTAAAACAGCGGATGCCTACATCCTGTTCCCGGAGGAGGCGAACGCGGATACCCGCTTCTTCGTCTATTTCCCCGGCGGGCGGGATGAGGAGCTGTATACCGAATTTCTGTATTATTACATGGCAAACCCCGCGCCGAACACCCTCGCGGTCTTTCTGCGGCGCAACGATCTGCCGGATATGGAGCTCTGCTGCCGGAAGGCCCTGCGGCTTCTGGATGAGGCGGCGGCGGACTGCGGCCTTTTCCCGATGCAGGCGCTGGCTGCGGGCTCGAGCCTCGGGGCCTATCCCGCCCTGCAATTCCCGCTCCTTGCCGAGCGGGACGCCGCCCTCCGCGTCCCCTGCGTCCTCTCCCTGGATGCCGGCAACGCCTGGAACGAGCCGGAGCTTGTACCGACGCAGGCGCAGTGCCGGGAGCTTGCCCGTCTTGGTACCCAGCTCTATCTCTTCCAACCCACCTGGGTGGACACGGACTATGAGCCGGTGGCCCGCCTTGTGAATGCGGGCTGCTTTGTCATGCTGGCCGGCTGCCTGCAGGATGAGCATGAGCAGATCACCTATGACGCCTTTGAACTCGGCGTTGTCGACTGGGCCCTCGGCGAGCGGAAGGATCCCTGCCCCGGCAGCATCTACAGCTTTCGCCGCCTGCGGGCGCAGGAGCCGTGAGTCAGGCAGGGAAGACGCATACACAGACAAAAAACCACCACAGGAGAGTGACACATCATGACAGAAAAACTCTATTATCTTGACAGCCATCTCTTTACCTTCGACGCCGTCGTCCTCGACTGCCGCGAGGAGAAAACGGGATACAGCGTCGTCCTCGACCGGACGGACTTTTTCCCGGAGGGCGGGGGACAGCTTGCCGACACCGGCGCTCTCGGCGGCGTTCGCGTGAGCGACGTACACGAGCGGGACGGGGAGATCCGCCACTATACCGACGCGCCCCTCACGGTAGGCGAAAGCGTCCGCGGCGAGATCGACAGAGAGCAGCGGCTTCGCCGCATGCAGAACCACTCGGGCGAGCACATCCTCTCCGGCCTTGTCCATAACGCCTATGGCTATGACAACGTGGGCTTTCACATGGGCGCCGAGTGCATGATCATCGACTTCTCAGGAGAGCTTGCGTGGGAGCAGCTCATGGAGCTGGAAACGCGGGCAAACGAGGTCGTGCGCCAAAACCTTCCGCTGCGCGTCTGGTTTCCCGACGAGGCGGAGCTCCGCGCGCTCGACTACCGCAGCAAGCTGGAGCTGACGGAGAATGTGCGCATCGTGGAGATCCCGGGCGTGGACCGCTGCGCCTGCTGCGCGCCCCATGTGGAGCGCACCGGCGAGGTGGGCCTTGTGAAAATCCTCGACAGCCAGCGCCACAGGGGCGGTCAGCGCGTCAGCGTGATCTGCGGCCTGGATGCCATCGAGGATTATCGCGCCCGGCAGGAGAGCGTCACGGAGATCTCGCGCGCTCTCAGCGCAAAGCGCGGGGAGGTCACCCAGGCCGTGCAGCGCGTTTTGAGCGAGCAACAAGGCATGAAGGAGCGCTGCGACGCCCTGTCGCTCGCCCTGATCCAATACATGGCGGACGCGGAAGGGGAGCGGGACGGCAATATCGTCCTCTTCAGCGACGTGCTCGGCGAGATCGCCCAGCGGGAGCTGGTGAATCTCCTGATGCCCAAGGCCGGGGGCTTCGCCGCGGTCTTTGCCGGCAGCGACAGAGAAGGCTGGCGCTACATCATCGGCAGCCTCCGCCGTGACCTGCGCGCCGGGGCCAGGGCCATCAACGCCGCCATCGACGGCCGCGGCGGCGGCAAGCCCCAGATGATCCAGGGGAGCGCCGCGGCTGCAAGAAAAGAGATTGAATACAGGCTGAATACCCTGAATGTTTAGACAAAAACGGTAAAAATGTACAGAAACAATCAGAGAAAGTGTCGAATTATTCATGGTTTTGACGAAATGAGAATTGACATTACATGCGCGCTTTGTTAAAATATAGGCATGAGTAAAGGGCGTATTGCGTCCGCTCGTAACCATACACGGAATTACATTTTGGAGGGTATTCTTGTGAAAGATCTCAAGCATCTGATTTTCTTTGAGAATCTGCTTCAGGAAGCCAATAACGAGCTGGTGCAAAAGGCCAAGAAGGACGGCCTGCGCGCCATCGGCTACACCTGCTATTTCATGCCTGAAGTGCTTCTCGACCTGCCCGGCTGCTTCTCCGTGAGACTGAGAGCGCCGCGCTGCACATCCCCCGACATCGCAACCTACTACATGTCCGCCCGCGTCTGCCACTATGCCAGAAGTCTGATGGAGCGCGCCCTGGAGGGCGGCTTCAACTTCCTCGACGCGCAGATGGCGACCGAGACCTGCACGGCCACCTGCCGCTTCCAGGAACACCTGCAGCAGAAGCACCTCGACTCTGTCGACGATATGCGCATCATCGACAACGATGATTTCTTCTGCGAATTTTCCGACGTTCCCTTCAAAAACAACGAGATCTCCTATGAGCACTATGCGACCCAGCTTCGCGCCCATGTGCTCAAGCCCCTGCAGGAGCATTTCGGCATCGACATCTCCGACGAGGCCATCCGCAGGGCGGTCGAGCAGCAGAATGAGGTCTCCCGCCTCATCAATGAGATCGGCGACTATCGGAAGCTTGAAAACCCCACCATCACCGGCTATGAGTTCCATGTGATCCAGCTCTGCTCGCTCGTATGTCCCAAGTACCTGATCCTCCCGTATCTGCGCGAGACGGCGGAGGAGATGAAGACGCGCGAGCCTGACAGGAAGAAGGAGTTCCGCTGCAAGGTGGTGCTGGCCGGCTCCGAGAATGACGATCCCGACTTCACGAAGCTTGTCGAGAGCTGCGGCGCCCGCGTGGTGTGCGACCGATACTGCTACGGCGCTGTGGAGTCCCGCCAGATCATCGAGCTGCCCGAGGGCGTTGATCCCGTCTACGCCATCGCAAAGCACTATCTGCACTCGTCCAACTGCCCGCGCTTCATGCCTCAGGACGAGATGCGCGCCAGAAAAAAGAGGATCGCGGAGCTTGCCGGAGAGTACCACGCCGACGGCGTCATCATCGCCTCCAACAAATTCTGCGAGTACTGGAGCTATGAGCGCGTCATCGACACCGTCATCCTCAAGCGCGACTTCGGCCTGCCCGTATGCTCCATCGAGAAGGAGTATATCAACACGGCCTCCGGCCAGCTGCGCACCCGTTTCCAGGCCTTCGTAGAGAGCGTTGAGATCAAGAAGATCCAGGAGGGCAAGTAAAATGGCTAAAAAGACCTTCAGCAAAATCCTGAAAGATTTCTGGTATGGCAAGCCCCATACCGCCGAGGAGGGCGGCCGCCGCCTCGGCGAGCTGCACGAGGACAAGACCCACCTCTACAAGCACAGAGAGTGGCGCGGCGTCCCCGACACCATGTACTATTTCTACAACATCTGGCTGTATAACTACATCTTCATGGTCAAGGACATCATGGTCATGCACGGGCCCATCACCTTTGCCAAGGGCCTCTGGCGCTACCGTTGGATCGGCCAGACCTATCTGCCGGTTCTCCACTGGTTCGACCGCGGCCTGGAGGGAATGCGCGGCGAGGCGATGAAGGCCTCCGCCTGGCATTACCGCGCCATGGTCTCCACCACGATCCGCCAGTTCCAGCACATGTTCGCCGCCGATACCCGTCTCAACGGCGGCAGACAGAACGACCTTTACAGGCACACCATCGCCCATAACGAGACTGTGTGGGGCGGCGTATTCTATCCCTGGGACGGGGAGATCACCAATGTCCCGCTGGAGATGATCCCCTATTTCGTCACCTGTCACGTCAACTCCCACACGGTTCTGAACTATATCGACGCGGTCCAGTCCATCGGCCTGCCCGGCGACCCCTGCCCCATGTGCCAGGCCGAGGCCGGCATCTTCGTCCTGGACGATGTGCCTGACTACGCCCCCGCCGTCATCACCTGCAATGAGGCCTGCGACGCCTCCGTCTCCACCTCCACCCTGCAGGACTGGTTCTTCGACAAGCCCCTCTTCTCCCTGCCCATGCCCATGCTCTTTGACGATCCGCTGGTCAAGGACTACGTCAAACGCGAGATCGAAGAGCTCTGGAAGTTTATCGAGCAGCAGTACGGCATCCCCTTCAGCTGGGAGAAGCTCACAAAGAAGCTCGAGCTTCAGAACGAACTGCAGCGCTTCGAGTGGGAGAAGTGGGAGGTCGACGCAAAGACCCCGTATTACCCCATCAACGGCGTCGCCCAGGCCCTGTACCGCATTTACCAGTCCCAGTACGGCGACTGGGAGATCTGGCACGTCACCGACAGGAAGGTGCGCAAGATCCTCGAGAAATGCGTCTCCAAAAAGATCAAAACCTTCCCCCAGACCCGCCACCGCGTGATCGCCTGGTCCTGTGCCCCGCTGTACTATTCCAACTGGTGCACCTGGGCCTACAACTGCTGGGGCCTGAACGTCGTCATCAACATGGACTCGCTCATGTTCGACATGGAGATCCGCACCGACAGCTACGAGCACACCCTGGAAGATATGGCCCAGTACCACATGTGGGCCCCGATGCGCCGCATGGCCGTCGGCGGCATGCACCACATGTTCGAGCTGTGGGATTACATGAAGCGCTTCAACTGCGACATGGTCGCCATGTATGACCAGCTCCAGTGCAAGGGCGTGCAGGGCCTGCACGGCCTGTTTGAGGACGAGTTCCGCAAGAGAGACATCAAGGCCTTCTGGATTCCCCACGCCCTGCCTGACAGCCGCACCGTCTCCCGTGCCGAGATCCGCCGCCTCATCAACGACTACATGAGCACCGTCATGCACGAAGAGCCCCTGGACCCGTCTCTGCTTGACTTTGACGACTCCATGACCTGGTAAGGAGAGTACGATATGAATACGATTTTCAAGTTTATCCGGAAGCTTTTCCGCATCGCATTGATTGCGAACGTGGCCCTGTTTGTGGTGTTCTTCTTCGACCTGGACGGCAAGCTCCTCTTTAACGTGGTGGAGCCCTTCCTCAAGAAGCACTATGACAGCATGGAGCGCAAGGACACCCTCAAGGCCCCCTACGATATGGACAAATATCCCAAGTACGATTTCAATTCTTAAGGAGATAATGATAAATGAAATATTTCGGCGGTTGTGACGTTGGTTCCACCTACACCAAGGCGGTCATTCTGGACGAGGACGGCAAGATGCTTGCCGACACCACCATTCG
>CADARY010000073.1 GCA_902790375.1 Oscillospiraceae bacterium | reverse complement strand
CGCCGACTGCGGCTCTCTGCGGCTCAGCCCCCGCTACCGCTATTCCCGCCGGACTGTGGACGGCGTGGATGTGCACTGCATCAGGAGCGCCCTCTTCACCCTCTACTTTACCGACAGCGCCGCCTGCACCGCCGACGGCGAAGCCCTGAACGAGGCGCAGCAGCGGGTCGTGGATACGGCCCAGCTCATCCCCCTGGCAAAGGAGCTCAGTCTGAAGGGGCAGTTTGACTGCATCGGCGCCGGGGACCGAGGACGCCGCAGATCTCGTCTCCCGCCTGCTGCCGGAGCTGGACCGCGTGAACCTCAGCTACGACGACTGCCGCCTGCGCGTCACGGTGACGGGCGAGAGTCTGGACGAGATCGCCCTTGACTGCGGGGCAAGCGTGCGTGTGGTATCCCGGGACGTGGACGCCGCCGTGAGCGTCACCGCGGACTTTAACGGCGACGCTGCCGAGGCCGTGCCCCCCGCCGTCCGGGCGGCGCTGGTAAAATAAATTCAACCCGCCTCCCGTTTTTTGCCGGAAGGCGGGTCGTTTTTATATCTTACACATCCCGCGCAAGCTTCAGGAACTCCTCCACCGCGCGCTTTCCGCCCGCGACGACCGAGGGCCGCGTCGGGTCCATCGGCAGCGCTGCGCCGTCGATGGTGCAGCAGACGCCGCCCGCCTCCTCCACGATGAGCCTGCCTGCCGCGTAATCCCAGAGGGACAGGCCCAGCTCAAAATATACCCCGGCGCGCCCTGCCGCCGCCGAGCAGAGATCCAGCGCCGCCGAGCCCTCCCGCCGGATATCAAGGCCGGCGAGAAAGGCCTTTTTCATCAGCGCAAAGCCCCGGTCCGCAAGCGCCGCGTCATAGGGCGCGGTGCCGCAGCAGACCACGCTCTCGGCAAGCCCCGCCGTGGATACGTGGATGGGCCGGCCGTTGAGGCAGGCGCCCTCCCCCTTCACGGCGGTAAAGAGCTCCCCGACATAGGGGTTGCAGATCGCCGCCGCCCGAAGCTCGCCCGCGCGCATATATGCCGTTGAAATACAGCTGTGGTGAAAGCCGTGGACAAAATTCATCGTGCCGTCGATGGGATCTATGATAAAAACCTCCTCGGCGCGCAGATCGTCGTGGCGGTCATTTTCCTCGCAGAAAAAGCGCGCCTGCGGGACCGCCGCGCCCAGTCTCCCGATCAGCTGCTCCTGTACGCGGCGGTCGTATTCGGTCACCACGTCGCGCCGGTCGGTCTTGCGTTCGGCCAGCACGTCATGGGCCTGCATCATCAGGGCGGCGGCCTCCCGCTCCGCCTCGCACAGGAGCGCAAGGACTTTCTTGTCGTTCATTGTCTCTCCTCCCGGTTCAGATGATTGTTCATATGCGTCTATTATAGCGGATTTTTCCTGCCCCGTACAGGGGGCGGCGGCAAATTTTCTCATATTTTGGGAAGCCTTTTACTTGACATCATCCTGAGAAGACGGTAAAATAACTTAGTTAATATTTTGGAGGGGCAGGCCTGTCGGATCCGGATGCTGTCAGAGCGCCTTGTCCGCCCGGCCTACGGGGAACTCCCCCAACGATATTACTTTTATATCCCGACGGGTTCGCTTGATGGCCCGTCTTGCTTATGATAGATACAAGTAGATATCTCATGTCTGCCAAGCTATCTGGGTTTACCCGTATTATTTTCAAGGAATGGAGGTGTATACCCTTACCATGCAATGGATACTGACAGTTGTCATTGCTGTCGTTGTGGCTGTCATCGGCTTTGTGGCCGGCATCACGTACCGCAAAAAGGTTGCGGAGCGTGAGATCACAAGCGCCGAGGAAGAAGCCAGACGGATCGTAAACGAAGCCATCAAGAGCGCCGAAAGCAAGAAGAGAGAGGCGCTGGTTGAGGCGAAGGAAGAAATACACAGAAACCGCTCCGAATACGAGCGGGAAGTGAAGGAACGCAGAGCGGAAATCACCAAGCAGGAACGCCGCCTTCAGCAGAAGGAGGAGAACCTGGACAAGAAGCTCGACGCCGCCGACAAGAAGAACGAGGTCCTTGCCGCCAAGATCGCCGATGCCGAAGCCCAGCAGCAGGAAATCGGCATGGTCAAGAAGAGCCAGCTCGAAATGCTGGAGAAGATCTCCGGCTTCACGGTGGAAGAGGCAAAGGCCTATCTGATCGCCAACATCCGCGATGAGGTCACCCACGAAATGGCCATGAAGGTCAAGGAAGTGGAAGCCCAGTACAAGGACGAGGCGGACGAGCGGGCCAGAGAGATCATCGCCACCGCCATCCAGCGCTGCGCCGCCGACCACGCAAGCGAAATCACCGTCTCCGTCGTCCCCCTCCCCAACGACGAGATGAAGGGCCGCATCATCGGCCGCGAAGGCCGCAACATCCGCAGCATCGAAACCCTCACCGGCTGCGATCTGATCATTGACGATACCCCCGAGGCCATCACCGTCTCCAGCTTCGACCCCGTCCGGCGTGAGGTTGCGCGCCTGGCCCTTGAGAAGCTCATCCAGGACGGGCGCATCCATCCCGCCCGCATCGAAGAGATGGTAGCCAAGGCCCAGAAGGAGGTCAACGCCACCATCAAGGCCGAGGGCGAGCGCGCCGTGTTCGAAACCAATATCCACGGCCTGCACCCCGAGATCATCAAGCTGCTCGGCCGCATGAAGTACCGCACCAGCTACGGCCAGAACGTGCTCAACCACTCCATCGAGGTCTCCCATGTGGCAGGCCTGATGGCGGCAGAGCTGGGAGCCGACGTGAACATCGCCAAGCGCGCAGGCCTGCTGCACGACCTTGGCAAATCCATCGACCATGAGGTGGAAGGCAGCCACGTCACCATCGGCGTCGATATCGCCAGAAAGTACAAGGAGTCCGAGGCCGTCATCCACTGCATCGAGGCCCACCACAACGATGTCGAGCCCCACAGCATCGAGGCCTGCCTCGTCCAGGCGGCCGACGCCATCTCCGCCGCCCGCCCCGGCGCGCGCCGCGAGAACATCGAAAACTACGTCAAGCGTCTGGAAAAACTGGAGGAGGTCTCCAAGAGCTTCCCCGGCATTGCGAGCTCCTACGCCATCCAGGCCGGCCGCGAGATCCGCATCATGGTCAAGCCCGAGGATGTCAGCGAGGATCAGATGGTCCTGCTGGCCCGGGATATCGCCAAGAAGATCGAAGAAGAGCTGACTTACCCCGGTCAGATCAAGGTTCATCTCCTGCGCGAGACCAAGGCCATCGACTACGCCAAGTAAACTCGAAAAAAACGGGACTGTGCTCAGCACAGTCCCTTTTCGTATCCGCTCACCCAAAGAGCTTGAAATTGGAAAGTGAGTCGATCACCGAATTGAGCTTCTGGATGGAGGCGGCAAGGCCCTCCAGATCCACCGCGTCAAGCACCTGGGCCAAGCGGCCCACGCTCTCGCCGCTGTTCGAGACGACCGCGTCGATGCTCTCCGTCACGCTGTTGAGCTTATCCAGCGACACATTGGCCTGGCGGATCAGCTCCTGCGTACTCTCCATGGTGGTTTTGGCCTCGTTCATGGTGCGCATAAACGCGGGCACCATGATGACCAGGCTGATGATCAGCGCCGCTGCCAGCACCAGCACCGCAATGGCGGTGATCCGGCTGCTGCGCGTATGCTGCTGCTGATTCTCGGCGATCTGCCGCAGCAGGGCCTCCGTGCTCATTGTTTCTGTTTTGTTGTCCATGGCTGCACCCCCTTTGTCTGTGCAGGAATTGTAGCACAAGCGCGCGCTTATTTCCACCGTAATTTGAAAACAGCGCCCGGCATATAAAAAACCCTGACCTGAGCGGTCAGGGTTTTCACGTATCAGTACAGCTCCTTCAACTTCGCAATGCAGTCAGGGCAGACGTTTTTTCCGCGATAGTTGACAATTCTCTTCGTCGCCTCGCAGAACACACAAGCCGCCTGATATTTGCGAAGAATAATGCTGTCGCCCTCTACATATATCTCGAGAGAGTCCTTCTCTCCGATATTGAGAGTACGGCGCATTTCGATCGGCAATACGATACGCCCAAGTTCGTCGACTCTTCGTACGATACCAGTGGACTTCACGTAAGCATCCCCTCTGCTTTCTGGTGAATTTTTGAACTGTACACGCCTAAACATTTACTGAGATTGGAAATAAATTACAATTTCGTAAATATTTATAGCACTTTATATCATTTCCCGGAGGAAAAATCAACAGCAAACTGCGAACTTTGTAAAATGTTCATAAAAAGTTCTTTTATTTTGCCTCAAACGGGGCAGAAATTGGGGTTTTTTTGGTGAGTATTGCAATTTTTTCCATTTATTTGTTTTCAATTCTGGCATCCCTCCTGCTGGGAAACACGGCCGCCGCAGGCTCTGCGGTGCTTGAGGGCGTGCACGATGCGCTGCGCTTTGCGCCGGAGCTTGCCGCGGCGCTGTGCCTGTGGTCGGCTGTGACGGAGCTGCTGGAGCGCAGCGGGGTCGGGGCTGACCTCGCCCGGCTGCTGCGTCCGCCGCTGCTGCGTCTCTTTCCCCGGGGCGCAGCCGATCCCGGAACGCTCGCCGCCCTGTCGGAAAACCTCAGCGCCAATATGCTGGGCCTCGGCAATGCCGCCACGCCCGCCGGCATCCGGGCTGCCCGGGGCCTTGCGCGCCTGCAGGCGCGGTCGGAGCTCAATACGCTGGTGGTGCTCAATACTGCCTCCGTGCAGCTTCTGCCGACGACGGCGGCCTCCCTGCGCGCCTCGCTCGGCAGCGCCGCGCCCTTTGACATCACGCCTGCCGTCTGGGTCAGCAGCATTCTCTCGCTTCTGGCAGGTCTCGTTCTGATCCGCCTGCTGAACAGGGCCCCGTCATGAGGGTGCTGGGACAGCTCACGGTGCCGCTGCTGATCCTGGCAGCGGCGCTGGGCGCGGCGGTAAAGGGGGTGGATATCTTTGACGCCATGAGCGCCGGGGCGAAAAAGGGCCTGCTGATCCTGTGGGGGATCCTGCCGTCGCTGCTGGTGGTGTTCCCGGCAATCCGGCTGCTGCGCGCCTCCGGTCTGCCGGAGCTGCTGGGTGCGGCGCTGCGCCCGGTGTTCGCGCTGCTCGGCGTGCCGGAGGAGACCGGCCTGCTGATGCTGCTGCGGCCCCTGTCCGGCAGCGGGGCGCTCGCCGCGGCGACGGAGCTCATGCAGCGGCACGGGCCGGACTCCCTCATCGGGCGCACGGCGGCGGTCATGCTGGGCTCGAGCGAGACGAGCTTTTACGTCATTGCGGTCTACTTCACCGCCGCCGGCATCCGGGATGACGGCCGCGCCCTCCCGGCGGCCCTCTGCGCGGATCTCGTGTGCTTTCTGGCCTCGGCCTGGATCTGCCGCGTACTGTGGGGATAGGCCCCGGCGCTGCGCGGCGAAGAAAAACCGCCCCCGGCCTTTTGAACCGGAGGCGGCTGTGGTATAGTTTTTCCGGGGCGATTACTTGCCCATGTTCATCTGGGCTGCGACCTCAGCGGCGAAGTCCTCTTCCTTCTTCTCGATGCCCTCGCCCTTGATGTAGTGAACGGCATTGACGAACTTCACGCTGCCGCCGAGCTTCTTGGCGGCGTCGGCGATGTAGCCCTCGACAGAGCCGTCGAAGAGGTCGGAGCGGACGAAGACCTGCTGGAGCAGGCAGTTCTCCTTGAAGAAGGCGTTGATCTTGCCGGCAGCGGCCTTCTCCTTGATGGCCTGGGGCTTGGACGCCATCTTGGGGTCGTTGTCCATCAGGGCAACCTGAACCTCGCGCTCGTGGTCGATATCGGCCTGGGGAACAAGGCTCTTGTCCCAGTACTTGGGATTCATGGCAGCGATCTGCATGGCGACGTTCTTGCCGATCTCGGTGGCGTCAATGCCGCCCTCGACAGCCAGGTTCACCAGAACGGCGCGGGCGCCGCCGGCGTGCACGTAGGCCACGTTGGTGGGATCGGCGAAGCGGGCGAAGCGGCGGATCTGCAGGTTCTCGCCGATGGACATGACCTTCTCGGGCATGATCTCGGCAACGGTCAGCTCGCGGCCGGGGTACTTGCAGGCCATCAGAGCATCGACGTCGGCGGGCTTGTCATTGAGGACGACCTTGCAGATATCCTTGACGAACTGAACGAACAGCTCGCTCTTGGCGCAGAAGTCGGTCTCGCAGTTGACCTCGACGATGGCGGCAGCGCCGCACGCGGGGCAAACCTGTGCAAAAGCCATACCCTCGGCAGCCACGCGGCCGGCCTTCTTTGCGGCCTTGGCAAGGCCCTTCTCACGCAGCCAGTCGACTGCCTTGTCCATATCGCCATCGGTAGCCTGGAGCGCCTTCTTGCAGTCCATCATGCCGACATTGGTCATTTCGCGGAGAGTCTTAACGTCCTGAGCGGTAAAAGCCATTTTATTATTCCTCCTGTTATAACTTGGAAAAGGGACGTGAGATCTCACGCCCCTTCAAATCCTTATTCCTCTGCGGCGGCCTCAGCGGGGGCTTCTTCCTCAGCGCTGGCATCGGCGCCCTGGCGGCCTTCCTGAACGGCGTTGGCCATGGTGGCGGAGATGAGGCGGATGGCGCGGATAGCGTCATCGTTTGCGGGGATGACATAGTCGACCTCATCGGGGTCGCAGTTGGTATCGACGATGGCGACGATGGGGATGTGCAGCTTGCGGGCCTCGGCGATGGCGTTGTGCTCCTTGCGGGGATCAACGACGAAGAGGGCGCCGGGGAGCTTCTTCATTTCCTTGACGCCGCCGAGATACTTCTCGAGCTTCTCCATCTCGCCCAGGTGCTTCATGACTTCCTTC
>CADARY010000072.1 GCA_902790375.1 Oscillospiraceae bacterium | reverse complement strand
GTTCCGTAGGGGTCGATCCCCAGATCGACCCGAAACGCCAGTACATTGTACAAGCCTCAGGGCTTCGGGCCGATGAAGGCATCGGCCCCTACGATGCAGATTTTTACGTTGTAAGTGTTGAACCTGCCTGTATTGCTGCGTTAAACCGATACGCACTTTTTATTATTCCACCGGGATCGCCCCGCGCCACGGCTTTCCCTCGAGGGGAAGGCAAGCCCTTATTCGATTTTGAGGCAGACTTCAATGCCGCGGTCGAGGTGTTTGACAAACTCGCGCGCGTCGTCCGGAGAGCCGACGATGCTGGCATAGTGCGTGGGGATGACGGTATGGGGGCGCATGGCGTTGACGAAGGCCGCCGCCTCCCTGGCGTTCATGGTGTAGGTGCCGCCGATGGGGACAAGGGCGATGTCGCACTGCACCGCCTCCCCCTCCGGGATGCGGTCGGTGTCCCCCGCGACATAGATCTGCTGCGGGCCGATCTCCAGGACATAGCCGAGCCAGCCGTTCTCCTTCGGGTGGTTGGGCTTGTTCGTGTTGTAGGCGGGCACGCCCTCGATCTCGATGCCGAGGATGCCGAGGTTTTCCTCCGCCTCGAGGGTGCGGAGCATATCCGGCGCGATGCCGGCCTCCAGGGCCTTCTCCCGCATGGAGAGGGGGCAGACATAGAGCGTGTCCGCCTTCGCCGCCTTGCGGAAATCCTCCGGCGAGAAGTGGTCAAAATGCGGGTGGGTGAACAGGATGAGGTCCGCGTCGTGCTTTGCCTCCTTCAGGCGGAAGGGGTCGATGTACGCGATGACCTTATCGTCGATGCGGATGCTGCTGTGTTCGTTGATGCTGATGTTGTCGAGCATATCAGTAACCTCCCTGAGACAAGATTGCAGATCGCAATTACCGGAAAATTCTTTTGAATTACAATCGTTTTTGACGGGGCTTTGCCTCGGCAAAAACTCTCTGAGCCGAGCATTGCGAGGCCTCGCGCCGACCAAACACGGCTTGTCCCCCGTAAGCCGTGTGCGATAAGCGCGAGTCCTCAATTGCGAGCCTGGCTCGCAATTGCATGTTTCCAGCATTTGTGGCACATGGCGACATAGCGGTCGTTGCCGCCGAGCAGCACCTGGCTGCCCTCGGTGACGATGCGGCCGCGCTCGTCGATGCGGGCGTTGACCGTGGCCTTGCGCCCGCAGGCGCAGACGGTCTTGATCTCGGTCAGGGAATCGGCCAGCTCCATGAGCCGCCGGGCCCCCGGGAAAAAGTGGGTGAGAAAGTCGGTGCGCAGGCCGAAGCACAGCACCGGCAGCTCCTCCTCATCCACGAGGGTGCGCAGGCCGTCGATCTGCTCGGGGGTGAAAAACTGCGCCTCGTCGGCAATGATGACGTCGTGCCGCCCCGCTGAGCGATAGGCCGCGATGATATCCTCCTCCGGGCCGATGACCTGCGCCTTCTCGCTCAGGCCGATGCGGCTGCGGATCACGTCCACCCCGTCGCGGGTGTCGGTGCCGGGCTTGATGAGCCAGACGGACATGCCGAGCTCCTCATAGTTGAACTTGGTGATGAGGGCCTGGGCGGACTTGGACGAGCCCATGGCCCCGTATTTGAAATAGAGCTTAGCCATTGGCGCTTTTTCCCTCCAGGTGGGCGCGCACACGCTCCATCAGAAGCTCCAGCGCGACCCGGTTGTGGCCGCCCTCGGGCACGATGATGTCGGCGTTGCGCTTGCTGGGCTCCACGTACTTCTCGTGCATGGGCTTGACGGTGCTGAGATACTGGTTCACGACGCTCTCGAGGCTGCGGCCGCGGTCGCGCACGTCGCGCACGATGCGGCGGAGGATGCGCACGTCGGCGTCAGCGTCCACAAAGACCTTGATGTCCATGAGGCCGCAGAGCTCTTTGTTCTCAAAGATCAGGATGCCCTCCACGATCACGACCTTCGCGGGCTTGACGGTAACGGTCTTCTCCGAGCGGTCATGGATCGAATAGTCGTAGACGGGGCAGATGACGCTGCGCCCCCTCTTCAGCGCCCGCACCGCCTCGATGAGCTGGTCGGTGTCGAAGGCGTCCGGCTGGTCGTAGTTGAGCTTGGCCCGCTCCTCATAGGGCATGTTGTGGTGGGCCTTGTAATAGTTGTCGTGGTAGATGACGGACACGTCCGCCCCGAAGCGCTGCATGAGCTTGCGCGTGATGGTGGTTTTGCCGCTGCCGGTGCCGCCGGCAATGCCGATCACCATAACCTTATCCATGGGTGTCCCCTCCCTTTTCTGTCTCGCCCCTATCTTATCATATCCCGCGCCGGGTTTCAATCTGTTTGACTTTTCCCGCCGCTGTTATTATAATGGTTAATGGGTATCGGCATTCATCAGCAAGTTTCCTGTATGACCGTAGGGGGCGAATCCGAAAAACCGACTTTATACTGCCGGGCCGTTCGTGAACGGCCCCTACGATGTACGCGGTGATTGTTAGCTGACGTAAGCTGATACCCATATAATGGTTTTATCGACAAAAGAGCGTTTCAATACCATAAAAGGAGGAAAAACGATGACTCCCCACAATTCCGCAAAGCCCGGCGATTTCGCCAAGACCGTCCTCATGCCCGGTGATCCGCTGCGCTCCAGATACATTGCCGAAAACTTCCTGACGGACCCGGTGCTCGTCAACAACGTGCGCGGCGTGCAGGGCTACACCGGCAAGTGGAAGGATGTGCCCGTGAGCGTGATGGCCTCCGGCATGGGCATGCCCTCCATCGGCATCTACAGCTGGGAGCTGTACGACACCTACGGGGTGGAAAACATCATCCGCGTGGGCTCCGCAGGCGCCCTGCAGGACAATGTCAACGTCATGGACATCGTCATCGCCCAGGCCGCTTCCACCAACACCAATTACATTGAGCAATTCGGTTTCCCCGGCAGCTTCGCCCCGATCGGCGACGCGATGCTCATCCAGCACGCGGTCACCGCCGCCATGGAGAACGGCGCCACCTGGCACGTCGGCAATATCTACTCCTCCGACAACTTCTACCACCCCAAATCCTATGAGGGTACACGCGCCGTCAGGAGGATGGGCGTGCTGGCTGTGGAAATGGAGGCCGCCGCGCTTTACGCCAACGCCGCCTACCACGGCAAAAGGGCGCTGTGCATCTGCACCATTTCCGACCATCTCTACAAGGCGCAGGAGCTCAGCCCCGAGGAGCGCCAGACGGGCTTCAACGAAATGATCACAATCGCCCTCGATACCGCCGTCAAAGCGCAGCAGTGATCGAAGGGCAGAGAGTACGAAAGCCGCCTCAGAACGAGGCGGCTCTCTTTTTCTGTGTGTTTCTCGCGGAGCTTCACGCCGCGGCGGCGGCTTTTCTGGCCTTGAGGATCTGCAGGGCGATGACGACGCCCACCAGCACGAGACCCGCAAGGTCGGTGACGGTGCCGGGGTAGATGAGCATCAGGCCGCCTGCGGCGACGACGATGCGCAGCAGCGCCTGCAGCGGGCCGCGGAAGTAGCCCTCCAGGGCCATGGACAGGGCGAACATGCCCACGAGCGAGGTGATGACGATGGCAATGACCTCAAGGGCCGTGGTGTCCACAAAGACCATGGCGGGGTTGAGCGCGAGGATGTAGGGGACGATGAAGGCCGCGATGGCGAGCTTGGTCGCGTTGACGCCGGTCTTCATGGGGCTGCCGTGGGCGATGGCCGCGCCTGCATAGGCGGCGAGGGCCACGGGCGGGGTAATGTCGGCGACGATGCCGAAGTAGAACACGAACATGTGCGCCGCAATGCTGGGGATGCCCATGCGGATCAGCACGGGGGCGCAGGTGGTGGCCATGATGACATAGTTTGCGGTGGTGGGCACGCCCATGCCGAGGATGATGCAGGTGAGCATCGTGAGGAAGAGGGCCACGATCTTATAGCCGCCGGAGGCCCCGATGATGATGGAGATCAAAGAGGAGCCGATGCCGGTGGTGGTGATGACGCAGGCGATGATGCCCGCGACCGCGCAGGCCACGCCCACGGTCAGGGTGCTCTTCGCGCCGGACTCCAGCGCGTCAAAGAAGCGCGAGAAGTCGATGCGGTAGCCGTTTTCGTCGGTGTAGTTGATGCGGATGATGCGCGTCTCCTTGTACACCATGCTCACGGCCATGGCAAGGCAGGTGGCGGCGATGGCGGCGAAGGCCATCGTGCGGGTCATGAGGAAGTACACCAGCGCCGCAAGCGGCAGCAGCAGGAAGCCCTTGCGCAGGAAGAGGGGCCAGAACTTCGGCAGCTTCTCGCGGGCGATGCCGGTCAGGCCGTTCTTCCTGGCCTCGAGATGGACCATCATGAAAATACCGGCGAAGTACAGCACGGCGGGCAGGATGGCGCGCAGGGCGATGTAGCCGTAGGTCACGACGGTGTCCGGCATGGTGACGTATTCCACCATCAGGAAGGCGGCGGCGCCCATGATGGGGGGCATGATCTGGCCGCCGGTGGAGGCCGCGGCCTCGACCGCGCCGGCAAACTCGGGCTTGTAGCCGGTCTTCTTCATCATCGGGATGGTGACGGAGCCGGTGGTCACGGTGTTGCCGACGGAGGAGCCGGACACCATGCCGCACAGGGCCGAGGAGATGACCGCGACCTTCGCCGGGCCGCCGGAGGACGCGCCGGCAATGGAGTTTGCAAGCTCAATGAAGAACTGGGTGATGCCCGTCTTTTCCAGAAACGCGCCGAAGATGACAAACAGCACGATGAAGTTCAGGCAGGCGCGGATCGGGGTGCCGATGATGCCGTCGGCGGTGTAGAAGAGGTTATACACGTTCATGCGCAGGGATTTCTGGGTCATGGCATAAACGATGAACAGCGAGGCGACGATCACGATCGGCAGGCCGACCGCGCGGCGGCAGGCCTCCAGCGTGACCAGGATGCCGATCACGCCCAGCCACACCTCCAGCGGGGTGAGCATGATGCCGCGGTTGATGATCGCCCGGTAGTTGATGACAAAATAAAGGTAGGACACGAAGCCCAGGCCCATCAGAATGATGTCGTACCAGGGGATAAAGTTGACCTTCTTCACGCCGCCGCGCGTGGCCGGGAAGTTCACGAACACCAGCAGCACAATCAGGCCCACGAAGGAGGCGCGCTCCATCCGGATCTCGCCCGGATAGAACAGCAGGAACACGGAATACAGGGAGAACAGCACGAACAGCACGCGCACGATGCGGCGCGAAATGCCCTTATAGACGCGGACGTTTGCTTCGCGGTCATACTTTTCCAGGACGGCGGTGGCGTTTTTTTCGATCTCCTCGGTGGTTTCGCCGAAATCGTCCTTCGCGATCAGCTCCTCATCATGCAGCTCATGTGAGGTCTTTTTATACTTTTTCTCAAATTCTGGCATGTGGACACTCCTTATTGTACGGAAAAGTGGACCTTCGCATTCTTTCCGCAAAGCTCGTTTAATATGATCTTTTCGCCGTTGATGTCGAGGATGTGGTCATAGACCGTGCCGACGATGTAGGTCAGATCGTTCATCTTCATCTCGATGCTGCCGATGATCATTTCGCCGTTTTCGCCCTTGTCCAGGGTCCAGCCCGGCTCCAGCACCTCGGCCACGCCCGCGCCGAAGCCGTAGTAGACGCAGCCCGTGAGCCAGATTTCCGACCCGCGGCGCTGGTAGATCTCGGTGACGTCGCTCTTGTTGACGCTGTGGCGGAAGGTGACGGAGAAGCTGTCCCCGTCCTTCAGCGGCAGACGCGCGAAGACCCTGCCGCTCTCATCGTCGGAGAGCACCAGCTTCTTCTCCCGCAGGAAAAAAAGCCCTAATATGGTAACCGCAGCGACCACAAGGATCGCCGCGGCTGCCATCATGGTTTTTTTGTTGGCTTTCAAAGCGTATCAGGCTCAGCCGATCTTGAGACCCTGCTCGGTGTAGAACTTCGCGGCGCCGGCATGCCAGGGGATGGAAACGCCGGAGACTGCGGTGTTCAGATCGAGCTCGTTGCCCTTGACGTGGCCGGCGGTAATGTCGTCCTTGTAGTCGAACAGGCCCTTGACGAAGGCGTAGATCACGTCCTCGGAGACCTTGTTGGAGGCAACGATGGTGGCCATCACGGCGACGGCGGGGACATCGTCAGCCACGGGGCTGTAGGTGCCGCCGGGGATCACGCCGTAGTAGTAGAAGCCGTAGTCGGCCTGGAGCTTGGCAGCGTGCTCATCGTCGATGGGCAGGAGGTTGAAGTCGAAGTTGGTGGCAAGCTCGGTCACAGCGGTGGTGGGGTAGCCGGCCACGACGAAGGCGGCGTCGATGGTGCCGTTCTTCAGGGAGTCGGCGGAGTCGGCGAAGCTCTGGTTGGAGACCTTGATGTCGTCGAAGCTCAGGCCGTAGGCGCCCAGGATCTGCTTGGCGTTGAACTCGGTGCCGCTGCCGGCGTCACCGACGGAGACGCGCTTGCCGGCGAGGTCAGCGATGGAGGTGATGTCCTTCTTCGCCAGGATCTGCACGTACTCGGGGTAGCAGGAGGCGACGGCGGAGAAGTCGGTGATGGGAGCGCCGCCGGCGAAGAGGTCGGTGCCGGTGTAGGCGTAGTACATAACGTCGTTCTGCACGATGGCGATATCAGCGTCGCCGGACTGCAGCATCTGGATATTGGCCTTGGAGGCGCCGGTGGACTCGACTTTGAGGTTCAGGGTGTCCTTGAGCTTCTCGTTGAGGACGTTGGCAATGACGCCGCTGAAGCCGTAGTAGGTGCCGGAGGTGCCGCCGGTGGCGTAGTTGAGCTTGGTGCCGGCCGCGAAGGCGGGGGCGCACAGAGCAAGCACCAGGGTGAGAGCAAGCAGCGTGGCGATGACTTTTTTCATGTTTGGTTCCTCCATATCATGATTTTCCGCCTCCCCTGCGGGGAGAGGGAATGGATGGCGAAAGGTGGTTTACGCCGTTTCTGGTGTTATACTACAACTAACAGTTGATCTTGGCAAGAGTTTTTTTCCTTTTCTGCCGTTTTTACAATTTTGTTTCCCGCGCCAAATCATATTTTATGAAATTCAAATAAAGAACAGCGCCGAAGGGCGGCGATAATTCCCAGCATATAGAAACACCGCTGCCCTCCGCCGGCAAAAAAGAGGAGGGCCAAGCCCTCCTCTGCGCGCAGCGCTGTGAACTTACAGCACGCCCTTTTCCTTATAGAACTTCTCGGCGCCGGCATGCCAGGGGATGGAGACGCCGGAGACCGCGGTGTTCAGATCGAGCTCGTTGCCCTTGACGTGGCCGGCGATGATGTCGGTCTTGTAGTCAAAGAGGCCCTTCACAAAGGCGTAGACCGCGTCCGCGGGGACCTTGTTGGAGGCGACGATCGTAGCCATGACGGCGACGGCGGGCACATCCTCCGCCACGGGGGCGTAGGTGCCGCCGGGGATCACGCCGTAGTAGTAGAAGCCGTAGTCGGCCTGGAGCTTCGCGGCATGATCGGCGTCGATGGACAGGAGGTTGAAGTCAAAGTTCGTGGCAAGCTCGGTCACGGCGGTGGTGGGGTAGCCCGCCACGACGAAGGCCGCGTCGATGGTGCCGTTTTTCAGCGCGTCGGCGGAGTCGGCAAAGCTCTGGTTGGAGACCTTGATGTCGTCAAAGCTCAGGTTGTAGGCGGCGAGGATCTGCTTGGCGTTGAACTCCGTGCCGCTGCCCGCGTCGCCGACGGAGACGTTCTTGCCGGAAAGCTGCTCGATGGAGGTGATGTCCTTCTTCGCCAGGATCTGGACGTACTCGGGGTAGCAGGAGGCGACGGCGGAGAAGCTGGTGATGGGAGCGCCGCCCGCGAAGAGGTCGGTGCCGGTGTAGGCGTAGTACATGACGTCGTTCTGCACGATGGCGATGTCGGCATCGCCGGAGGCGAGCATCTGGATGTTTGCCTTGGAGGCGCCCGTGGACTCGACCTTCAGGTTCAGCGTGCCCTTGAGCTTCTCGTTGAGGACGTTGGCGATAACGCCGCTGAAGCCGTAGTAGGTGCCGGACGTGCCGCCGGTGGCATACTTGAGCTCGGCGGTGCCGGTCTTTCCGCAGGCGCACAGCGCAAATACCATCACGGCCGCGAGCAGGAATGCGATGCATTTTTTCATGGTAAAAATCCTCCGTCTTGAGATTCTCTTTTTCTTCTCACATAAAAATTTTTCAGGCGGGACTTGTTTTACGCCTGATCCGATGATATACTACAACCCAAAGTTGATTTTTGCAAGTCCCTTTCTCTTTTTTTGCCGTTTTGACCATAAGGCTCAGCCCGGCATAGCGGCTTTTATGAAAAAGAGAGAGAATCAGCGGAGGCAAATCATCATGGACTTTACACTCTTAAAAAGCTTTATTGCGGTGGCCGAGGAGAAGAGCTTTTCCTCCGCCGCCAAAAATCTTTTCATCTCCCAGCAGACGCTGTCCAAGCAGGTGGCAAAGCTGGAGGAGGATCTGGGCACCACGCTCTTCATCCGCTCGAGGCCCCTGGGCCTCACGCCGGACGGCGGGCGGCTGCTGCCCATCGCCAAGGAGATCCTCCAGCTCAAGCAGCAGTTTGAGGAGAGCTCCAGCCGCAGCTTCAGCGGCGCGCACTACATCCATCTCGGCATCGAGCACACCATTGCCCGCGCCATCCTGCCGCAGATCCTGCCGCGCTTTCTCAAGGATCACCCGGACACCTACGTCAAGCTCAGCGAGGAGACGCCGGACGTGATGCAGAAGTCCATTTCCTACGAGGGGGTGGATCTGGTCATCGGCTCTCTCGGCAGCGTGCCGGACAAGTTCAGGGCGGTGCCGCTGTGCCGGAAGGAGCATGTGCTCGTCGTGCCGAAGGAGATCCTCGCACTCCTCGCCGGGGAAAAGGCCGGGGAGCTTGCGGAGAGGTTCTCCCGCGGCGCGGACCTGAGCTTTTTCGAGCAGGCCCCCTTCATCAAGATCCCGCGCCAGTCCTCCGGCGGGCGCGCCCTGGCAAGCTACCTCAAGTATTACGACATCAGCCCCCGCTTCGTCTGCGAGCTGACCAACATCGAAAACGCCTTCCAGCTTGCCAACGCGGGCGTCGGCGTGTTCATCTATGCCCGGGTCTTCTGGGACATGCTCTCGCGCGAGCTGCAGGAGGACTATCTGCGCAATATCTGCATCTTCCCCCTGCCCTACCTGCCGGATATCGAGGACGTGTGCGCCTACTACAACCGCGACGCCGGCATCAGCGGCATGACGCAGGAGCTGTTCCAGGCGGTGAAGGACTTTTTTGAGGAGTATAAGGCGCAGACGCAGGATTCGCCCGACTTTTCTTGACAAGCGGGCAAAAAACGCTATAATATCCCCGTATGAAAGCAGACCCCCCACGGAGGTTGAAGGGGCTCTGTTAGCGCCGGGACCGTGATTGGTTGACGAGGTTGGCGGTGATCGAAGGATTCGGCGGATGCCGCCACGGCTCACAGTGGGTCGTAAGGACAAAGGGAAAAAGCAGAATCAAGACTGTAACAGAGCTTTGCCTGACGCTGAATAACAATAAAAATAATGGGTATCGGCATTCATCAGCAAGGTTCCCTGTATGACCGTAGGGGGCGAATCCGAAAAACCGACTTTATACTGCCGGGCCGTTCGTGAACGGCCCCTACGATGTACGCGGTGATTGTTAGCTGACGTAAGCTGATACCCATAATAAAAATTAAGGAGACTCACCATGAGAGTTGTTATTCAGGAAAATTACGATAAAATGTGCAAATGGGCGGCCGACTATATCGCCGCGAAAATCCGCGCACATAAGGAGGAACGGCCCTTCGTGCTGGGCCTGCCCACCGGCTCCTCCCCCATCGGTGTGTACCGGGAGCTCGTGCGCATGAACCGGGCGGGCGAGCTGTCCTTCAAAAACGTCGTCACCTTCAATATGGACGAGTATGTCGGCCTGCCCCACGAGCATGACCAGAGCTACTGGTACTTCATGCATGACAATCTCTTCGACCACCTCACGGACATGAAGCCGGAGAACATCAACATCCTCAACGGCATGGCCGAGGACCCGGAGGCCGAGTGCGCCCGCTACGAGGCGAAGATCGCCTCCTACGGCGGCATCGACCTCTTCATGGGCGGCATCGGCGTGGACGGCCACCTGGCCTTCAACGAGCCGTATACCTCCCTCTCCTCCCGCACCGGGCTTCGCAGCCTCACCACCGACACCATCCTGGTGAACTCCCGCTTCTTCGGCAACGATCCCTCGAAGGTGCCGACCCAGGCTCTCTCCGTCGGCATCGGCACCGTGACCGACGCCAAAGAGGTGCTCGTGCTCATCAGCGGGCACAACAAGGCCCGCGCCCTGGCCGCCACGGTCGAGGGCGGCGTGAGCCAGAAGTGGACCTGCAGCGCCCTGCAGCTGCACAACGCCGCCATCATCGCCTGCGACGAGGCCGCCTGCGGCGAGCTCACGGTCGATACCTACAAGTATTTCCTGGATATCGAGAAGGGCGAGAGACTGTAAGCGCGGAGGCATAGCGTATATGGGCGCGCTGCAAAATGCGCTGTCATTGCGAGACCGGTTCAAAGACCGGTCTCGCAATTCGTTTTCCTCAGGCAACACCGCACAATCCGCCTTCGCCGCCCGGACGGGGACGCGCTTTTCCGCAGCGCCGCCGGCGGTGGCGGCAGGCCGCCGGGCTTTGGTCAAAAAGAACGATTTTGGCCCCAAAAGCGCTCTGAATCTGAGCGGATTTGTACACTGTGACGCTTGACGCTCAAGGCGGATTGTGGTATTTTTATCATGTGTTTCCAGGCACAAATTGAAGAATGGAAAGAGGTTTGATGCAATTATGAATATTGATCTGAGCAAATACGGCATTACCGGCGCTACCGAAATCATCTACAACCCCAGCTATGAGCAGCTCTTCAAGGACGAGATGGACCCCTCCCTCGAGGGCTTTGACAAGGGCACTCTCACCGAGCTCGGCGCCGTCAATGTCATGACCGGCATTTACACCGGCCGCTCCCCCAAGGACAAATACATCGTCATGGACGAGAACTCCAAGAACACCGTGTGGTGGACCACCGAGGGCTACAAGAACGACAACCACCCCATGACCCAGGAGACCTGGCAGGCCGTCAAGAAGCTGGCGCAGGATCAGCTGTGCGGCAAGAAGCTGTATGTGGTCGACGCCTTCTGCGGCGCCAACAAGGACACCCGCATGGCCGTCCGCTTCGTGATGGAGGTTGCCTGGCAGGCCCACTTCGTGCGCAACATGTTCATCAAGCCCACCGCCGAGGAAGAGGCGAGCTTCGAGCCCGACTTCGTGGTTTACACCGCCTCCAAGGCCAAGTGCACCAACTACAAGGAGCTCGGCCTCAACTCCGAGACCGTCGTGGCCTTCAACGTCACCAGCCGTGAGCAGGTCATCCTCAACACCTGGTACGGCGGCGAGATGAAGAAGGGCATGTTCTCCATGATGAACTACTACCTGCCGCTCAAGGGCATCG
>CADARY010000071.1 GCA_902790375.1 Oscillospiraceae bacterium | reverse complement strand
TGCATCGTAGGGGCCGATGCCTTCATCGGCCCGAAGCCCTGAGGCTTGTACAATGTACTGGCGTTTCGGGTCGATCTGGGGATCGACCCCTACGGAACGTGCACTTTGACGGTTTGCTGAGTAAAGCCGATACCCATATAATAAAGAATTGGAGCGCCGGGCGGCGCTCCAATCTTTTTTACATCGAGATCGAGTTGTTGATCGGGCCGTAGATCAGATCCGGAACCACGGTGACGAGCACCGGGATGAAGGTGATCAGCAGCAGCACGAGGAACAGACACAATATGAATGGCCAGACCTCTTTGATGAAGTCTCCGATCCGGCAGCCGGTGATGCCGCAGGTCGTGAACATCATGGAGCCGAAGGGAGGCGTGATGCCGCCGATCATGATGTTGACGATGCAGACAAGACCGAAGTGGATGGTGTCCACGCCCAGGTTCTGGGCAACCGGCAGCAGCAGGGGCGTTGCGATCATCAGGGCCGCGCCGCCCTCAAGGAACATGCCCATCACGAGCAGCACCACGTTCACGAGCATCAGGAAGACATACTTGTTGCTGGTGAGATTCGTGATGGAGGCCGCGACGATCTTCGGCAGGTTGATATAGCTCATGTAGTTGCCGAAGGTGGAGGCCGAGACCATGATCAGCACGACGCTGGAGGTGCCGGCGATGGTGTCGAGCAGGATGGGGATGAAGTGCTCCTTGAAGCTCAGCTTCTTGTACACGAACTTGCCGATGATGAAGCAGTACAGCACCGCCACCGCGCCGCCCTCGGCCGGGGTGAACAGGCCGAAGCGCATGCCGAGGATGATGCCGAAGGGGAAGAACAGACCCCAGAAGGAGATGAAGGCCTGCTTCAGAACCTCCTTGACCGGGGGGAAGCGGTCGCGCGTGGTGGGGTAGTTGCGCCTGTGGGCGATGATGGCCACGACGATCATCATCGACACGCTCATCAGGATGCCGGGGACATAGCCTGCGGCAAAGATGCGGCCCAGAGAGGCCTGCGCAATGAGGGAGTAGACGATGAGGTTGACGCCGGGCGGGATGACGGGCGTGGCCGCGGACGAGGACGCGGTGATGGCCGCGGAGAAGGCCTTGGAGTAGCCGCGCTTTTCCATCTCGGGCACGAGCATCTTCGACTGCATGGCGCAGTCGGCGTTGGCAGAGCCCGAGCAGCCGCCCATCAGCATGCTCAAAAGCACGTTGACCTGGGCAAGGCCGCCCTTCATGTGGCCCGTGACGCATTCGCAGAAGTCCATCATCTTGTCTGAGATGCCGCCGTAGTTCATGACGGAGCCGGACATGACGAAGAAGGGGATGGCCAGCATGGAGAAGGACTGGGTGGAGTTCATGACCTTCTGCAGGATGGTCCAGGGCTGTACGCCGGTGTTGATGAAGTAGAAGTAGAAGAAGGTGGAGCCGAAAAGGGCGTACACGATGGGCATGCCCGCAAAGTAGAGGATGAAGACCAGGAAAACGGGGATCAGATTCACAAAGCTGAGCGTCATCAGCACGCGCCCCCTTCCGCCTTGTCTGCCTCAACGGGCGTCCCGGATTTGAAAAGGTGCAGGCGATCCCGCAGGAAGCCCACCACCGAATAGACAAACGAGGTGCCGAAGCCGAGCGGCACCGCGACGCCGGTATACCACTTGGGGATGCGCAGGGTGTCGGTGTAGGTGAGCTTCACCTTGCCCCAGGCAAAGACCCCGTCCTTGATGGTGAATATGATGCCGCGTTTGAAGATCAGGTTCAGCACGTACTGGGCGCTGATGTAGGTCAGCAGGGCCAGCACCAGGATCTCCAGCAGCTCCACAATGACCTCGATCACCGTTTTCGCGGGGCCGTGAACCAGGTTCACCACGATGTCCACGCCGAGGTGCGCCTTGCGGCGGTGGGCATAGGCGCTGCCCATGAACACCGTCCACACGAACAGGCTCGTCACGACCTCGTCCGTCCACTTGATGGGGTTGTTGAGGAAGTAACGGAAGATGACGTTGACATTGACCAGGATGACACAGAGCGTCAGCGTAGTGCCGCAGATGATCGCGTCAAGATTATGAAGGATCAATTTTGGCGTGATTTTCTTTTTCATAGGCAAAATCCTTAAAAAAGCTTGAATTGTCAAGCCCGTATAGACCGGACTTGGACTGCCCGTAAAAATACGGGCAGTCCAAGGCTTGTTTCAGGTATACGAAGCTCGGAGGGCTTATGCGGCCTTCGAGGCGCGGAAGTTGTTGATGAGATCAACAAGCTGCTGGTGCAGCTCGGGATTGGCGCCGTACTCCTCGACGATCCAGTCGTACACGGGAGCGCAGGCCTCGGTGAAGGCGTCGATGTCGACCTCGTTCCAGGTCACGCCGGCCTCGGTCTTCATCTTCTCGATCTGCACAGCCTCATCCTCGGCGCAGGAGGTCTGCTCCCACAGGCCGCACTCGAGGGCGCACTCGTCGAGGATGTTGCGCCACTTCTCGGGCATCTCCTCATACACGTCCTGGGCCATGAAGAGCCAGCGGGTCGCGATGAAGTGGTTGGTCAGAGCGACCTTCTTGACCAGCTCATAGGGAGCGCCGGCGCCGGCGAGGGTGGAGGTGGAGCCTTCAAAGCCGTCGACCAGGCCGGAGGAGATGGAGGACAGGCACTCGGTAAAGCTCATGGGGACAGGGGTCGCGCCCAGGCACTCGATGGTCTTGATGAAGAGGGAGGCCGTGGTGGAGCGGAGCTTGACGCCCTTGAGGTCCTCGGGCTTGGTGATGTCGAGGTTCGTGACGACGGAGCGGTAGCCGAAGGAGTAGTGGGTGGCTTCCTTCACGCCCTTGACGATGTCGGAATCCATGACGTAGTTGTACTCTTCGTCGTTGTTGTAGAGCATCGGTCCGACGAGGACGGCGCAGTCGCCGACCCAGTCGGCGAAGAGGGAGGGCTCCTCCAGGCCGATCCACTTGTCGCCGTTGACGGCGTGGACGACGGAGTCACGGTAGCAGTCGAGCTCGTTGAGGCCGTGGAAGGTGACCTTCACATGGCCCTCGGTCTTCTCGGTGACCATCTCGGCAAACTTCTCGGCGGCCTTGTAGTTCCATTCCTTGGGGTTAAAGACGTTGGAGTAGGTCAGCTCAATGTAGTAATCGTCAGCCTCGTCGGCAAAGGCGGCGGGGGAGAAGGCGCACAGGGCCAGCAGCATGCTCAGGGTCAGAACCAGAGCCAGCGCTTTTTTCATTCAGTGTCTCCTCCTCTCATAAAGAAGGCGCACAGCGCCGCGATCGCGGCCACGGCCAATACCACTGCAATCAGTTTTTTCATGTTGTCTGTCTCCTTTTCGTTGAAAAATTTTCACTGCGTTCAAGGCCGCCCAACCCGCCGGAAAAGCAAGTATGAACAAGCCTTTCATACAGGTATAACTTACACCACTATGCACAGATCTGTCAACAGCTTCGCATTTTTCCTGCGCCTTTTTGGCAAGGTAAACAAAAACGGCCCGCGTTTTTTGGGGAAGAATTTTTCTTGACACGGGCGCCCGCCTTGCGCTTTTCAGGCGGACGTGATACAATACCGTTTATATAATGGGTAAATGTCGGACACGGCGGGAGAGGGGGGCGCGCCTTGAAGAGCTTTGAAGTCGAAATGCGGCACGACCGCAAGACCCTGGTCGCCCTGGCGCATATGCAGTACGATCTCTTCTGCGCCCGCAACCGCACCGTGCGCAGCATCCTGAGCGCCATGCTGGTGGTGACCGCCGTCGTCTACGGAAACGGCAGCGTCTGGAGCCTTGTCGTCATCGGCTACGGCTGCTGGCTCATGACCTCCACCTACGCCGCCTCCAACCGCACGGCCCACAGGATCGCCGATCAGCTCGAGGCCGCGGGCCAGCCTCTGCCCGCCTCGCGCTATGTCTTTGAAAAGGACAGGATGCGCATTTTCGACCTCAACGACGGCGAGGAGCTGGACGCCCTGCCCTATCGCGAGGTGCTGCGCCTCGGGGAGGACATGGGGGCCTATTACCTCTTCCGCAATGAATACGGCGGCTACCGCGTCCCGAAGTCCGGGCTCGGGGAGCGGGAGGAGGAATTTCGCCGCTTTGTCCAGGACAAAACCGGCAAGCTCTTCATCCGGCGCGCAACGCCCCTCAACCGCCTGCGCCAGTGGCTGCGCGAGCGCAGCCGGGCGACGGAGCATGTATAAGGCAAGCAGATGTACTTTGTGTACCTCAAGAAAAAGTGACGAAATCAGGGCACAAATTTTCCAGGAGATGCCGAAGGCGGATTGTGCGGTGTTGCCTTAAGGAACCATCCCGGCCCCGCCGGCATAGACTGAGGGGGGCCGATGAAATCAGGTGAAGCAGATGAAGGAACCCGAAAAACGATGCTGGGCGGAGATCAGCCCCGAGAACATCCTGCACAACGCCGCGGCCATCCGCGCCGCCCTGCCCGAGGGCTGCCGCTTTCTCGGCGTGGTGAAGGCCGACGCCTACGGCCACGGGGCGGTGGAGACGGCGAAGCTGCTGGAGTCCGTCGGGACGGATTACCTCGCGGTGGCCTGCCTGGACGAGGCGCTGGAGCTGCGCGCGGCGGGCGTGAAGACCCCGGTTTTGATCCTGGGCCACACCCCGACAAAGTATACGCCCCTGCTCATCGAAAACGGCATCACCCAGGCCGTCACCGGGCTGCGGGAGGCGGAGGCCTTTTCCGCCGGGGCGCAGGCCGCGCGCGGTACGCTGAAGGTACATATGGCGCTCGACACCGGCATGTCCCGCCTCGGCTTTCTCTGCACAGGGGAGGCTTTTGAGCAGGGCGTGGAGGAGCTTGTGCGCTCCTGCGCGCTCCCGGGCCTCGAGGCCGAGGGCGTGTTCACGCACTTTGCCGTCTCGGATGAGCCGGGCGAGGAGAACGAGCGCTATACAAGAGAGCAGTTTCGCCTGTTCATGGCGGCGCTCGAGGCGGCCGGGAAAGCGGGCGTGACGTTCCGGCTGCGCCACTGCGCCAATTCCGGCGCGGTGCTGCACTACCTGCCGGAGTTTGCCCTCGACATGGTGCGCCCCGGCCTGCTGCTCTACGGGTACGGGGACGCGGAGGGAAAGCTCGGCCTGCGGCCCTGCATGCGCCTGATGACCCGGGTGCTGACGGTGAAGACCTACGCCCCCGGCACGGCGGTCAGCTACGGGCGGCGCTTTACCACGCAGCGGGAGACGCGCATGGGCGTACTCGGCATCGGCTATGCCGACGGGCTGCCGCGCCTGAGCTCCAACCGCTGCACCTTTGCCGTCGGGGACGGCATGGCCCCCCAGCGCGGGAGCATCTGCATGGACATGTGCATGGTCGATCTCACGGATCTGCCCGGCGTGAAGGCCGGGGACGAGGCGGAGATCTTCGGACCGCGCGCCGACCTCAACGCCCTGGCCCGGGCGGCTGAGACCATCCCCTATGAGCTTCTGTGCGCGGTGTCCAAGCGCGTGCCGCGGGTCATGAAAAACTTTTGAACGGAAAGGATTTCCTGTATGAAAATCGTTGTATTGGGCGGCGGCGTCAGCACCGAGCGGCAGGTGTCGCTCGTCACGGCGAGCTGCGTGTGCAGAGCGCTCAGAGAGCTCGGCCATCGGGCGGTGTTCGTGGATCTCTACATGGGGCTTGAAGACTATGAGGGGAAGCTGGAGGACGCCTTCGACGCGCCCGACGGTCTTGCCGGTCAGGCCGCCATCGGCAGGAGCGCTCCGAACCTCCGGGAGGCCAGGGCCGCCCGCAGGCTCAAGAGCCCGAGCCGCATCGGCAGGAACGTGCTGGAGCTGTGCCAGCTTGCCGACTGCGTCTTCCTCGGCCTGCACGGGGCCGACGGGGAGGACGGCAAGATCCAGGCGGCGCTCGATCTGCTGGGCGTGCCCTATACCGGCTCCGGCCCCCTCGCGAGCGCCATGGCCATGGATAAGGCCGTGGCCAAGCGCATCATGGAGAGCGCCGGGGTGCGCACCCCCGCCTGGCGGGAGCTGCGCTATACCGAGGCGGATATCCCCCGGCTCGTACAGGAGCTGCCCCTGCCCTGCGCGGTGAAGGTGGTCAACGGCGGCTCCTCCCTCGGCGTCGCCCTGCCGGAGACGAGGGGCCAGCTCGACGAGGCGCTGCGGGAGCTGTTGTGCTTTCACAGCCGCGTCATCGTGGAGGATAAGATCCGGGGCCGGGAGATCACCCAGCCCATCCTGGATGACCACTACATGCCCGCCGTCGAGATCGTCCCGCCCGAGGGAACGTACTTTGACTATGTCGCCAAATACCAGGGCGGCGCGGAGGGCGCGCAGGAGATCTGCCCCGCCCGCCTCACGGACGAGGAGCGGCGCACCCTCGGCGAGGCGGCGCTCCGCTTCCACAGGGCGCTGGGCCTCTCGGTCTACTCCCGCGTCGACTTCATCCTGGACGATCAGGGGCAGGCCTGGTGCCTCGAGGCCAACACCCTGCCGGGCATGACGCCGATCTCCCTGCTCCCGCGCTCGGCGGCGGCGGAGGGGATGAGCTATGCGCAGCTTTGCGAGAGGATCGTGCTGCTGAGCCTGGAGGAGAGAAAAAAGGAGGCCTGAGCGCCCATGCAAAAAATCGTCGTCTTCGGCGGGGGCACGGGGCTTTCCTGCCTGCTGTCCGGGCTGAAGCTTTTCCCGGTGGACGTCACCACCGTCATCGCCGTCAGCGACAACGGCAGCAGCACCGGCGTTTTGAAAAAGGAGCTGGATATCCCGGCCGTGGGCGATGTGGGCAAGGTGCTCATCTCCATGGCGAATGTGGACGAGGACTTCACAAGCCTGCTGCGCTACCGCTTTTCCAAGGACGGCAGCCTCCATAACCACCCGGTGCGCAACATCATGCTCGCCGCGCTCATCGACCTCAAGGGCAGCCTCACCGAGGCCACGCGCACCATGTGCCGCCTGCTCAACGTGAAGGGGACGGTGCTGCCGCTGACCGAGGAAAAGGTGGAGCTGGTGGGGGAAAACGCCGCCCATGAGCAGCAATTTTACGGTCAGGTGGAGGTAAGCCGCAATATCCGCAGCATCGCCCGCCTCAGTTATGACCGCGACGTGCATGTGGGCAAGGAGGTCGTGGCCCGCATCCTCGACAGCGACCTCATCATCTTCAGCCCCGGCAGCCTCTATACCAGCATCCTCCCGCACCTGATCGCGCCCGAGGTGGTGGAGGCCATCGGGAAAAGCCGCGCGCCGATCCTCTATGTCTGCAACCTCGTCACCCAGCCGGGGGAGACGGATCATTACAGGGTCAGCGACCATCTGCGCGTGCTCAACCAGTACCTGGGGGCGCGCCGGGTGGACATCGTCCTGGTCAACCGCGGCGAGATCGACCCGGAGGTTGCGGACGTGTACCTCACGAAGGAGAACAAGACCCCGGTTCTGCTGGATCGGGAGGCGGTCGAGGCCCAGGGCGCGCGCGTCGTGGAGGACGACCTCATCGCCCTCGAGGACGGCAGCATCCGCCACGACGCCATGAAGACCGCGTTTTTGATTTTTTCGTACCTGATGGGGAAATAAGAAGATGAATACGCCCCGCCCCACGCGGGGCGAGTATCTTATTACTCCGGCAATTAACACCCGTACAGCCGGAGTAATAAGATTATAAAATGCCATTTTTCTCGCCGCTGACGCGACAACCGAAAAATATGGCAATTCTTTAAAAAGATATATGGGTATCAGCTTACGTCAGCTAACAATCACCGCGTACATCGTAGGGGCCGTTCACGAACGGCCCGGGCGCATTCGTCGGATGCGGCCTTTGCCGCCGGGCGATTCGTGAATCGCCCCTACGGTCATACAGGGAACTTTGCTGATAAATGCCGATACCTATTAAAAGATATACAACTGTGCGGTGTTGCCTTAATTGCCGCATCAATAAAATATACAATAAACGGCAGCAATATAAAAAACGCGGAATATGTTTGGTTCCCATCGGATGTTTCCGTTGTTTTTCCTGGGTTATCATGCTACAATAATTACAGACGACACAGAAAGGAGTGGCTGACATGCGCACCCAACAGGAAGTGAATGCGATTATCAATGAGCTCTGTATCGGCTTGAAGCCCCTGTTCCCACAGGGCGCCATGGAAGCCATTCTCTTCGGCTCCTATGCGCGTGGAGAAGCGGACGCCGATTCCGACATTGACGTGATGGTGCTGGTGGATTCTTCCCGCTAGGACATTTCTGAAAAGACATGGGAAATCAGCAGCGTTACCGCCGATCTGCTTCTGGATCGTGGCGTAATGGTATCACCCATTGTGGAGAATCGCCGCTATTTCCAGGATAACATGGGATTTTTGCCTTTCTATCAGAACATTGCGCGGGAAGGAGTGCGGTACAATGCTTGACGCTGCAAAAAGCGACCTGTCAAAATATCGACTGGAGAAAGCAGGAGAGATGCTGAAAACCGCCCGCCGCGATCTCGACGCTGGGGACTATGCCTCCGCGAACAATCGCGCATATTACTGCATCTTCCATGCCATGCGCGCCACACTTGCGTTGACAGGTGAGGATTATAAAAAGCATTCCGGTGTAATTTCCCGTTTCTCAGAGCAGTATCTGAAAACCAAGCTGCTCTCACCGGAATTGAGCAAGATCATCTCCATGGCCTCCATCATCCGCAATCGCAGCGATTATGAGGATTTTTACATCTGCTCTATTTCCGACACAAAGAAGCTGGTTTCGGATGCAGCTTTGTTTCTGGACACCATTACAGCATTTTTGAAAACGCAATATAACGAATAAAAAGGCCAGGGATGATGGTACACCGCCACCCCTGGCCTCGCTTCAATATCAGAGTCCTTTCATCGTGCTGTCCGTCAGCACATCCATCATAAGCTTTGCGCCGAGCCTGAAAGCATAACAAAAGGTTTCGCAATCTGTCACATTGACCTCGCGCTGAGCGGTCATGCAGGTTTCAAACTGCTCTTTCTGCTTCTCCGTGCGTGATCCGATAAAAGCATCCCCGGCTTTCTCAACTCCAAACGCTCCCCGCTCAGTCCGAGGGCTGGTCGGGGTTGGCGGCGTCGATGCGCTCCTTGGCCTCGCGCCCGGCGCGCAGGAGCTTCTCGAGCGTGTCGTAGTCCTCGCGCTCGATGGCGTCCCTGAGCTGGGAGATGTTGCGCATGAGGTCGTCGATCTCGGGCAGCAGGGCGTCCCTGTTCCAGATGAAAAGCTCCTTCCACACCCGCTCGTCCAGGCAGGCGATACGGGTCATATCCTTGTAGCTGCCGCCGGAGAAGCCGACGTAGTTGGTGGACACGGGGCTTTTGACGTAGGAGTTGGAGACGATGTGCGCAAGCTGGGAGGTGTGGGCGATCATGTGATCCTGCACCTCGCAGCCGGCGACGGTGATGCGCCCGAAGCCCACCGAGCGGAAGAAGCTGCCGAGCTCGTCAATGTCCCCGGGCAGGGTCGCGGCCGTGGGCACGAGGATCATGCTGGCCCCCTTGTAGAGATCGGCGAAGGAGCGCTCATAGCCCGCGTGGGCGAGGCCCTGCATCGGGTGCCCGCCGGTAAAGCGCACGCCGTACTCCTTTGCCAGCGGGCCGATGGACTCGACGATGCGCGTCTTCACGCCGACGAGATCGACCGCGAGGGCCCCGCGCTTCATGAGCGGGATCTTCTCGCGCAGGTAGGCCTCCGTCGCCGCGGGGTACATGCCGACGATCAAGAGGTCGCAGTCGGCAAAATCGCCGTCCTCGGCGATGCCGTCGATGCTGCCCTCCGCGAGGGCCCTCTCCGCCACGGCGCGGGTGCGGTTGAAGCCCAGCACGCGGCAGTCGGTATTCTTCTTGATGGCCTTCGCCATCGACCCGCCGATGAGGCCGAGGCCCGCCACGATCACGGTTTTGCTGATCATGTGCATGGCCTTGATGAGCACGAACTCCGTCATGTTGCGCGAGTCGTCCTCGAGGTTTTCCGCCACCAGGTGCAGGCCGAACATCTCGCCTGCGTTGCGGCGGCAGAGCACCGCCGTGGTCTCCGGCAGGCTCCCGTCGGCAAGCATGCGCGCGGCAAGGGCCGTGTCCTCCATCTCGAGGAGCTTACAGTCGGGATAGTGGGTGCGCAGATTGTTGCGGCACTGGCCGAGGGCCTGGATGTGGGAGGCGATGGTGTCGAAGCTGCTGTCGGCGTTTTTGGTGAACAGGCAGTGGTGCACGCTCAGCCACTGGGCGTCGATGACGCGGTGGCTCAGGGTGCTCAGGGCGTTGTCGGATTCGCCCACGGCGCCCGCCATGAGGTTTCTCGTCGCCATGACGCCGTAGTCGGCCTGCCCTGTCCTGAGCATGTCGATCACGCCCTTCGAGTGGACGGCGGGGATGTACTCCGGCGCGATAAAGCCCTGGTTCTGGGCGAAGAGGACGCTCACAGCCTCGGAATTGCTGCCGGGAATACCCTGATAGGCAATTTTCATCGGGAACACTCCATTCAAAAAAGAATCAAAATACCACCTGTACCAAAAGCATATAGATCGCCGTGCCGCCGAGGATGCTCACAAGGCTGCTGCGCTTCCAGACCTGCAGGGCCACGATGCACAGCGCCGAAATCAGCTCCGGCAGACCGTGGGGGGCGGCGGAAAACGACACGTCCTTAAAGCAGTAGACGACGAGCATGCCGATCAGCGCCGGGGGCAGCACGCGCCCGAGGTACTTGATGTAGGGCGGCGTGTATTTGCGGAAGACGATAAAGGGCAGAAAGCGCAGCAGCGCCGTCACGGCGGCCATGGTCAGGATGATGCCGAGCTCTCTCATGCCTGGGCCTCCTCTCTCTTGCGCAGGAGCGTGAGGATCAGCGTCATGAGCAGCAGCGCCGGGATCAGAAAGCGCTCCGGCCCGAAGACCGCGAGGCACAGGAGCGAGCTCACAAAGCCCGTGATCGCCGGGACATGGTCGCGCATGGTGATCCACTGCTCGGTGAAGGAGGCGACGAAGAGCGCCGTCATCGAAAACTCCAGACCGTCGGTCGAGAAGGGGAGCACCTCGCCGAGGAGGTTCCCGAGCACGCAGCCGGTGATCCAGTAGCAGTGGTTGAAGAGGGTGACGAGGAAGCGGTAGAGCGGCTCGTCCTTCTTATCCACCGGGATGTAGGGGTCGCTCATGAGCGAGTAGGTCTCGTCCGTGATGCCGAAGATCATGTAGGGCTTGTATTTGCCCATGCCCTTGTATTTTTCAATGAGGGAGATGCTGTAGAACAGGTGCCTTGCCTGCACCATGAGGGTGGTGAGCGCTGTGGTCAGGATCGAGGCCGCGCCCGCGAGCAGGCCTACGCCCACATACTGCATGGTGCCCGCGTAGATGATGACGGACATGAGCAGGGCCCAGCCGGGGCCGTAGCCCGCGTTGTGCAGCAGCAGGCCGAAGCCCATGCCCAGCACGATGTAGCCCGCGAGCACCGGGATCGAGGTCTTGAAGGCCAGTCGGATTACTTGCTTTTTCATTTGGTCGGGATATTCTCCTTGCTGTCGTTGGGATCAGGCGGCGGCGGCCAGCGCCTCCCCGGTCTGGACGATGCGCCCATGGGCCTGGCTGTAGCTCTCCGGGATCACGCCGCCGAGGTCTTCCTCAATATAGCGCATGACGACCTCGTTGTCCACCATCATCGTCGTGGAAATCTGCTCCAGATCCTGGAACATGGTGTAGCCGTCCCCGGCGGGCCGCGGGTCAAACGCGGGGCTTACATCCCTCCGGGTCCCGGGGGCGCTTTCCCCGTTATCTCCGGCGTCTGTCCCGTTTGCTGTCGGCATAATGTGCCGCCTTGTCCGCGTACATGATCTCGTCCGACTTTTTGAGCAGCTCGTCGACGGATTCCGCCGCGTCCGAGCGGCAGCAATAGCCGATGGAGCAACTGTACTTCGTCTCGGCCACGGCGTGCCGGATGCGCCCGGCAAGCGCCTCGACCTCGCTCGGGCCGTTTTTGCGGCAGACGATCACAAATTCATCCCCGCCGACGCGGTAGCAGGACTGCCCGCGCCTGAGCGCCCGGGTAAAGCACACGCCGAGCGTGACGAGGGCCTCGTCTCCGGCGGCGTGCCCTTCGGTGTCGTTGATGGTTTTCAGGCCGTTCATGTCAAGGGACATGATGGCGGTGATGTCCTCGGGATTCCTGCCGATATCGGCGTAGAAGGCGTGACGGTTGAGAAGCCCCGTCAGCGAATCAATGGTCGTGCGCTGGAGGATCATGAAAACGTAGTACACAAACAGCGCGATGGCGATGATCGAGCAGAAGAGCTGGGCGTAATCCTTGCCGAACACAAACGGCAGGATGAGGCCTGAGAGGAACGCGAAGCAGAGAAAGCCGATGGGGATGAGCTCGACGGACGTCTTGTTGCTGCGCTTGTAGAGGATATACACCAGAAAGACGCAGTAGAGCCCGGCCACAATGAAGGGGAGATAACCGAGCGGGCCGCGGCGGAAGACGTTGCCGCTGTCGATGCTGAACACGGACCCGGTATCAATCGAAGCGAAATTCAGCAGCGTGAGCAGCATCGCCGGGACAAAGATCAACGGGCGGAACTTTTTGACCAGCGTATAGATGACCTGCGCGATGATAAAGGGCGTCGCGCTGTACCGGATCGCCATCAGCACAAGCCGCAGCGAGCGGCTGACGCCGGGAGCGCCCGGCAGAAACTCCACATACACGCAGATGGAGAGCAGAAAGATCACCACGATCAGCACAACCATGCGGTCTATGGTCTTCCTGTCGAGAAACACCGTCGTCCTGAGCGTCGCCGTGAACGCCAGCAGGATCAGGATCAGCGTCCAGTTTTGTAAAAAGTAATTGGATACCATTGCACTTCACCTCAAACAGGGTGCCCCGCGGTCAGTGTGTTGCCTCAAACCCCTCGTTATCCAGGAATACGTAGCCTTTTCCGGGATAGTAAGTCAGCCGGATGATCCCGGCAGTGATCATCACCGCCAGCGCCACCCACAGCGGAAACAGCTTTTTGGCCCACTTTTTGTGAGCAAGCTCACAGGCAAGCAGGGCGCCGAGCAGCATGCCGGAACAAAAAATCATGATGTCCAGGGGCAGGATGGAGTGTCCGGAAAAAGACTGATAGAGGGCGAACGCCCCGAGATTCGTCAGCATCGCCATGACAGCGCAGACGACAAACGCGCCGAAGTATCCCCGGTTCCCGGTCTTGACGCTGAAAAAGATCCCGACGACGAGAAACGGATACCAGATCATCTTCATGTGCTCCCAGCTCGTCTCGTTCACCGGGAAGATGTTGCCGAGAAACGTCGTGACTGGCCCGGCAGGAAGCGGCTCGATCACAAAGTGCATGCACGCGCCCAGGACGATCATCAGCACGATCGCAATGGTTTTGGTTTTTTTATCAATCATGGAAGGTTTACCTCCATATCGCTCCTATGCTTTCGGCGCGTCACGCGGCCGGGAGCTGTTTTCCCGTCACATCGAAGGCGAAGGATTTGGAATAGTTCTGAAACGGCCAGATCTCAACGCTCCGCCGACTGATGTTGTAAATCGCGCTGTACTGCGTCATGGAGACGCCGGAGGCGTCCGTGTAGGGGTTTTGCGCCGTGACCTGGAGCAGGGCCAGCGCCATGGATTCCGGCATGACCGTATAGCGCTCCTCCTTCGCCGTATCCCGGCAGCGCTCGAGCTGGCTCCGGATGATGACAAAGCGGTGATAGCCGTGCCCGTATCCGTAATGATCGTTCGCGGCCAGGTTTTCATCGGTCAGCTTGACGGCGTCCTCTCTGAGCGTGCCGTTGCGATAGGAATCCTCCATATCGTCGCTGCTCAGATAGAAATTGGTGCAGACATCGGAGGGGACGACGCTGATCTTGCTGTTGCGGCTTTCGATCACGACGCTGAGGCCGGAAGCGTCGGCGACCATGAGATGGCAGTCCTGCCAGTCCTCCGGCAGCAGGATGCCGGTGAGCGTCTTTCGCACGGCTTCCTCGACGTTGGCGCAGTCGTCCAGTATATGGCGAAGGAGCATACTGGACCCCGCCGGGAATCGCGCAGGCTGATCCCCGTCCTTGATATCGACGCGCTGGAGGGAGACGTACAGTCCCTTTTCATTGATGCCGTCCATGCACTCATAGGGCAGGACATCCAGCAGGCTCACATCAAAGCCCTCCAGCTCCGGGCCTCCCCGCTGCAGCCTGGGATCGTATTCTCCGCACCAGACCGCGTCGGCCACGGCGATGGACTCATACTTGCCCTCCGGCCTGCAGTGCAGGACGATGCTCAGCCCGGTCAGGGTCATGTCCTCTTCCGACACGGTATGCGGATAGTCGTAATTCCGGCAGGCGATCGCTTCGCCGTCGGGATTATGGGTGAGGAAGACCGAGCAGCCCGAATCGATAAAACCGATCCTCCGCATGGCGTCCATGACCTCCGGGCTGTAATAATCCTTTTCGTAGTCCATGTAGTAAAGATACCCGTCCTCGTCCAGCCGCGTAAGAGCGGCGGGCCCGGCGGCCTCGGCCGGGCAGGCTGTCAGGGGCAGCGCAAGCAGAACCAGCGCCATGACGACCAGAATAAAACCCTTGCTTTTTTTCATTGTTTGCTCCCTCCTGTTTGCTGCTGCATAGCCCCGCCCCGGTCGGGAAAAATCATCGTCCGCTTACCGTGTCAGCAGAACCACGGTCTCGACATGGCACGAGGAAATGATATTACCGGCACATACCTCATACCTGTTCGCCCAATCCCGGATAGGAACATAACCACCGGTTTGGGCTCTTGGGTGTTCGCCCATGCAGGAACATATCGACAAATTGGAATTTGTTGATATCAAAGCGTCAGTATTTCGCTCACGATTTCATAGACGTTCTTATTGACTGTATCCACTTTTATGGTGTCAAGCGTTTGATACATGTCGATCCTTGCAACGCTTCTGTCAATTACATCGTTACTGCGGATCCCCCTGGCGATGTCAGCAGAGAGTCTTTTGCGCAAATTGGTTTCATCGATCATAAGCGAAATCTTTATGACTCTCGCA
>CADARY010000070.1 GCA_902790375.1 Oscillospiraceae bacterium | reverse complement strand
AGATTCCTTGTTTTGTCAACCATTTTTTCGCAAAAAATGAGCCTCCTTTACAGAAAGCTCATTTTCACAGATTACTAGATTTTTAGCTTAATGACATTGTTCTGCACATAGACCCAGACTTTGAGCGCAAATCTCGCCGCAATGTCCTCACAAGCGGTGTGGCGGCGGCCTTTCCCTTTGCGTCCTATGAGCTCAGTGACCGCAACGGCATCTTTCTGGGACTGAACATGTATAACCGTTCGCCGGCTTTTCTGGACCCGTATAACGATTACAAGTACACCAACGGCAACATCTGGCTCGGCGGCAGCTCCGGCGCGGGCAAATCCTTCACGCTCCAATGTCTGGGCAACCGCCTTCGGCAGCAGGGCAAGCGCGTCATATACATCATCCCCAAAAAGGGGCATGAGTTCCGACCACTCTGTGAACAGCTCGGCGGCTTGTATCTGCGTATGTCCCCGTCCTCAAAGGACTGCCCCAACATCATGGCCATCCGGCGCAAATCCCTGGACTCCTACGCGGGGCTCAAAAACCTCGCCGCCCGCGACGACTCTGTGCTGGCCGAGAAAATTTCCCATCTCATCATCTGGTACTCGCTGCAAAAGCGCGATCTCACCGATGAGGACAAGAACAATCTGGACAGCTCACTCGTGGAGTGCTACCGCCAGTACGGGATCACCTTTGACAATGCCAGCATTGTGGACGCCTTCGGGCATTTCCGTACCATGCCGATCATTGCGGACTGGTATGAACTTCTGAAACGCAATCCGGAGACGAAACACCTGGCTGTCGTCCTGGCCCGTTATGTGACGGGCTCTGCCTCGGCCATGGGCCAGCGCAATGATCTGGATCTGGACAACAAGTATATCGTGCTGGATACCTCCGGCCTGCCGGATGACATGATGCTGTCCGGCATTTTCTGGGCAACCGATGTTGCAAGCGACCTCATCATGGATAACAGCACGGGCCTTTCCGCCCTGATTGCAGATGAGCTCTGGAGCCTGGTGGGCGCAAACTCCAACCCGCTGGCTGCGGGCTTCGTGCAGGAGATGGTCAAGACCATCCGCGGTCTCGGCGGCATCGCTGTGACCTCTACTCAGGGAATGCAGGATCTCTTCGGCCTCGACAGCGGCAAATACGGCAAAGGCATTTTGGACTCCAGCCGTATCAAGCTGGTCATGCAGATGGAGGAACAGGAGGCAAGACTTATCCAGAATGTACTCAATCTCTCCGAGGAAGAAGTACGGCAGATCACCCGGTTCAGAAGAGGCGAAGGTTTATTGTGCATCGGCTACAATCATGTACCCATCGCTTTTTACGCCACCCAAAAGGAGTACACCGCCATTACCACATCATCTACAGATTTGCGTATGAGGAGGAACCCCAATGAATGAAGACTACAAAAACGACATCCTCACGATGAGGGAATATCTGTTCAACGCAGTCAAGGCGTCGGACCAGCTGCTGGCCGTTTCGGAGGGCGCACCCATGAGCAGCGTATCCATGCAGAAGACTTTGGAAAAAGCGTCCGCGCAGTTTGAAGATGCGGTGCTGGAGCTGCGGAAAACCTGTGAACGCTATTGCGCAGGTGTCGGCGGCTACCCAAGGCAGCGCCTGATTGAGACGGAGCATCCAACCGGGAATGTGGAATTGTTGGAGGGACGTTGGGTACGCATCACCCTGAACACCCTGCTCCCGCACTGCCGCTTCTACTCCCCGGCCTGGCTGTCGGATACCATCCGCCGGATGCTGGACGAATACGAGCACGACCATGAGCCGCTGCCCTTCTTTCCGAAGGCTGTACTGGTGATTGAGGAAGCCTGCTCCATCGGCGGGCGGCACATTTTCGATCAGGACAACAAAGGTTGGAAAGCCGTGAGCAACGCCATCAAGGGCAGACTTGTCCCGGACGACGATCAGTTCAGTCTGAGCATTGCTTTACGCTCTGTTTTCTCCGATGAAAACCGCTGCCGTATCTATGTCGGCCTGGAGGAAGAGACCCCGGAGATCATCAAATTCTGCCAAAGGAGGCAACAGATTTGAGCCGAATAAAGAGATATTTCCGGCAACGCATTGAGCAAGAGAATCTGCTGCCTCCTAAACCGTTGAAACGCCTGCACTTTTCAACAGCAAAGGCACCCCAATATCATCACAAAATCTGCCCTCTGTGGAGAGGCAACAGGTTTTCTACGGAGGAGCGCCGAAATGGTCCTTGTGCCGGAACGGCGCAAGGGACGTTTCGGCGCTCTGCAGGAAGGAGGGTTCAGGACGCTCTTGAGTGAGAGGGACGCAGATCTTCTCCGCATGGCCTACTGGTGTCAGTACCTCAGTCCCGACAACGCGCACGGTCTTTCGTCCGAGGAAGAGATTGCCGAGCTTGTTCGGCTGGGCTTTCTCAGAATCCACCGCAGCAGCGAGGCGTATGTCCTTACGAAAAACGGGGTGCAGTTGGTGGCGTATATGCTTGACGGGAAGATCCCGGAAATAAGCCAGACCTATCATGCGGCTGCAATCGAGCGGAGACTGCGCCGGTCAAGGCTGGCCATGACCGCCTACATGGCAGGGCTGAATCTCTTTATAAGCTCCGCCTCAGAGCTGCGCGACGATGGCACCCTGTTCTTTACGGCCTATGGTCGATCGAGGGGGCATAACCCATGGGGCAGCACCCGTATTGCGGCAGTTGCTCATCTGGGCGGCACCGTCTATGCGGTACATTACCTTTACCCGGAGATCGGCCCTGTGACACTGACCGATGAGCTCGCGGCGTTTCACAACAACACACAGCATCTTGACGCTGCACGTCGCGGATATCTCTTCGCCGGGGAAAGCTACAGAGCTGTTCTGGCCGAGCTGGAGCGAAAACACAGCTCAGGAAAGCAGACAAAGAAGGTGCCGTACAGGGAAGCCTACCGCACACTGCGCGAGCCCATCCATCTGCTCTCCTGTGATGAGGTCGGCGCCATGCAGTTGAAGATCATGTCCATCCCGCACTACCGCCTGAAGCTCACGAAGGCGGCGCTTGCAGGGCATTACCGGTCTCCGCCCGAGGACATACCAGAATGGGACGCTCTGTACGATGAAAGTCCGCTGATCACTGCGGCGGATATGAATCTCCGCCGGGTGGAGGCCGGTATCCAAAAGGCGCGGGAGCTTGGCTGTGCGCATATCGCGCTGCTCTCCCTGCAGGAACAGGGGAAGCTGCTGCGCACCCTCTACGGGGAAGATCCTTTCGTGAGCATATATACCCTGGCCGAGTCGGCGCTCCGTCACTTCGCGGGCGGACCGATGGAGCTGCATCGGCCGAAGCCGACACAATACCTGACTGAGAAAGGAGGCGTCATAGATACCCCGCTTATCCAAAGTTATAGAAAAGCTGGAAGATAAGACGGAGGCCCGATTCGGAAGCTGGCTGGAGCGGCACCGGACAAAGCTGCCGCGCTACATCATCACGGGGATCATCGGTCTGTATGTGTACGGGATGTTTGTGAACTCACTGCGGCTGGGGGTCGCCAAAACCTTCAACAGTACCGGGAAGAAAATCGGAAGCATCTGGGTGCTAAACCCATTCAAAAACTTTTTCGCGATCTTCACTCCCTTTGGACTGGGAACGACCTTCGTAACCGTGCTCCTCATATGCCTCATTACAAAGAAAGGGTATATCTGGTTCTCCGGCTACAAGTACACGCGCGATCCCCGCGGCTTTGACATCCTCCCGGACGGGACGCATGGCAGCTCCGGCTTTCTCAAGGAGTCGGAGCTTGCCGCGTTCCTGGAAACAGGCTCGGTGCAGACGGTCAAAGGGATGCTGCTTGGAAAGTTCAAGCGTCATCCCGATGATTCGGACAAGTATGCCCTGTACATCGCCCATCGCATGAAGCCCGGCGACAACAACAATCTGCTCTGCATTGGAGCGCCCGGCAGCGGCAAATCCCGCGGTTTCATCATCCCTTTTCTTCTCGGCGTCGCCGCGAGAAAGGAATCTGTCTTTATCAGCGATCCGAAGGGCGAGCTCTTTGAAAAGCTTTCGCCGTATTTTGCCGAGAACGGCTACTACGTCAAGGCAGTGAACTTCCTGGACATGGAGCACTCGGACGGCTGGAACTGCCTGTACAATCTGGAGAATGAAACCCAGCTTGTGCAGACTGTGGCCAACACCATCATCCTGAACACCTCCGGGCCGCGGGAAGCGAACGACTTTTGGAGCCGCGCGGAGCTGAACCTTCTGATGGCGATGCTCCATTATGTCTGCAATCTGCGGGATGAGAACCAGGAGCTTTTGCCCATCGAAGAACGCGGCCTTGGCACCATTTACAAGATCCTCTCGACGGAAACGGTGGATGAGATCAATGCGCGCTTTATGAAGCTGCCAAAGGATCACCCGGCCAAAGGGCCGCACGGTCTTTTCATGAAGGCAAAGGACAATCTCTGGGGCAGCATCATCACCGGCCTCGGCAACCGTCTTGCCGTATTCCAGAACCAGCTTGTGGACAAGGTCACCCGCAATCATGACGTGGACCTGCTGCTCCCCGGGCAAAAGCCCTGCGCCTACTTTGTGATCATCTCCGCGCAGGACAGCTCCTACCGTTTCCTGAGCTCTCTGTTTTTCTCGCTGGCAGTCCCCATGCTCTCAGACTATGCCCGGCTCCAATGCCCCGGCGGGCGGCTGCCCGTGCTGGTCAACTTCTGTCTGGATGAATACCTGAACATCGGGCATATGGAGATCTCCGATGCGCTCAACAGCATTCGTGGCTTCAACATGGCCTGTCAGGTGGTGGTGCAGAGCCTCAGTCAATGGCAGGAAAAGTATCCGGGCAAGGAGTGGGAAAACCAGCTTGCTACCTTCAACCAGACGCTGTATTTGGGCTGCAACGATCTGACCTCCGCCAAATATATCTCAGAGAAATGCGGCAAGGTCACGATCTCCGTCACAAATAATCAGATGCCGCTTATGCCGTTATTCTCTCCGGTATACACCAGCACACGGCCCTATTCCCAGACCCGCAGCAATACCCAGCGGGATCTGATGCAGCCGGATGAAATTCTGCGCCTGGAATATGACAAGTGTATCGCGCTCTTTCAGGGGCACAAGCCGGCGCTGCTGTACAAGCTCACGCCGGAGGAGATCCCCGGATACAACGGGCTTCGGCCATGTAGGGTGATCGACTACACCCCGGAATGGAAGCGGCGAGAGCTGGAAACGCCGCAGGCAAAGGAAGCTCCCGTGGCAAAACAGCCGGAAGCAGAAGAAAAAGAACCTGATTCTAAAATGGAGGAGGGCGACGTCCGTATGTGTGAACTTACGCCGAACGAAATCGTGAACAGCACGGATTCGTTCGGACGCTGAAAGAATGGAGGACACTATTTGGTAAAACACAAAACCTTATGGCGCAGGAGTCTTTCGCTGATTTTCTGCGCCATTCTCATCTTCGGCCTGATGCCCATAACAGCGTCGGCCGATACCGCGCTCATCAGCTCCGCGCCCATGACCGCGTATTTTGAGACCTACACCAGCGGCGGCGTTTGGACAGATCTCCAGACGCCCGCCCACTGGATCACCGCCACCGGCGAGGTCGCCTACTGCTTGCAGACCTCCAAGGATAACCCGTATAACGCGGGCTATTACACCATCGACGGTGAAGAGGTTTACAGTGCCCGCGTGCTGACCGGCCTGCAGGCTATTCTGGATCACGGCTATCCTGCCATGACTTATGATTTTTCGGACGAAGAAGCGCGGTACGCGACCGCAAACGCGATCCGGTTCTGGCTGGCTGAAAATGGCGCGGATGGTGTGCCGCAGTACCTCAACCTGAATGTCAATGGCGACTGGATTCGTGGGAAATCCGGGTATGAGACGCTGTTCCGTTATTCTCTGTATCTGCTTTACATGGCACGGACACAGGACACAAACCCGGTTGAGGGCGGTACGCTGGTATTCGATCCCGACGAAATTACACTGACGCAGGATGCCAGCGGACAGTATTTTACCGGAGATGTTTACCTCAACAAGAACATCTCCGGAGACTACAGTCTTATGGATAACGCGCCGGAGGGGACTCTCACCATCACCGGCCACACCGGAACGCAGAGTGAAACCCTCACACTGAAGGTGCCCGCGTCCTATGCGAATCAAAGCTGCACCCTCTGTGCCTATGGTATGGATGAGGCTCCCGCGGCGGCATTGTTTTTCTGGGCGCCGGCCAGCGCAAACAATCAGAGAATCGTCACCTATGTGCTTGATTCCACCAAGAGTGTATTCGTGCGTGGCTTTCTGACGATCAATGTGCCGGGACTTGAAGAGCGAAAGGGCAACATCCGCATCACGAAGACTGGGGACAGCGGTGAAGCGTTGCCGGGCGTCACATTCAACCTTTATGGCAGCAACCTCAATTTGGTCGATGGTGGTTCAACGGACGACAGCGGGCAGATCACCTTCGCAAACCTGCCGCTTGGAGAGTATTTCTACCAGGAGACAGATACCTTGACCGGTTATGTGCTGGATTCCACCATGTACCCTGTCACAGTATCTTCCGCCGATCAGACTGTGGAGCTTAACGTCACCAACACCCGTGAGTCCGGCAGCATCGTCGTCATGAAAACCGACGCCGAAACCGGCACGGCATTGCCTGGCGTACACTTCACCCTTTCGGATGCGCAGGGGAATCTCGTGGATGAGGGCGACACCGATGCAGACGGCAGCCTGAGCTTCGGACCTCTCCCACTTGAAACCTACAGTCTGGTCGAGACATCTGCTCCCGGCAGTTATGCTCCAGACAATACTCCTATCTCCGTCACTCTGGACACCAACGGGCAAACGGTCACGAAGAACATCACAAACAGCAAGGCTCTCGGCTCCGTATCCATCATGAAGACAGACGCCGAAACCGGAGCTGCTTTGAGCGGTGTTCACTTTGCACTGTTGGATTCCTCCGCGCTGGCAATTGCCGAAGGAGACACTGGGAGCGACGGTACGCTGCTGCTGTCAGGGATTCCGCTTGGAAGCTACACTTTGCGCGAGACCGCAACCGTAAACGGTTATGTCCTGGATAACACTCCAATTCCGGTGGAGATCACCATAGCCGGGCAGACGGTCACCATCAACGCAACGAACACTCCCGCAAAGGGCGGCATTACCATCACCAAGACCGATGCGGAAACCGGGGCTGTCCTGTCAGGGGTCCACTTCATCCTCTACGATGGAAACAACACCCCTGTTGAAGAAGGCGACACGGACGGTGAAGGCAAGCTTTCGTTCTCCAATCTCCCGCTTGGATCTTACAGCATCGTTGAGACATACACCCCAACAGGCTATGTTCTGGATGGCACACCGAGATTTATTTCTATCACCGAGAACGGGCAAACCGTGGAGGTCAGCATCACAAACGGCGCTGCCAGTGCGAGCATCAATGTCATTAAGGCAGCGAAGTGAAGCGAAAGACGGCGGGACAGGAAACCGAAGTCGTAAAGAAAAAGGGCATGGCAAGAAAGCAGACATAGTCT
>CADARY010000069.1 GCA_902790375.1 Oscillospiraceae bacterium | reverse complement strand
TTTTCCCTGTGGAAAACTTCTCGCATGATGTGCCTTGCTGCTGTTCAGCCGTTCGTTTTAAGCTGTTGCTATTGCTTTGGCCTGCATGAATATTTCAGGATTAGAAATGCTCACCACTTGGACAGGATCTTGCCGTACATCTGCTTCTTTTCATCGTCGAAGCGCTGTACACGCAGAATGACGATATCGCCGATCTTGAAGTCCGAGTCCTCATACTGGTAAGAATAATTGCACATGCAGACAGTCCCGTCAGGAAGATTGCAGAAGACGCCGCCCGCATATTTGCCGGAGATCACCGCCTGGCGTCTGCTGCCGGTGGGGTGGCGGGTGCTGGCTCCGTCGTAGGGATTGGGCTTGGCCTCCTTGACGGAGACGGTCAGCTTTGCTTTCTCCGCATCATAGCTTTTCACGATGCAGCTCAGCTCCGTGCCCGGGTGATAAAAGGTCCGCAGATCCGCGATGGCCGCATAGCTCAGCTCCCGCTGGGTGACGTTCAAATCGTGCCCGTGGCACTCTACAATACAGCGGCGCGGCCCCACCGAGAGCATCTGGCATTTGGTTCTGGCTCCTTCTGTCCAAAGCTCCTGATGACGCGAAAAATAATATCTGCGGCTGCGCATAGCCTCGCGTCGGGAAGCGACGGCGAAGCCCGCCTCCCTCTCAACACGGGTGATCACAAACTCGATCCTCGCGCCAACCATCCCACGGAAGGCAAAGTCAGGAACGATGAAATCATCCATCCACATCTCCGTGGCCGGGATAATGATCCGCACGCGGTACGGGATCACGGTAGCGCAGTACATGTCCTGCACATTGTCGTTGCCGTAGTTATTGACAAAGTGATCCACGCCGATGATGATGCCGGACAGGGCGCTGCGGCCACGATAGGAGGCGTAGATAGCGTTCCACTCATTGCGTTCTTCCTCCGTCAGATCGCGGTCAAGCTCGCGGAAATCCAGCGAGAAAAACTGACGGAGCGCGTCGCCGGTCGGATTGCTCATCCGCGCGGCCAGCTCGTTTTCTTCCGGGGTGGTCTGTTCGGGTTCTTCAGGTGTTGCTTTTTTTCTTGGCATAAGATTCCTCCAATCTGTTATTGATTTGCGCCGAAGAAGCGGTGTGACCCGTCCTCCTGGCGTTGTGCGTAAAACTGCTGCTTTGCCAGAGACAGATTCTCCGGCTTCAGGTCCTTAATAGATATCCAGACGATGTTCTTTCCGTTTTCCTCCGCTGCCGCAGCATCGGAGTAGGCCGCCACGGTATATTGCCGGGGCGGATCGCTTCCGAGCGCGAAGCGCAGAAGGATATCTTCATCACGAACAGCTGAAAACCGGATCGGGTACCCGTTGGAGAGCTCCAGCATCACGTCGATCGCTTCCAGCCTGAGCGGTTCGGGTTTATGGTCGCTGAGACGGACAACACCGTTTTCCACCCGGATCTCATTGACCAGGAACGGGAGCTGCCGCAAGATCTCATCCATCTGGTATTCCGAAAGCGTATAGTCCTCGGTCTTGAAGTGATCCCGCGTCAGGATGTAAAGCTGATCTCTGCGCAGACAGCCGAGCTTGTTCAGCACATCCACGACATATCTCTGTTTCACCGTCAAAAGCATTTTGTTTCCTCCTTACGGCGAGGCGCGGAGGGTGTTCAGATAGGGATCGACCAGCAGATCGCTTTTACTTTCCGCGATGGAATTGAAGATCAGCGACATGATATAGGCCGTCGTATTTCGGATCGGCCGTTCGGTGTTTTCCGCCATCTTTTGCTCCACGTCTCGCAAAATTATTTCGTTCAGACGATGCAGCCGGGAGCGGACGCGGTTTTGGGGCAGGATCGCCTTGCCGACACGAAGGCTCTCCGAGTAGAAAAGCCGCTCTATCGCATCCTCAAACACTCTGGCTGTATCGTCCGGGAATAGATCGAGCTCACAGGAATTCAGAATTTCCGTGAGCTCGTTTTCGTCAGCGTTTGTCAGTCTGTCATCCCTCATGCGCGGGATAGACTGACTGACTTCTTTCTGACTCCGGTATGTATGATTTAATTCTTTCTTACTGGGCGGCGCGGCTGACGGTTCCGGAAGCGTTGGTATGACTGCTCCGGGATTGTTACTCCGACTGTTCCCGAACCGCGGATTTGACGGTTCCGGAAGCGCCGAATCTGCTGCTCCTGAACCGCCGCTGTTTTCTTTGTTTATGAAGGGAGCGCACTCATAATCCGGATCATCCATCGGCTGCACCAATGCGAGATAGATCTGATTGGCGGCGCATAGTCCGCAGCGCTTCTCCCAGATCAAGCCGTGTTCGGAAAGTTCTTTGAAAGCCGCTGTCACACGCTTCTCTCCCACGCGCAGTTCCTTTGCCATTTCCTTGCGGGGAAAGACAACAAAGACCTCGCCGAACTCATTGATCCATCCGTTTAAGCGGCTGAGCTGAAAGCGATTGAGCAGAAAGGTATAGGCCACCTTCGCGTCAAGACTCATTTCACAGTAACGCGGATCAGAGAAGAGCCAGCGCGGCATCTGCATGTGGTAAACACTTTGAACATCTGTCTGTTTCATCAAGGAGAAGTTCGGTCTTTTCTCCATTTTTGCAGCCTTCATGATGATTTATGTCCTTTCGGGAATAGTAGAATGGTGGTTGTTTTGGCGAGGGGATGATTCAATTCAAGGGGCAGATTATCTTCACTGCGAAGCGTAAAAGTTACGTCTGACGCTGTTTTCATTTTAAACTTAGTCGGATATCCGACCTTTTATAAAATAACGAGAGCATTTCAGTAAGGATTCTCTTCCACGCGCTCGCAGTACACGAGATAGCGATACCGGCCGCCGGTGTTGGGCGGATGGCAGGTCAAAAGCGTAACCATGTCTTTCCCGGGCTGAATCAGGATCGCGTCAATGTCATCCGGGTAGACAATACGGATCGCTGTCACCTTGTAGGTCAGCTCCTCCCATACGTTTTTGATGTAGACCAAATCCCCAACCTGCAGGTTTTCTATGTCCAAGAAATACGGATACCCATTCCAGCCCCGGTGACCGGCTATGACAGCGTTGGTATTCTCGCCGCCGATGGGGATGCTGGTCTGCGTCAGCACTGCCGCGCCTGCCGCCATGTTCTCGTCGTTGGCACCGAGATAAATTGGCATTTCCAGATCCATTGCGGGGATGCGCAATACGCCGAACACTTCATCTGGCAGTCCGTAATCCGTCATGGTAAAAGGCACGATCGCCATGGAGACGCTGTTGGTCAGGTTCCCCTGATTGATCTTCACCAGCCACTCATTGTAGGTCTGGATGGAACGATAGAGTTCTTCATAGGGCATGGATTCCTCTGTCTGGTTTGAGATTTCCTGCACTTCCTCCACCTTCTGCGTAAACTGCTTTACCCCCTGCCTGATTTCCCGTGTCTTTTCCGCCCTGTATACAAGAGGATTGATGGCAAGCGCGGCAGAGGCAAGGGCCGCGGTAATGAGTACGACCATCCAGAAGAGCTCCCAGTAAAATTTACGCCCTCTCATGGCGGCCTCGCCTCCGTTCAATTGAATGGATGTTTCTGAACAGGAACCTTGTTCCGAGAATCAGCAGTGTCAGCCCAAGGATACCGAGGCAGCCGAGCGCGATCCCTCTCAGATATTCCTGCGTCCATGTAGATTTCACGGGTTCCTCCTGTACCTCTGCACCCTCGATCATTCGCTCCGCCATACCGGCCTCGATTCGTTCACCGCGTACCAGCAAACGATGGGTATTCACCCCAAACGGTGTACAGGTTACCAGCGTCACGCTCTCGCGCTGTGGGTCGATCTCCAGCTTGCTGGTGTCCTCCGGCAGCACAGTATTAATGTCCAGGATCATATAAGCATGGGTTTCATCCAATACACGGACGTAGAACACATCCCCTACCTTGAGCTGATCGAGATCTGAAAACATGCGTGTACCCGCAAGGCCGGAGTGACCGGTAAGGACACTGTGCGTTCCGACGCCGCCGACCGGCAGGGATGTGCCGAGCAGGTGCCCGACGCCCTTATCCAGCGTCTCCTCGGCAGTGCCGTGGTAAATGGGCAGTTCCACACCGATCTTCGGAATCTGGATGTAGCCCATGATCCCGTCGCCACGCACATTCAAAAGGTGCCAATAGCTTCCCTCTGCTTCTGCCAGCGCTTCACGGGAGAAAGCGTTTCCGGTTCCACCTTGAAGCGTTTTATTGTACGCGACCGCCCTCTCCTTCTCCGCGATCAGCTCCATGGTGTCGAGCTGCTCCACAGCCTTGTCGTAGCGGCTCTCTACCATACTCCGGTATTTCTCACCCACGATGTTGCTGATGAGCGGATACAGCGTAACGCCCAGTGCGAGAAGCAGGAAAAGGATACAGAGAAAAATCTTTATTCTTCTACTCATTGTTCTCCTATGGTACAGGGAGGCCAGATTCTGGCCTCCCTGTAAGCTTTTTTTAATTCTCAGTGGGTTTCTTCTTTGCGAGGATAATGATACCGACAATGCAGGCAGCCAGCATGGTGAGACCAACGACCGGGAAGAGCCAGTTGCCGGTTCCGCCGGTCTGGGGCAGATCGAAGCCGCGGGTGTTGATGATTGTAAAGGGTGCCAGCGCATGGCTGGAGGTTCCGATGGCGCTCATATTGACGGCTTTCCCGTCCACAGTCGCGGAAACAGTCGCGCCGCTCTTCGAGATGACCACCTGCACGGGAGCCTTGAGCAGCGTATAGGCGCTGTCCGTCTTGACCTCGGTCAGCGTGTAGACGTCATCCTCCAGTCCCTTGACCGTGAGCTTACCCGCCGTGGTCGGGATGAAGTGGGTGGCGGCGCTTGCCTCTGCCGTCTTGCCAGTCACATACCACACATTCTCCGTGGTGTTGAAGGAACCGGTGAGATAGTAGTTGTCCGTGCTGTTCTGGATCAGGAACTCGACCTTGGTAGCGTCGCCGCGTCCATCGGAGAAGTTCTTGGTCACGTCCAGACCAAAGCTGTAGACCGCAGCATCGTCGGTCAGGGTGTCATAGAAACTGGTATTGCTGCGCTTCCAAGTCAGTGTGACTTCGTTGGGATTGCCGGTATCGCCGAGGATGAGGGAGCTGTCCGTATCCAGCACAGCCGCGTAGGTGATGCGCAGGGTGCAGTCGCTGTATCCGCTGTTGACTGCGGAGGCTCCGGTATAGACGGCGCTGCTGGTGTTGATCTCAGTGAGACCTGCCGCGGTCATGGCGATGGTCATGATGCTCTCACCGTTCGTACCCGTGGTATAGCCTACCGTAAATTTTTCGCTGTCAGCGGTCCAGGTGGCGATTTTGTTGGTGCAGGCCGCTTCACTGTAGAACTCCAGCACGACATCGCTCTTCTTGTAGGTCATGCCGGGGCTCAGGGTATCCACAAAGGTGTACTGCGAGAGATAAGACGCGGCAGAGGTGATGCTGGGCAGGGTGCTGATGATCTGGTACTCGACGGTATCTCCTGCAGAGGCAGTGGCGGATTCCGCAAATCCGTCCGCGATGGCGGCGCTGCCGTTGTTCTTGCCGGAGGAGGTCTTTGCTTCCCTCACGGTCTTATCCAGCGTGGGCAGGCCGGTCAGGTTCTTCGGATAGACCACTACGTCGTAGATCCACGAACTGCCGCTGGCGGTGGTGGAGGTCATGGGAATACTGATCAGGAAGGGTGCGGTGGTGCTGGTGACCATCTCAGGGACACTGGTCTCAACAAAGAGGTACAGGCCCAGGGGAAGATCACTTGCAGCGCTGTGGCCGTTGGCGTCCGTGGCGGGCATTGCCGTGCCGCCGTTGTTGCCAACATAGGTTTCCAGCGCGTTCTTTACCGTGGTGGCGTTGCTGGTCAGTGCGTTCTGAAGACCGGCGATCAGGGTGTCGGAGCGATAGTAGTACGTCGTTACACCGCCCGTTGTATCGTCTGCGGCAGCATAACGGTCGTTGACGCTGACACCGATGGCAGTCAGAAAGGCGGTGTTGGCTGCATTGTTGACGATGCCGTACATCAGCTCGGAGCGTTCCACGTCGTTGCCCGTCACGGTTACGCTCTTGAGGTCGGCCACCTTGAGATAGGTGTACACAACCCCTTCAATCGCGTACCCGCTTGAACTGCCGCTTGCGCCGAGGATTGCTTCAACGCCGCTCTGATCGCGGACGCCGGTGGAGACATAGGAGCTGTCCCACACGCCGTCTGCCTGGGCGGAGCTCAGGTCATATTTCCAGAGGTTCACGGAGCCGGTCTGGGTGAGGTCAATCGTCGAATCCGCAAAAACGGGAAGCGTGAGGCTGCACAGCAGCATCACGGCAAGGATAAGGGAAAGTAGTTTTTTCATTCAGTTATTCTCCTTTTCTTTTCAGATTTGAATATAAAAATGATAGGTACTGTCAGAAACATCATGGCAAAGGGTAAGATTTTCAGCCCATCATCGCCGCCGGTTTCAGGCAGGCGATACTGCCAGGCATTGGTCGCTGTAATCTCCAACGTGTAGTGGAAGGCTTTGCTGTCAAAGACCTCGGAGTCTTCGGCATTGATGTTGTCCGATTCAACCGGGAGAGTTCCGACAAGAACAGAGTCGGCGAGCAGGGTCATACCGGGAGGCGCTTTTGTCTCGGTCAAGCGATAGAGAACGATCCCATCCGCCCGCAGGCCGTTGAAGGTTGCTGTGCCGTCTGCGCCGGTCGTGAGCTGTCCGCCGTCAAGTCCGAGCGTTGTGCAGGCGCCGCGTGCGACCTCCTTACCTGCGCGGTAGAACACGGGTTTCCAGGTCGAGCCCTCATCCGTGGAATACTCCAGCAAAAAAGCAGCTCCTTCAAGAGGGCTGCCGTTTGCGTTCTGTTTTTTTACAATGATGGTACCGGGCCTGCGCATATTCGTGATGGTCTTGGTGATCGGCGCACCGACGTCAGAGATGGTGAAGGTATGGATACTGTCATCCAGAATGTAGCCCTTCGGAGCCTTAAACTCACGGAAGGTGTAATTGCCCTGTGCCAAGCCGGAAAAGCTCAGCTTGCCTTCAGCGTTGGTATAGCCCTCGGCCACCTGTGTTCCGGCGCTGTCATAGAGACGGAAGCCTGCGCCCATGAGAGGAATTTCATCGTACACGTCCTTCTTGATGATCTCCAACGATCCCCGGATCGGAGTATTCTCGACTGCAATCTGAACGCTCTGTCCGCTCTCTGTGATCAAGACAGTACGCTGGGTGTGATCCGGAACATAGCCCTCCGGTGTGGTGGTTTCCTGCAGCACATAGCTTCCGAGCGGAATGTTCGGCAGCGTCAAAGTACCGTCGGCTCCGGTGTCACCCTCGGCGCAGAGCGCTCCGGCCTCATCTCTCAGTTCAAAATGAACGCCGGATAAGACTGCTCCGGTTTCGGAATCCGTCTTAAGGATGGACACGGATCCGCGGGCAGGAATATTGGAGATGTTCTGTGTGACAGTTTGACCGTTTTCATTCAGCGTGATGCTGATCGGTGTACCGTCCAGGATATAGCCATTTTGTGTTGCAGTTTCTGTGAGTGTATACACCCCCAGCGGCAGACTGGAAAACGTAAGTATGCCGTTCTCATCCGTTGTCCCGCCTCCGACCGTCGCGCCGGAGGAATCCGCAAGAATAAAGTGAATTCCCGACAGGGGCAAACCGGTTTCGGCATCGGTTTTCACCACGACAATGCTCGCACCAATGTCATTAAGCTAAAAATCTAGTAATCTGTGAAAATGAGCTTTCTGTAAAGGAGGCTCATTTTTTGCGAAAAAATGGTTGACAAAACAAGG
>CADARY010000068.1 GCA_902790375.1 Oscillospiraceae bacterium | reverse complement strand
GATGTACTTGAATTTCTGTTTTGATGTAGCGCCGTATACCTGACCGGTACGTACGGTGCAACGGGAGGGAGGGGCCTCTAACCCCTCTCTACCCTATTGTGCTTGGGTCAGGCTCATCGCTCCCACAGGAATACCGGGATCACCGTCTCTGCCCCATAGCAGCGGACAGTCAGCTCGTTTCTGCCGGAGGGCTTGACGGCGCTGAACTCGCAGCTCATGCCGTCACTGCTGACGGTAAGACTGGCAGAGTCGCTGTCACTCATCGACCAATCGATGACCGGGCGCTGTACTGCGGGGTCAATCGCGGCGTAAAGCATAAAGGGCCTGTCTCCGACGTAGGCGGTAAAGCCGTCGGCATCCAGCTCCCGGCCGAAGGCGTACACCTGAACGCTGCTGACCGTGGGCGTAGGCCGGGGCGTCGGAGGGGGAGTGGGCTCCGCCGTTTCCACAACTTCTTCCACCTCTGCCGCAACAGCTGCAGCGCTCTGATGCAGGTCGGTGAAGTTGACGAGCGTCCCGCCGATGAAGGCAATGGAGATCAGACAGAAGAAGAGCATGGTCAGGGGAGAATAGCGGCTGCTGTGTTTTTCCCGCCGGAGCTCTTCCCGGGGCTTGTCTTCGGCCTCCGATTTCCCGCAGACGGGGCAATTCGGGAGATCGGCGGCGTATTCGGCGCCGCAGGATTTGCAGCGCGTGGTCTGCGTGGAAGAATCAATAGACATGATCATTACCTTCATTTTTCTGGATGACCATATATTATCATATCTTTTTTTGGTTTACAATAATTCTGTGAAAAAAAGTCGAAATCAGTCGAAGCCGTGCCGGCGGTTTTGCGACAGAGCCGTGCGGCGCGCAGAGCAGGGGGCTTTCCGCGACAAAAGACGCCCCGCAGCAAAAGCATGCTGCGGGGCGTCCGGCCATGCAGGATCAAAGAATCTTGGAGAGGAAGAGCCTGGTCCTCTCGTGCTGCGGATGGTCAAAGAGCTCGCTCGGGGTGTTGACCTCGACGATTTTGCCGCTGTCCATGAAGATGACGCGGTCGCCGACCTCACGGGCAAAGCCCATCTCATGCGTCACAACCACCATCGTCATGCCGGCCAGGGCAAGCTCCTTCATCACGTCCAGCACCTCGCCCACCATTTCGGGATCCAGGGCAGAGGTCGGCTCGTCAAAGAGCATGACCTCGGGCTGCATGGCCAGAGCGCGCACAATGGCAATGCGCTGCTTCTGGCCGCCGGAGAGCATGGAGGGGTAGGCGTCTGCCTTGTCCGCGAGGCCTATGCGATCCAGAAGCCTCATGGCGTCAGCCTCTGCCTCGGCCCGGCTCTTGAGCTTAAGGCGCACCGGGGCCAGCGTGATGTTCCGTTTCACCGTCATATTCGGGAAAAGATTGAAATGCTGAAACACCATGCCCATCTTGCGGCGGTGCTTGTCCAGATCCACCTTGTCTGCGGTGATGTCCACCCCGTCCACAATGACCTTGCCGGAAGTCGGGACCTCCAGCAGGTTCAGGCAGCGGAGCATCGTGGATTTGCCGGAGCCGGAGGGCCCGATGATGGACACGACCTCGCCCTGCCCGATGGTCAGGCTGCAGTCGTCCAGAGCCTTGATGCCGCCGTCGAAGGTTTTGCACACATGTTCGACCCGGATGATCTCATTGCTTGTCGCCACGGCGCATCCTCCTTTCGATTGCCTCGATCGCCTTGGAGGCGGGGAAATTGATGCAGAAATAAATCAGGGCTGCCAGCGTATAGGGGGCGAGGGTGATGTACGTGGAGGAGGCCACCGCCTTTGCGCCGAACATCAGCTCCGCCATACCCAGGGTCGAGCAGATGGAGCTCTCCTTGACCATGGTGATGATCTCGTTTGCCAGGGCGGGGAGGACGTTTTTGATGGCCTGCGGCAGGACGACAAGCTGCATCCCGTCGAACTTGGAAAGGCCCAGGGAGCGCGCGGCCTCCATCTGCCCCGCGTCCACGGCGAGGATGCCGGCACGGAAGATCTCCGCAACATAGGCCGAGGAGTTCAGCGCCAGGGCCACCACACCGGGGATAAAGCGGCTCAGATCCACAAAGCCGAAGAGGGAGTAGCGCGGGATATTGATCACGCCGAACAGCCCGAAGTAGATGATGGAAAGCTGCACGAGAAGCGGCGTGGAGCGAAAGACCGCAATATAGGCGCCGGAGAGTCCCCGGATCAGCTTGCTTTTGCTCAGCCGCATCAGAGCCAGCAGCAGCGCGGGCAGCACGGCCAGCGCAACCGACACGACGGCCAGCAGCAGCGTATATTCAACGCCCTGGACAAAAAATGCGGCATATTTCGGGAGAAACGAGAAATTGAAAAAACTGGCCGAACTCATGTTCTTGAACAGGTTGCTCCACCACATAGGAAGGATTCCTTTCTATAAGCTTTAACAGGCAGACATGCAAAGCCCGGACGGACTCTGCATGTCTGTGTCATTTGTACGGTTTATCGGAAAACGGAAAGCTCAGCCGGCGGAGACTTCCTGCCGCACATCCTTGAGGGAATCCGCAGCCTGCACAAATTCGTCGATCTTGCCCTTGGCGAGCATGTCGGCAATAGCGTCGTTGATGCCGGGCAGCAGGCCCTTGGGGTCGCCCTTGGCTACGGCGACGCAGTAAACGGCGGACTCACCCAGGCTGATATCGGCAATCGCCAGATCGTCGCTGCTGTTGGCAAACTGCTGGGCAACCGCGCCGTCAAGCACAACGGCGTCGATCTTGCTGTTTACAAGCTGGTTGACCAGATCGTTGACATTCTGCAGGGAAACCAGATTGGCGCCGGGCATATCGTCCTTGACGACGGCTTCTCTGGTCGTTGCGGTCTGAGCGCCGACGGATTTGCCGGAGAAGGAATCGAGAGAGGTATAGACCGCGGAATCGGCTGTGCGGATCAGGATCATCGGGGGATAGTCGGTGTAGTAGGGGTTGGAGAAATCGGCGCTGTTCTTGCGCTCATCGGTGGCCTCCATGGCGGCGATGACCATATCGAAGTCGCCCTTCTGCAGGCTTGCCAGCAGATAGTCAAAGCCCATGTTCTCGACCTGGAGCTCCTTCTTGGTGAAGTCGGCGATATACTGAGCCACAGAGACGTCGATACCGCCGTAGACCAGCTTGCCGCTGTCATCGGGGTACATGAACTCGAAAGGCGCGTAGTCGGCGGAGGTGCCGAACACAAGCTTCGCGGGGGCTGCGCTGTCTGCGGGCTTGTTTGCGCCGCCGGAACCGCAGGCCGCCAGAGCGGCGATCATGACAAGTGCGAGGACAAAGGAAAGAATCTTTTTCATCTGTGAAGTATCTCCTTTAAAAAATTAGGATGCTTGCAGTATAGCGCCGGAGCAATTCGAAGTCAATAGATATATATGCAGAAAAGCGCGATGAAAGCGCCGGAGGGAATATATAGAAACGCTGTGATGAATACAGAAATGAATATTCAGAACATGTGTGCCGGCAGCGGAAACACGTATTCCTGCGCTTTGATGGGGACGCGATCAAGCAGAAAATGAAAGCGAGATTAGCACTCCATGAGAAAGAGTGCTAATATTCAAACTCCGTTCATAATATATGCTATATTTCTTCATAATTGTATTGTATCTTATATACAGAATCAAACGAAAGAGATAAAAGTTGATTCAAATAATATAGTAATTTATTACATGGAGGTTATAGATATGTTTGAACTGATTCCTTTTGATCGTCACACCCGCAGCCTTGCAACCTTTGATCCCTTCCGCATGCTCGACGATATGGACCGCAGGTTCTTCGCCAATGTTCCTGCCGTGTCCGCTTTCCGCACGGACGTGATCGACAGCGGCGATGCCTTCACCCTGGAGGCTGAACTGCCCGGCTTCAAGAAAGAGGACATCAAGATCGACATCGAGAACGACTGCCTGACCATCAGCGCTGAGCGCAAGGCCGACAGCAAGGAAGAGAAGGACAATTACGTCAAGCGTGAGCGCTTCTACGGCTCCTTCTCCAGAAGCTTTGACGTCTCCGGCATCAATGTGGACGAGATCGAGGCCGGCTATAACGACGGCGTCCTGACCGTAAAGCTGCCGAAGAAGTCGGCAGAGGTCCCTGCCAGCCGCAGACTGGAAATCAAGTAAGCATCCCCCGACATAAAAAAGCGATGGAGTTTCGCACTCCATCGTTTTTTTATGTCTCGCATGCCGCCCGGATCTGGGGCAGATGCATGTAGCCATGGGCATTCACATTCCAGACCGGCAGCCCGCTCGCTTCAAACTTGAAGGCGTGGCTGATATGGTCAAGCGGGAGCATCCTTCCCAGCTCGTCACAGCGGTATACGCCGATGCTCGCGTAGAAGCAGCCCTTGGCAAGACTGTCGATCGGCAGGGTGAGGCGGACGGTGTTTTCCCCGCTGCGCTCCATTGTCAGCGGCTGGGACCAGGCGGTGGCCAGGCCCAGATCCGTCTCTGTGCGCAGGGTCAGCCGGAAATAGAGCGGCGGCAGCGGCTCGCTGATCTCCAGCGTGAGAAGCAGCCGCAGATCCTCACCGGGCTCATAGACTGCCGTCACCTTGTCCGCAAGCCGGAGCCTTGTCATGCTGACGCTGCTGCAGGCGGTTTTCCGGATATGGGATTTGACGGTCAGATCCATATCCACGTCATTATCCCCGATACTCTGGTTCAGGTAGGCGGCAATGGCGCGCTCGGCATCTCCGTCAAAGATCACCCGCCCGTGACTGAGCACGATGCAGCGGTCACAGAGCTGGCGGATCGTGGTCATATTATGGCTCACATAGAGGACGGTGCGCCCCTCCTCATCCGCCGCCTGCCGCATGCGGCTGAGGCATTTCTGCTGAAAGGCCATGTCGCCGACAGCCAGCACCTCGTCCATGATCATGATCTCGCTGCGCAGATGGGCGGCGACGGAGAAGGCCAGCTTGACAAACATGCCCGAGGAATAGCGCTTGACCGGCGTGTCGATAAACTCGCGCAGCTCCGAGAAATCAATGATGTTCTCAAGACAGGCGTCGATCTCCGCGCGGCTCATGCCGAGGATCGCGCCGTTCATATAGATGTTTTCCCGGCCGGTCATCTCCCGGTGGAAGCCGGTGCCTACCTCCAGCATGGAGGAGACGCGGCCCCAGATATCGATCTCGCCCTCCGTCGGCGCTGTGATCCGGCAGATCAGCTTGAGGAGGGTCGATTTTCCCGCGCCGTTTGCGCCGATAATGCCGACGCGCTCTCCGCGCCGTATATCCAGATCTATCCCGTCCAGCGCCCAGAAGCTCTGCCCGTCGGCGCCGGTCTCCGCGCCGATACGCCGGTTGGGATCATCGCGCCCGCGCTTTTGCGCCCACCAGGACTGGAGCTCCGCCTGCAGGGTGCCGCGGTTGATGACGCCCAGGCGGTACTGCTTTTTCAGCCCCCGTATGCGGAGGGCAAGTTCCTGCTCCTGCATCACAAGATCCTCCTCAAACGGTGTCCATAAAGGTGCGCTCGATGCGGTTGAAAATCAGTACCCCCGCAAAGGCGACCGCCAGAGAGACCAGAATGGAACAGGAGAGACTGACGCCGTCCACCTGGCCGACGCCGAGAAGGAGCCTTCGATACAGCTCCATCACCGGCGTCACGGGATTCCAGCGCAGCAGCCGCCTGAGCGCATCACTGACGGTGCTGAGCGGATAGACGACCGGGGTGGCGTACATCCAGAGGGATACGCCGAAATCCACCAGGATGCGCAGATCGCGGTATTTCGTCGTAAGGCTGGAGATGATGATGCCGACGCCCATCCCGAGTATGCCGAGCTGAAGCAGGAGCAGGGGCAGCAGAAACCAGCGCTGCCAGAGCGGGGCAACCATACCCTTGCCGGCATACCAGATCAGCAGCGCCAGAACCATCAGCATCTGAATCCCAAACTGGATGAGCCTGCTGAGTACGCTCGACACCGGCATCACAAGACGCGGGAAGTAGACCTTTCCGAAGAGACTCGCGTTGTCGGTAAAGGTGGAGGCGTTGGAGGTCACGCAGCCGGCGAAGAAAGCCCACAGAGCGTGGCCGCTCAGATAGAACAGAAGCTGAGGAACACCGTCGGTACTGAGCTTTGCGATGCTGCCGAAGAGCACCACGTAAGTAATGCTTGTCAGCAGGGGATTGATAAAGAGCCACAGCGGCCCCAGTATGGTCTGCATGTAGCTGACCTTGAACGAGCGCCTTGTGAAGAGCCAGACGAGGTCCCGGTATTGCCAGAATTCCCGCAGCTTCAGATCAAACAGACTCTGCCTTGCGCTGATGTGGGTATGCTGCATTCCCGGTCTCCCTTCCTGTCAAAATGTCAATGTGCTGCGCCCTTCCGGAGCTTTCGCAGGCAGCGGCCGGCGAAGCGCTTGAGCCGGATCAGGGCAAAACGCAGCGGATAAAAATCGCACCAGAGCGCGACATAGGCGCGGTATACGGGAGAGGTGACGGGAACCGTCTTCTTCCCGTCCCGCACCACTGCGCGCAGGGTGCCGAGGATCTGCTCCTCCCGGACGGTATCGCCCGTGAAGCAGTTGTCGCCGACGATCCAGTAGCTCCCGTCGTCATTGATGCGCAGGATGCGATGCAGCACATAGGCGTCCGGCCCGCGGACGGAGGGGCGCTTGAAGAGGACCGCATCGTACTTTCTGCACGGCTCCGGGCCCTTGCGCTCGATCACCATCAGATCCCGCCCCTGGCGCAGCAGAGGCTTCATGCTGACGCCCTTGTTGGGATAGACGAGCTTTCCGAAGCGGTCGAGGATCTCTTCAAATGTTGTCGTTTCGTTCATACCTGTTTCTCCCCGCACATGGCGTGAAAGCTTACCAGCGCGGCCTCGGGCTCCATGTTGCAGCCGAGGCGGTAGAGCCTTGTCAGCTTGCCGAGCCGCTCTGTCAGGCGCAGGGTACGCAGCAGGGCCTCCGGCTCCGCCGAGCGGTTGCTCTGGGCGAGCAGCGTGGGAAATGCGTCATGAAAGGGCAGCGGCTCGATGTGGTTTGCACTGTCCCGCGTGAGAAGGCAGACGGCCTCCAGCGGCAACATCTCGTTTCGGCCGTATTGTTCCTTCCCCTGCCAAGGCGTTCCACAGGCGAGGACACGATCCTTCTCAAAGCGCAGCAGGGGCTTGTCTCCGTTGAGCACATAGGTCCCGGGGATCTGAGACAGCCAGAGCCGGCAGTGGGTGGTTTTTCCCGTCCCGGAGGCGGCGGTGAAAAGATAGGCCTTCCCCTCATAGGCCATCACAGAGCCGTGAAAAAGCAGCACGTCCTTCTCCAGAAGGGCGGCGGCAATTTTCCGGTAGACAGCCAGCGTCTCCAGATAGGCATCGGAGAAGCTGTGGGGCGCAAGCCCTTCCAGCTCGTGCTCCCGATCCGATTTCACCCGCTCCCGGTCAAGATCAGACTGCTCGATGTGCACACTGAGCACCGGCGTCTGCTCACAGAGATAGTCCCGGCAGAAGCGCCGGGTGCTCTCATAGAGCGCCTCGATACGGATGGGAAATCCGGCAACGGAGATGGTAAAAGCAGTCATGGAATATCCTTCTTCAGAACAATATACAGATATTATATCGCATGGGTTCGGGAATGACAAGGCATTTTTCCCGCCCCGCCGGGCAAAAGAAAACCGCCCATCGCTTGAGATGGGCGGCGTTGGAATGAGTCGGTCTGTAAGCCGGGTTCTGTCTTAAACGACCATCTATCTAGTCCCGCCGTTGCCGACGGGATCAAGCCACCTCCTGGGGAGTCCCCGTACCACGGTGTTGCTCCGGATAGAGTTTACAGCGTCCACATGTCTCCATGCGACGGGTGGGCTCTTACCCCACCTTTCCACCTTGACCGGGAATAATCCCGGCTGACTATTTCTGTTGCACTTGTCCGAGGGTCACCCCTGGCGGGCGTTACCCGTTATCCTTGCCCTGCGGAGCCCGGACTTTCCTCACGCACGGGCTTTCGCCCTGTGCCCGCGGTCGTTCGGCCGACTCACGGGCCTTATTGTACTCAGTTTCCCTCCGCAAGTCAACTTTTTTCTTGTAAAAGAATCGTAAAAGCTGTATACTCAATTAGTTAGCGAGGTGATGGAAGTGACTCTTTCTGAATATGCGGAAAGCCTGAAGGGCAAAACGATCGCGGTCATCGGCATCGGGGTGAGCAACCGGCCCCTGACCGAGCTGCTTTTAAGCCATGGATGCGATGTGACCGCCTGCGATCTGCGCACACGCGAGCAGATGGGGGAAGAGGCGGCGCAGCTGGAAAAGCTCGGGGCAAAGCTGAAGCTGGGCCCGGATTATCTGGAGGGCCTTGACCAGGATGTGCTGTTCCGCACGCCGGGGCTCATGCCCTTTGAGGAGCATCTTGAGGCGGCAAAGGCACGCGGGAGCGTCCTCACGTCCGAGATGGAGGTCTTTCTCTCCCTCTGCCCCTGCCGGGTGATCGCCGTCACCGGCAGCGACGGGAAGACCACGACCTCCACAATTTTGTCGGAGCTCCTGAAGGCTGCGGGCTTTCGGGTGCACCTCGGCGGCAATATCGGAAACCCCCTGCTGTGCGAGATCCCGGACATCCGCCCGGACGATATCGCCGTGCTGGAGCTCAGCTCCTTCCAGCTTCACAGCATGCGCTGCTGCCCGGATATCGCGGTGGTGACCAACATTTCGCCCAACCATCTGGATAAGCACAGGGACTTTCAGGATTACATCGACGCCAAGCGGGAGATCCTGCTGCATCAGACGCCCGACTGCCGCCTGATCCTGAATGCGGACGATGCGCACACGCCCTATTATGAGTGCTTTGCCAAAGCGCGCGTCGCTCATTTTTCCGACCGGCAGATGACGGGGGACGGGGCCTTCGTCCGGGACGGCGTCATCGTGCGCGTTTCAGGCGGCAGGGCGCGGACCGTGCTGCCCGTGTCGGAGATCCGCCTGCCGGGAGAGCACAACGTGCTCAATTATCTCGCCGCCTTTGCCGCGACGGAGGGACTCGTGCCGGATGAAATCTGCGCCGAGGTCGCGCGCAGCTTCGCCGGGGTGGAGCATCGGCTTGAGATCGTGCGCACGCTGCACGGCGTGACCTACATCAACGACTCCATCGGCTCAAGCCCCACGCGCACCATCGCGGGCCTGCATGCCATGCGCACAAAGCCCATCGTCATTGCGGGCGGCTACGACAAGCGCATCCCCTTTGACGAGCTGGGGGACGCCCTGTGCGAGTACGCCAAGGCGCTCTTCCTCACGGGCGACACGGCGGAGAAGATCCGCGCGGCGGTCCTGCGGTCGCCGCGTTATGAAGAAAGCGGTCTGCCCGTTGCGGTGGAGCCGGATTTCCGCGCGGCCGTCCTTGCCGCGGCACAGGCGGCAGGGGAGGGCGATATCGTGCTTTTCTCACCGGCCTGCGCCTCCTTCGATCATTTCAAAAACTTTGCCGAGCGCGGCAGAATTTTCAAGTCCATCATCATGGAGCTTGAATAAAAAAGCGGAGTACACATGAAAATTTCAGAAATCAAACCCGAAGTATACGAGATGGCAAAGCGGGTCCAGGAAAAGCTCGGCGGCCGCTTTCAGGAAATCGACCTTGTGGCCGAGCACAACACCCGCAAGGTGATGGAGGCCTTCCAGAACCACCGGGTCTCGGAGGCCTGCTTTGCCGGCACAACCGGCTACGGCTATGACGATCTGGGCCGCGAGACCCTGGATAAGATCTATGCCGACGTTTTCGGCACCGAGGCCGCGCTGGTCCGCATCCAGTTTGTAAACGGCACCCACGCGCTGACGGCGGCGATGTTCTCTCTGGCAGAGCCGGGGCAGAAGATCCTCGCCGTCACCGGCATGCCCTATGACACGCTGCGCACGGCCATCGGCATTTCCGGGGACTGCTTCGGCTCCCTCAAATTCTACGGCATCGACTACGGCCAGGTGGACCTGGCCCCCGACGGCGGGCCGGACTATGACGCCATCCGGGAAGCCATCCGGGAGAAAAGCGTGGCGGGCGTCATGATCCAGCGCTCCCGCGGATATGAGGACCGGCGGGCCCTCTCCATCCGGGAGATCGCAAAGATCGTGGACACCGTGAAGAAAGTCAATCCGGCCATCCATGTCATGGTGGACAACTGCTACGGCGAGTTTACCGATCTGGAGGAGCCCGGCGACGTGGGCGCGGATTTAACAGTCGGCTCCCTCATCAAGAATCCCGGCGGCGGCATTGCGCCGACAGGGGCCTATATCGCCGGCACAAAGGAGCTTGTGGAGCGGGCCGCCATGCGCCTTACCACCCCCGGCATCGGCGGGGAGTGCGGCTCGAGCCTCGGCAACAACCGGCTGCTGTTCCAGGGCCTCTTCATGGCGCCGCATGTGGTCGCCCAAGCCCTGAAGACCGCCTGCTTCTGCGCGGGGATGATGGAGGAGCTCGGCATTGAGAGCTCTCCCGGGGCGCTCGATCCCCGGTCCGATATCATCCAGATGGTAAAGCTTGCAAGCCCTGAGAATATGAAGCGCTTCTGCCTCGGCATTCAGGCGGGCGCGCCGGTGGACTCCTATGTCACGCCGGAGCCCTGGGCCATGCCGGGCTATGACTGCCCGGTCATCATGGCGGCGGGCGCCTTCATCCAGGGCTCGTCCATCGAGCTCTCTGCCGACGGGCCTTTCCGCGAACCCTACACCGTCTACATGCAGGGCGGCCTGACCTATGAGTCCGGCAAGCTCGGCATCATGATGGCCGTCAGCGCAATCTTGGAGGGATGAGCGGCATATAATAGGCGCATGGGGGTGATTCCATGCGCCGCAGGCATCATCGGCCGATACAGCGCTTTCGCTATACCACGGGCCCGGCGTCGCCGGCACGCCGGATCGGAACGGGCCTGAGCATCCTGCTGCTGCTTGTCGGCCTCGGCCTTTTCCTCTCGGGCGCGGCTGTGTTTCTGCAGGATATCTCCATTCAGATCGCGGTGTCCGACGCCTGCGATATCGTGACCGGCCAGGTCAACAGCGTCATTGCCCAGGTAATGGCGGAGGGGGAGTACGACGGGGAGAGCTTCGTGAGCCTGGAGAAGAACGAGGCCGGGGAGATCAGCGCCGTGAGCTCCAACATGGCCCGCATCAACGCCATCTCGGCGGAGATCCTGGACCGGGTCATCGGCGCCACCGAGAACCGCACCATCGAGGTGCGCGTCCCCCTCGGAAACCTCACGGGCGTGAGCCTGCTGATGGGCCGCGGGCCGGGCGTGCCGGTGGAGATCATCATGATGACCTCCTCCCGGGTGGAATTTCAGAACAATGTGGTGACGGCGGGAATCAATCAGACCAAGCATCAGCTCGTTCTGGAGGTCATTGTGGATATCGACATCCTGATCCCCTGGGGCACCGAGAGCGCCGAGGTGGTGACCGAGGTGATGATCTCCGATGTGGTGGTCGTGGGCAAGGTGCCGGGAACCTATATGAGTATGCAATAGAAAGCAGGACGACAATATGGACGTACAGAAGGAAATCGAAAAGCTCCGCAGGGAGCTGGAATACCACAGCCGCCTTTACTATGTGGAGGACGCGCCTGTCATCTCCGACTATGAGTTTGACATGCTCATGCAGCGGCTCAAGGCTCTGGAGGCGGAGCACCCCGAGCTCATCACGCCCGATTCCCCCACCCAGCGGGTGGGCGGGCAGGCCCTGAGCAAGTTCGAGCAGGTACAGCATCAGGTGCCGCTGGAGAGCCTGACGGACGTCTTTTCCCTCGATGAGCTCTATGCCTTCGGCGAGCGCATGGATGCCCTGCTCGTCGAGCCCCACGGGTATACCGTGGAGCCGAAGATCGACGGGCTTTCCATGTCGCTGGAATACGAAAACGGCGTGTTCGTGCGCGGCGCGACCCGGGGCGACGGCCTTGTGGGCGAGAACGTGACGGAGAATCTGCGCACGGTGCGCTCCCTGCCGCTCAGGATCGAAAACGCCCCGGCGCGCCTCATCGTCCGGGGTGAGGTCTATATGTCCAAGGCAGTCTTCCGGGAGCTGAACGCCGAGCGGGAGGCGCGGGGCGAGACCCTGCTTGCCAATCCCCGCAACGCGGCGGCAGGCTCCATGCGGCAGCTCGACCCGAAGGTGGCCGCCTCCCGCAAGCTGGACATCATCTGCTTCAATATGCAGTACAGCTCCGACGATGTCTACACCAGCCATGCCCAGACCCTGGACGCCATGAAGGCCATGGGCTTTCCCGTGGTGCCTTATCGGCGCTATGAGAGGATCGGCGAGTGCGTGCAGCGCATCGAGTGGCTGGGCGAGCACCGGGACGAGCTTGCCTACGACATGGACGGCGCGGTCATCAAGATCGACTCGCTCTCCCAGCGCGCAGCCCTCGGCAGCACGGCCAAGGCGCCCCGCTGGGCGGTGGCCTTCAAGTACCCGCCCGAGAAGAAGGAGAGCCGGGTGCTTGACGTGGTGGTGCAGGTCGGCCGGACCGGCGTTCTGACCCCGAAGGTCATCGTGGAGCCGGTGCGCCTTGCGGGCACCACGGTCTCGGCCGCAACGCTCCACAATCAGGACAACATCGACAGGCTGGATCTGCGCATCGGGGACACGGTGCTGCTGCAGAAGGCCGGAGAGATCATCCCGGAGGTCCTGTCCGTCAACAAGGCCAAGCGCCCGGACTGGGCAGTGCCCTTCGTCATGCCGGAGATCTGCCCGGAGTGCGGCTCGCCGGTGGCGCGGGATGAGGACGGCGCGGCGCTTCGCTGCACGAGTCCCGAATGCCCGGCTCAGCGCCTGCGCAATATCGTCCACTTTGCCTCCCGCGAGGCCATGGATATCGAGGGCCTCGGGATCTCCGTGTGTGAGAGCCTCATCAACAGCGGCCTTGTCTCCAGTGCGGCGGATCTGTATTACCTGGAGGCGGAGAAGGTCGCGGCGCTGGACAGGATGGGCAAAAAGTCCGCGGACAATCTGCTCACGGCCATCGAAAACAGCAAGAGCGCGGGCCTGGCCCGGCTTCTGTGCGCCTTCGGCATCCGCCAGGTGGGGCAGAAGGCCGCAAAGGTGCTGGCCTCTTACTATAAGGATCTCGACGCCCTGATGGCGGCGACGGCGGAAGAGCTCACCCTGATCCCGGATATCGGCGGCATCACGGCGGGCTTTATCACCGAGTGGTTTTCCCTGCCCCAGTCCATGCACCTGATCGGGAGACTGCGCGAGGCGGGCGTGGATTTTGCAAGCCATGAGGAACGCAGGGACGACCGCTTTGCCGGGCAGACCTTCGTGCTCACCGGCACCCTCTCCCGCTACACACGGGACGAGGCCGGCGCCATCATTGAGAGCTTCGGCGGCAAGACGGCGGGCTCCGTGTCGAAGAAGACAAGCTATGTCCTTGCCGGGGAGAATGCGGGCAGCAAGCTCACCAAGGCCGAGAGCCTTGGCATCCGCATCCTGACGGAGGCCGAGTTTGAGGACATGATCCGCTGATGGAGATGCACTACTGCCCGCTCTGCGGCACGCGGCTCAAAGCGCGGGAGCACCCCACCGACGGGATCGTGGCCTACTGTGAGCGCTGCGGGGATTACCGCTTTCCGCTCTTCAGCACGGCGGTCAGCATTGTGGCGCTGAACCCGGAGAGGACGCGGACGATCCTGATCCGCCAGTATGGGGAGCCGGGGGAGGTTCTCACTGCGGGCTATGTGGACAAGGGCGAAACTGCCGAGCATGCCGTCCGCCGCGAACTGCGGGAGGAGCTGGGGCTGGAGGCCGGGAGCCTGCAATACCTCGGCAGCCACTATTACGCCCCGTCTGAAACGCTGATGCTGAACTTCGCCGTGACGGTCTCGGAGACGGAGGCCCATCCCAATTTTGAGGTGGACGCCTGGCGCTGGTGCCCGATCGACGAGGCAAAGAAGAGCGTCAGCCCCGGCGGCCTTGCCGGGGAGCTGCTGCGGGATCTGTGTTGAAGGGAAAAGGAATCCGTTTAAAGTATAGAAACTCGGGGCCGCTGCAGAATGAGAGTCTTGCAGCGGCCCCGAGTTTCTGTTATAAAATCGTTTTTAGGCAATCATTCATTCCGCCGGCGGCTTGATCGGTATTGCACGGCTTCTTCAATGGCGCATTGTTGAACAACAGGATAAGCGCTTCTGACTCAACTTACCGTTTTGCTGCAGCTCCCGAATTTCGATTCGGGAGTTTTTGCTGTTCTATCCCATCAGAACCTCGATGACATTCCTCGTACCGGCGGCCTGGGGTGGGATCAGATTGCCGTTGAGGGATCTGCCGTTGAGCGTGACGCTCTTCACCCCGTGCTGCACGCCCGCGGGATTGTGCACACGGATCTCGTAATCCGCCCCGCGGAAGGCGCGCGTCACGGTATAGTCCCTGCAGCCGGAGGGGACACAGGGGGCGATCTCCAGTCCGTCGAGGGTCGGCTTCACGCCCAGAATAGCCTGGGAGATCGACAGGAAGGACCAGGCTGCCGTGCCGGTGAGCCAGGAGTTCTTGGCCTCACCAAAGCTGGGAGCGTCTTTGCCCGCCACCATCTGGCTGTAGACATAGGGCTCGGTGCGATCCGGTCACCGTGGCCGAGCTCCGCCTCGGCGCAGACGATCCAGGGGTTATTGTGGCAGAAAATGCCGGCGTTTTCCTTGTATCCGGGGGGATAGCTGGAGATTTCGCCGAGCTCAAGATGATAGCGCGTGTAGGCTGGGTTCAGAAGCACGATGCCGTACTTGGTATCCAGGCGCTCCTCAACGCTCCTGAGGGCTTTGGCCGCTTCACCGGTTTCCTTGCCGATGCCGGCCATAACGCACATGCCCTGGGGCTCAATAAAGATCTGGCCCTCCTCGCACTCCCTGCCGCCGATGACATGGCCGAAGGCATCATAGGCGCGGCGGAACCAAGCGCCGTCCCACCCCGCGTCGAGCGTCGCCTTCTCCATACTTTCGATGGCTTTGAGTGCCTCGTCCGCCTCGGCGTCCAGACCCAGATGGCGGCAGATCGCTTCCCAGGCGCGGCCGTATTTGACGAACATGCCGGCGATGAACACGCTCTCTGCCACGGGGCCTTCGCTGGGGCCGGTGATCTGGAAGCTCTCACCCGGATGCTCGGAGAAGCAGTTGAGGTTCAGACAGTCATTCCAGTCGGCCCGGCCGATGAGCGGCAGACCGTGGGGGCCGAGATGGGCGCAGGTGTAGCGGAAGCTGCGGCGCAGATGCTCCAGAAAAGGCTGGGCAAGGCCGGGATCGTTGTCAAAATCCACCTGCTCGTCCAGGATGCCCCAGTCCCCGGTCTCGCGGAGATAGGCGTCCGTCCCGGCGATGAGCCAGAGCGGATCATCGTTGAAGCCGCTGCCGACGGCGAGGTTTCCCTTCTTTGTGAGGGGCTGGTACTGGTGATAGGCGCTGCCGTCCGGAAACTGTGTGGCGGCGATGTCCAGGATACGCTCACGCGCGCGCTCCGGGATCATGTGCACAAAGCCCAGCAGATCCTGGCAGGAATCGCGAAAGCCCATACCGCGGCCCATGCCGCTCTCGTAGTAGCTGGCCGAGCGGCTCATATTGAAGGTGACCATGCACTGGTACTGATTCCAGATATTCACCATGCGATCCAGACGCTTATCGCCCGTGACGACCCGGTACTTATTCAGAAGCGTATCCCAGCAGGCGCACAGCTTTTCCATCGCGCCGTCAAAGGAGGCGCTGTCGGCGTAGCGGGCCATCATAGCCTCGGCGCGGGTCTTGTTGATGACGCCGGGAGCCGCCCACTTCTCTGCCGCCGGGTTCTCAATATAGCCGAGGCCAAAGAGAAGACTGCAGCTCTGGCCGGGCTGAAGACGAAGGTCGAACTGCTGGGCGGCGATGGGCTGCCAGCCGTGCGCGACACTGTTTGTGCAGCCGGAGCCGAACACTGCCTCGGGTCTCGCGGGGCTCCCGTAGAGGCCGAGAAAAGCCTCTCGGGAGGTGTCAAAACCCGTCGGCGTGCGGTTTGCCCAGAAGACGGCATAGTGATCCCGGCGCTCGCGGTACTCGGTTTTGTGGTAGATGGCGGCGCCCGACACCTCCACCTCGCCGATGGAGTAGTTGCGCTGGAAGTTGGAGGAGTCGTCCATCGCGTCCCAGAGACAGAACTCCACATAGGGGAAGAGCCGGAGCGACTTCGCCTGCGCCCCGACGTTGCTCACGGTGACGCGCATGAGAAGACAGCTGTCCCCCTGCGGCACCATCATCTCCTGCGTGAGCCTGACGCCGTTTTTGGCTCCCTCGATCACGGAGTAGCCCAGACCGTGGCGGCAGCAGTAGCTGTCAAGCTCCGCCTGCACCGGCTGCCAGCCCGGGTTCCAGACGCAGTCCCCATCCTTTATATAAAGGTGGAAGCCCTCCTGATCCAGAGGCGCATTGTTGTAGCGGTAGCGCGTGAGCCTGCGCAGACGCGCGTCCCGATAGAAGCTGTAGCCGCCGGCCGTGTTGGAAAACAGCGTAAAGAAATCCTCGCTTCCCAGATAGTTGATCCAGGGCAGGGGAGTGCGCGGCGTGGTGATCACATATTCGCGCCGTGCGTCGTCAAAGTGTCCGTATTGCATAAGTCCTCGCCTCCACTTAATCGTTTAAGCATAATAGAGAGTACCGCACTTTTTGAAAAAAAGCAAGTGTTTTTTTGAAAATCAGTAGTTTTTTTATAATATCTACGTAGAAAACAGTATTTCAGAAGCTCAGCGTCATATCGTGCGGTTTGCTTTTGGTGGAATTTTCTAAACAGGGCGGGCCTGTTTTGTGGAATTATACCAATCTTCATGAAAACAAGGATTTTTCATGAAAAAGGACTTGCAATTTTTGAAGAAATGAGTTACATTGAGATCACGAAAACGATTAAGTAAAAAGGAGCTGGCCTCCATGGTATCGTTGAAAGACATTGCCCAGCGCTGCGGCGTTTCGACGGCCACGGTCAGCAAGGCCCTCAACGGCCAGCCCGACATCGGGGAAGAGACCCGCTCCCGCATCCTGCGCATCGCAGATGAGCTGGGCTACATGGCCAACGCCTCTGCCCGCGCCCTGAAGACCAAGCGCAGCTACAACATCGGCGTCCTGTTTGTGGATCCCATGCACGGCGGCCTTGCGCATGAGTTCTTCTCCACCGTGCTCGACAGCATCCGCAGCGAGGCCGAGCGGCACGGATACGACCTCACCTTCATCAACCGGGGTCTCGGTCAGCGCGAGACCAGCTACCTCCAGCACTGCCGCTACCGCGGTGTGGACGGGGTGGTGATCGCCTCGGCGGATTTCACGGATCCCATGGTGACGGAGCTGGTGCAGTCGGATCTGCCGGTGGCCACCATCGACCACGTATTCAACGACCGCATCGCCGTGCTGTCCGACAACCTCATGGGCATGGATGCGCTGGTGCGTTTCGTCGCGGCGAAGGGTCACCGCAAAATTGCCCTCATCCACGGGGAGTCCACCAGTGTGACCGTGGGGCGGCTCACGGGCTTTCACCGGGCCTGTGAGGAGCTGGGCATTCAGATCCCGGACAAATGGATACGTCAGGGCGTGTTCCACGATCCGAAAAGCTGCGGCGCTATTACGAGAGAGCTGCTGGCGGACCCCGAGAGACCGACCTGCATCTTCTTTCCGGACGACTACTCCTGCATCGGCGGGCTCAATGCGATCCACGATGCGGGCCTGCGGGTGCCGGAGGATATCTCCGCCGTGGGCTATGACGGCATCCCCCTCTCCCGGATCGTGAGTCCGGTGCTGCCCGGCTCATCGAGCAGATCGAGCATCCGCGCACCGCGATCCTCGACCGCGTGATCGTGGAGGGCAGGCTGCAGGAGGGCGGCTCGGTCCGGCAAATCTGTTAATCCGCGGGCAGGAAGTCCGCAAAAAATAATATTTTCAGGAGGAAAGATCATGAAAAAGCTTATCGCATCGCTTCTGGTTCTTGTCCTTGTATTCGCTCTCTGTGCTCCCGCCGCATTTGCGGATGAACCCGAGGGTAAGGTCTTCAACATCTACGCATGGAATGAAGAGTTCAAGGGCTTCTTTGAGAAGTACTACACCGTCCCCGAAGGCGTGACCGTCAACTGGGTCATCGTTCCCAGCGACAACGGCGCCTATCAGGATGCTCTCGACGCCGCCCTGCTCAATCAGGCAGATGCCAAGGACGACGACAAGGTCGACATGTTCCTGGCCGAGGCCGACTACATCCTCAAGTACGTTGATTCCGACTTCACCCAGGACATCCAGGCTCTGGGCGTGAACGACTTCTCCAACGCCTACAAGTACACCGTGCAGGCCGCGACCGACGCCAACGGCGTTGTCAAGGGTGTCTCCTTCCAGTGCTGCCCCTCCGCGCTGATCTATCGCCGCTCCATCGCCAAGGACGTGCTGGGCACCGATGATCCCGCCGAGGTTCAGGCTGCTCTGTCCGATTGGGATAAGTTCAACGCTGTCGCTGCCGACGCCAAGGCCAAGGGCTACTACATGACCGCCTCCTTTGCCGAGACCTTCCGTCCCTTCTCCAACAACTGCACCATGCCCTGGGTCGACGCTGACAACAACCTCCAGATGGATCCCCAGATCGAAGCCTGGATGGCCCAGACCGACGAGTTCATCAAGAACGGCTACACCCTGACTGCCGGCGTGTGGGACGATGAGAAGAACGTCCAGATGTTTGCCGACGGCAAGACCATGTGCTTCTTCGGCCCCGCCTGGTACTTCAACTTCTGCATGGGCAATGCCCAGGATCCCGAGAAGGGCTGCAGCGGCGACTGGGCCATCTGCGAAGGCCCCGCTGCCCACTTCTGGGGCGGCACCTGGCTGCTCGCGCCTGCCGGCACCGATAACCCCTCCATGCTCGCCGACGTGATGAACACCTTCATCAACAACGAGGATGTCTGCACCAAGCTTGTCGCGAACGAGGCCCAGTTCTCCAACAACATGGCCGTCAACGCCAAGTTTGCCGCTGACCCCAGCTACGGCTCTGCCTTCCTCGGCGGCCAGAACGACGTCGCTGTCTTCTCCGAGATGACCGACAACATCGTCTGGCAGAACCACACCATCTATGACCAGCTGCTCAACGAAGGCCTGCAGAACTCCCTCCAGGAGTACTACCGCGGCTCCGTCGATCAGAACACCGCCATGGAGAACTTCTACCTCTACGTCAACGAGAAGTACCCCACCATCGTGACTCCGTGATCTGAACTGAAATACGGCGACACCGGCAAACCTTACGGGGCGAGGCACATGCCTCGCCCCGCTCTCGTAAAGAGCGGATCGGAGCGTACAGACGCTGTGCGCCGCGATGCGTTCTTCATCCAGCAATCATTGAATGTTTTCCGAGGGGGTATCATCCGTGAACGAAAAAGAACTGCGCCGCAATCAGAAGGGGGTCTCCTACGCCAAGTGGGGCTATCTGTTCATCCTGCCCTTCTTCCTTGCGTACTTCGTGTTCACCTTTGCGCCGCAGGTGCTGACCATCTACAACAGCTTCTTTGAAAACTACCGCGAGGGTCTCAAGCAGGTCGGACCCAACTTTGTGGGCTTCGGCAACTATGTCAAGCTCTTCACCCCGGACAAGTCCGGCACCATCAACATCCTCAAGTACGCCGGCAACACCCTGATCCTGTGGCTGCTGGGCGCGGTGCCGCAGATTCTGATCGCGCTGCTGCTGGCGATCTTCTTCACCAGCTACCGGCTGAACATCAAGGGCCAGCAGTTTTTCAAGACGGTCATCTACATGCCGAACCTCATCATGGCCTCGGCCTTCTCAATGCTGTTCTTCACGCTCTTTTCCAATGTCGGCCCGGTCAACCAGCTCATCCAGGCCTGGGGCTGGAGCGATGTGCCCATCGACTTCTTCGCCTACAAGGGCACGGTGCGCGGCCTGATCAGCCTGATGAACTTCCTCATGTGGTTCGGCAACACCACGATCCTGCTGATGGCGGGCATCATGGGCATTGACCAGGATCTGTTTGAGGCGGCGAATCTGGACGGGGCCAGCTCCGTGCAGACCTTCTTCAGGATCACGCTGCCGCTGCTGATGCCGATCCTCGTCTACACGATCATCACCGCCATGATCGGCGGCCTGCAGATGTTCGATGTGCCTCAGGTTCTCACCAAGGGCAAGGGCATGCCGGACCGCACCTCCATGACGCTGGTCATGTATCTGAACAACTATCTCGGTGGCAGCAAGAACTACGGCATGTCCGGCGCCATCTCCGTGATCATCTTTATCATCACGGGCATCCTGAGTCTCGTGGTTTTCCGCACACTGAACAAGAAGGATTAAGGAGGGAGAAAGATGAATTCCGCCACACCGAAAGAAGCCAGACGCGCCGTGGTGCAGCTCACTGTGCTGCGTGTCCTCGTCTACGCCATCCTGATTTTCCTGTCGATCCTGTGCCTGTTCTCCTTCGTCATGCTGTTCATCAACGCCAGCCGCTCCAACGGCCAGCTCCAGGCAGGCTTTACACTGATCCCCGGCGGACACATGCTGGAAAACTTCCGAAATGCCTGGACGGACAGCTCCATCAACATCCCCCGCGGCCTTCTCAACAGCTTTATCGTCGCCGCCTGCACCGCCGTTCTCACCACCTACTTCTCCGCCCTCACGGCTTACGGCTTCCAGGCCTATGACTTCAAGGGCAAGAAGCTCCTTTTCGGCTTCATCATGGCCATCATGGTCATCCCGACCCAGGTGTCCGCCTCCGGCTTCGTGCAGATCTGCTACAAGTTCGGCCTGACCAACAACTACTGGGTTTTGATCCTGCCGGGCATCGCGGCTCCCATCGTGTTCTTCTATATCAAGCAGTACATGGAGTCCAATCTCCCCATGGAGATCGTGGACGCGGCCCGCGTGGACGGCTGCGGGGAGTTTCGCACCTTCAACTTCATCATCCTCCCCATGCTCAGGCCCGCGCTCGCCGTGCAGCTCATCTTCTCCTTTGTTCAGTCCTGGAACAACTACTTCCTGCCCTCCCTGCTGCTGACCAAGGCCGAAATGAAGACTGTCCCCATCATGATCGCCCAGCTCCGCTCCGCCGACTACTCCAAGTTCGACATGGGCAAGGTGTACATGTTCATCCGCTTATGCTGAAAGAACTGGGCATCAATAAGGGGGTAAACCTGGGCGGGTGGCTGTCCCAGTGCGATTACAGCGAGGAGCGCCTCAACACCTTCATCACCGAGGCAGATTTCCGTGAGATCGCGGCCCTCGGCTTTGACCATGTGCGCATCCCCGTAGACTACAATGTCATCCAGAACGAGGACGGCAGCATGAAGGAGGAGGGCCTTCGGCGCATTGACAATGCCTTCGCCCTCTGCCGGCAGTACGGCCTCAAGGCGGTGCTGGATCTGCACAAGACCCCGGGCTTCTCCTTCGACGCGGGGGAGCATGAGGACGGCTTTTTCACAAACGAATCGTATCAGGCGCGCTTTTACGCCATCTGGGAGGCCTTTGCCGCCCGCTACGGGGATCGGCCCGATCAGATCGTTTTTGAGCTTCTGAATGAGGTGACGGAGGCGGAATATCTTCCGGCCTGGAAACGCATCTCCCGGGAATGTGTGCGCCGCATCCGTGACCACGCGCCCGACACGGCGGTTCTGCTCGGCAGCTACCGCTGGAACAGCGCCCGCACCCTGCCGGAGCTGGACGCGCCCTATGACGCGCATGTGCTCTACAATTTCCATTTCTATGAGCCGATGATCTTCACCCACCAGGGCGCTTACTGGAATCCCGATTACAGGGATGTCCGAAGCACGTATGATGCTTGCGGCGCCTCTCCCGCGTGGTTTGAGGACTTTCTCGCGCCGGCTGTCGAGAAGGCCGAGAAGGAGGGCACAGAGCTCTACTGCGGAGAGTTCGGCGTCATTGATGTGGTGCCGCCGGAGGAGGCGCTCAAATGGTTCCGGGATCTGCATGAAGTCTTTGCCCGCCACGGTATCGCCCACAGCCTCTGGAGCTGGAAGCAGATGGACTTCGGCTTGATCGACCCGCGCATGGACGGCGTCCGCAGCGAGCTGCTGGCGCTTCTGTAGAAAAGCGGCCGACAGTCCAAAAGAAACCGAGCAGGAGTGGCTGAACAGGCGGCCCGGGCCGGCCGCTCTTGGCTCTTCGGGGCGATGCACCTTCACCCTTGTCGGCCCCGCCGTTTTGCGGCATTCTGCATTTTTCAGCGGGTCGATCAGGGGACCGATCCCTGCGATTTTGCAGCCATATACGTTTGTGACAGCGCCGTACATAGCGAGAAACGAATATGCCTTTGTAAAAGAAATCGAGTGTCCGTAACGAAATCCGTTACGGACACTCGAAGTGGTTGCGGGGGAAGGATTCGAACCAACGACCTCCGGGTTATGAGCCCGACGAGCTACCAGCTGCTCTACCCCGCGATATTCATATCAGCTCCTTAAAGCTTATATAGAATACCACAGAGGCGGCGCTTTGTCAAGTACCGAGCCGCACTTTTCTCAGTTTTCTTTGGAGACGGTTTCAGAAGGGCTTATCTCCGTGTCGTTTGCGTGCCCGGCCTCGTAGTCGAGCACCTGCCTGAACTGCGTCTCGTAGAGCTCCCGGTACACGCCGCCCCGCTCAAGCAGCTCATCGTGGGTGCCCTGCTCGGCAATGACCCCATCCTTGACCACAAGGATGCTGTCGGCCTTGAGGATCGTGGAGAGACGGTGGGCGATGACGATATTGGTCCTGCCGCGCATGATGCTCTCCAGCGCGTCCTGGATGGCGTTCTCGGAGATGGAGTCCAGGGCGGAGGTGGCCTCGTCCAGGATCAGGATGCGCGGGTCCTTGAGCACCACGCGCGCGATGGAGAGGCGCTGCTTCTCACCGCCGGAGAGCTTCAGACCCCGGTTTCCCACCTCGGTGGCGTAACCGTTCGGCTGGCGCATAATGAAATCGTGGATGTTGGCGATTCGGCAGGCGGCCTCCAGCTCCTCCTGCGTGGCGTCCGCCTTGGCATAGAGGAGATTGTCGCGGATGGTGCCGTTGAAGAGATAGGTCTCCTGCGTGACAACGCCGATGTTGCTGCGCAGGAAGCTGAGGTCGTAGCTCTTCACGTTGATGTCGTTGATGGTGACGGCGCCGCCGGTCACGTCGTACAGGCGCGGGATCAGATTGACAAGCGTGGACTTGCCTGAGCCGGAGGGACCGACGATGGCATACATTTTGCCGGTGGGGATCGTGAAATTGATGTCCCGGAGCATCGGCTTTTCAGGCACATAGGAGAAGCGGACATGGTCGAAGCGGATCTCACAGGCATGCTCCATGGAGGCCTTGCGCCCGTGGGGCGGGGAGACGATGGCGATCTCCCGGTCAAAGTAGTCGAAGATTCGCGAGAAGAGAGCCAGCGAGCGGGTGAAATCCACTTGGATATTCAGCAGAGATTCCACCGGGCGGTACAGCCGGTTGATGAGTGCGACGGTGGCCGTGATGGTGCCGACGGTAAGCGTCGGATCGGTCCTGGAAATGATGAGCCAGCCGCCCGCAAAATAGATCAGCAGGGGACCGAGCTGTGTGAACATGCCCATGACCACACGAAACCACTTGCCGCTGCGCTGTTCCTTGAGGGCAAGCTGTGTGACCTCCTCATTGACGGCCACAAAGCGGTCGTACTCCAGCTTCTCTCGGGTGAAGAGCTTGACCAGCAGAGAGCCGGAGACCGAGAGCGTCTCATTGATAAGCTGGTTCATCTCATCGTTTTTGGCCTGACTCTCCCGCAGGAGCTGCCAGCGGGTACGCCCCACGCTGCGTGTCGGCAGGATCAGCAGGGGAATGACCAGCACCCCCACAATGGCAAGCTTCCAGCTCATGGAAAAGAGCGCGACCAGCGTGGTCACTACCGTGGCGATGTTGCTTACAATGCTCGAGAGCGTGCCGGAGATGACAGAGCTCACCCCGGAGATATCGGTATTCATGCGCGTGATGATGTCGCCCTGCTTTTCGGTGGCGAAGAAGGAATGGGGCATGTGCTGCAGGTGATCATACATCTCGTTTTTCATGTCGAAGATAATGCGCTGGGAGATCCAGGCATTGATATAGCTCTCCAGCACGCTGATGACCTGGGACAAGGCCAGCGTGAAAAAGGCCGTCAGCAGAAGCTGAATCAGAAGCTTCATATTCTTGCCGACCAGGGCCTCGTCCACCACGCGCCCCGTAATGATGGAGGGCAGCAGACCAACCGAGGACGAGAGAATGATTGCCAGCAGCACCAGCAGAAGCTGCAGCCAGTATGGCCGGAGATAGGACAGGATGCGCTTGAGCAGCTCCTTCGTCACCTTCGGCATGTTCTTTTTTTCCTCCTCCGTGAGGAACTTGACAGGCCCGCGGGGGCCGGATCCGCCCGCCATAAAACACACCTCTTTCATGCAGGATATCATTACTTCAGCAGTATGTTTTCGATTATAACACAGAACACTTGAAAAGTGTACAATTATCGGGACGAAAATGCAGTAAGAGTCCACAAAAATCGGCACGATATTTCAGTTATGCTTTACAAACCGAAGAAAATGTTTTATTCTTAAACTGTATGTCGGGAGCTTTTCACGGCAGGATCCCTACGGCAAAATTTGAAAAATGGAGATGAGTGTATGGAGAGACACTACAAAACGATGGACGGCAATAACGCGGCCGCCCATGTATCGTATGCGTTTACGGAAGTAG
>CADARY010000067.1 GCA_902790375.1 Oscillospiraceae bacterium | reverse complement strand
TGAAGCTCAAGGTCGTCAATCTCAAGACCGATCCCCAGCTCATGGGCGCTCTCGGCGCGGCTGAGTATGCCCGTCAGAAGGGCCTTGCGAAAAAATAAGCGCTTTCTTTTCACATTCTGCCGGTGCGGGCGTCGTTTCCGTACCGGCTTTTTCATATCCCCATTGTGCAAAGTGAAGAAAATATGAAATATTGCGGAAGAATTTAGAATCTCTTCTTTATTTTTCCGTGCAGATGGGTTATAATCAGCTTAACCATGGGATGCCATGCGTAAACGGATGGAATCCTGTGGGTATCCGCGCCCGCCGCTTTCGGCGGAGGGAACGGAGCTTATTAAAATCATGCTGTGCAGGTGAGCCTGTACAGTAAAAATTGGAGGAATGATGCAATGAAACAGTATTTTGAGATCGTTGACGTGATGGCCAGAGAGATCCTTGACTCCCGCGGCAATCCCACTGTCGAAGTCGAAGTCACCCTCGACGACGGCACCATCGGCAGAGCGGCTGTCCCCTCCGGCGCTTCCACCGGTATCCACGAGGCCTGCGAGCTGCGCGACGGCGACAAGGCCCGTTACGGCGGCAAGGGCGTGCAGAAGGCAGTTGACAATGTCAACGGCGAAATCGCGGAAGCTCTCCTCGGCATGAACGTCCTCGATCAGACCGGCATCGACAAGATGCTCATCGAGCTCGACGGTACCCCCAACAAGACCAGACTCGGCGCCAACGCCATCCTCGGCGTGTCCCTGGCCTGCGCAAAGGCCGGCGCTCTTGTCACCGGCACCAGCCTCTATAACTACATCGGCGGTGTCAATGCCAAGACCCTGCCCGTCCCGATGATGAACGTCCTCAACGGCGGCGCTCACGCCACCAACTCCGTTGACATCCAGGAGTTCATGATCATGCCCGTCGGCGCCCCCAACTTCAAGGAAGCTCTGCGCATGTGCGCTGAGGTGTTCCATGCCCTCAAGAAGGTCGTTCCTCCCTCCGGCGTGGGTGATGAGGGCGGCTACGCTCCCGACCTTGCCAGCGACGAGGATGCTCTCAAGGCTCTGGTTGCAGGCATTGAGAAGGCCGGCTACAAGCCCGGCGAGGACTTCATGATCGCCATGGACGCCGCTGTCTCCGACTGGTTCAACAAGGAAGACGGCAAGTACCATCTGCCCAAGCGCGGCACTGTCATGACCAGCGATGAGATGATCGACATGTGGGAAGACCTGGTCAACAAGTACCCCATCATCTCCATCGAGGACGGCCTGGGCGAAGACGACTGGGACGGCTGGGTCAAGCTCACCAAGCGCCTCGGCAACCGCGTGCAGCTCGTCGGTGACGACCTCTTCGTCACCAACGCCTCCCGCGTCAAGCAGGGCATCGAGCTCGGCGCTGCCAACGCTGTGCTGATCAAGGTCAACCAGATCGGCTCCCTGACCGAGACCCTCGACGCCATCCAGACCGCCAACCGCGCCGGCTACACCGCCATCGTCTCCCACCGCTCCGGTGAGACCGAGGACACCACTCTGGCTGACATCGCTGTCGCTGTCAACGCCGGCCAGATCAAGACCGGCGCTCCCTCCCGTACCGACCGCGTCGCCAAGTACAACCAGCTTCTCCGCATCGAGGAAGAGCTTGACGATGTCGCCCAGTACCCCGGCAAGGCCGCTTTCTTCTCCATCAAGAAGTAATTCCCGGAGACAAAACCGCATAGACCAGAAGGACAGGTTCGAAAGAGCCTGTCCTTTTCTTGACGTGTTTCGAAATGATGATATAATCAGTCTATATGCATCTGTGAAAGGAGTCACCATCAGCATGTCATGCACTACCATTCTGGTCGGCAGAAATGCCAGCAATGACCGCTCCACCATGATTGCCCGCACGGACGACGGGCATTTTGACGTGAAGAAAATGATCGTCGTGGAGCCGAAGAAGCAGCCGAGAAAATACAAAAGCGTCCTCTCACACCTGGAGATCGACCTGCCTGAGGAGCCCATGCGCTATACCGCCTGCCCCAGCGTGGACAAAGCCAAAGGGATCTGGGCGGCCACCGGCATCAACGCGGCGAACGTCGGCATGACCGCGACCGAGACCATCACCTCCAACCCCCGCGTTCTGTCGGCGGACCCGCTGGTGGAATACAAAGAAGCAAAGTCCAGGCGGGAAAAGGCGACGCCCGGCGGCATCGGGGAGGAGGACATTGTGGTCCTCGTCCTGCCCTATATCCGCAGCGCGCGGGAGGGCGTCCTGCGCCTGGCCTCCCTGCTGGAAAAGTACGGCACCTATGAATCCAACGGCATCGCCTTCAACGACCAGAACGAGGTCTGGTGGCTGGAGACCATCGGCGGCCACCACTGGATGGCCCGGAAGATCCCTGACGACGCGGTGGTTATCGCGCCGAATCAGTTCGCCATGGATTCCTTCGATCTGGACGACGCCTTTGGGAAGCAGGAGGCGCACCTGTGCTCCGCGGATCTGCGGGAATTTATCGCGGAAAACCACCTGGATCTCAACCGCGGCGGCGTCTTCAATCCCCGGGACGTGTTCGGCTCCCGCCGGGATATGGACCATGTTTACAACACGCCCCGCGCCTGGTACATGGGCCGCTGGCTCACCCCGTATTCGCACCGCTGGGAAGGGGAGAACGCCGAGTTCGGCCCCGAGAGCGACAATATCCCCTGGGCCCTGGTGCCGGATCGGAAGGTCGACGCCGATGACGTGGCGCATCTTCTGTCCGCCCATTACGCGGGCACGCCCTACAATCCTTACACCAGGTACGACAACGGCAAGCGCGGCATGTACCGCTCCATCGGCATCAACCGCACCGGCGTCTCGGCCATCTGCCAGATCCGCCCCTATATGCCGGAGGCCATCAAGGGGATCGAGTGGGTGTCCTTCGGCTCCACCACCTTTGCCGCGTGGCTGCCGGTCTACACCAACGCGCCGGAGATGCCGGGCTTTCTCAGCCGGGTGACGACAGACGTCTCCACGGATAACCTCTTCTGGTGCAGCAGGCTGATCGGCGCGCTGGCCGACAAATGCTATGCCGCCGCGCAGCAGAATATCGAGCGCTATCAGGACGCGGTGGCGATCCGCGGCCGGCAGCTCGTGCGCGAATACGACCGCAGGATGACGGAGAGCGGCGACTTCAGCCTCACGGCGGAGGCGAACACAAAGCTCTGCGCCATGTGCCGGGAGGAGAGCATCGGCGTCCTCAACAAGGTCCTGCTCAGCGCGAGCGAGGTCATGAAGAACGGATTCAATCTGGCGGACAACTGATACGATCCCCTGAGGCAACACCGCACAATCCGCCTGCGTCATCTTCTGAAAAATTTGCGCTCTGCGAAAGCTGCCTTGTCTGGCGCAAGCTCTGCTCGAAATGCCAAGTCAGCTTCCTGTCAGGGAATCGTATGATCTCGTTTTTAGCGCGGAAATCTTTTCCGGCGTTCATGTGTATATTTCCTCCTTTGCCAGGCAAAAATAGGATCGCAAGGCAAACAACTGGTTTTAAGGAGGTCAAAAAAGAATGAACAGCAACAGCTCCGGCCATGGGCTGGAGGGATTTCTGACGGGGAAGGGCTTCTACATAGTCCTTTTCCTCTGCGCTGCCGTCATCGGGCTGTCCGCCTGGATGATGAGCGTGGGAAATGAGACTATGGAAGACCTGAACGATTTCAGCCTGGAGCCCCGCGTGGAGACCGTGCTTGTCACGCCGGATGTCGAAGCGCCGAAGCTGGAGGTCATGGCCGTCCCGGCCGAGCCTGCAGAGGAGGCGGAGCCGGTCATGGAAGAGATCACCGAAGAAGAGGAGGCAGAGCCTGTCTGGAACGAGACGGATGCGGGCGAGACCTGCTGGCCTGTGGAGGGCGAGCTGGAGCGCCTGCATGATGTGGAGCACCTGCACTATGATATGACGCTGCGCGACTGGCGCACCCATGAGGGCGTGGATATCCTCGCGCCCCTCGGCGAGACGGTCTGCGCCGCCATGTCAGGCGTGGTGATGAACGTGGAGGAGGACGGGCTTTACGGCACCGTCGTGACCGTGGATCACGGCGACGGGACGCAGGCCAGGTATGCAAACCTCGCCTCCATCCCGGCGGTGAATCCCGGCGACTGGGTCATGGCCGGGGATGTGATCGGCGCTGTCGGCGCCACCGCCCTGTGCGAAATCGGCCAGGGGACACACCTGCACTTCGCCATGTATCTTGACGGCGAGAGCGTCGACCCGCTGGATTACCTGCCGGTATAATAGTATAAAGGCAATACCGCACAATCCGCCTGCGGCATTTCTTGAGGTACACAAAGTACATCTGCGAAAAAGTGCCTTTATCAGAACCCAAATTTTCTCAGGATCTGCTCTTGCCGAATTATGCGGTATTGCCTAAAGCATAAAGAAGGAGCCCTTCGGAAAACCGAAGAGCTCTTTTTTTATGGGCGGCCGGGCGGGAGAGGGGATCCCGCCCAGCGTGCTCATCTGCGATAATAGCGGCGGTTGTGGCCGTCCTGACTGTAGTATTCCGCCTTGGAGGCATACATGGCCATGTCCGCCTCCCGAAGAAGCTTCTGGATCGTATAGTCAGGGTTATCCGACGCGAGAGCATAGCCGATGGCCATGCTGAGGCTCTGCCCGGCCTCGCCGTGCCAGCGGGCCGTCTCCGACTTCAGGCGCGCGGCTCTGTCCTCGGCCTCCGCCCGGCTGAGATTTGCCAGCACGGCAAACTCATCGCCGCCGGTGCGGTAGCAGTGCGCCTCGTCGCCGAAGACGCTGCGGATACACTTCGCCGCGCCGCAGATCAGCTCGTCGCCGGCCTCATGGCCGTGCTTGTCGTTGACCTCCTTGAGGCCGTTGATGTCGATGATGAAGACTGCAAGATCGTCCGGTATCATGGCGGACAGCACATTCAGCCCGGCGGAATACGCGTGGCGGCTGGAAAGACCGGTCAGCGCATCGGTATCGAGCTGGAGCTGCTGCACCGCAACCTGATCGTCGAGCTTCAGGAAGGTAAATTCCATGTAATGAATGAACATCAGCGCCGCGCCCATCGTGAGAGTCAGATATGTGGTGCGGAAATGATCCTGCATACCCTCCTGAATGCCGACGCCGATGGCGATGAAGGCGATGATGGCATAGAGCGATTTGCGGTTGTGCTTGCGAAACGGCTGTCCGTACAGGACGAAGGAGAGGCATACCAGGGCAATGATGAACAGGCACAGCAGAATGTACAGGATATAGCCAAGGCTGTGGGTATAATGATGCGCCTCGTCCACCGTGATCATCCAGCCGGTAAAGGCCGAGACAAGCTGATAGAGCGTGTTGAATGTGAGAATGCCGATCAGCGCCCAGCGCCAGGGGATTCTGAGCCGCATCTGCAGGGACAGGGCCCCGCCGGCCAGAGGCGTGAGGATATAGTCGGCACACTTTACGGCGATCAGGACCCAGACCGGAATGTGTGTCTTCCCGTCAAGCTGAACGCCGCCCCACTCGGCAAGAGAGGCGAGAATAATGAGCGCATAGGTCAGGTACAGAAGCTGCTTGTCCGATCTGGCCATCCGGTCATTTTCCCAGATCAGAAGGCTCAGGATGATCAGGGCCAGCCAGCACAGCAGGAGAACAGCGGAATAGTAGCTAATCATTTCTTCTAAAAAAACTCCTGTGATCTCACGGGATGCCGCGCATCCCGATAAAAAGCATTAAGGCAACACCGCACTTCGTCACTTTTTCTTGAGGTACACAAAGTACATCTGCAAAAAAGTGCCTTTATCAGAACCCAAATTTTCTCAGGATCTGCTCTTGCCGAATTATGCGGTATTGCCTTAATGTCTGCTATTGTACTCATTTTTCTCCGCTTTGCAAGGGGGGGTTCCAGATTGTCACCCCCTATTTTCTCTCCGGCGCTTGCATTTGGCGCGTCTTGTAGTAAAATGTAAAAAAACGGAGACGCCGGCGACCGACGCCGTTGACTGCGAAAGAGGGGAGATGCGGAAATGAATATGCTGTTTGCGGAAGCCTTGAAGAAACACAGAATCGAGCGAGGCCTGTCCCAGCGGGAGCTGGCAGATCTGCTGAGTGTGACGCGATCCACGGTGGCCCGCTGGGAAAACGGAAGCCGCATGCCGGACGCCGGGACGATTTCCCGACTCTCCCAACTTCTGGAAATCAGCGTCGGCACCCTTCTGGACGGCACGGCGGAGCAGAGAGAGGCCCTGCATGTCATCATGGTGGATGACAGAAAAATCATCCTGAGCGGCGGCCTGCCCGTTCTGGAAGAGGCGCTGCCGAACGCCGTCGTCACGGGCTTTCTGCGCCCGTCGGAGGCGGTCGCCTTTGCCGAAGCCAATCCGGTGTCCCTGGCCTTTCTGGATATCGAGCTCGGCAAGACAAGCGGGCTGGAGCTCTGCCGAAGGCTGCTTGCGATCAATCCCCGCACCAATGTGGTGTTTCTGACGGCGTACAGCGACTATTCTCTGGATGCCTGGAGTACCGGGGCCAGCGGCTTCATGCTCAAGCCCCTCACAGCCGCGGGGGTGCGCGCCCAGCTGAAAAAGCTGCGCTATCCGCTTTTACCGGGAGGTGCGGAAAATTGAACGGGATGCTGCTGAGCGTTTACTTTGTCGCCGGCATGATCGTCCTGCTGACGATGCTGGGCCTCTGGGTCGCCGCCGTCATGCCCGGCCTTGACCGATGGAGCAGACGCTTTTTCATTTCCTTCTTTTCGATTCTCATGCTGTGCCTGATCCTGTACTTCATCGACATGTTCACCTATGACAAGCCCGAATTTCTGACGCTGCAGAAGCTGATCGCCTTTTTGGAGTATCTGCTCACCCCGATGCTGTTCCCGATGCTCACGATCTATCTGCTGCACTGCTGCGGGGAAGGGTACAGGAACAGTGCGCTTTTACATATCGAGCTTGCCCTGGGGGGCCTCTTCGTCGTCCTGCTGGTGATCGCCCAGTTCAAAGAGGGCTTTTATTCCATGCTGCCGGAGTTTGCCTGCGGGCCCCTGCATCCGCTGCTGATGGCGCCTGTCATCGCCATGCTGCTCCTTACCCTGGAAGGGACAGTCCGCAGGCGCGCCAGCCTGTCCCCAAGGCACTTTCGCGCCCTGCTCGTTTTCCTGATTCCGCTGGTGTTCAGCATTACAATCTCTGCCTTCGTTTTCATCCCGCTGGTCACCGACATCAGCATCTCCATCCTGGCCCTGACCATGTTCGTCATCATCCTCTCCGACGAGGTCGAGCAGTCCCTGCGCCAGGAGCGGGAGATCGCCCGCCAGCACGCGAGCATCATGGCCCTGCAGATGCGCCCGCACTTTATCTACAACACGATGACCAGCATCTACTATCTCTGCGATCAGGACCCCGCCAAGGCCAAGCAGATCACCCTGGATTTCACCACCTACCTGCGCAGGAACTTCACAGCCCTGGAAAGCGACAAGCTCATCCCCTTCACCGAGGAGCTTGAGCATACCCGCGCCTATCTCGCCGTGGAGCAGGCGCAGTTTGAGGATCGGCTCTTCGTGGATTACGACACGCCCCACACCGGCTTCCGCCTGCCGCCGCTGACCCTGCAGCCCATTGTCGAGAACGCTGTCAAGCACGGCATGGACCCGGAGGCGGAGCCGCTGCGTATCACGATCCGCACCCGGAGAAGGGGCGCCGTCAGCGAGATCACCGTGACAGACAACGGCCCCGGCTATGAAGCTGCCGATGAAGAAAAACCCCATGTCGCCCTGAAGAATATCCGGCAGCGGCTTAAGATGATGTGCCGCGGGAAGATGAAGATCGAAGCACCGGAGGGCGGCGGAACGAGGGTGACCGTGACCATCCCGCAGACGGAGTAATGCGATCTGTGCGGCAATACGATAAGATGAAAAAATCCCCCCGGCAAAGCGCAGCATGGCGCATTGCCGGGGGGAGCTTTTGCTGTCTGTGCTTATTTCTTCTCCGCCAGGAGCTTGAGGATCTGCACGGCGTTGGAAGCAGCGCCCTTGCGGATCTGGTCGCCGCAGCACCAGAGGGTCAGGCCGTTTTCGTCGGTCAGATCGTCGCGGATTCTGCCGACCCACACGAGGTCCTGATCGGTGGTGTCCAGCGGCGTGGGGTAGCAGCGCCCCTCGTAGTCCTCAATGAGGCGCACGCCGGGGTAGGCGGCAACAGCGGCCTTGGCGGCCTCAACGCTGACCTTGTCCTTCGTGTGCAGGGTGACTGCCATGGAGTGGGAGCGCATGACCGGTACGCGCACGCAGGTGCAGTTGACCTTCAGGTCGGGGCTGTGCATGATGCGGCGGCCCTCATTCTGCATCTTCATCTCTTCCTTGGTGTAGTCGTTGCCGTAGGGGGCGTCGATGAAGGGGATGACGTTCATGGCGATCTGGGTGGCGAAGGTCTTGACCACGGGCTTCTCCCCCTTGGCCAGGGACGCCATCTGATCGTTGAGCTCGTTGATGCCGTTGGTGCCCGCGCCGGAGACGGCCTGGTAGGTGCACACGATCATCTTCTCAATGGGGGAGAGCTTGTTGATCGCGGCGACGGCCATGAGCGTGATGATGGTGCAGCAGTTGGGGTTTGCGATCATGCCGTGATTCTGAAAAGCGTCCGCCCCGTTGATCTCCGGGACGACCAGGGGCACGTCGGGCTCCAGACGGAAGGCGGAGCTGTTGTCGATGTAGACGGCGCCGCTCTTCTTGATGGCGGGGGCGAAGCGCTTGGACATGTCGCCCTCGACCGCGCCGAGGACGAAGTCCAGGCCGTCAAAGGCGTTGTCGTTGGCCTCCTGGATGGGGATGTCCTTGCCCTTGAAGGACACGCACTTGCCGACGCTCTTGGCGCTGGCGAGGGGACGGAGCTCCTTGACGGGGATGTCATATTCGGCGAGGATCTTGATCATTTCCTGACCGACAGCGCCTGTGGCGCCCAGAACGGCAATATTCAAAGCTTTCATTGTATATACCTCCAATTCTTTTTTACACGTGAAGCTCCCTTTGGAAAAGGGGACTGCGGGTGCTGTGTTCAGCCCGCGAAGCGTTCGTAAATGACGCGGATGGTCTTTTCAAAGTCTTCGTTCTCGACGCCCACGATGATCGACAGCTCGTCGGCCCCCTGGGCGATGGTGCGGATATTGACGCCGCTTTTGCCGAGGGCGTGGAAGAGTCTGCCCGAGGTGCCGGGACGGGAGGTCATCTTGCGCCCGACGGTGGCGACGAGGGAAATGCCCTCCTTTACGTTCACGTCGTCAGGACGGACGGCCTTCTGAATATCGGCGATCACATCGTACACGCTGTCGCCCAGCGCCTTGGTGGCGGACACGAGGGCGAAGCTGTCAAGGCCGAGGGTGATATGCTCCACCGGCGCGTGGTAACGGTCGAGGATCTCCAGCGCCTGGCGCAGGGAATCGCTGGTGTTCATGCTGCGCTTTTTGACCGTGAGGATCGTGAAGCCGCGCCGCCCGGCGATGCCGGTGATGAAGCGCTCCTCCTCGTCTCCGGCCTCCTCCACATCGTCCACGATCATGGTGCCGGGATCCTGAGGCCGGTTGGTGTTGCGGATGTTGAGGGCGATGCCCTTCTCCTTGACCGGGAGGATCGAGTCCTCGTGCAGGACGGAGGCGCCCATGAAGGCCAGCTCCTGCAGCTCCGCGTAGGTGATGGTGGAGATGGGGGCCGGGTTCTCCACGATGCGGGGATCGGCCACCAGAATGCCGGACACGTCTGTCCAGTTCTCATAGATATCCGCGTCCACCGCCGCCGCAGCCAGGGCGCCGGAAATGTCGCTGCCGCCGCGGGACATGACCTTGATCTTCCCGGTGGGGAGGCGGCCGTAGAAGCCGGGAATCAGGATGCGCTCATATTTATCAAGGGCGTCCTTGATGGCGGCGTAGGTCTTCTCCCGGTCGATCTGCCCGTCAAAGCCGAAGAACACGCAGTCGGCCGCATCCACAAATCTATATCCAAGATATTCCGCGAGCAGGCGCGAGGTGAAATATTCGCCGCGGGAGACCAGCTCGTCCACGCCCATGTATTTGTCAAGGCGCGGGAGCAGCTTGTCAAATTCGCCTTCCACGTCGTACTTGAGGCCCAGTGCGTCGCGTATCTCGACGAAGCGGGAGCGGATGGCGCCGACGATCTCCTCGCAGCTCACGCCGTAGGTGATGTGCGCGTGGCACAGATACAGCAGATCCGTCAGCTTATGGTCGCTGCTGTCGCGCTTGCCGGCGGCGGAGCTGACCACGATGCGCCGCGCGGGATCGGCCTCGATGATAGCCTTGACCTTCTTGAACTGCTCGGCCCCTGCAACAGAGGAACCGCCGAATTTTGCAACCTTTAACATTTATGCCTCCATGGCGGCGAAGAAGATGCTGCCGCCCTCCTTGCGTACAGAATCGGCCAGCGCGTGCATCGCGGGGACCGCAATGGGCTCGATGATGCCGCGCACGCACTCTTCATCCCCTCTGCACTCCTTGAAGCTGAAGCGCGTCGCCTTGTCCACATCGACACGCACATAGTAGGGATGTACGCAGGCAGAGTTGTCCGCAGTGACCTTTACACAGTCGGAGCGGAACATTTCGAGACTGCCGAGCCCGCAGAGATCGCGCACCACCGCGGAGGCGGTGGGATAGCGGCCCGCGCCCTGGCCCATCAGGACGATGGCGCCGGCGTTCTCGCCGTTGTATTTTGCCATGTTGAAGTTCTTGACCACCGAGCACTCCGGAGCGTTTTCCGGGAAGAGCACGGGCTCCACATAGGCGTATACCGTCTCTCCGGCAGGGCCGCCGGAGGTGATGAGGCGGCAGGTCAGGCCCTTGAGCTGGAAGTCCGCCACGTCGGCGGCGGTGATGCTCTCAATGCCCTCGCGTGAGAAGCCGTCCACCGGCAGCTTGTCATAGGCCACCGCGCAGGCCAGCATGATCTTGCGCAGCGCGTCCAGACCCGACACGTCCGCCGTGGGGTCGGCCTCGGCATAGCCGAGGGCCTGGGCCTCGCGCAGCACGTCGCCGTAATCCTTGCCGTCGCTCTGCATGGCGTCGAGCATGAAGTTCGTCGTGCCGTTGAGGATGCCGCCCAGGGAGAGAATATTGTCACTCTGCGCCGCGATGGCGAGATTGTGCAGGAAGGGCACGCCGCCGCCGCAGGCCGCCGAGAAGAGGAAGGAGACGCCGTTTTCCCTGGCCAGCTCCGCCAGTTCAATGCCGTGAGCCGCAACGAGGGCCTTGTTGGAGGTGACCACATGCTTGCCTGCCTTGAGCGCCATGGCGACATAGCTGTTTGCCGGCTCAATGCCGCCCATGACCTCCGCTACCGCGTCGACCGAGGGATCTGCCGCGATCGCTTCCATGGAGGATACCTTGAAGGGCTTATCCTCCTTGCCCGCTCTGACCAGAACAGGGCCCGGCTCCAGCCCGGCGCACTTTTCCAGCATCTCATAAACGCCGACACCGACGGTGCCATAACCCAGAATAGCAACTTTCATCTTGATCTTCCTCTCTGAATGTCCGTAAAATGGAGACAATTGTCTTTGCAACGGCGACAGTGTAACACAAGCCGCGCCGGATTACAAGTCTTTTTTCAAAAAAAAGTTTGTCAGAATTGCGGCAAAACCGCCGGGGGTTCTTGGTGTTTTTAAACAGAAAAGAACAGAAAAAGCCCGCCGCGCTTTCACGGCGGGCCGCTGTGCCGGCTTATTACTTCTCCTTCAGCGCCTTCTTGTTCTCATACATCTGGGCGTCGGCGCGGTCAAAGACGTCCTGAAAGCGGGTATCCAGCCCCGGCACATAGTCCGACATGCCGCCCGCCACGACAACGCCGCCCTTTGCGGCGCGCGCCAGATTCTCCGCATGGAAGCGCTCCATCAGCTCCCTGCGCCGGTCAAAGTCCGAGGTGCTCATGATCACCGCGAACTCGTCTCCGCCGATGCGGTAGACAGGGCTGTGCTGGAAGGTCTCGCAGATGGCGGCAGCGCCCGCGCGGATATAGCTGTCGCCCGCCGCGTGTCCTTGGGTGTCGTTGATCTTCTTGAGACCGTTGAGATCGAAGACCGCCACGGAAAAGGCGGTGTCCGGTTCGAGCTCGATGTATCCGTCCCACTGCATTTCCGCCTCGACGAAGGCGCGCTTGCTTTTGACCCCGGTCAGGGCGTCGCGCCCGACGAGCTCCTTCGCCTTCTGCAGGGCGTTGGCCTGGGCGAGCTCCCGCCGGATGCGGGCGTCGATGTTGCTCAGGCCGATGACGATGTGCGGATCGCTGCGATCCACCATGCGGCTGGCCTTCATATGGACATAGGTGGGCGTGCCGTCGATATCCATGAGATAATCGAGGGAGTAGCTGCCCGTATCCTCCAGCAGCGCCAGGAGCACGGTCTTGTCCATCAGCTCGCGGACCCGGTCCTGATAGGCCGCGTTGACGTCGGCGAGAATCTTGGAGCGGCTCGCATTGAAGAAGTCCTCTCCGCCCTGCTCCACATCCAGCTCCCGGTCCGAGTCGGTTGCGTGGTACTCGACGTAGCGGTTCGTCTCCGTATCAATATAGAAAATCAGGAAATAATCCGACGACAGGGCCTGGGCGATGCCGGCCTTGACGAGCGCGGCCTTCTGCCGCTGCACCTCGGCATTGACGTTGCTGGTGCCGATGACGATGTGCCGCTCGTCCAGGCGCGTGGCCTTCATCAGCACATACTTCGGCTCTCCGTCGAGCATCATGCGGTAGGGGATCGAAAAGCTGCCGTTTTCGTCGATCTTCTGGAGAATGTTTTTCTTGGTAAAGACCTTAAGGAAGCCGGACAGATCGTCCGGGTGTACAAAGCGGGGCATGTTTTTGCGGCTGAGATTAAAGAAATCATCGCCCCGCGTCTCGATCCCGAGCTTTGTGAAGCTGCCGCTCGCCTGAAATTCAATGAAATAATCAGTCTCCACATCCACGTAGTAGATGAGGAAGATATCCTGCGCGAGGGCCTGGGCGATACGGGAGAAGGACTCCATATTCTGCAGCTCCGCCGCCATGCGCTGCTCGGCGTTGATCTGGGAATCCACATTGCTGACGCCGATGATGATGCGGCGGAGGCTGTCCCTCTCGGCGGGGATGACCTTCATACGGTAATAGCTTGGCCTGCCCTCGATCAGCAGCCGGTAGTCCATGGAGAAGCTGCCGCGCTCCCGCAGGGTGGTGATCAGCGTGTATTTGTCCAGGGCGCTGAGAACCTTTTCCAAGTCCTCGTTAAACACCACATGCTGGACATTGCGCTGGCACTCGCGGAAGAAGTTTTTGCCGCTGGTCTCGATCTCGAGCAGCTCATAGGAGCCGTCCGATACATATTCCAGATAGTCGTCCGTCTCAAGATCGACGCAGTACGCGCTCTCAACATCACGGGAGAGGGCCCTGGCCAGCTCGGTATAGTCAAGCGCAAAGTGATGAGGCGCGCTGTGCTTTTCGTATTCGTTTGTCATGGCTTTCTCCTCCGTTCAGGTGGGAGTCGAGGTTATATAACTGTACGGTCATTTAATTGCCGCATTAATAAATGTTTATGGGTATCAGCTTACGTCAGCTAACAATCACCGCGTACATCGTAGGGGCCGTTCACGAACGGCCGGGCGCATTCGTCGGATGCGGCCTTTGCCGCCGGGCGATTCGTGAATCGCCCCTACGGTCATACAGGGAACCTTGCTGATGAATGCCGATACCCATTTAAATGTTTTCATGAGGTTCTAGTATAACGAGGTCATCATATCATAGTTTCGTAGAGAATACCAGAGGGAAAAGGTACAAAAATGCGGGAAAATGCCTTAATAATTATTATTTTTTTCTTAAGAAAAACCACAGGGGCGGCCAGATGGTCGAACCCCTGCGGTTTTATAGATCGTAAGGCTTATTGCTCGTCCCTGGGTGTCTCTGCCGTTTCTTCGGCGGCAGGGGACTTCTCTTCAGCGGCGGGAGCCTCCGCTTCCTCAACGGGCGTCTCCGCTTCGGCGGGCGCGTCCCCGGCGTTTTCGACGTTCATGGAGATCTTCTTCGCCGGGCGCTCGATGGTCTTGTCCTCGCGCGCCTTGCGGGCTTCTCTCGGCGGGATGGGCATGAACTCGCCGTGCTCAAAGAAGTAGTTGAACTCCTCGGCCTCCATGGTCTCGTGCTCCAGGAGGTATTCGGCCACCGCGCGAAGCTGGTCTGCGTGCTCCTTGAGGATCTTTTCGCAGGCGGCGCTTGCCTCGTCGAAGATCTTTTTGACCTCCTCGTCGATCATGCCGGCGGTCTCCTCGGAATAGCTCTTGGTCTGGCCGAAGTCGCGGCCGATGAAGATGGAGTGGCCGGAGTTATCGTAGGAGATGGGGCCGAGCCTGTCGCTCATGCCGTAGCGCATGACCATGTCGCGGGCAATGGAGCTGGCCTGCTGGATATCGCCGGAGGCGCCGCTGGAAATGTCGTCAAGGAAGAGCTTTTCAGCCGTCCGGCCGCCGAGGGCCATGACGATCTCCTCAAACATTTCGGAGCGGGACTTGAAGTTCTCCAGATCCTCCTGCGGACGGAAGAGGGTGAAGCCGCCGGCCGCGCCGCGGGGGATGATGGTGATATAGTGGACGGGGTCCACATGTTCAAGGAAGCGCCCGGCGATGGCGTGGCCGGATTCGTGATAGGCGGTGAGGCGTCTGGCCTTCTCGCTCATCTTGCGGCTCTTCTTCTCGGGGCCCATCTGAACCTTGAGGATGGCCTCGTCGATATCCTCCATGTTGATGAAGCGGTGCTTGCGCCGCACGGCGAGCAATGCCGCCTCGTTCATCAGGTTTTCCAGATCCGCGCCCGAGAAGCCGGGCGTACCCTTGGCGATGGAGTTGAGGTCCACGTCCTCGGCAAGCTGCTTGTCTCTCGCGTGGATCTTCAAAATGGCCTCGCGCCCGCGGATATCGGGCAGGCCCACATAGACCTGGCGGTCAAAGCGGCCGGGACGCAGCAGGGCGTTGTCCAGGATGTCCGCGCGGTTGGTGGCCGCCATGACGATGACGCCCTCGTTGTTGCCGAAGCCGTCCATCTCCACAAGCAGCTGGTTGAGGGTCTGTTCGCGCTCGTCGTGTCCGCCGCCGAGGCCGCTGCCTCTCTGACGGCCTACGGCGTCGATCTCGTCAATGAAGATGATGGCGGGGGCGGCCTTCTTGGCCTGCTCGAACAGGTCGCGCACACGGCCCGCGCCGACGCCGACATAGAGCTCTACGAAATCGGAGCCGGAGATAGACAGGAACTGTACCCCCGCCTCGCCTGCCACGGCCTTGGCCAGCAGCGTCTTGCCGGTGCCCGGAGGGCCGACGAGCAGCACGCCCTTGGGAATGCGCGCGCCCATGGAGGTGTAGGCCTTGGGATTCTTGAGGAAGTCAACGATCTCGCTGAGCTCCTCCTTTTCCTCGTCGCAGCCCGCCACGTCGGCAAAGGTCTTCTTGTTCTTCTCGTCACTGCCGAGTCGGGTGCGGGCCTTGGAGAACTTGGCGATCCCGCCGGCCCCGCCGCCGGCCCTGCTCATCATGAAGTACCACAGCACCATCGCCCCGCCCATGACGAGGATGTAGGGCAGCATGCTGGCCCACCAGGGGACCACAAAGCCCTCGTCGTAGTTGTACTTCTCGAGGATGCCCTTCTCATACTGCTCCTTGATGAGCTCATGGAAGTCCTCATAAAAGACGCTGAAGCTGTAGAGGTCGTAGGTCACTTCCTCCGTGGGCGGCTCGCCGCTGTCGGTGCGGACCTGAAGGATGATGGTGCTGCCCTCGGTGGTGAAGGACTTGACCTTTTCCTTCTGGAACAGATCCACAAGGTCGGAATAGTTTTTCAGCTTCTTGGTATCCGAGTTTCCGGTCATGGTGAAGATGACGGCGATCATGATCGCAATGAGCAGAACATAGAAGCCCAAGTCTCTGGCGCGTTTTGAATTCAAGTTGATTTCACTTCCTTAATGATGCAATTGAAAACGCTGTTTTCAATTGACGGGCCCACGCTGATTTCCCGCGGCTTGAAGGAACGGGCCGCGTTTGACCGGCGCAAGGCCTCGTATGGCTCAGGGTAAGGTGTTTTTCAGGCGGCAAGGCTGCCTCAAAAACGATTAAATAATTCCCGCAGGAATCTTGTTTACGAATAAATCTCCGGCTTCAGAACGCCGATGTAAGGGAGGTTGCGGTAGTGCTCGTTATAGTCCAGGCCGTAGCCCACGACAAAGGCGTCGGGCACCTCAAAGCAGGAGTAGTCGGCATACACGTTGGATTTGCGGCGGGCGGGCTTGTCCATCAGCGTGACAATGGTGATGGAGGCCGGGCGCCGGTTCATCAGGTAGCCCTTGAGATAGTGCAGCGTCACGCCGGAATCCAGGATATCCTCCACGATGATGACGTGGCGGCCCTCAATATCCTCGCTCAGGTCCTTGTTGATCTTCACAGCGCCCGTGGAGCTTGTGCCGCTGTAGGAGGAGACGGCCATGAAGTCCATGCTGCAGTTGATGTCCACATGGCGCATCAGATCCGCCATGAAGATGAAGCAGCCCTTCAGCACCCCGACGAAGATGGGGTCCTTGTCCCGGAAATCCTCCGTGATCCGTCTGCCGACCTCGGCCACCTTGGCCTCGATCTCCTCCGCGCTGATGAGGATGCTTTCAATATCGTTTTGCATTCTTTTTATCTCCTGTATGATTTATGATTCCAGATCAAAAAAGCTGAGCCTCCAGGCGCGCTCCCCGATCCGGGGCGCAGCCCTCTCATCGAGCGCGAGGCCACGCACGAAAACCGGCCCCTCGCCGTCCCGCAGGACGAGGCAGGCCTCGCGCATGGCGCGGGTATATCCGGCCTCCTTGAACAGCGCGCTCAGCTTCTTGCGCACACCGCGCCCCAGGGGGCGGATGCTGTCGCCGGGCAGTCTGCCCGTACACAGGAGATCGGAAGATAATATCTCATATTTGAGGTAAGAAGTCTTGAACAAGTCGTGAATTTCTCCCCGATAAAGCGTGAAAGCGGTCTCAATGCGCACGCCCGTCTCAGGGATCAGCAGCGTCCCGCCGGGAGCCAGACGGCGTGCGGACAGCACGCCTTCCTCCCCGCCGCATAGATACAGCCGCCCCTGCTCCCGCCGCAGCGTGCGGCCCGGGAGCTGCAAAACGCCGTATTCGCTGCTGCACAGAAAGCGCAGCGCGGCCTCGATGCGCTCCATGGACTGGCCCGGCAGAAGCCTGCGCAGCACACGCGAGGCGATCGCCGGATGCAGGGCGCGAAGCTCCCGGAGCGGGAGACTGTCCTGCCTGAGATTATCCCGGATAAACGCATCGGCGAGAGCGGCGAGACAGTCCTCATCCTGCCGGGCAAGCCGCGCCGTGCGGGCTGCCGCCTCGTCAAAGCGGGGATTGATGTCCCGCAGCAGCGGGACGATGCGATGGCGGATCTGGTTTCGGGTGTAGTCGTCGCTGCGGTTGCTGCTGTCCTCCACGTGGGGGATGCGGTTTTCCCGGAGATACGCCTCGATCTCCGCCCGCGAGACCATCAAAAGCGGACGCCAGAGCAGCCCCCGCCTTGGCGGGATGCCGCCGAGACCCGCCGTGCCGGCGCCGCGCGTCAGGTTAAACAGCAGCGTTTCGGCATTGTCGTCCCGGTTGTGGGCGGTGAGGATATAGTCCGCGCCGAGCTTCCCGGCTGTTTCCAGGAGAAAGGCATAGCGCAGCTCACGCGCCGCCTCCTCGAGGCTGAGCCCCCTTTCGGCGGCATAAGCGGGCGCGTCCCCATGCCCGAGGACGAAGGGAATGTCCTGCTCCCGGCACCAGGCTTCCACAAAGGCGGCGTCGCGCAGGGATTCCGCTCCGCGGATACCGTGCTCAAAGTGGGCGGCGGTCACGTCATAGCCCGCTTTCAGGACAAGGTGCACAAGGCACATGGAGTCGGCCCCGCCGGACACGGCGCACACGAGGCGCGCGCCCCGGGGCGGCAGCTCAATCCTCATGCCGGCGGTCCAGAGAGGTGAAGGAGGTGTATTCGCCCGACCAGTTGAGCTCTATGGTGCCGGTCTGGCCCTTGCGGTTTTTCAGGATGATGGCCTCGGCAATGTTGGGGCTCTGGCTCTCCTTGTTATAATACCCATCCCGGTAGAGTCCTATCACAACGTCGGCGTCCTGCTCGATGGAGCCGGATTCGCGCAGGTCGGAGAGCATGGGGCGCTTGTCCTGGCGCGATTCGTTGGCGCGCGAGAGCTGGGAGGCCGTGACCACAGGCACGTTCAGCTCCTTGGCCATGATCTTGAGCATGCGGCTGATATCGCTGACGGCCTGGGTGCGGCTCTCATTGGACCAGGAGTGACCGCTGCCGGCAGACTGCATGAGCTGCAGGTAGTCGATGACCACAAGGCCGAGATCCGGAACCCTGCGGCACTGGGCGTTCATGTCCGAGACGGTGAGGGTGGGGTTATCATCAATGAGGATGTTGGTCATGCTCAGCGACTGGGCGGAGTCTGTGACGGCGCGCCACTGCTGCTCGCTGAGCTGGCCGGTCAGAAGGGCCTGCAGGGGGACGAGGGATGCGCGGGAGAGCAGACGTGTGGCAAGCTGCTCCCGGCTCATCTCCAGCGAGAAGATCGCCACGGCCTTGTTCAGGTTCAGACCCACGTGCAGGGCCATGTTCAGCGCGATGCTGGTCTTGCCCATGCCGGGGCGGCCCGCCACAAGGATCAGCTCGGAATTGTTCAGGCCGAGGATCACCCGGTCCAGATCGGGAAAGCCCGTGGGCAGGCCCGGGATGGCGTTGCCGGAGGAGGCGGCCTCGTTCATCTCGTCGAACACGTTCTGCACGACCGAGGAGATCGGAACCAGACCGCCCACATTGCGGCCCTGGCGCAGGGCGTAGATCTTCCGCTCCGCCGCCTCGAGCATGGTTTCGGCCTCGCCGCTGCCCTCATAGACCATGGCGTTGATCTCGTCCGCCGCCTCGCCGAGACGGCGCAGCAGGGCCCGATCCTTCACGATGGCGGCGTATTCCAGAGCATTCGCCGCCGTGGGGGTGATGCGCATGACCTCCGCGAGATACTCCTCGCAGTTGTCCGTGTACACGCCCCGGACCTTCATCTGGCCCAGCACCGTGACCGGGTCGATGACCATGCTGTAGGAGAACATGGAATAGATGGTCTCGTAGATGTCCCGGTTGAGCTGAATATAAAAATCGTCGGGCTTCAGCCGCTCAAGGACCTCCGGAATACAGCGGGAGTCGATGAGCATGGAGCCGATCACCGCCTGCTCCGCCGGCGCGGAGTGGGGCGTCTTCCTGCCCAGCAGTTCGTCCATAGTGTTACCTCAGATTTGATGTGCTGCCTGAAATGCGCGCTTGGAGTCTGGAGTCAGGAGCTGAGAGTCAGGAGCTTGCGGGTGTGCTGTGCTGCTGAAAACTCCACACTCATCTTCAGCCCTCGACCACCAGCACGTTGACGGTGCCGCTGACCTCATAGCCGAGCTTGGCCTTGACCTGGAAGCTGCCAAAGGTCTTGATGGGCTCGGCCTGGACGATCTTGTTCTTCTCGATCTCAATGCCGAACTGCTCCTTGAGCGCGTCGCTGATCTCCTGAGAGGTGACGGCGCCGAAGAGCTTGCCTGCGCCGCCGGCCTTGGCGCGCACGATCACCTGCACGCCCTCAAGCTTTTTGGCATTTTCCTGGGCCTCTGCCTTTTCGCGGGCCATCTGAGCGGCCTTTGCCTTTTCCTTGAGCTTCAGGGCGTTGATGTTGTCGGTGGTGGCTTCCGTGGCAAGACCCCGGGGGATGAGGTAGTTTCTGGCATAGCCGATGGAGACCTCCTTCATCTCGCCCTTTTTGCCCTGACCCTTTACGTCGGTATTGAAGATAACTTTCATATGATAATCTCCTTCTATCCCTGATTTGATATTACAGCGAAATATTCAAATTCGTTTCTGAGGCAGCCTTGCCGCCTCAAAACATCCTGAACGAGCCTGGATTACGATAGATAATCGTCAATGGCGGCGCGGACTCTCTTCACGGCCTCGTCCGCCGCAAGATCCGCAAACTGCGCGGCTGCGGCGCTGCGGTTTCCGCCGCCGCCGAGCTTTTCCATGATGATCTGTACATTGATGTCCCCGATGGAGCGGGCCGAGGCGAAGGAGCCGCCGTTTTTATCCGGCGCCACCACAATGGAGGCGTCCACGCCGGAGATATTCAGCAGCTCATCGGCGGCCTTGGCGGCGACGATGCGCTCCTGTACCTCCCGGGGAGCCGCCAGGGCAATGCCCCGGTAGATCTCGGCCTGCTGCAGGATCTTGTATTTGGCGACCGTCTGCGTCAGGTCCGCCTGGAACAGGCGCTTGACGCTGCTGGTATCCGCCCCCTCGCTTCTCAGCCAGGAGGCCGCGTCAAAGGTGCGCTCGCCGGTGCGCAGGGTGAAGCTCTTGGTATCGAGCACGATGCCGGCAAGCAGCGCCTCCGCCTCACAGCGCAGGATATGCTTTACATCCGGCAGCTCCTGCAGGATCTCCGTCACCAGCTCGCATGCCGAGGAGGCATAGGGCTCGATGTAGCTGAGGGCGGCGTTCTGGATATACGTGGCCGCGACCCGGTGATGGTCGATGACGGCGACGCGCTTACACTGGGTCAGAAGCGCCGGCAGCTCCACCTGCTCGGGCCGGTTGGTGTCCACCACGACGAGCAGCGTCCCCGGCTCGATCTTCCCGGAAAGCTCCGTCGGGGAGATAAAGGCGTCCTCGTATTCCGGGAACATGCGCACCATGTCGGCCAGGGGCTTGGCGGCGGAATGCTGGATATCCGCCACGATGGCGGCGGGCAGTCCCCGCTGGCGGGCGATGCTGTACACGCCCACGGCAGCGCCGTAGCTGTCCATGTCGCCGTTGCGGTGGCCCATGATGAGCAGCCCCGTGGATTCCTGAATGAGGTGGGAGAAGGAATTGGCCGTCACGCGGGAGCGAACCTTGGTGCGCTTTTCCACCTCGGACCCGCGGCCGCCGTAAAACTCAAAATCCACCCGGTTGCGCACGACCGTCTGGTCGCCGCCGCGGGAGAGGGCGAGCTCGGCCGCGTTGATGGCGGCCTGCATCGCTTCGGCAAGGCTGTCGGCGTCGACGCCGAGGCCGATGCTGATGGAGGCAGTGATGCCGGTGGGACTGACAACGGAGTGAATCTCCTCCGTGATGCGGAATTTCCCTTCCTTGAGCTTTTCAAGGTGCTGCCGCTCCATCATGAGCAGATAGCGGTCCCGGTCATAGCGGCGCAGGATGCCCTGGAAGCCGGCGCACCAGTGGACAAGCTTGTCCTCCACAGCGTTGCGCAGGTCGGTTGACACGCGCTCCGGCTGGTTTTTCATCAGCTCGTCCAGATTGTCGATGATGATGATGCCGGCCACGGGGCGGCTGTTTTCAAAGGCAATGCGGATGTCGTCATACTCCGTCACATCCACCCAGTAGGTGATGCCCATGAAGACGCTGCCCGCGTCCTGCTCCTCCTGGTCGCTGCTGATGAGCGTCCCGTGGAGCCGGTATTTGCGGCCGTTGATCTCCAGCAGCGTCGGGTAGAGCGTCTTCCCCTCCAGAAGCCACCCGCCTGTAAACTGCGGCACAAGCTGGGCAATACTCGCGTCGAGACGAGTGCCGGTCTCGCCGCACATCTTGAAAAACTGGTCGTTTCCCCAGACGATGCGGGAATCCTCCAGCTTGAAGATGGCGATGGGCAGGGGGAAATTCGTCAGGGTGCTGCTCTTTGCGTTTTCCGTCTCGTACAAACGGGATTCGATATGGGCGGCGAGGGCCTTCTCCCTGCGGCTCGCCAGCAGCAGGTTTGCCACCAGCAGAACGGCGATCGCCAGAGCGCAGGCGGCGGCAAGGACGTTCTGCCCCAGCCGGACCGAGGCCGCCGCGAGCAGCAGCAAAAGAATATACGGGAGTTTGCCGGGTTCCACCAGGCGGCGCAGCGTCTTGTTCAAGCGTACACCTCCTCCGTAAAAAAACATGGTTTCAGGATAATCTATGATACGATGTTACATTATACCAAATTTCCCGGCTGTTTACAATCATAAATTGCGCCGCAGCTGCAATAATAGCTCTGTACGACACATACAAAGCTGAGGTTTCTTGAGGTACACAAAGTACATCTGCGAAAAAGTGCCTTTATCAGAACCCAAATTTTCTCAGGATCTGCTCTTGCCGAATTATGCGGTATTGCCCTGACGGACGATCGGCAGGGAGGAGACAGAGCATGAAAGCAGTGATCCTGGCGGGCGGACTGGGGACAAGGCTGCGCCCGGTGACGGGGGAGCATCCCAAGCCCATGGTGCCGCTGCTCGGCAAACCGATGATGGAGCATATCGTGGCGCTGCTGCGGGAAAACGGATTCACCCAGGTGTGCGCCGCGCTGCACTACCGGGCGGGAGAGATCATGGCGCACTTCGGCGACGGGCGGCGCTTCGGCGTGAGTATGGAGTACCGCATCGAGACGGAGAACCTCGGCACGGCTGGGAGCGTGCGAAACTGCAGGGACTTTTTCGGGGAGGAGGACTTCCTTGTCATCTCCGGGGACGCGGCCTGCGATTACGATCTCCGGCGTCTCATGCAGACCCACCGGGAGAAGCAGGCCGCGGTGACCATCGCCCTCAGCTCCCAGCGCCTGCCCCTGCGTTACGGTCTTGCCGTGACGGACGGGGAGGGGAATATCCGCAGCTTTATCGAAAAGCCGGACTGGCCCCGGGTTGTGACGGATCTTGTGAACACCGGCATCTATGCGCTCTCCCCGCGGGCGATGGACTATGTGCCGGAGGGCGGCTTTGACTTCGGCAAGGATCTCTTTCCCCTCCTTCTCCGGGAAGGCGAGCGGGTCTGCGGCCTGGAGATGGAGGGCTACTGGAAGGACATTGGCCTCCCGCAGGACTATTACCGCTGCTGTGCCGACGCACTGGAAGGCAAACTCCGCCTCGAGCCGGGGGAGGCCTTCCGCCTTGCCGGGAGCGAGCCCGCAGCGGACCGGGAGGAAGAGGGCTTCGTCACAAGCTGCGCCTGCGAGGACCGGGCGCGGCTGATGGGCACACTCTCGGAGCTGATGCTGGACATGGGCGCCGAGTATGACGACGGCATCCGTCTCAAGGGAAAGGACTATGAGCTGCACATCTGCCCCAGCGCGGTGAAGAGCGCCGTGCGCATCGCGGTGCGCTCGGAGGATGCCGAGCTTGCGCGCGCCCTGTGCCTCACGGCAAGGGAGCTGGCGGAGAAGCTTGAGATGTGAAAAAGCAGAGTGCCTGACCACTCTGCTTTTACTCTCCCAAAAAGGATTTATGATAATGAAGAAACGCCTGGTTCTTTGCTGCTTGCATGATGATCATACCGCAAAGATGTTTCAAAGGATACGCCAATTCTGTTACCGAATTGTAAAAACTTGCAAAGAACTTGACACTCTCTGCGAGGCGCTGCGGTCGGGCTCCTCATATCATGTACACAAAGCCGTCGGGGTTGGGACTTGCGATATCCCGGATCGTATAGCGGCTGAGATAGCTGCTCACAAGCTCATCCAGCCCCTGCCAGAGCGGGAGCGTCCTGCACTGCCCGGCGCGCGGACAGGTCTTGCCGCCCTCCTCCAGGCAGGCCACCGGGGCAAGCGGTCCCTCCGCCGCGTGCAGCGCCTCCAGCACGGTGATCTCACCGGGGTCCCGGCCCAGGCGGTAACCGCCGCCCTTGCCGCGAAGTGCGTCCAGCAGCCCGGCCTTGACAAGCAGCTTCACAATGCTCTCCAGATACTTTTCGGAGATCTCCTGCCGTTCGGCGATTTCCCTGAGCGTGATATAGGAGCCGCCGGGTTGCTCGGCCAGATCGGCCAGCACACGCAGAGCGTAACGCCCCCGCGTTGAAATCATCATGTCGGTGTCCTCCTTTTAATCCTTTTTCTGCAACTGATTATAACGCTGGGCAGATAGGATTTCAAGGGCAATACCGCATAATTCGGCAAGAGCAGATCCTGAGAAAATTTGGGTTCTGATAAAGGCACTTTTTCGCAGATGTACTTAAGTAAGCGTCCAAA
>CADARY010000066.1 GCA_902790375.1 Oscillospiraceae bacterium | reverse complement strand
CCCGCCTCGCCTCTGTCATGTATAATCTGCTCGAGGCCCTGCGCGTCTCGCTCATCCTGCTCACGCCCTTCATCCCCGACAGCTGTGAAAAGGCCTTTGCCCAGATCGGCGCGGACGAGAGCTGCCGCACCTGGAATTCCGCCCTGGCCTATGGCGCTCTGCCCTGCGACGCCGAGGTTCACAAGGGCGAAACCCTCTTCCCCCGCATCGACGCGGCGAAGATGCTCGAGGAGCTGGAGCAGGCCGAGAAGGCTGCCCACGGCCCCCAGGTCAAGGTCAATCCCGTGCTGCCCGATGTGAGCATCGACGAGTTTGCCCGGTGCGACATGCGCGTGTGCAAGGTCCTCTCCTGCGAGGCCGTGAAGAAGAGCGAGAAACTGTTGAAGTTCCAGCTCGACGACGGCAGCGGCACGCCCCGCCAGATCCTCTCCGGCATCCACAAGTTCTATGAGCCCGAGGATCTTGTCGGCAAGACCGTGGTCGCGATCCTGAACCTGCCCCCGCGCAAGATGATGGGCCAGATGTCGAACGGGATGCTCCTGTCCGCCGTGCGCGAGGTCGACGGCAAGGAGGAGCTGCACCTTCTGATGCTCGACGACTCCGTCCCTGCCGGCGCGCAGCTTTGCTGAAAACCGAACAGACGACGACACCCCCGGTCCTTCGACCGGGGGTGTTCTGGTATCCGTATATGGTTTCGATCAGACCTTGAAGTTGACGGCGGTGTCGCCCTGGGAGTCCACGCCGAACTCGTAGTCCTTGCCGGGCAGAACGGCGTTGAGCAGGATGCCCACGATGGAGGCCACAGCGAGGCCGGAGAGGGAGACGATGCCGATCTGGATGGCGCCGGCATAGTTGATGCCGATGGCCAGCACCAGGATCAGGGCCGCGATGATAACATTGCGGGTGTTGGTAAAGTCCACCTTGTTCTCCACGACGTTTCTCACGCCGACAGCGGAGATCATACCATAGAGAATCAGGCTCACGCCGCCGATGGTGGCGCCGGGCATGGCGGAGACGAGGGCGGCAAACTTCGGGCAGAAGGAGAAGATGATGGCAAAGTAGGCTGCCAGACGGATCACGCGGGGATCATAGACTCTGGAGAGCGCCAGCACGCCGGTGTTCTCGCCGTAGGTGGTGTTCGCCGGTGCGCCGAAGAGGGCGGCAAGAGAGGTGGCCAGGCCGTCGCCCAGGAGGGTGCGGTGCAGGCCGGGGTCAACCATGTAGTTCTGCTCGCAGGTGGAGGAGATGGCGCACACATCGCCGATATGCTCCACCATGGTGGCAAGGCTCAGCGGGACGATGGTGAGGATCGCGGAGGTGAGCAGAGCGCCGTCGATCTTGCCGGAGCCCAGCAGGCCGAAGACGGTGCGGTTCCAGTAGATGGGCAGGCCGAACCACTTGGCCGCGGCGACGGAGGAGGCCACATTGGCGCGGGCGGCGGGATCGACGATCACGGCGAAGACATAGGAGACCACGACGCCCAGCAGGATCGGGACGATCTTGATCATGCCCTTGCCGTACATGTTGGCGCCGATGACGACCACGATGGCAACGATGGCGATCAGCCAGTTGGTAGAGCAGTTGTTGATTGCGGAGGAGGAGAGGTTCAGGCCGATGGCGATGATGATGGGGCCGGTGACAATGGGCGGGAAGTAGCGCATGACCTTCTTGATGCCGAAGGTCTTGAAGAGCGCGGAGAGAATCGCGTACATGATGCCCACGCAGGCCACGCCGAAGCAGGCATACACCAGCAGATCAGCCTCGCCGTTGGGGGCGACGGCGGCATAGCCGGGGATGAAGGCGAAGGAGGAGCCCAGGAAGGCCGGGACCTTTTTCTTGGTGATCAGATGGAACAGCAGCGTACCGAGACCGGCAAACAGCAGCGTGGTGGCCACATCCAGGCCGGTCAGGGCCGGGACCAGCACGGTGGCGCCGAACATGGCAAACATGTGCTGCAGGCCGAGGACCAGCATTTTCGGCGTACCGAGTACGCGCGCGTCATACACCGGCCCGTCGATGGTGTTCTTGTTGTTCATTCAATAACCCTCTCTCTGTAAGATTTTCATTGAAATGTATGGCAAGCGGCATTTGCCGCGTTGCTGACTATATTTCCATGAGCCACACGCCGGTCTCCCCGTCGAACGCGGGCAGCCTCACCTCGATGAGCTCGGTGCGGGAGCTCGGCACGTTCTTGCCCACATAGTCCGGTCGAATGGGCAGCTCCCTGTGGCCCCTGTCCACCAGCACTGCAAGCTGGATGCTGCGGGGTCTGCCGCAGGAGAAGACCGCCTCGATCGCGGCGCGCACCGTGCGCCCGGTGTAGATCACATCGTCCGCCAGCACCACGTCCCGCCCGGTCACGTCGAAGGGCAGCTCCGCCCGGCGGACGGCGGGCAGCTCGTTCTCGCGGCTCAGATCGTCCCGATAAAAGCGGATATCTATGCTGCCTACGGGAACTTCCCGCTCCTCGATACGTCTGATATTATCGCGGATGCGTTCGGCAATGGGCGCGCCCCGGCGCCGGATGCCGACCAGCACGAGGTTTTCCGCGCCCTTGTTCTTTTCCACGATCTCGTGGGAGATGCGCATCAGGGCTCGGGAAAGCGCCGCTTCATCCATGATCTGGGCCTTCTGCCGCATGCCGGACGCCTCCTTTGGGCATAAAAAAAGTCCTGCCGGGCCCGGCAAGACAACACATGGCAGCCTGCGAGCAGGCAGCCTGACTATGACGATCTTGCCGGTCTCTCTGTACCGTGCTTAAAAACCTTTGTTCTTCAGGATTATATAAGCAGAAGGTTCAAAAAGCAAGAGGAAATATTTCTTTCGTCGGGATGTAGAATTTGTTCAGAGACCGGTGAACAGATTTGTATACTATTTCTTAACATTTAACGTCTTGAAATGGCAGAGCCGCAGTGATAGCGTATTTGATATCTTCATCGGCCGCACGCGGCATATTGGTCATACCGGAAGGAGAATACCATGAAAAAATACATTGCCCTGTTTCTCGCGCTGAGCATGATTTTCGCCCTCGCCGCCTGCGGGGAAAAGAGCGGCGCCCCCGCGCCGACCGCAGCGCCGACCGCAGCGCCAACGCCGGAGCCCACACCGGAAGCGACGCCCGTGCCCGTCGCCACGCCGGAGCCGCCTCCTCTCGTCCCGGATCTGCCGCCGGTGTATGACGAGGATCTGTCGCGTATTCTGGAGGCCACGCTGTCGGTCCAGCCCGGCACTGCGGGCAGCTCCCTGCGCGCGGCCCGTGTCGCGGCATGGCTCCTAGACTGGGGCGCGGTGACAAAGCTCAGCGACGACGAGATCTACTCCGCCGTCGGCACCTGGCTTGATGCGCAGAGCAGCGAGCGCCTGCAGGTCTTCCTGGGGAGCTTTCTCGCCGTCTACGATCAGAGCTACAACCTCCGCGGTGAAAACGCCGAGGCTCTCATGTCCGACGCCGGGATCGAGTCGAGCCTCTATCCCTGGAACGAGCGCGCCGCCCGCGCCGTCGAGATGGTCAGCTACGGCTGTGCTTGAGGTACACAAAGTACATCTGCGAAAAAGTGCCTTTATCAGAACCCAAATTTTCTCAGGATCTGCTCTTGCCGAATTATGCGGTATTGCCCTAAAAAAAACGGTGGCTTTGCAAAAACCGCAAAGCCACCGTTTTTTATTTGGCCGCCTGTCCCATCAGCTTCCCGGCGAGGCCGGAGCGGCACAGCCAGCCGAGCACCAGAAACTGCACCGGCAGCATCACCGCAAGCTGCACCGCCCGCGCCGCGAGCATGGCGGAATAGCTGTTGCCCGTGATGACGCAGATCATGGCGGTGTTGGCAAGATAGGAGACGAGCACCGTATTGAGCAGCGCCGCCAGCGCCGGATAAACCCAGCGCGCGGGCTTCTGATAGAGGCACAGGCCGAAGATCACGCCCGTCAGCGCCGCCGTCACTGTAAAGCCGGGAAAATAGGCCCCCGTCGGAAACAGCAGAGCGCCCAACAGATCCCCCAGCGCAGCGGTCACCGCCGCCCACCAGGGCCCGTACAGCAGCGCACAGAGAGCCACCGCCGCAAAGCCCAGGCCGATCTTCATCACCGGGGTGTTGATGGCAAGCAGGCGCGTCAGCACCACGTCCGCCGCAACCAGCAGCGCCGACACCGCAAGCCGTTTTGTTCCGTTCTCCATGTAGCCGTCCCCCTTTTCTTTTCAATGTGGGACGATTATACTCCTGTGCTCCCGGCAATGCAAGCGGAAGACAGGCATGTTAAGGTAGGATTTCGAGGTTTCTGTTGACAAAGCCCGCCGCCGCAAATAATATAAATTCATCATAGTCCGTCTTCACAGAACTGCAAGGAGGTATTGCAATGGAAAACAAGGTATATGATGTTATGATCCTCGGCGGCGGCCCTGCCGGACTGACAGCCGGACTCTATGCGGGGCGGGCGAAGCTCTCCGTACTGATTATCGAAAAGGGCGCGGACGGCGGGCAGATCATTCTCACCCACGAGATCGAAAATTACCCCGGCCAGTCCAATATCGACGGCATGAGCGGTCAGGAGCTGATCGCCTCCATGAGCGCCCAGGCCCAGAAATTCGGCGTGGAACGCGTGAGCGACACCATCGAAGCCTGCGACTTCAGCGGGCCGGTCAAGAAGTTCATCGGCAGCCGCGGCGAGTACCTGGGCAAGACCGTCATCGTCTGCACGGGCGCCATGACCCGCTTCATCGGCTGCGGGCATGAGGCCGATTTCGTCGGGCGCGGCGTAAGCTACTGCGCCGTGTGCGACGCAAACTTCTTCACGGGCCTCGACATCTACACCGTGGGCGGAAACAGCATCGCGGCGGAGGAGTCGATCTACCTTTCCAAGTTTGCCAAGAGGCTCGTCATGCTCCACAAGGGCAAGGCCCTCAACGTGTCGCCCGAGATAAAGGCCGAGCTTGAGGCCAATCCCAAAATCGAGGTCCGCCTGAGCACCGAGGTGGCAGACCTGGGCGGCGACGGCGTGCTCAGCGAAATCGTCCTGCGCAATACCGAAACCGGGGAATTCAGCACCGTTAAGGCGGATGCCGAGGACGGCATGTTCGGCCTCTTCGGCTTCACCGGCAGAAAGACCACCGGCATGTTTGATGGCATCCTCGACATGGAGGGCGGCTATATCAAGACCAACGAGAAAATGGAAACCAACATCCCCGGCGTCTATGCCGCGGGCGATGTGCGCGTGACGCCCCTGCGCCAGGTGGTGACCGCCTGCGCCGACGGGGCGATCGCGGCCATGCAGTGCAGCAAATATGTGGGGAGCCTGAAATAAGGGAGAGTGATTCTTTTGGTCGAGCTTTCGCAGATGCTCGCCGCCCGGGACCGCCGGGTCGAACGGCAGGACGCCCTTCTCAGGCAGTACGGCCTGCCGCTGGTATCCTTCACGCTGAATATCGCGGGCCCGGTGAAAAACAGCCCGGACATCCGCCGCCTCTTCTCCCTGGGGCGGGAGCTGCTGCTGGATCAGCTTCTGCGCGTGAAGGCGCCGCTCAGGCACCGGGAGGAGACGGATGAGGACACCGGCTGCGAGGGGCTGTACGTCGTAGACGCGGAGCCCGCCGCCCTCAAGGCCCTCTGCTGTGAGCTGGAGGAGAGGACGGAGGCGGGGCGTCTGTTTGACCTGGACGTGCTGTGCCCCGACGGGCAGAAGCTGGACAGGCCCCGGCCCCGCCGCTGCCTGATCTGCGGAAGGGAGGCCAAGGACTGCGCCCGCAGCCGCACCCACACCGTGCCGGAGCTGCAGGCCAAGACCCGCCAGATCATCCGCGCCGCCCTCGACCGCCGCGACAGCGAGCGCGCCGCCTCCCTTGCGGTGCGGGCGCTGCTGTATGAGGTCACGGTGACGCCGAAGCCCGGCCTTGTGGACCGGGAAAACAACGGCAGCCACCGGGATATGGACATGTATACCTTCATGGCGAGCGCCTCCACGCTCTGGCCCTACTTTGCCTCGTGCGCGCGTCTCGGGCAGGAGCATCGGGACGCCGCCGCGCCGGCATGCTTCGCGGCTCTGCGCTTTCCCGGAAAGCTTGCGGAGGGGCGCATGCTGCGCGAAACCTGCGGCGTCAACACCCACAAGGGCGCCATCTTCACCCTGGGCCTCGCCTGCGGCGCGCTTGGCCGGCTGGACGCGGCGCGCTGGACCGACCCTGCCGCCGTTCTCGCCGAGATCGCCGCGATGACTGTGGGGGTGGAGCAGGAGCTCACCCGCAGCGAGGCGCGCAACCCCACGGCAGGCGAGCGCTTTTACCGCAGCTATGGCGTCACAGGCGTTCGCGGGCAGGCGGCGCAGGGCTTCCCCACGGTGCTGCGCTGCGGCCTGCCGGTGCTGGAAAGCGCCCTGGCCGCAGGCCGGACAGCGGATGAGGCCGGGGCTGCCGCCCTGCTCGCGCTGCTGGCGAACACCCCCGACACCAACATGCTCTCCCGCGGCGGCTATGCGCGGGCCGCGGAAAAGCAGGAAGAGCTCCGCGCGCTGCTGGCTGCCGATCCCTGCCCGGAGCGGGAAACGCTGAAGGCGCTGGATCGGGCATATATTGCGGAAAACCTCTCCCCCGGCGGCAGCGCAGACCTGCTGGCCCTGTGCTGGCTGCTGCATTTTCTGAAGGAGGATCACTGACATGGGCTACAGCATCTCCAAGGTATCCCCCGGCGATACCCGCGCGCTCAGGCAGGTGGACGCTCTGCTGGAGCGGGAGGGCATCCGGCGCGACGGGAACCTGGATTACATTGCGGCGCTCTATGACGAGGACTACAGGGTCATCGCCACCGGCTCCTGCTTCGGCAACACCCTGCGCTGCTTCGCCGTGAGTCACGAGCACCAGGGCGAGGGGCTTTTGAACCAGGTCATCACCCATCTCATCGAGGTGCAGCACGAGCGCGGCAATCTCCAGCTTTTCCTCTACACCAAGATCGGCTCTGCCAGGTTCTTCGGCGACCTGGGCTTCTACGAGATCGCCCGGGTGGACGGAACCCTGGTTTTCATGGAGAACCGCCGTGACGGCTTTGCCCGCTACTTAAAGCGCCTGGAGAAAACCCGCGCGGAGGGGAAATCCGCCGCCCTCGTTATGAACGCAAATCCTTTCACCCTCGGCCACCAGTATCTGGCGGAGACCGCCGCCGCAGCCTGCGACACGCTGCACCTTTTCATTGTGAGCGAGGATGCCAGTCTCGTTCCCTTCTCCGTGCGCAAGGAGCTGATCAAGGCGGGTACCGCCCATCTGCCGAACGTCGTCCTGCATGACAGCGGCCCCTATATCATCAGCTCCGCCACCTTCCCCAGCTATTTCCTCAAGGACGAGGCTGCGGTCATCGAGGGCCACGCGCGCCTGGATCTGGAGATCTTCAAGAAGATTGCCGCCGCCTTGAACGTCACAGCCCGCTTTGTGGGCGAGGAGCCCACCAGCCAGGTCACCGGGCTGTATAACCGCATCATGGCGGAGGAGCTGCCCAAGGCCGGGATCGAATGCCGCATCATCCCCCGCAAGGCTGTGGGGGATCAGATCATCAGCGCCTCCACCGTGCGCAAGGCCCTTCAGGCGGGCGACATGGAGACCTTCCGCCGTCTGGTACCGGAGAGCACCGCGGTCTGGTTTGAAAGCCCCGAGGCCGAGCCGGTTCTTGCGCGCATCCGCGCAGCCTCCGAGGTCGTGCATTATTGATTACGGCGGAGAAGCCTTCCGCCCCTGAAAACGAAAGTTAGGGCAGCACCGCGCAATCCGCCTGCGGTATTGCCTTTGAAAAACGGCCTTTCCACAAAAAAGACTATCTTTCAAGGAGTGATCCCCATGTCCAAATCTCAGGTATTTTTTACGGATTTCCACGCGACCCCCAGCGAGACCCTGCCCCAGAAGCTGCACAGACTGATGAAGCGCGCCGGATTTGAAAGCATTCGCTTTGAGGATCGGTATGCGGCCATCAAGATCCACTTTGGCGAGCTCGGGAATCTGGCGTATCTGCGCCCGCAGTATGCCAAGGTGGTGGCGGACTATATCAAGCAGCTCGGCGGCAAGCCGTTTTTGACAGACTGCAACACCCTCTATGTGGGCAGCCGCAAGAATGCCCTGGATCACATGGAGACTGCCTATCTCAACGGTTTCTCGCCGTTTCAGACAGGATGCCATGTGATCATCGCGGACGGATTGAAGGGGACGGACGAGGCCCTGGTGCCCATTGACCTGCCCTATGTCAAGGAGGCAAAAATCGGTCAGGCCATTATGGATGCCGATATTGTGATCTCCCTGAACCATTTCAAGGGCCATGAGGAGGCCGGCTTCGGCGGCGCGCTCAAGAACCTGGGCATGGGCAGCGGCTCCCGCTCCGGAAAGATGGAGCAGCACTGGGAGGGCAAGCCGGTCGTTGACACGGAGCTCTGCGTCGGCTGCGGCTCCTGCGCCCGTATCTGTGCCCACGCAGGCCCGGTCATCGAAAACGGCAAGGCGCATATCGACCACAGCAAATGCGTCGGCTGCGGCCGTTGTCTCGCCATCTGCCCGAAGGACGCAATCGAGCCCAGCGTGAGCAATTCCACCGCCATGCTCTCCTGCAAAATTTCCGAGTATGCCTATGCAGTCGTGAAGGATCGTCCGTCTTTTCATATTTCGCTGATCGTGGACGTATCGCCCTTCTGTGACTGCCATGCGGAAAACGACGTCCCCATCATCCCCGACGTTGGAATGCTGGCCTCCTTTGACCCGGTAGCGCTGGACCAGGCCTGCGTTGACCTGTGCAACAAAATGCCGGTCTGCGAGGGAAGCCGCCTGGATCAGCATATCAAATCCTTCTGGGAGGAAGACAGCAATCATGAGTACTTCCATCTGAATCATCCGGACGCGGAATGGGAGGCGGGCCTTGTCCATGCCGAGGAGATCGGCCTGGGCAGCAGAGAATACGAGCTGGTCAGGATTTAATCCGGCGGCAGGAGGATGTTTTGTCTCAAAAAGTCTTGACAAACCGGCAAAAAAGGATATAATTATTGAGCCTGTCCGCAAGGAGGGCTATCCTTGCTCCCGGCTGTGAGCGGGGGCCAAAAGACCAAAAGGAGGTGCAACCATGGCAAAAGCAAGCGAAAAGTACGAAGTAATGTACATCATCAACCCCAACTTCACGGAGGAAGAGACCCAGGCGGTTGTTGAGAAGTTCAAAGCACTTGTGGAAGCAAATGGTACGCTCGAGGAAATGGAGGAAATGGGCAAGCGCAAGCTGGCTTATGAGATCAACTACATTTCCGAAGGCTACTACGTGCTTATGAAGTTCACGAGCGGCCCCGAGTTCCCCGCTGAGCTGGACCGTATCCTCGGCATTACAGACGGTATCCTGCGTCGCCTGATTACTCTGCGTGCAGAGTAAGAGGGAGGATTCATGCTCAACCACATTGTTATCATGGGTCGTCTGACCCGCGACCCGGAGCTGCGCACCACGCAGTCCGGTGTCAGCGTGACAAGCTTTACCGTCGCTGTTGACCGCGATTTCGGCGGGCGCGACGGCGGCGAGAAGCAGACCGACTTTATCGACTGTGTCGCCTGGCGGCAGACCGGTGAATTCATCAGCAAGTATTTCACCAAGGGCCGCATGGCGGTCGTCTCCGGACGGCTGCAGAGCCGGAAATGGGAAACCAAGGAAGGCGACAAGCGCACCAGCTGGGAGGTCGTCGTCGATAACGCATATTTCGGTGACAGTCGCCGCGACAGCGACTCCAGCCGTTCCGACAATTACGGCAGCAATTACGGGAACAGCTATTCCAACGCCGGCAACAACTACTCCTCCAACGCGCAAAGCAGCTACGGCGGATATGACTCCGGCCGCAGCGGGGCCCCTGCCCCTTCCAACACCTTTGTGGAGCTGGATGATGGTGACGGCGAGCTGCCGTTCTGAATTTGAAATAAGGAGGATACAGCTTTGGCTTTCGATAAGAACAATCCCAAAAACCGCAAGCGCAGAAAAGTTTGCCAGTTCTGCGTTGATAAGGCCACCTTTATCGACTATAAGGACGCCGCCAAGCTTCGCCGCTTCATGTCCGAGCGCAGCAAGATCCTGCCGCGCCGTACTACCGGTGTTTGCGCCATGCATCAGCGTGAGCTCACCGAGGCGATCAAGAGAGCCCGTCAGATCGCTCTCCTGCCCTACGTGACCGACTGATATTGAAACACAAGAGACAGACGCTACGGTGTCTGTCTTTTTTTGTTGACGAAAACTGCGGCACGTGATAAATTATATGAGTACGCCGGTGTGGTGGAACGGTAGACACCGGGGACTTAAAATCCCCTGGGAGCGATCCCGTGCCGGTTCGAGTCCGGCCACCGGCACCACAATGGCGACCCCCTTTGGGGGTCGCCATTGTGGTGCCGGCGGTCCCAATATCGAAGCGGTCTGCCGCAGGCAGATTCCGGCGAAGGCGTCAGGCTGTGCATGACGCCGAGTGCCGCGAAGCGGCTTCGAGTCCGGCCGATGACAGAAAAACCCTTTGGGGGTCGCCATTGTGGTGCCGGCGGTCCCAATATCGAAAATCCATTGTGATCGATAGAACAAGGAGCACGAGAGATGAAAAATCTGAAAAAGCTCACAATCCTGCATTCCAACGACCTGCACGGGGACTTCCTGGCAGAGAAGGTGGATGAGAAGCTGGTCGGCGGTGTTTCCCGCCTGTCCGGGTACATCAACAAGGTTCGCAGCGAGGAGAAAAACGTCATTTACGCCATTGCCGGCGACATGTTCCGCGGCTCCCTGATCGACAGCGAATTTCAGGGCATCTCCACCATTCAGATCATGAACCTGCTGGCTCCGGATGTGGTAACGCTCGGCAACCACGAGGTCGACTACGGCCTTGCCCACCTGCTGTTTCTGGAAAAGTGCGCCACCTTCCCCATCATCAACGCCAACCTGCATGTGAAGCACAACGGTGTGCGCCTCTTCAACTCCCATTTTATCAAGGAGATTGACGGGATGCGCGTGCTGTTCATCGGCATCCTGACCGAAGCCGTCCTGGCGAAAACCAAAGAGGAGGGCCTCATCGGCACTCTGGTCGATGTGGAGGACGCAATCCAGGAGGTCGGCAAGATCTGCGACGCCTACCGCGATGTCGATATCGACTTCACGGTGCTGCTGACGCATATCGGCTTTGAAGAGGACAAGAAACTGGCCGCGAAGCTTGATCCCGCCTGGGGTGTGGACATCATCATCGGCGGGCACAGCCACACCTGCCTCACGGAGCCCTGCGAGGTCGCGGGTATTCCCATTGTGCAGGCGGCGATCGGCACAGATCAGATCGGCCGCTTCGATATCATGGTGGATACGGACAACAATTGCATCGACTCCTACACCTGGCAGTGCATTCCGATTACCGAGAAAAACTGCCCGCGTGACGAAGCGCTGGAGGAGCTCATCACCCAGTACAAGGATTACACAGACAAGAAGTATGGCCGCGTGCTCACGCGCTTCCCGCGTGCCTATACGCATCCGCAGCGCAACCGGGAGTCAGAGATCGGCGACCTCATAGCGGAGAGCATCCACGCGCAGCTCGGCGGAGATCTGGTGCTTCTCGGCTCTGGCAGCATCCGCAGGCCGACGCTCGGCCCCATTGTGACCCTGGGAGCCTATAAGGAGATCCTCCCCTTTGGCGATTCCCTTTACAGCATAAAGCTCAGCGGGGCGCAGCTTCGGCACGCGCTGCAGTTCATGCTGCGGGAGGAGGCCTTCCTCGAGGGTGAGCACAGCGAGTGGTATCAGCTCTCCAAAAGCGTCCGCTGCGAGTATGACCGCCCGACCCGAACCATTGTTTCTCTTAAAATAAACGGGGAAGAGGTTCAGGACGACAAGCTGTATAAGGTGATCATGCAAAGCTACCATTATCTGAACATCGGCGATTGCCTGGATTTGAGACGCGAAGAGATCGAGCGCAACGGCAAGCCGATCGAGGTCGCAAGCAATTTGCCGAATGTGCTGGAGGAGTATTTCGCTTCCCATCCGCTGATCGAGTACGACGACTTGCCGCGCCTCATTATTCACGAATAAAAAAGCAAGACCGGCAGGGCATCGTCCGAAAGAGGCGATGCCCTGTTTTTTTCCTTGGGCAACACCGCACAATCCGCCTGCGGTTCTTGAGGTACACAAAGTACATCTGCGAAAAAGTGCCTTTATCAGAACCCAAATTTTCTCAGGATCTGCTCTTGCCGAATTATGCGGTGTTGCCCTTGCGTTTTTGCCGCTTCTACAGTAAAATCATTATATGGATTCTGTTGCACGATAAACACTATAATCATATATGAAGGAGAAGCGCCATGAGAAAAACCAAGATCATCTGCACCATCGGACCGTCCAGCGAGGACCCCGCCGTTTTCAAGGCCATGTGTCTGCAGGGCCTGAACGTCGCCCGCCTGAATTTTTCCCACGGCACCCATGAAGAGCACCAGAAGAAGATCGACATGATCAAGGCCGCGCGCGCCGAGCTCGGGCTGCCCATCGCCATCATGCTCGACACCAAGGGCCCCGAGTACCGCATCCGCACCTTCAAAAACGGCAAAATCAGCCTGAAGGACGGAGACGAGTTCACCTTCACCACCCGCGACATCGTGGGGGATGAGAGCATCGTGTCCGTGAGCTATGCAGGCCTGGCCGACGATCTCGCGGCCGGCGACCGCGTCCTCGTCAACAACGGCCTTGTGATCTTTGAGGTCAAGGTCATCGAGGGCACGGAGATCCGCTGCACCGTCGTCACCGGCGGTGTCCTCTCCGACCGCAAGAGCATGAGCTTTCCCGGCAAGGTCATGCACCAGGCCTACATGAGCGAGCAGGACCGGGAGGATCTGCTCTTCGGCATCCGCAACGGCGTGGACTTCGTCGCGGCCTCCTTCGTCTCCTGCAAGCAGGACATCGTGGATCTCAAGACCTTCCTGCAGGCAAACGGCGGCGGGGACATTGACGTGATCGCCAAGATCGAAAACCAGTCCGGCGTGGACAATATCGAGGAGATCTGCTCTGTCTGCGAGGGCATCATGGTCGCCCGCGGCGACCTCGGCGTGGAGGTGCCGTTTACGGAGCTGCCCGCCATCCAGAAGCACCTCATCTCCAAGTGCCGCATGCTCGGCAAGCGCGTCATCACCGCGACCGAGATGCTCGAGAGCATGATTACCAATCCCCGCCCCACCCGCGCCGAGATCAGCGACGTGGCCAACGCCGTTTACGACGGCACCAGCGCCATCATGCTCTCCGGCGAGTCCGCCGCGGGCAAGTACCCGGTGGACGCCGTGCGCGTCATGAGTGAGATCGCCGAAGAGACCGAACGCCACATCGACTACACCCGCCTCTTCCAGACCCAGAGCTTTGCCATCCACAACCGGGTGGACGCCATCTCTCACGCGGCCTGCACCATGGCCGTCGACCTTGACGCCAAGGCCATCGTGGTCACGTCCATCAGCGGCATGACCGTGCGCATGGTCTCCCGCTTCCGCGCGCCGATCACCATTCTCGGCCTTGCCACCGGCGAGCGCGCCTGGTACAAGCTGGCCCTCTCCTGGGGCGTCATCCCGCTTCTGACCGAGCAGTTCCCGAGCATGGACGTGCTCAATTACTTCGCCCTCAAGGAGGCCAAGCGCGTCCTCGGACTCCATGACGGCGACACCGTGGTCATGACCGGCGGCAACACCTCCGGCCAGAGCGGGAATACCAACGTGATCCGCATTGAGACGGTGTAAGAACGGGTAGAGCCCCCCGGAGGGGCAGACGGAATACACTCAAATAGTATCGGCGGGAGGGGCAAGCCCCTCCCGCCGATATGTTTGGATCCACACGGAGCTTTAGCGGTCGGCATTCCGGTTGTCTCAAAACGTATATGGTTGCAAAATCGTAGGGGTCGATCCCCAGATCGACCCGCCGAAAAACGCAGAATGCTGCAAAACGGCGGGCCGATGAGGGCATCGGCCCCTACGACTTATGGCAAAGGTTTGTGCGTCGATTTTCTCAACGGTGAACCAGCCATTCATTGATCCGTCTCCTCAAATTCGTATCCGTCATTCCAAAAGCCGGTGTATCGTCTTCTCATAATCATCTTTTACTAGCGTGACTTGTTCGCCGGCACGATGAAAGCCGTCAATGATATTCCGGTTGTCTGCTTTCAGACTTTCCAGAGTACAATCCTCATCCGCTATTCTGGTTTCAATCTCCGATGCGTGTCCTGTGATATCGCTGAAATGGCTTTTTATATACTCACTGGCCATCGCAAGGCAAATAAACCGTATATCTTTTAAGTAATGATTGTCAAAATCTCTTCGCCAGTCAAATGGAACATAGCATCCCTCCACGATAAGATTCTGACGATTCTCCACCGCCGTTTTGATCATTTCCCGGACAATCGGCCACAGATAATCCATAAGTTCGTCATCATCTTCCGGAGTCAGTTTCGTATTGCCGCTGCGGATCAGACCCATTTTCAGGTGATCGATCGACAGATACGGATATTTGTATTTTTCGAGCATCTTTTGTGCCAGAAGCGTTTTTCCAGTGTAAGATGCACCCGTAATCAGTATGATCATTTTTTCCTCGTCAAGATTAAATTTGTCAGTATCGGTCTCCATATTCCTTTCGTGCTTCTGCCGTCCATTTGGAGATGAAATCCGTCTTCGCATCTGTATATGCATCCCGGTCATGCTCATAT
>CADARY010000065.1 GCA_902790375.1 Oscillospiraceae bacterium | reverse complement strand
ACGTCCTGTCCAAGGAAGAGGGCGGCCGTCACACCCCGTTCTTCAACAACTACCGTCCCCAGTTCTACTTCCGTACCACCGACGTGACCGGCGTCATCAACCTCCCCGAGGGTGTTGAGATGTGCATGCCCGGCGACAACGTCGACATGGACGTCGAGCTCATTACCCCCATCGCCATCGAGAACGGCCTTCGCTTCGCTATCCGTGAGGGCGGCCGTACCGTCGGCTCCGGTGTTGTTATCGGCATCAACGAGTAATTGCACCCGGCGAAAGCCAAACTGAATAAACAGCAGGAGAGCGCGACCCGCAAGGGCCGCGCTCTTTTTATCCTTCGCAAAATATCAGTTCACTTTCTTACCGCAAAAATACACATCGCGCGGCAGGTTATGGCTGAACCCCTCGTGCTCTGCCGTGCGCAGGTCGTTGTCGAATACCAGGAAGTCCGCGTCCTTACCGGCCTCGATGGAGCCCTTCGTCTTTTCGATGCCGAGCTGCTTTGCCCCGTTGATCGTGTAGCCGAGAAGCATCTCTTCAATCCCCATCCTCTCATCGGCGGGCGGGAATATATAATCGATCAACTCGATCGGGGGTAACTTCGTCTTATTCGTAACTGTGCGCGTCATTCCGACTTCCATGCCAAGATAGGGATTCCAGGATGAAAAATCAAAGAATACGATAGTATCGCTGGACCAGGAAACCAGGGCTCCGCTGTCCCAGACCGATTTGCAGCGATACAGCAATTCACCGCGTTCCTCGCCAAAGAGCTTCTTATACACGTTGACATCATCAGCGTGCCACCAGGGCGTAAAGTTCGCAATCACGCCCAAAGGCGCAAAGCGTTTCAGATCCGCAGTATCCTGAATCTGCAGATGAGCGGATACGACCCTGATCCGGAAATCGTCTCCCAGCTCTTTCTTTACCTGTTCTACGCCGTCCAGCACCAGGCGGGAGGACGCCTCGCCGACGGTATGCGCATGGAAATCCAGTCCCTCTTTATTCAGCACCTTCAGAAGGGCCACAAGCTCCTCCAGATTCATGGCGGTGCACCCTTTTTCCCCGGTTTCCACATAGGGCGTCACCATAGCTCCGGAGTGGAGCTTCAGCGTGCCGTCCATGAAAATCTTCAAGGTATGGATCTTTATGTGCTCCGTATTGTATTCCCTTTGAAGGCGCTTCAGCTCTTTTATGCCCTCTTCCACCTCCCAGGCTGCCGAGATGACATAACAGCCGTCGACATAGATCGGAAGCTTCCCCTGCCGATCCAGCTCTCGCAGGCGAGAATAAACGTGCTCATGAAATTCAGGAAATCCGGGGATACCGGCGTCAAAGACCGCTGACACACCGACACTGACAGAAAAATCGATCCAGCGCTGAAGCGCAGCGTCAATCGCCGAATCCGGTTTATCCATTGCGCTGTCCAGAATGATCGGCAGCTCCGTCGCGCCCTCGCTCATTTCTCCGGTCACATGTCCGTCCTTACGCACGTAAAAGCTTAAGCCCGGTACCGGATCCTTGATATCGTCCGTGATACCATGCTTCCTTAAAATGTTCGAGTTCACCCAGATACTGTGCATCTGCGCCTCCTGAATCTGCAGTTCCCCGTCAGGGCAAATCGCGTCCAGATCCTCTTTGGTGATATTGTCATCCTTCAGGTGCTTTTTGTCGAGTATGAAGCGGTAACGGTCCTGGCCAGGATGCTTCTGAATATAATCCGCTATAAAATCCAGCGCACCCTGCTTGCTGTCGCAATTAATAATTTCCCCGAATCCCGTTACGCCTATCAGATCGTATCCGGTTCCCATGGTCACATGGACATGGCTGTCGATAATACCGGGCATGATGAATTTCCCGCCAAGATCCGTGACCTCTCCCTCGTACGCAGAAAGACCGGCCTCGTCACCCACATAAATGAATTTTCCATCATTCACCGCGAGGGCGGTTGCTGTCGGTTTGCTCTTGTCCGCTGTGAAGATTCTGGCGTTTTTTATAATCTGATCCGCTTTCATTGGTGCTCCTCCTTTATATAAATATAATAGCATTTTCAGAATAACACAAGCGTATTCAGTCGTCAAGGAGAATAAGTAGTACCGCCACGGGGTTAAGCCCGGATTGTTTAAAAAAGTCGCCGCCGGTTTTGCCCGGCGGCTTTATGGAGGTATGGAGGAAGAACAGGCAGGGGATCAGTCCCAGACCAGGGGGATCAGCAGCTTGTCGCCGGTCTTGAGCGTGAAGAAGGGGTTGGGGTTATACCGCTGCAGGTCGGCCTGGTTCTTTTCAAAGTCGATGCCGTAGCGCGTGAACACACTCTCGGGCGTCTCGTCCTGGAGCAGCGTATGGGACATGACGGTGGTGTAGACATTGGTCTTCAGGTTTTTCTCCGTGGTGGGCAGGAAAAACAGATCGCCGACGAAGAGCTTGTCCAGATCCTTGTCGGGGTTGAGGTCCTTGATGATCTGCTCATAGTCGTTGTAGGGCAGGCCCCACAGCTTATAGATAAACTTAATGGTATCGCCCTTCTGGATCTTGTAGGGGATCACGTAATATTCGATCGTGTCCTTGGAGGAGATGAGATGGGGCGCGGCGCCCTCGATATCCTTTACGGCCTTGGGGATCTTGAGCGTATCGCCGATGCTCAGCACCTCGAGCTTGGACTCCCGGTCGAGCTTGTTGAGAACCATGACGATGTATTTGTCTGTCTCGTAGCTTCTGTCGCGGGCCTTAAGGAGCTTGAGCACGGTATCGCCCTTCTGGATGGTCACGGTGTCGTAATCGACCTCGGCAAAGGCCGCGGCGGGCAGCAGCAGAACAAACAGCATCACACAAAGAAAGAGAGCGGTAAAGCGCTTGGACATGACGGATAACCTCCCTTGTATCTTGTAACACCCATATGATACCAGAAGATCAGCATTATGTAAAGCAAATTATCGTAACAATTTGTTTACAAAAAGAGCCTGTTTTGCGGCGTCCGCTTCAATCTGTCCTCATTTCGCGCAGGAGCATGAGCATCAGGTCGCTCACGCCCTGGGCCAGCTGGCTGGCCTTCTGGATGCGCACATAGGCGTGGCCGTAGATCCGGTGCACATTCTCCAGGTGCGCGGTGTTGCCGTGGAAAACCGCGCCGACGCGCACGCCGGATGCGCGCAGACGCCGCACCGCCTCCTCGGCGGCGGCGACCGCGGCCTCGCCTTCATATTCGCGCGAGAGCAGCAGCCCCTCGGCGGGGATGGGCGTAGAGTCGTTGGGGCTGCCGTCGGTGAGCACCAGCAGGATGCGCTGCCGGCCCTGCATCGCGGCCTCGTTGTCAAGGTGTCCCAGAGCCTCGATGGCAAGCCCGTCCCGGTTCCAGCCGCCGGCATAGTAGCGCAGCAGCCCCCGGCAGTCAGACGTGCCGAAATCCTTCAGGATCTCCAGCACCGTATGGCTCTTGAGACTCCGGAAGGCTGTGACACGCACGGGGATGTGGATTTTTGCAAGGCTCCTTGCGATGATCGCGGCCTCCGCGCTCAAGACCTCCTGCGAGTGCATGCGGGACTGGGAGGCGTCCAGCAGCAGATCCACGCAGATCTCCGGCTCTGTTTCCTCTCCGTTTTTGAGAAAGACGGTCGCGTCGTTCAGCACCGGCAGACGCCAGGCGGCCTCGGGCCGGATGCGCCCGGCACAGGCCTGCTCGGGCAGATGTTTAAAATAAGAGGAAAAGATCGTCTCGATGCGGGTCGAGAGGGCGCGCACGCTTCCCTGGATCATGGCGGCGTGTTCCGCCTGGAACGCCTCGTTTCGCTTAGCCTGCCGTTCGGCGCTCTCCCGGACCTCCAGCGCGTCCCTGTCCTCGGTGCTCGTGCGCTCGCCCCTGGTGATCCACAGACGGCAGAGCCCGTCGGGCCCGACGCAGAGCTCGTTTTCCAATACGCGCAGCTCCTCCGGCGTGCGGCAGAGCTTTCCGAACACGGCCTCAATGTAGGCCCTGTCCTCCGGACTCGGGCCGACGTGGCGGCCGAGCCCCGCGTGGCGCTGCTGGCGGGCCTTCTCGTGGTCTCCCTCGCCGGTGCCGATGCGCACCAGCAGGCGGTCGCGCCTCTTCGTCTCATGCCGGAAGAGGAGTCTTGCCAGGGGATTGGCCTTGCGAATGCGCAGCTCGTCCCCGGGCCCAAAGCGGAAGAAGCTCTGCAGAAAGGCCTGCATCGCGGCGATTACGCCGTCGGTGTCAAGACTGCCGGAAAAGCGCAGGGCTTCGCTGATGCGTTTTTCCCGCGGGGACAGCAGGGGAGGGCGGCGCCCGCACACGCTTGCCCAGCGAAACTCCTGCTGGTTGAAGACCGGCATGCTCTGGTACTCCATCTGCTGGCGGGTCATTTGCTGCATCTCGACAAAGAAGAGCTCGCCCCGCTCCCGCCGCAGGCTCTCGAGGATCGGGCGCTCAGGGAGCTCCTTTTCGTATACGCAGTTTTCAAGCCCCAGCCAGAGATAATCGTCAAACTCGTCGGCGCGGCGATCCCCCTCGTAGCTGAGGAAAAAGTCCCAGAGCTTCGGCATGTCCAGCCACTTCTGCACGAAGCCCGCGACCATGTTGAAGTACTGGTCGGGGTGGCCGTTGGAGAAGAAGGCCATAAAGGGCGGATCAAAGTCATAGCGCCCGGCGGCGTTCCAGATGATGTTGCGGGCCCGGCGAGCGCTGCCGCTGTAATGCTTCTTGATCATGCGGTAAAGACCACGTCCCGCGTGAGATCGGCGGGGATGCGGGCGCGGATCACGTCGCGGATGAGGCTGCGCTCATAGCTGTCAAAGCTCTTGTTGACGATGCACATGTCGAGGGCGTCCCCGGAGGAGAGGCCCTGCTCCATGAGGGCGATGGCGTCCAGCAGCCCGCGCAGGTCAAGGGCGGCGTCGGAGATCTCCGCGCTCTCGGCCTTGCGCTCAAGCTCCGCATAGAGCTTCACAAGCTGGTCGCGGATCTTGACGCTGATCGTCGGATAGCGGCGGGAGATGAGCTTCTGCAGGTTTTCCTCGGAAATGATGGGCATGTCCAGCACCGCAAAGCGGGAGGTGAGGGCCTCGTTCAGGTCCCGCGTCCCGGCGTAGCCGTAGTTCATCGTGGCGATGAAGCGGGTCTCGGGCCGAAGATCGATCTTCTCATAGCCCGGTACATCGAGACTGCGGCGAAAGTCCAGCGCCGCATGCAGGACCGCAAGCGCCTCGTTCTTCGCCATATTGATCTCGTCAAGGATGCCGAAGCCCCCCTTCTCGGCGCACAGCCAGATCGGCCCCGGCCGGAAGGAGACACGGCTGCCGTCATAGGTGTCCGTGCCCACAAGATAGGCGGCATCCGTGTTGATGTGGAAGGAGACGTTCCACACAGGCCGGGCAAACAGCGCGCCCAGGTTTTCACTCAGCACGTTTTTGCCCGTGGCCTTGGGCCCTGCCAGAAGCAGGTTCTTGCCCGCAAGGATCGCGGCCAGCGCAAGCTCCCAGGTCTTCCTGCCGTAGTAATAGTATTCGGGCTGCGGCACGCGCGGCGCGTTTTCGTCCCCGGTGGGATGCTTGTCCCGGAAGGCCTTCACGCCCTCCAGCAGCGTCCGATCCACACCCTCGGACTCCAGAAAAGAAAAAAGCTTATCCATATTGATGTCCTTTCTTTACACCTCGTCCCGGTACTCGCAGACGAGAAACAGGGGCTTGATTGCCACGACCTCGTCATACTCCTGCTGGCTGACCTTGACCGTGTTGTTGAGGGCCTTGAGCTCCTTTTTCATCACACTGTAGGCGTCCGGCACACGCTTGGCCTTCCCCTCGCGCAGGACGCGGATCATACGCTCAAGCACGATCGGGTGAGCGTACTGGGCGGGCACGGGGAAGCCGGGGCGATCCTTCAGATACTCCCGCATGGCGTTCAGCGCGTCGTCCCAGTCCTGCTGCCCGACCCTGCGGCTGTTCCACTTGCTTGGCAGCATGTTGGAGGAGAGGGCGAAGAAAAAGAGCGCGATGCCGCCGAGAATGAAGTAGGTGGCGGCGGTGCGGTGCTGCGTCAGGGCATAGACGCCGTAGAGCATGCTCGCCACGCTCAGCGCCGCGAGCACCGCGCCCGCAACGCGGTAGCCGGGTTTGAAGTTATCGACGATGCGCTTCTGCTTTGCCGCCGCGGCCAGCACGTTCGAGAGAGAGGGGCGCTGCTCGAGATAGTCCTTCGCGTCCCGGAGCTCCGAGACGGCGGCCCAGGCCTCCTCGCTCAGATCCTTGAGGTAGCGCTTTTCCTCGGCGTCCTCCGCGTCCCGGAGCTTTCGCTCGGCCTTCGCGCTGTGGGTGGGGATGTCGGGATGCTGCTGCTCGATCACGGCCAGCAGCCTGTCCACATCCGCCTCGTGGCGAAAGCGGCTCTGCTTTTCCCTGCCGTTTCCGAACTGAACCACCAGGTAGGCCAGGGCCCCGAAAACGCCCTTGCCGGAGAAGCCGCCCTGACTCATGGCGACGCGCTTGAAGACGCGCCTGACCTCCCGCCAGGGGATATAAAAGCAGCGGTCGATGTAGTTGGTGCCCATGTACAGGGCCTCTTTCCCGACGCCGCAGGGGCCGTATTTGATGCTGTCCCTGCGGTCGGCCTTCAAAACCTCCGGCGAAAGCGTTCTGCTGCCGAGAGGAGAGGGTGTGAAAATCATGATGTTTTGCCTCCTGGATTTCGATCAAAAAAGATGCTGTATCAAAACGCATAGGGATGCAAAGCCGCAGGGGTCGATGGCCCAGGCCAGCCTCTCTTGCCCTTTCAGGGCAATTCACCTTCTCCCCGGATCGACCCGCTGAAAACGGCGCAATGCCGCATGAACGAAGGGCCGATGAGGGCATCGGCCCCTACTGGGCTTCAATCAAAAAGGGCCTGTGAAAGAGAATTTCACAGGCCCGTGTTTGCTTATGTTGTCCGCTTGCGCAAGGGCCGGGATCAGGCGACCTTTGCGGCCTTCTTGGAGGCGTTCTTGGCCTTGGACAGGAACACGTACAGGCAGCAGGCGGCGAAGATGAGGCCGACGGGGTAGCCGACGGTCTTATTGTTCTTGAAGAAGGAGATCAGGCCCATGCACTCGCCGGCCATCATGAAGTAGGTCATGGAGACGGCGCTCATGAAGGTTGCGGGGACAGCGCAGATCCAGTAGTTCTTCTTGTTCTGAGCCAGGAACATGGCGCCGGCCCACAGAACGATCATGGCGAGGGTCTGGTTGGACCAGGAGAAGTAACGCCAGATGATCTGGTAGTCGATCTTGCCGAGGGCGTTGCCGAAGCCGAGGATGCAGCCGATGCCGAGAACGGGCACGCAGAGCATCAGGCGGTTCTGCCACTTGCCCTGATCGAGCTTCATCCAGTCGGCCAGGGTCAGACGGGCGGAACGGAAGGCAGTGTCGCCGGAGGTGATGGGGCAGGCGATAACGCCGAGCATGGCGAGGATGATGCCGATCTTGCCCATGGTCATGGTGCAGATCTGGTAGACGGTGTTGTTGTTGCCGCCGCCGAGCTCGCTGAGCTTGTCAACGCCGAGCAGGGTGACACCGGCAGCCGCCCAGATCAGGGCGATGATGCCCTCGGCGACCATCGCGCCGTAGAACACAAAGTGGCCCTGGCGCTCAGACTTCAGGCAGCGGGCCATCAGAGGAGACTGGGTGGCGTGGAAGCCGGAAATGGCGCCGCAGGCGACGGTGATGAACATGAAGGCCCAGATGGGAGTTCCCTTGGGGTGCATGTTGTGGAAGTTGGAGAAGATCTCAGGGATCTTTTCGCCGCTGGTGAGGGTGCCGAAGCACACGCCGATGGCCATGATGATCAGGCAGATGCCGAACAGGGGGTACACCTTGCCGATGACCTTGTCCACGGAAATGAAGGTGGCGATGAAGTAGTAGGCGATGATGATGGCCAGCCAGAAGATCTTGTTGGTCATGATGCCGGTCAGGCCGCTGTTGGTGGTCAGGGTGACGATCAGGCCGGCGGGGCCGACTGCGAACACCGTGCCGACCATGATCAGCAGGATGACGGAGAAGACGCGCATCACGTTCTTCATCGTGCCGCCGAGGTAGATGCCGGTGACCTCGGAGATGGAGGCGCCGTTGTTGCGCTCGGACAGCATGCCGGCAAAGTAGTCATGCACAGCGCCGGCGAAGACGGTGCCGAAGGTGATCCACAGGAACACGACCGGGCCCCACATGGCGCCGGACAGGGCGCCGAAGATGGGGCCGAGGCCGGCAATGTTCAGAAGCTGGATCATGAACAGCTTCCACTGAGGCATGACGACGTAGTCAACGCCGTCGTTGATGGCGACAGCGGGTGTCTCGCGGTCGTCGGGTGCGAAGGTCTGGTCTACAAACTTGCCGTAGAACAGGTATCCACATACAAGTACAGCCAGGCACAGGAAAAAGCTAATCATTTCTTTCTTCCTCCTATACAGAAAATGTTGATCCGGGAATTTACAAAATGTTCATATCCCTGGGACCCATATTAGTACAATGCTACAAAAAAATCAAGTACCCTGTTCACAGATTTTTTATTTTTTATTAAACTTTTATTTTTTATTAAGCAGTCGGAAAGGACAGCACTTGTTTTTCCGGGCGGCGCGTGGTAAAATATGTTATTCCTTAAGGCAATACCGCATAATTCGGCAAGAGCAGATCCTGAGAAAATTTGGGTTCTGATAAAGGCACTTTTTCGCAGATGTACTTTGTGTACCTCAAGA
>CADARY010000064.1 GCA_902790375.1 Oscillospiraceae bacterium | reverse complement strand
GATTCACAACCAAATTATATGCCGACAGCCGACTCTTTCTCAAGAGCCGGCTGCCGTTATTTGACGCTTTTTTCAGGGGCTGCCTTTTGAGACAGCCCCGTTTTAATTATTCCTGCGTGAAAAGCCTTGATACAAGCGGAATAGCGGGCCGGAGGGTTCGAATTTTGAACTCTCCGACTCGCTATTTCTAGTGCGCCCGGCGAGCGCACGTTCTAAAGGGTGAAAGTCCCGAGATCGCCCGGCAGTGGGAAGGTCATAGCCAAAGCCAACGGAATCCCGGAAAACGCCCGCACTGCGGGCGTTTGTGAGCGAGGTGGGGTTCGGACGACCCCACCGCTTTCTCCCGCCTTCTCCTCGTTGTTCGCCCCCTCTGCTCTCAACGGCAGCGGATGGCGGCGAGTACCTCGTCATAGATTTGATCCTTTATTCGTACCTCGATAAACAGACAGCCGTCGATCACCTTGTAAGGATGAGGATAGTCTGGAATGCCGCGTTTGTCTTTTGCCATTCATTCACCGTTTTGACCTTTCAGAGTATTTTGTCGAATATTGCGTAGATCATAAATTTACCAATTAGATTTTCAATTGAATTATAATCGCTCTGTTGACATGCGTCAATAGTTAATGTATAATCTATATGCATACACTATATCGTCGCAGATACATTCTCTACCGGAGGAAACAGGCATGGCTGTACTCGGAAAGGATATTTTTGATCTGGATCGTTCGGCAACTCACGCAAAAGTGCTCTTCGGCGACGATCATTATTGGATCGAGGATAATGCAACACCCATTTCCTATGGCGAGATTCTAACACAGATCCTGAATTTTGATTTGACTCCTTATGCCGACGCCATGGCGCAGTATCAGGATGGTGTGGATCGGAAATACTGGTCTGACGCGGTAGCCGCACAGATAAAGCTGTATGACGCGTTCTGCGGTCTTCCGTTTTATAATCGGTATTTCTTTGAGAAAGAGAATACACTCGCCATGTTGGTCACCTACGCCGGAGAGGAGAACCGGGTTGACGCGCTTAGAATACTCCTTCGGGAAATGCGGACTACGAAGCAATACAGCAACGCCTTGGAGGATATCCGTTTTATTCAAAAGCGCTACGCATGGTTCCTTGACAAAATGCTGGACGGCCAGGACTTTGAAAAGAAAAAAGGCCAGAGAAAAACTTCTCTGGCAGATCAGATGAGGGCTGCATACGTGGATGCCCTTGTGAGCGGCGTCAGTCTGGGCGAGGACTCGCATGTTGACGCTCCTTCCGTGAATATTCAGTACATGGTCCACAGGACGGAGCAGGGCAACGAGGTTGTTGAAAAGCTGTACTTTGACCGAATCCTCGATTTCGTTTATGTGGAGCTTATGCGCGGCATGCAAAAAGGGTATGTGCCAAAACGCTGCGCCAACTGCGGACGCTGGTTCCTGCAGACGCCCGGAGCTACCTTTGCCTACTGCGATTTGATCGCTCCCGGCGAGACTGTAAAGACCTGCCGTGATATCGGAGCGCTGGCCAGCTTTCAGCAAAAGGTCAGAAATAATGAGATTTGGCAAGTGCATCAGCGGGCATACAAGAAATACTATGCCAGAGTTCTGAAAAAGAAAATGACCAAGCAGGAGTTTGAAGTCTGGGCACGGAAAGCAGAGCAGCTACGCAATGAGGCTCTGGAGAATTATGCGTTCCTGCCGGAGCCGGAACGCCAGCAGTTGGTCGAGGAGCTGACAGCAAAGCTGAACGAGGGATAGGTTGTTTCGATTCAGAGCGGTGGATTGGCGCTGACCAAACTACCGCTCTTGCATACATGAGAAAAATCTAATTTTTAGACTTCCAATTGTAAAAACAAGCATTACGTGGTATACTTGTTTAAAATTTATGGGCATGGGTGACCGTTATGACTGTCTGTTACAACAAGCTATGGAAGCTGCTTATTGATAAGGGTATGAAGAAAAAGGATCTTCGTCTGGCAACCGGGATGACCACGACTGCGCTGGCGAAGCTGGGAAAGAACGAGCATGTCAGCACTGCCCTGCTGGTGAAGATCTGCAAGGTCCTGGACTGCGATCTCTGTGATATCGTGGAACTGGTGCGTGACGAGGAGGGCGGTCATGATTGATTTCACTAAACTGGAGCAATATCGGGAGAATAACCGCATTGAGGCAAAGAAAGCTCTGGGCGGCCTTCCCCGCAGTATCTGGGAAACCTATTCCGCTTTTGCCAACACGCTGGGCGGCGTCATTCTGCTGGGCGTAGAAGAGTACATGGACAAGTCGCTGCATACGGTCGACCTGCCCGATCCGGAAAAGCTGGTGAAGGAATTCTGGGATATGATCAATAATCCCAACAAGGCCAGCGTGAATATCCTTTCCAGCAAAGATGTGAGTATCCAAGAGGTAAACGGCGATCACATCGTTGTGATCACCGTCCCTCGCGCGGATCGGAGCTATAAGCCTGTGTATGTGGACGGCAACCCTGTATCCGGAACTTATCGACGCAACGGAGAAGGCGATTACAAATGCACCAGCGAGGAACTGCACGCCATGTATCGTGACGCCTCCGTCAAAACGCAGGACATGCTGGTTCTAAACGAGATGGAAATGGATGTATTCAATTCTGAGAGTCTCCGTGCCTATCGCCAGCGCATGCGTCTTTCCCGACCCGGACATGTCTGGGACACGCTGGAGGACGAAGACTTCCTTGTGAAGATGGGTGCTGCCGGGATCGGCGAGGACGGGAAGCGGCATCCCACAGCTGCCGGGCTGCTGATGTTCGGCAATGAATATGAGATTGTCCGCGAATACCCGCAGTACTTTTTGGACTATCGGGAAGAATACGACGACACTCACCGCTGGACGGATCGGATCATTTCCTCCTCCGGTGACTGGAGTGGGAACGTGTTCGACTTCTTCTATCGTGTATATAATCGGCTTCAACTGAACATCAAGGTTCCCTTTACCATGGACGGGCCGTATCGTGTGGATGATACTCCGGTCCACCAAGCCATCCGTGAAGCGCTGGCCAACTGTCTGGTCAATGCGGATTACTATGGCCGCCAAGGGCTTGTGATCATCAACAAGCGCAAGGAGATCACGATGTCCAATCCCGGCATCTTCCGTATTGAGATAGATGCAGCCAAGAGCGGCGGTGTCTCCGACCCGCGCAACGGAGCCATGCTCAAGATGTTTAACATGATTGATGTGGGTGAGCGCGCCGGCAGCGGCATCCCGAACATTTTCCGTGTCTGGCACGATCAGGGCTGGTCCGAACCGACTTTCTTGCAGTCCTTTGACCCGGATCGGACGGTTTTATCGCTACCTCTTTCAAAAGGTGACGATAAAAAAGTGACGATAAAAAAAGACGATAAAAGAGCTCCTGCCAAGACAAATATGCAAAAAAGAAGGATCATTGAGTATCTTTCGAACCAGTCCGAAGGAAGAGTATCTGACCTTGCTGATATGCTTGGAGTATCAACATCCAGGGTTAAGAAGCTGATCTATGATCTGATTGCCGAAGATGCCATAACGGCAGAGGGAAGCAACAAGAACCGGATCTATAAACTTAAATTATAAAAAATGAGCAGCCCACGCTAAATGTATAAGCAAAAACTGAGCAGAATAATTCCTGCTCAGCTGATATCAAGGATCGACTGTAAGATACTGAATTTTGCAAAAAGGAAAAGCAATACAATGGATAATGCATATTGAGGTATGCAAGTACAGATAACCAGCTTATGACGATAGGTCTTCCTTTTCTTGACATTCCCCCAAAAATCTGTTAAGCTACGGAAGCCTCGGAGGGCAAATCATTCGTAAGAAATGAGAAGCCGGATAAGAGAGCGGGCTGAGACGCCTGCTTGCTTATCCGGCTTTTTTGGAGGAAATTGTGGAACAGGAACAGATCAAGGATTTTACCAGGGGGCCGATTTTAGGGCCGCTGCTGGCGTTCTCGATGCCGATTTTGCTGGCCCTGTTTTTGCAGGCGCTCTACGGCGCGGTGGACCTGCTGGTCGTGGGCAAGTACGCACTGGCGCAGGACGTGTCCGGCGTGGCGGTTGGCTCCCAAATCATGCAGACAGTCACCGGGCTTGTGAGCTCCTTCGCCATGGGCACGACTGTCCTGCTCGGTCAGAAGATCGGCGCGGGCAAGCGCGAAGAGGGCGGACAGATCATCGGTACCAGTGTGGTGATGTTCTTCCTCGTGGGCGCGGTGCTCACGGCGCTGATCCCGCTGCTGTCCGGCGCGCTTGCCGCGGCCATGAACGCACCGGAGGAAGCCTTTGACGAGACAAAGCGTTATATCGCCATCTGCGGATTCGGCTCGGTGATGATCGTGGCCTACAACGTACTGGGCAGCATTATGCGCGGGCTGGGCGATTCCCGCACGCCGCTGATGACCGTCGCCATTGCCAGCGCCTGCAACATTGCGGGCGACCTTCTGCTGGTGGCAGGGCTCCACATGGGCGCAGCGGGAGCGGCTGTCGCCACGGTCGCGTCCCAGACGGTGAGCGTGCTGATCTCTCTGCTGGTGCTCAGCCGCCGGACGCTGCCGTTTTCGTTTTCAAAGAGCGACATATGCATTGAAAAACCGATCCTGCGGCGCATTGTCCGCTTTGGGACACCGATTGCCCTGCAGGACTTGCTGGTGGGGCTGTCGTTTCTGGTGATCCTCGCCATCGTGAACGCCCTGGGGCTTATCGCTTCGGCGGGCGTGGGCGTTGCGGAAAAGGTCTGCGCCTTCATCATGCTGATCCCCCTGGCCTTTATGCAGGCCATGAGCGCCTATGTGGCGCAAAACCACGGTGCGGGAAAGAACGAACGTGCCGAGCGCGGGCTTAAGATCGCCATTCTGGTTTCCAACGCATTTGGCGCAGTGATGTTCTGGGCGGCGTTCTTCCACGGTGATCTGCTGTGCGGCATTTTTGCGCGGGATCAGGACGTAATCGCGGCAGGCTTTGACTATTTGCGGGCCTACGGCATCGACTGCCTGCTGACCTGTTTTCTGTTCTGCTTCATCGGTTTTTTCAACGGCCTCGGCGAGACGGGCTTCGTCATGGTGCAGGGCATCGCGGCGGCCTTTCTGATCCGTATTCCGGTGGCCTGGTGGATGAGCCGTGCGACTGGGAGGCTATTCTACATTGGTCTCGGCGTCCCCTGTTCGACACTGGCGCAGATCACCGCATGTTTCATATTCTATGCCCATATCCGTAAAAAGGAGGAGCTGATGCGCCATGCGGAAACAATGCTTTGAGCTGGACGGGCGCGCCGTCACACTCTACACGGACGATTCACCGCAGATCCTGTTCCTCCAGCCGGTGGACGAGCATGACACGAAACTGCTGGATGCCGAGATCGAGGCCATGAGAGACTGTGCCCTGCCCTTTGCGCTGGCGGCTTTTGAAGTCAAGGACTGGAACCGGGAGCTAAGCCCCTGGGAAGCGCCGCCGGTATTTGGGAAGATTCCCTTCGGCGGGATGGCGGAGGAGACGCTTTCCTTCGTCCTTGACCGCCTGCTGCCGGAGCTGCGCACGCGGCTTGCAACGGTTATGAAGCTCTGCCTTGGCGGGTACTCGCTGGCGGGTTTGTTCGCACTCTGGGCCGCGACCAGGACGGATGCTTTTTCCGGTGTCGCGGCGGCTTCGCCCTCGGTGTGGTTTCCGGGCTGGATGGACTATGCGAAAGCGAATCCGATTCAGACAAAGGCTGTGTATCTGAGCCTCGGCGACCGGGAAGAACGGGCAAAGAATCCTGTCATGGCCACGGTCGGCGGCTACATACGCGAGCAATACGCGCTCCTGCAGGCTGATCACAGCGTCACACTGGAATGGAATCCGGGCAATCATTTTCAGAACTCAGAGAAGCGCACCGCGAGAGCCTTCTGCTGGATTGCAGCAACGGTCAGTTGAAAGCATGTATTTAGAATAAAAAACAGGAGAACGCATTGCACATGGACAAGATCATCACCGACACCATCCCGAAGAAAATACAGATTCGCGGTGCGAGGGTCCACAATTTGAAGAACATCGATGTCGACGTTCCTCTGAACCGGATCGTCGGGATCGCGGGCGTGTCCGGTTCGGGGAAATCCTCTCTGGCGCTGGGCGTCCTGTACGCGGAGGGCTCGCGCCGCTATCTGGAATCCCTCTCCACCTATACGCGCAGGCGCATGACACAGGCCGCGCGGGCCGACGTGGACGACGTGCTGTATGTCCCCGCATCCCTGGCCCTGCACCAGCGGCCCGGTGTGCCCGGCATCCGCTCCACTTTCGGCACCGGGACGGAGCTACTCAACAGCCTGCGTCTGATGTTCTCGCGCCTTGCCTCCCACCGCTGCCCCAACGGGCACTATTGCCCGCCGTCGATGAGCGTCGCGGCGGAAAGGGAGATCGTCTGCCCCGTCTGTAGCGTCTCCTTTTACGGTCCCGGCGCGGAGGAGCTGGCCTTCAACAGTCAGGGCGCCTGCAAACGCTGCGGCGGCACGGGCACGGTCCGCACCGTGGACGAGCGCACGCTGATCCCGGATGAAACGCTGAGCATCGACGAGGGCGCCGTCGCCCCCTGGAACAGCCTGATGTGGTCGCTGATGACCGATGTGTGCCGCGCTATGGGCGTCCGGACGGATATTCCCTACCGGGAGCTGACGGACGAAGAAAAAGAGATCGTCCTCCACGGCCCCATGGTCAAAAAGCATATCTTTTACCGCCCGAAGAAGGCGGACACGGCCACGGCGGGCGAAATGGATTTCACCTATTACAGCGCCACGGCCACCGTTCTGAACGCGCTGAACAAGGTCACGGACGAGAAGGGCATGAAACGGGTGGAGAAGTTTCTCCGGGAAGAGGTCTGTCCCGACTGTGGAGGGACGCGGCTTTCCGACGCGGCCAGAGCTCCGAAGCTCCGGGGCCTGAGTCTGGATGAGATCTGCCGGATGCCGCTCAACGAGCTCTGCGACTGGGTGCGCAGCGTACCGGCGTCTCTGCCGGAGGAGATGCGCCCCATGGCGGAGAGCATCTGCGCCTCCTTCCATCTGGTCGCCAAGCGGCTGATGGATCTGGGCCTTTCGTATCTCTCGCTTGACCGAGCGGCGTCCACCCTCTCCACGGGCGAGCGCCAGCGGATGCAGCTTGCCCGCGCGGTGCGAAACCGCACCACCGGCGTTCTGTATGTGCTGGACGAGCCCTCTATCGGCCTGCACCCGTCCAACATCGTGGGGCTCACCGGCGTGATGCACGATCTGGTGGCGGACGGGAACTCCGTGCTGCTGGTGGATCACGACACGCAGATTTTGAAGGAGGCCGACTGGATCATCGAGATGGGGCCGGAGGCCGGGTCATCGCGGAGGGGACGATCCCACAGATCGCGCAAAACGCGGCGTCCCGCATCGGGCCTTTCCTCGCCGGGGAAGCGAACATCCTGCGCCCGCAGACACCGACGGAGGCGCTTTTTGCCCTGGGGACGATCCATCTGTCCACCGGTTCCCTGCACACGGTAAAGCCCCTGGATGTTGACATCCCCAAGGGACGGCTCACGGTCGTGACCGGCGTATCCGGCTCGGGCAAGACGACGCTGATTCTGGAAAGCCTGGTTCCGGCGCTCGAAGCGCTCACCACGGGGAAAGCGCTCCCCAACCACGTCAAAGCCGTGACGGCGGAGGGGATCGAGCATGTCAAGCTCATTGACGCCACGCCCATCGGCATTAACATCCGTTCTACGGTGGCCACCTATGCCAATGTCCACGACGAGCTGCGCAAGATCTATGCCCGGACACAGGATGCCAAAGACCGCGGCCGGAAGGCGTCGGCCTTCTCCTACAATACCGGTGAGCTGCGCTGCCCGGTCTGTGACGGTACGGGCTCCGTGAGCCTTGACGTGCAGTTTCTGCCGGACGTGGATATCCCATGCCCAGAATGCCGGGGTTCCCGCTACGCGAAAGAGGCATGGCAGATCCGCCACATGAACAGGAGCGGCGAGGCGCTGTCTCTGCCGGAGCTCATGGCGCTGGACGTGAACACGGCGCTCGGCTTCTGTAAGGACATGAAACTCGTGCACAGCAGGCTGGAGGTGCTGCAGAGTCTCGGTCTCGGGTATCTGACGCTGGGCGAGGAGACGCCCAGTCTCTCCGGCGGTGAGGCGCAGCGCCTGAAGCTTGCAAGCGAGATGGGACGGCTGCAGACGGATTCCGTGTTTGTGTTTGACGAGCCGACCATCGGCCTGCATCCGCTGGATGTGCAGACGCTGCTCCGGGTCTTTCAGACCCTGATCGAAAACGGCGCGACCGTTATCGTGATCGAGCACGATCTGGACGTAATCCGCAACGCGGACTACATCATCGACATGGGGCCGGGCGGCGGCGAGCAGGGCGGCCGGGTCGTCGCCTGCGGCACGCCTGGGGAGATCCAAAACAACAAAGACAGCATCACCGGAACGTTTCTGTAAGCGCTTCGCTTCTATCCTCGTATCGGCAAAAACTCGCCAGAGAATCGAATAGCGGTTTACTTTTTGCCGATAGCGGCGTATAATAAAGCCGGGGTGAGGTGAATGGAAATGATCTCGGTTGCCGTTTGTGCGGAGAAATGGGGCATTGCGGAACGGACCGTGCGCAATTACTGCGCAAACGGCAGGATTCCCGGCGCAGTGTTGAAGGGTAAAACATGGTGGATTCCCGAGGACGCGGAGCGACCGGAGAGGGTAAATAAGCGCAACGATCTGCCCAGAACACTGCTCGAGCGCCTGCGGATGGAAAAGAAGGTGCAGCTTCGCGGCGGCATCTATCACAAGGTTCAGGTCGATATGACCTACAACTCCAATCACATCGAGGGCAGCCGCCTGACGCACGACCAGACGAGGCTC
>CADARY010000063.1 GCA_902790375.1 Oscillospiraceae bacterium | reverse complement strand
TTCACAACCAAATTATATGCCGACAGCCGACTCTTTCTCAAGAGCCGGCTGCCGTTATTTGACGCTTTTTTCAGGGGCTGCCTTTTGAGACAGCCCCTTCTACAATCAAAATATAATCTGTGTACTGTCGCTCATAAGCTGGTATGGGAGGCGATGATATGGAGCAAGTGTGCAGTACAGAAAAAGCCCGGAGTATTCAGCTCAGCGACGGCTTGACAGTGGTTGTCCACTATGCGCAGGATAGACCGAGCTTGCAAGACTTAATGATAAGAATAATGAGCAAATACTACATAAAAAGCGCAAAAATTTGACACGTTTTTCGTGTGTGGTATAATAATAGTATAGGGTTATACTATTTCTACCTTGTTTTCGGCGGAAAGGAAAAATATGACCTTTGTGCAGAACAACAAAAGAGAGATAGATGAATTTGAGAAGAAAGAATGGAGGGTTGGGGAATACAACCGTCTCAGCAAAGAGGACGGGGATAAGCCGGAAAGCGACAGTATACAGAACCAGCATGAGATCAACCAAAACCATCTTGAGTATCTCCGGCGTCAGGGAGAAAACATCGCATCTGTAACGGTATACTCTGACGACGGATACGGCGGCGGCACCTTCAACCGCCCCCGCTATCAGGACATGATCCGGGACATAGAAGCGGGAATCATCAATTGCGTTATCTTCAAGGATAATTCCCGTCTTGGGCGAAACTACCCGGAGCTTGGCCGACTGATGGAGGACTACTTCCCGCAAAAGGGTATTCGCGTGATCTCAGTCCTGAACAACCTGGACAGCGTAAGAGATCCGCGCGGCTATTGCAGCGCCATTGTTTCCTTTTCCAATATCGTAAACGATGACTATATCCGTCAGCTATCTATCAAGATCAAGTCTACCCTTGCCATGAAGCAGGGACGCGGTGAATTTATCGGGAACTATGCGCCCTTTGGGTATCAGAAAGACCCTGAAAATCACCACAGGCTAATCATAGACCCGGAAGAGGCTGACATCGTGCGTTTAATCTTTGAAATGTATGTGGGCGGTATGCCCGTCGCACGCATAGCGAAGAAAATGAACGAACTGCACATCATGACGCCGGGCGAGTATCAGGTGCAAAAAGGCGCTAAAAGCTTTATCACGCACGAGCGGAATTATCCGAAAACAAAATCCTGGGCTATAACGACCATAAACACGATTTTGAAGAATGAAGTGTATATTGGAAACATGGTCCAGGGGAGACACAAAAGCATCTCCTACCGCTCAAAAAAGACCGTAGAAACGAAACAAGAGGAATGGACTGTTGTTGAAGGTACGCATGAGGCGATTATCTCAGATGATGTTTTTGCTCTTGCTCATGAGCGTTTTGCCCGGCACACAAGAACCGCGCCCCAAAAGGAGAAAGTCCATATTCTCTCCGGCTACATTATTTGTGGCAGTTGCGGGCATTGCATGAACCGTGTAGTAAGTAATGGGTATGTCCGTTTTCGTTGCCCGACGCGGACAAGAGCGCCGGAAAAATGCCAATGTGTTTCGGTCACTGAGGAAAGAATACATACCATGATACTGAACGTATTACAGCAACAGATCCGCGAGATGGTCGATGCAAAAGCGGTGCTGGACTGTGTAAAAAACCAGAAGTGGGGATCAATCTCCAATGAATACGCTGTCGCAATTCAGAAAGCCGAGCGCGAGAAGAAAAGGCTTATGGAAGCAAAGTTCAAGGTGTACGATGATTACACAAGCGGTTTGATCACACAGGATGACTACATCCGCTTTGCTAAGAAGTATGACGCCGAGATCGAAGAGCAGGAGGCCAGTATCCAGAACAACCGAAAGAGCATGTCCGAGCTGGAGAAGAACCGCAGGCAGGACGATGAATTCGTGAAATTCTTTGAAGCCTATAGCACCATTCAGCGCCTTGACCGCGAGATCGTAACGGAACTGCTTGACCGGATCGTGTACCACGATCCCGAACACATGGAAGTCTATTTTCGCTTCTCAGATATGCAGGAAAAACTTTATGATCTTGCTGTCGCCGTTGCGGAAGAAGTCACCCAAACTTCAAATTGAAGCTGCTCGACGCCGGAATACATGTTAAAAATAATGATTTTGTGCTAAGAAACACCACTCAGGGGTGAGTGGCGTATCATGGCACAAATGCCGGAAACCGTTGAAAATCAAGGCTTTTTTCAATTTCAAGTCGAAAAAGTGTGTGTTATCAACCACCACTCATATGAGTGGGGCTACACCTACGGCGCGCCGCAGGCTGTGTCGCCGGTCAACCGGATCAGGCGGGTGCTGGACTATGCCGTGAGCGTGATGCCGGCGGGCAGGATTCTGATGGGCTTTTCCAACTACGCCTACGACTGGACCCTGCCCTGGAAGCAGGGGACGGCGGCGCGGGTGCTGTCCAACGCCGGGGCGCAGGAGCTGGCCGCGTCCCGCTGGGCGGAGATCCGCTACGACAAGACGGCGGAGGCGGCGTACTTCCACTATACCGATACGGCGGGGCGGCGGCACGTGGTGTGGTTCGAGGATGCCCGCAGCATTCGCGCGCGGCTGCGGCTTGTGGCGGAATACGGCCTTGCCGGCATCAGCATCTGGACGGCGGACCGGCTCTGGCGGCCCGTCTATGCCATGCTGGAGAGCCTTTACAGCGTGGAGAAAATTCTGTAAAAAGCTTGCACCGGGACGGGAATGATACTATAATAGGCAGTACGAATAAAGACAAAGGAGATTTCTGCCATGCCTACCACCTGGACCCGCACCCCGGAGGAATTTCATAAGATCTATACCGCCAATACCGATGCCTTCTACAGGCTCGGCGGCTCGTCCATGGCCAGGGAGCTCGATGAGTTCATGACCAAGTGCGCCCTGAATCTCTGGAGCCGGGGCGGCGGCATCACCCAGCGCCATGTGGATATGGCAAACCAGATCTATTCCCGCAACCAGCCCCAGCCCAAGTGGATGCTCTGGTCCCTCACAAGCTCCATCTGCGAGGGGGAGGTCTTCCTGCCCCCGGTCTTCTACTGGAACCTCGCCGAGAGCGACGCAAAGCGCGGCACCGAGGCCTCGCGCACCTTCATCCGTATGCTGACCAATATCCTGCTGTACCTGGCCGCGGTGGACGATGAGGTAAGCTATAATGAGGCTGCCTATATTACCGAGTGCACCGACAAGCTCAACGCCATCTGCGACACCACGGGCGTGCGCAAGAGCAAGGAGCCGCTCAACCCCCTGGAGTTTGTCACGAGCGGGGAGCCGAGCTTCATGGAGAAGAGCAAGCTGCAGACCCAGACCACCGGCGGCGGGGACGGCAAGGAGAGCGGCGAGGAGAAGAAGGAGCCGGCCGAAAAGCCCAGCTTTGACGAGCTGATGGGCCAGCTGGAGGAGCTCGTCGGCCTGGAGGAGGTCAAGCGGGACATCAAGAACCTCATCAACCTCATGAAGGTGCGCAAGCTCCGGGAGCAGAACGATCTGCCGGTCCCGCCGATGAGCCTGCACATGGTCTTCCTCGGCAACCCCGGCACCGGCAAGACCACCGTGGCCCGCATCCTCTCCGGCCTCTATGCCGCCATCGGCGTGCTGGAGAAGGGCCAGCTCGTGGAGGTGGACCGCTCCGGCCTCGTGGCGGGCTACGTGGGCCAGACCGCGCTCAAGACCCAGGAGGTCATCAAGAAGGCCCTCGGCGGCGTGCTGTTCATTGACGAGGCATATTCCCTCTCCTCCGGCGGGGAAAACGACTTCGGCCGCGAGGCGATCGAGACCATCCTCAAGGCCATGGAGGATCACCGCGACGAGCTGATCGTCATCGTGGCGGGCTACACCGGACCCATGGAGAAGTTCATCAGCTCCAACCCCGGCCTCGAGTCCCGCTTCAACAAGTACTTCTATTTCCCGGATTATAACGGCGAGCAGCTCATGGCGATCTTCCGCGGCAAGTGCGCGAAGAACGGCTACAAGCTCACCGAGGAGGCCGACAAGGCCGCGACCGCCATGTTCAACGAGCTCTATGAGAACCGCAGTGAGAACTTCGGCAACGGCCGCGACGTGCGCAACTGCTTTGAGGACATGATCGTGAACCAGTCCAACCGCGTGGCGAAGATGGAAAACCCCACCAAGGAGGATCTCATGACCGTCCTGCCCGAGGATCTGGAGGGCGAGGAAGAAGCGGAAGAGACACAGAAGGAAGAGGAGCCGAAGCCCGCGGAGAAGAAGCCGGCAAAGAAAAAAGAAAAGAAGGACGAATAAAAACCAAACAGGGGAGCCCGTCGAGGGCTCCCCGTTTTCATATCCGGTTCCGGTCAGATTTTCTTCAGCAGCGCTTCGACCTGTTCGCGCTCGGGCATGGAGCGGATCGCGCCCTTCTTCGTGGTGACGATGTAGGCGGCAGTGTTGGCAAAGCGCAGCATCGCGGCGAGATCGTCCTCCCCAAGCCCGTCAAGCCCGCGCTCAAGCACAAAGTTCAGCACACTTGCGCAGAAGGTGTCTCCCGCGCCGGTGGTCTCAATCACGCCGCCGAGCCTGCAGGCCGGGACAAAGACGCGCTTGCCGCCATAGTAGGAGTAGCTCCCGTCCGCGCCGGCGGTGACGTTCAGCAGGCGGATCTGGGGATAGCGCTCCTGCAGGATCGCCGCGCCCTTGTCAAAGTCCGTCTCGCCGGTCATGAACTCGATCTCATTGTCGGAGATCTTGAGAATGTCGCAGCGCGCAAGGCCCCAGGAGATGGCGGCCTTCGCCGTCTCCTCGTCTGGCCAGAGGGGCGGGCGCAGGTTCGGATCAAAGGAGATGAGCGCCCCGGCGGCCCTGGCAAGCTCATAAGCGCGCACGGTGGCGGCCTTGCAGGGCTCGTCCGTCAGGGACAGGGTGCCGAAGTGGAAAATGCGGCAGGAGCCGAGCAGCCCCTCGTCCAGCTCGTCCGGGCGCAGCAGAATGTCCGCGCCGGGCTTGCGGTAGAAGCTGAAATCCCGGTCCCCGTTGGGGAAGGTGTGCACCACGGCCAGCGTCGTGGGGATCACGGGGTCGCGCAGGAGGGCGCGGGTGTCGATCCCGGCCTCGCGCACGGTGCGCTCAAGCATGTCGCCGAAGCTGTCGCGGCCGACCTTGCCGATGAAGGCGCAGCGCTTGCCGAGCTTGCGGAGCATCGCCAGCACATTGGCCGGGGCCCCGCCGGGATTGGCCTCAAAAAGCGTATTGCCCTGCTCGCTCAGCCCGTTCTGGGTGAAGTCCACCAGCAGCTCGCCCAGGGCGACAACGTCAAATTCTTTATTATTCATAGTCAATCTACTTCCTGTCTTATTATAATGTTCATCGCATGATAATGTTCATCGCATGGCGGTAGCAATCACAGAATTGATTGCGTTCATTCGGCGGCAAACTCGCAGATCAGCCACGCAAAGCCGCCGGGCGGCAGCAGCACGCCGCCGTTTGTCACGGCCTCGCCGGTCAGAAGGTCGCGGAAATCGCCCGGGGTGTTGAGCGGGGCCCAGCGCTCGCCCTCGGAGAAGTTGAAGAACGCGGCGAGCTTTTCCCCCTGGTAATAGCGCCCGATGCCGAGCACGCCGTCGTCCCCGGTCAGCAGCAGCCACGTGTCGGCCCCGGCCATGAAGACCCGGTGGGCGGCGCGCAGCTTCTCCAGGAAGGTGATGGAGGAGAAGAGCCTGCCCTCCACCGTCTCGGGGTCGCTGCGCTTTTCGGCGGCGTCCCAGTTCATTTTGCCGCGGTGCAGATAGCGGCTGTCGGCGGCCTTGTTGGGGTCGTCATGATAGCTGTAGTCGTTCTGCTGGCCGATCTCGTCGCCGGAGTAGAGCACGGGGATGCCGCTGAGGGTGAACATGTAGGCATGCAGCATCACGTCCAGGCGGGCGGCCCAGTCGATCTTGTCCTGGTTGTGCTCATAGCGCCCGGCCTCCAGCCCGCAGAGAGAGGCGGTCGTGCCGCACAGGCGCGCGTCGCGCAGGCGCGGGTCGTTGTTGTAGAGCTCGCCTCTTGCGGGGCTGCCCCACCAGGAGCCTGTGAGATAGTCGTTGAGGAAGCGCTTGTGCTCGGCCTCGTCCGCCCCGAAGCGGCTCAGGAACGTATAGTCGAGGCCCCAGCCGATATCGTCATGGCAGCGCAGGTAGTTGAGGAAGGTGTACTCCCTGGGCAGGGCGAAGACCTGGCCGAGCTGGTGCTGCAGCAGGCGCACGTCCTTGGTGGCGACGGTGTGCCAGGTGCTGGCCATGGTGGTGACGTTGTAGAGAAGGTGGCACTCCGGCTTTTCGACGCTGCCGAAATAGGGGACCACCTTGCTCGGCTCCATGACGACCTCGCCGAGCAGCAGGCAGGAGGGGCACACGATCTCGCAGACCATGCGCATGATGCGCACCAGCGAGTGCACCTGCGGGAGATTGCGGCAGGTGGTGCCGAGCTGCTTCCAGATATAGGGCACGGCGTCGAGACGGATGATGTCCACACCCTGGTTGCAGAGATAGAGCATGTTCTCCGTCATGTCGTTGAAGACGACGGGATTTGCATAGTTCAGGTCCCACTGATAGGGGTAGAAGGTGGTCATGACCACCTTGCCCGCCTCCGGGCACCAGCTGAAGTTGCCGGGGGCCGTGGTGGGGAAGACCTGGGGCACGGTCCGCTCAAACGCATTGGGGATGTCCCAGTTGTCGTAGAAGAAGTAGCGGTCCTGACAGGACTTGTCGCCGGCCTTGGCGCGCTGCGCCCATTCGTGGTCCTCGCTTGTGTGGTTCATGACGAAATCGAGGCACACCGCGATGCCGCGCTTATGGCAGTCGGAGGAAAGCGCCGCCAGATCCGCGATCGTGCCGAGAGAGGGCTGCACCTTTCGGAAGTCAGCCACGGCATACCCGCCGTCGCTGCGGCCCACGGGGCTCTCCAGCAGGGGCATCAGGTGCAGATAGTTCACCCCGCAGTCCTGTATGTAGTCGAGCTTGTCCCGCACCCCCTGCAGCGTCCCGGCAAAGCAGTCCACGTACATCAGCATGCCCACAAGGTCGTTGCCCTTGTACCAGTCGGCATCCTCCAGCCGCTTCCGGTCCAGGGCGCGCAGCTCCTCGCTGCGCGCTGCGTACATGCGCTGGAGCATGCCTGCAAAGTAATCATATGCCTGCTCGTCGCCGTGATACAGCTCCATGAAGAGCCAGCGCAGCTCCTCCTCATGGCGCTCGAAACGGGCCCGGTATTCCGGCGCCCAGGTCTCTCTGTCCATAGGAAACCCTCCGATCCCGTGAAAATGTTGTTCAGGATTATTTCGTCACTTTTTCTTGAGGTACACAAAGTACATCTGCGAAAAAGTGCCTTTATCAGAACCCAAATTTTCTCAGGATCTGCTCTTGCCGAATTATGCGTTATTGCCTTAATGCTATTTTATCTTGTCTCCGGCAGGCTGTCAATGATAATCCGAGCGCAGCGGCGCTGTGTTTGATTGAAGCTGATGGACGGCATTTTTTAGTTAAAATATTTGTCATATTTGGAAATATAGACAGAAATCGGGTACGAATTTCGGCAATATTCCGGCGTTGCCATGGAGCGGCCGCGCATGGTAATATTATACAAGAAACAAAATCCGCCGCGGCAGCCGAGACTGGCGGGAAAGGCAGGGAGGAAAGGGAAAGAGCCGGGGCTGCGGAGCGGAGCAAGGATGGAGGGAGGTATGCATGGAACGCCAGACAGTGATCCGCGATCTGAATGAGCGAATTGAGACACTGGCCCGGCTCCATATACAGCACGGACTGCATCATACCCAGGGCTTTGTCCGCCAGAAGGAGGGCATTGCCCGCCTGATCCGGGACAATGAGGTGAATCTCAGACAGGAGCTGGACCCGCATGTTCTCAACCTCTACCGGCGCTATTTCGAGTGAACAAAAAAACAGGGGCGCTGCATATGCGCTGTCATTGCCGAAGCGGTTCGGCCTGACAGGATCACGCATATGCAGCGCCCGTCTGAACAAAACGCCCCGTGTCTTCCTGTATATAAAAAGAGAAGAGAGTCTGTCACTTTAATGAAAGTCAGACTCTCTTTAAACCGGTTTTTCCGCCTACATGAAAAAGATGTACGCTGGTGTTGCCCGCTCAACTGTCCGGCTACAAGGCCGCCGGCGGCCCGCAAGTAAACTGGGCTTGCTCCTACGGGTTACGGTGCCGATTTCACCGATGGGTGACGCCCATCTCCGCTATCATATATACCACAGTTTTTTGAAGTTGTCAAGATTTTTTTGTAAATATTATCTATGATTTCCTGAAAGCGCTGTGAACATTCTGTGAATTTCGACAAACGCGGTTCCGAAAACACCAAAAACACCAGATTTTGCGTGAAAATACGGGGGGAATACAAGATGTTGAATGTGCAGAAATCGCCATGCCCGCGCGCACGGATTTTGTGAAATATGAAGAAAATGTGAATGCCGCCTCAGAACAGACTGTACATCTGCGCAAGCCCCCCGTGCGAGGTCTCGCGATACTTCTCGTTCATGTCCCTGCCGGTCTGGTACATGGTGGCCACCACCTTGTCAAAGGAGATCTTGCGCGTGGTGTAGAGGAAGCGGGACAGGTTCACCGCGCTGATGGCACGTGTGACGGCGACGGCGTTGCGCTCGATGCAGGGGATCTGCACCAGGCCCATGACCGGGTCGCAGGTGAGGCCGAGATTATGCTCCATGGCGATCTCGGCGGCGTATTCGACCTGGTCAAGATTCAGACGGTAGAGCGTCGCAAGGGCGGCCGCGGCCATGGAGCAGGCGCTGCCGATCTCCGCCTGGCAGCCGCACTCGGCGCCGGAGATGCTGGCGTTGGTGCGGATGACGTTGCCGACCAGCGCCGCCACGGCCAGCGCGTCCAGGATCTCCTCCTCCGGGAAGCCCCGGTCAACCTGCATATAGTACAGCAGCGCCGGCAGCACGCCGCAGCTGCCGCAGGTGGGAGCCGTGACGACGATGTGCTCGTCCGCGTTTTCCTCGCTCACGGCGTAGGCGTAGGCCGCGATGACGCGGTTCATGGTCACGTCGGCGCTCTCGTTGTAACAGCGCGTTTCGTACAGGAGCTTTGCCTTGCGCGCAAGCTCCAGTCCGCCGGGCAGCACGCCGTCGGCCTTCAGGCCCCGGCGGACGGCGTCCTGCATGGCCGCCCACACGGTTTTCAGATAGTCCTGGAGAGAGTCATCCTCAGTCTCCCGGATAAACTGCACGAGGCTGATCCCCCGCGCCCGGCAGAGATCCATCATCTCCGTGAAGCTTTCCTGCGGGTAAAGCTCCCGCTCCTCGTCGGAGTCCTCGCCCTCGATGCGGATGGAACCGCCGCCGATGCTGAAAATGCGCGCCGAGCCCAGAAGCTGCATACCCGAAAAGGCCTCAAAGAGCATGGTGTTGGGATGGGGGAGCTCCAGCGTCTCACGGTCAAAGACGATCTCCGCCCCGGGCAGGGCGGTCCGGATGGCCTTGCCGGTGCCGTGCCCTTCGCCGGTGAAGGCGAGCGAGCCGTAGAGCGTCACGCGATACGCGTCGGCATGCGGATAGCGGCCCGCGAAAAGCCTGGCCGCCCGGAAGGGGCCGACCGTGTGCGAGCTCGAGGGGCCGTTGCCGATTTTGTACACGCTTTTGATGGTTTTCATGTGGAAACCTCCTGATGATGTCAGCCGTATCAGACTGCTTCCTGCCGTGCGGCGCTGCAGAGAAGGGGGCCTGCCCGCGTCGTTCAGCTCATATCCGTATTGCCGTCTGGCTTATGCGGCGGTGGGAAGCGCTGCCGGGACCTCCCAGACACTGCCGAGGTTTTGCCGGAGGGCCGCAATCTCGCTGTCAGTCAGCCCGATGCTGCGGAAGTAATCCTCCGCGAGCCTGGAGAGATCCGCATTTTCAAGATCCTTCGTGCCGAGGACATCCCCCAGGATCCGCATGACATTGTTGCTCACGAGCCTGTCGTAGGTCTCGGTGCCGGGCTCCACACCGTAGTAGTTATAGAAGGTCACCATATAGTCGCTCTTGACCTCCTCTATGCCTGCGCCCATGAAGCACTCCAGCAGCTCCGCCACGATGCCGGTGCGGTCCTTGCCCTCCAGGCAGTGGAAGGCATAGGGGCCCTCGTGCGTGGCAAAGAAACGAAGACCCTGGGCAAGCTTGGCTTTGAAATCCTCGCTCTTCGGGGACATGCCCATCTTGAGGCCGATGTAATCCGTCGTGGAATAATAGCTGTCGGCATAGCCGTCGAAGGCCTCGATCTCTTCCTTCGTGTCTGAAAGGTTCATGATCGTTCTGACGCCCGCGCGCCTGATGGCAGCGTCGGCAAAGGTATTGCGATTATGCGCCGGGTCCACCGGGGAGCAGGTTCTGTAGAGCGTCCCCTCAGGGATGCCGGTGGTCTTGATCATTCTGAAATTGGCAAACTGCTCGTCCGTGAGATTCGGATAGTCGGAGCGCTCATCCGTGTAGGTCAGGCTGCTCAGGGTTTTGGCTCCGCCCTTTTCGTACAGAGAGATATGGAAGGCAATCGGGCCTTCGATCCCCTCTTTGTAAACCCAGGTATACTTGCCGTTGTCCTGGGTGATCTTATCTGCAAAATAGGTGGAAGCAAAGTCTCCCAGGTTCGTCGAGAGCTCCACCCAGTTCAAGTGGATGCGCATCAGGCTCTCCTCGGCATTGACCTCGCTGTAGTTCCTGACCACAGGAAGAATCAGCTCCTGATCCAGGAACCTGACACGCACGGTGTCACCGGGCTCGATCCCGGCTTTTTTCAGCGTCTGCTTCAAGAACCAGCTGCCGTTTCGAAGATCGGTGTTGCCGTACTTCGTGATATTCTTGAGGTTCGAATACACGACGACTTCTCCGTCTGCCGGAGGCTTGATGGGGTGCCGGATCATGTTGATGGCCGCGATGCCCCCCAGGATCAGTACGACAACCAGGATTCCCACAATGATCTTACGTCCGATTCCGTTGCTTTTCATTCCTATTTAAATCCCTTTCTGCTTTATTTCAGGCAGCCTCAGTATAGCATGGCGACGGGGATAATTCAACAGGCAGAAACGGAGCGCGCTGCAAAATGCCCTGTCATTCCCGTGGCCAACGCGGCGCGTGAGAAGCGCGCGACGAAGGAATGTCACACGCTTCTCACGCGTCAGAATGTCCGGAATGACGGGATCGTGCATTTCGCAGCGCGCCCGTTCTCTTTTCCGTCAGACCGTTCCCTGCTTCTTCAGCGCCTTCCTCCGGTAGCCGATGCATGCGCCCACAAAAGCGGGAACCATCAGGGCAATGGTATGCGGCATCAGCAGGGCCTGCACAAAGGTGACGTCCTTTACCTGAGTCAGGAGCAGGGCGAGCAGCACCCAGCCGACCAGCGTTTCAAGCAGAGATCTGATGATGATGTTTTTATTCATGATTGCAGCCTCCTCAATATATCCATCGGTGTTTGTTTCTCAAGTACGGGCAAAGGATACCACGCCGCCTGTCACAGAAAACGCACACGGAAACACCTGATATGGTGGGGGAGAGGAGCTCAAGGTCGCAATTCTTCATATGCGGCAACAGGGGGCCCGCATAAAAATGAATGTCGCAGGGGCCATCGAGCCCTGCGGCTTTGCATACACGTTTTGAGACAGCCCCTGTTTCTGGTGCGAGAGAGGAGACTTGCAAGCATTTTGTTTTCCCTTGCGGGGGACGGGAAAACAAAATAGAGGAATCGTCCAGTGTGCGCACTGGACGATGAAGCTGCCCCCGGCAGCTTCGATGGGGATTCAAGTCTCCTCTTCCTCATAAGCAGAAAAATGGCCTGTCCGGATGGACAGACCATTTTTCTGGTGCGAGAGAGGAGACTTGAACTCCCACGTCGGTTGACACACGCCCCTCAAACGTGCCTGTCTACCTGTTCCAGCACTCTCGCATACCTGCCTTGTTCAAGACAAGGGGTATTATAGCAGATTCTTGTCTTTTGTCAAGGCTGAATTTTCGAATTCTGCAAGATTTTCCTCCGGCGCCTCTCCGGCGGTGTCGATGAGAAGCTGCGCCGCGCTGAGCAGCAGCACCCCGATCAGGGCGCGGGAGCCGTGATCCACGTACAGAAGATAGCGCATTTTGAGATAGGCGTGGTAGCCCAGCAGCGAGGCAAACTGCGTAAGCAGCGCCGCCGGGATGCCGAGCAGGCAGGTAAAGCCCAGCACCACCGAGAGGATGTCCGCCCCGAAGAAATAGCGCTCGTGCATGTGCGGCAGCAGAAAGGGGATGCCCGCCGCAAAGAGAAGCGCCGCGGCGTATACCGCCCGCACGCGCAGCCGCTTCCGGCGCAGAAAGCAGAACAGCAGCACCAACAGCATGAAGGTGAAGGCCCCCGCGATGCCGAGGTTTGCCGCGTCCCGCGTGGCGGGCGAGCGCCAGAAGAAGGCGTAGATCGAGGGAGAGTTATAGTTGAGCCCGTCGCCGATGCTGCCGGTCTGGGAGGTGTAGAGGGTGAGCGTCTCGAGAAAGGGCTTGCCGAGGGCGACGGCGGGCAGCACCAGCAGCACGTAAAAAACGGGGAAGAGCGCGAAGTGCCAAAGCCTGTAATTGCCCCGGAACCAGAGGACGGCCATGATGGGCAGCAGGAACACGGCCTGGAGCTTGAAGCCGAAGGAGAGCGTGAAGCAGAGAACCGAGAGAACCGGCCGCTCCGTCAGCGCCAGCCAGAGGCCGAGGAGGGCGAGGGCCGCATAGATGCTGTCGCACTGGCCCCAGAGCGCGCCGTTGAGCACCACGGTCGGCAGAAACAGCACCGTGAAGAAGCAGGCGAGCTGCACGCCCCGGCGCTGCCCCTGCAGGGCGACAAGCTTCATCGCGCCGAAGGCCAGCAGCACATCGAAGAAAATGCTCAGGAGCTTTATGAGAAAGAGATCCCGGATCGGGAGGTAGGAGAAGAGGCAGAGAAAATAGAGATAAGGGATGTTGTAGTTCCCGAGCGGGTAGGAGAGCGAGCGAAAGCCCAGGTTCTGCCGGTAAAACTCCACCCAGGGGTGCAGAAAGTCCCGGTAATCCAGCGTCTCATACGGCAGGCAGTACGCGCGCAGCAGAAACGCCCCCGCCGTCAGCGCGACGGAGAGCGCAAGTGTCCGCTTATCCTTAAGCAGTCCCTCGCGCCAAAGCAGACAGAGGGCAAACAACCCCTCCAGCCCCAGCAGTATCCAGGAACCAAGATCCATAGTTCGTATCCTCCGGGAGGTGGTGGTGCAGAGTAAATCAGCGGCGCGCCTTGCCTTTCCCTCGAGGGGAAGGCAAGGCGTTGTTGCAAAGCCCTGCTATTATACCTGATCCCAACGGAAAAATCCACCGCTTTTCTTTAAAACCAAAAACAGAGCCATAAGGCTCTGAAAAAACGAGGATTTACAAATTTATACTTGACATTACTATAACAATGATGGTAGAATAACTCGCTATGTTTATAGAGGTACGGGCACAAAACCCCATCCTCAAGTTATGTTAAGTATAGCATTGCAAGCGCGTGAAATCAACACCGGCTGCGTTCTTTTTTACAACACACCCGGGTGTTTTAATGCCAGTAAGGAGAGTGTGCCAATGCCAAAAGATGTCATGTACGGCAAGACCCTGCGAAAGAGTTTTGCCCGCACCCAGGAGATTATGGACATGCCGAACCTCCTGGAGATCCAGAAGAGCTCCTACAAGTGGTTCCTGGAGACCGGCCTCAGGGAGGTCTTCCGGGACGTGGATTCCGTCACCGACTATTCCGGCAACCTGGAGCTGAGCTTCATCGACTACTCGATGAACGAGAAGCCCAAGTATTCCGAGGAGGAGTGCAAGGCCCGCGACGCTACGTATGCCGCCCCTCTCAAGGTGCGCGTGAGACTGCGCAACAAGGAGACCGAGGAGATCAAGGAGCAGGAGATCTTCATGGGCGACTTCCCGCTCATGACGGACGGCGGCACCTTTGTCATCAACGGCGCCGAGCGCGTCATCGTCTCCCAGATCGTCCGCTCTCCCGGCGTGTATTTTGACAAGACCGTGGACAAGGCCATGATGGCCACCTACGGCTCCACCGTCATTCCGTATCACGGCGCGTGGCTGGAGTACGAGACGGACAACAACGATGTGTTCTCCGTGCGTATCGACAAAAACCGCAAGCTCCCCATCACCTGGTTCTTAAAGGCCATGGGCCAGTACCGCGCCGAGCTCGACGAGACCGGCAACTACAAGCCCGAGTCCTGCGCGACCTGGCTCAGCTGCGTTTCAGACCCCACGGTCGGCGCCACCACGAACGAGCGCATCCGCGAGATCTTCGGCGAGGATGAGCGCATCATCGCCACCCTCGACAAGGACACCACCCAGTCCCGCGACGAGTGCCTGCTGGAGATCTACCGCAAGCTGCGCCCGGGCGATCCCCCCACGGTGGAATCTGCCGAGACCCTGCTGGAGGGTCTGTTCTTCGACCGCCGCCGCTACGAGATCAGCGACGTGGGCCGTTATAAATTCAACAAAAAGCTCTCTCTCTTCCCGCGCATTGCGGGCTTTGAGCTGGCCGCCCCCGTGGCGGACCCCCTCACGGGCGAGCTTCTGGCGGAGCCCGGCGCCGTCCTCAGCCGCGACAAGGCCCGCGAGATCGCGGACGCCGGCGTGGTGGACGTGCTGCTGAACGTGGACGGCAAGACCGTGCGCGTCTTCTCCAACGGCATGGTGGATCTTGCCCGCTACGTGGACTTTGACCCGAAGGAGATCGGCGTCAAGGAGAAGGTGCGCGGCATCGTCCTCAAGCAGCTCATGGAGCAGTACCAGGGCGAGGCCCTCAAGAGCGCCATCAAGACCTATATCGACGTTCTCATTCCGAAGCACATCGTCGTGGACGACATGTTCTCCTCCGTCAACTACCTCAACTGCCTGGCCCACGGCATCGGCGAGGCCGACGATATCGACCATCTCGGCAACCGCCGCGTCAGATGCGTGGGCGAGCTGCTGCAGAACCAGTTCCGCATCGGCTTTTCCCGCATGGAGCGCGTCATCCGTGAGCGCATGACCCTCCAGGATCTGGACATCGTGACGCCGCAGAGCCTCATCAACATCCGCCCGGTCACCGCGGCGATCAAGGAGTTCTTCGGCTCCTCCCCGCTGAGCCAGTTCATGGATCAGACAAACCCCCTGGCAGAGCTCACGCACAAGCGCCGTATGTCCGCCCTCGGCCCCGGCGGCCTCTCCAGAGAGCGCGCAAGCTTCGACGTGCGAGACGTGCACTACAGCCACTACGGCCGCCTCTGCCCCATCGAGACGCCTGAAGGCCCGAACATCGGCCTTATCAACTACCTCGCCTCCTACGCCAGAGCCAATGAGTACGGCTTCCTCGTGGCCCCCTACCGCAAGGTGGAGAAGGGCACCTGCCGCGTGACCGATCAGGTGGACTACATGACCGCCGACCAGGAGGATCAGTACGTCGTCGCCCAGGCGTCCGAGCCTGTGGACGAAAACGGCTGCCTCGTCAACAAGCGCGTCACCTGCCGCCACCGCAACGACACCGTCTCCGTCAACCGCGAAGAGGTCGACTATGTGGACATCAGCCCCAAGATGATGATCTCCATCGCGACGGCCATGATCCCCTTCCTTGAAAACGACGACGCCAACCGTGCCCTGATGGGCGCGAACATGCAGCGCCAGGCCGTGCCCCTCATGACCACCCAGGCCCCGATCGTCGCCACCGGCATCGAGCACAAGTGCGCCATCGACTCGGGCGTGTGCGTGCTGGCAGAGGGCGACGGCGTCGTCACCCGTGTGGACGCGCGCCACATCACCGTGCGCTACGACGCGGGCGAGACGAAGGAATACAAGCTCATCAAGTTTGCCCGCTCCAACCAGGGCACCTGCATCAACCAGCGTCCCATCGTCAGCGCCGGCGAGCGCGTGCAGAAGAACGATATCCTCGCCGACGGCCCCAGCACCTCCAACGGCGAGATCTCCCTCGGCAAGAACATCCTGGTCGGCTACATGAACTGGGAGGGCTACAACTACGAGGACGCGATCCTCCTCAACGAGGAGGAGTATGAGTGCGACTCCCGCGACACCAAGCTCGGCCCCGAGGAGATCACCCGCGACATTCCCGGCGTCGGCGACGACGCCCTCAAGTACCTCGACGAGCGCGGCATCATCATGGTCGGCGCCGAGGTCACAGCCGGCGATATTCTGGTCGGCAAGGTCACCCCGAAGGGCGAGACCGATCTGACCGCAGAGGAGCGCCTGCTGCGCGCCATCTTCGGCGAGAAGGCCAGAGAGGTGCGCGACACCTCGCTCAAGGTGCCCCACGGCGAGAGCGGCATCATCGTCGACGTCAAGGTCTTCACCCGTGAAAACGGCGACGAGATGAACCCCGGCGTCAACCAGGTCGTGCGCGTCTACATCGCCCAGAAGAGAAAGATCTCCGTCGGCGACAAGATGGCCGGCCGCCACGGCAACAAGGGCGTCGTCTCCCGCATCCTGCCGCGTGAGGATATGCCCTATCTGCCCGACGGCACGCCGCTCGACATCGTGCTCAACCCCCTGGGCGTGCCTTCCCGTATGAACATCGGGCAGGTGCTGGAGGTTCACCTCGGCTATGCGGCCCAGGCCCTCGGCTGGAAGGTGGCAACGCCTACCTTCAACGGCGCAAACGAGTCCACCATCCGCGAAACCCTGCGCCAGGCCGGCCTCAGAGAGGACGGCAAGAGCGTCATGTACGACGGGCGCACCGGCGAGAAATTTGATAACGACGTTACGGTCGGCTGGGTCTACTTCCTCAAGCTCCACCACCTGGTCGACGATAAGATCCACGCCCGCTCCACCGGCCCCTACAGCCTGGTCACCCAGCAGCCTCTGGGCGGCAAGGCCCAGTTCGGCGGCCAGCGCTTCGGCGAAATGGAGGTCTGGGCCATGGAGGCCTACGGCGCGGCCTACACCCTGCAGGAGATCCTGACGGTCAAGTCCGACGACGTGACCGGCCGTGTCAAGACCTACGAGGCCATTGTCAAGGGCAACGATATCCCGACGCCCGGCGTGCCCGAATCCTTCAAGGTTCTGGTCAAGGAGCTGCAGAGCCTGTGCCTGGACGTGCGCGTCCTGGATGAGCAGGGCAACGAGATCGAGCTCAAGGACGAGGATGAGGACGACTTCATCCCCGAGCTCAAGGATGAGCTCTATGCCGCCGACGATGACGAGCTTGCCGAGAGCGGCTTCTCCATCGAGAACGTGCCGGAGGAGGAACTCGGCGCGGACTTCGGCGCTGATGATTATAGTGAGGAGGATGAGCAACTGGTCCTACGGCGAGGTCAAAAAGCCCGAGACCATCAACTACCGCACCCTCAAGCCCGAGCGCGACGGCCTGTTCTGCGAGCGCATCTTCGGACCCACCAAGGACTGGGAATGCCACTGCGGCAAGTATAAGAAGATCCGCTACAAGGGCAAGATCTGCGACCGCTGCGGCGTCGAGGTCACCAAGAGCAAGGTGAGAAGAGAGCGCATGGGCCACATCGAGCTGGCCGCCCCCGTCTCCCATATCTGGTACTTTAAAGGCATCCCCAGCCGCATGGGCCTCATGCTGGACATGACCCCGCGCATGCTCGAGAAGGTTTTGTACTTTGCAAACTACGTCGTCATCGACCCCGGCTTCTCGCCCCTGCAGAAGGGCCAGATCCTCTCCGAGCGCGAGTACCGCGAGATGCGCGAGAAGTATGAGGACGATTTCAAGGCCGGCATCGGCGCCGAGGCCATCAAGGAGCTTTTGAGCCAGATCGACTGCGAGAAGCTTGCCGTCGAGCTGCGCGAGGAGCTCAAGACCGCCGGCGGCCAGAAGAAGGCCAAGCTCGTCAAGCGCCTTGAGGTGGTCGAGGCCTTCCGCCAGAGCGGCAACCGCCCCGAGTGGATGGTCATCGACATTCTGCCGGTCATCCCGCCCGAGATCCGCCCCATGGTTCAGCTCGACGGCGGCCGCTTTGCCACCTCGGATCTGAACGATCTCTACCGCCGCGTCATCAACCGCAACAACCGCCTCAAGAGGCTCCAGCAGCTCAACGCCCCCGACATCATCGTGCGCAACGAAAAGCGCATGCTGCAGGAGGCGGTGGACGCCCTCATCGACAACGGCCGCCGCGGCCGCGCCGTCACGGGCGCAAACTCCCGCGCCCTCAAGTCCCTGTCCGATATGCTCAAGGGCAAGCAGGGCCGCTTCCGCCAGAACCTGCTGGGCAAGCGCGTCGACTACTCCGGCCGTTCCGTTATCGTCGTCGGCCCGGATCTCAAGATCTACCAGTGCGGCGTGCCGAAGGAAATGGCCATCGAGCTCTTCCGCCCCTTCGTGATGAAAAAGCTCGTGGAGGACGGCGTTGCCAACAATATCAAATCCGCCAAGAAGATGGTCGACAAGCAGCGCACCGAGGTGTGGGACGCGCTCGAGGACGTTATCAAGGAGCACCCGGTGCTTCTCAACCGCGCACCGACCCTGCACCGCCTCGGCATCCAGGCCTTCGAGCCCATCCTGGTCGAGGGCCGCGCCCTGCGCCTGCACCCGCTGGTCTGCACCGCGTACAACGCCGACTTTGACGGCGACCAGATGGCCATTCACGTGCCGCTGTCCGCCGAGGCCCAGGCTGAGGCCCGCATCCTCATGCTCTCGGCCAACAACCTCCTGCGCCCGCAGGACGGCCACCCCGTCACGGTCCCGACCCAGGACATGATCCTCGGCTCCTACTACCTGACCATGCTGCGCATCGACGCGGCCGAGAAGGGCACCGAGCGCATGGTCGTGGAGGACCCGGGCGACAGCGATTTTGAAAAGGACAGCATCGTCTCCGGCGATGAGATCTATCATGCCAACCTCGCCCTCAAGGCGGACGGCAAGAAGCTCATCAGCTACAAGCCCACCCTCATCTACCGCGACTCGGCCGAGGCCATCATGGCCTATAACGAGGGCGTCGTGGGCCTGCACGCCCCGATCCGCCTGCGCGTCACCAAGACCGTGGACGGCGTGGAGACCAAGAAGATCATCATCACCACCGTCGGACGCATCATCTTCAACGAGCCCATTCCCCAGGATCTGGGCTACGTTGACCGCAGCGATCCCGAGCACGCCTTTGACCATGAGATCAGCTTCCAGGTCGGCAAGAAGCAGCTCGGCGATATCATCGACCGCTGCATCCAGAAGTACGGCTTCACCATCTCCGCCGAGGTTCTCGACTCCATCAAGGCCATGGGCTACAAGTACTCCACCAAGGGCGCCATCACCATCTCCGTTGCGGACATGACGGTGCCGAGCGCGAAGTACGAGCTCATTCACGCCACTGAGGACGAGGTCGTCAAGATCGAGCGCCAGTACAAGCGCGGCTTCATCACCGATGACGAGCGCTACCGCCTGGTCGTCTCCGAATGGGAGAAGACCACCAAGGATGTGACCGACGCTCTGTCGAGCGCGCTGGACGAATACAACCCCATCTACATGATGGCAAACTCCGGCGCCCGCGGCTCCATGAACCAGATCCGTCAGCTTGCCGGTATGCGCGGCCTGATGGCGAACACCTCCGGCAAAACCATCGAGATCCCCATCAAGTCCAACTTCCGTGAAGGCCTCTCCGTTCTGGAATACTTCATCTCCACCAGAGGCGCGCGAAAGGGCATGGCCGATACCGCCCTCCGTACCGCGGACTCCGGCTACCTGACCCGCCGTATGGTCGACGTGTGCCAGGAGGTCATCATCCGCGAGGCTGACTGCGGCACCACCGAGGGCGTGTGGGCCGGCGCCGTGTACGACCGCGGCCAGGAGGTCGAGTCCTTCGGCACCAGCATCCACGGCCGCTTCCCGGCGCTTCCGATCAAGGATCCCGAGACGGGCGAGCTGCTGTTCGATACCGACCACATGCTCATGCCTGAGGACGCCAAGGTTCTCGAGGCCCACAATATCCACAAGGCCTATATCCGCTCCGTCCTGACGTGTGAGGCAGGCTGCGGCGTGTGCGCCAAGTGCTACGGCATCAACCTTGCCATCGGCCGCCCCGTCAACGCGGGCGAGGCTGTCGGCGTCATCGCGGCCCAGTCCATCGGCGAGCCCGGCACCCAGCTTACGATGCGTACCTTCCACACCGGCGGCGTCGCGGGCGACGATATCACCCAGGGTCTTCCCCGTGTCGAGGAGCTGTTTGAGGCCCGCAAGCCCAAGAAGATGGCGATCCTCGCCGAGATCTCCGGCACCGTCAGCATTGAAGAGGCCAAGAAGGGCGTCATGTACTCCATCACCATCACCAACGAGGCCGAAGGCGCCACCATGGTCTATACCGTGCCCCACTCCGCCGGCATCCTCGTGCACAACGGCGACCATGTGGACAAGGGCCAGGAGCTCACCTCCGGCGCGCTCAACCCGCATGACGTGCTGCGCATCCGCGGCATCAACGACGATGAGTTCGGCCGCCAGGGCGTTCGCAGCTATATCACGAGCGAGGTTCAGAAGGTGTACCGCCAGCAGGGCGTTGACATCAACGACAAGCACATCGAGGTCATTGTGCGCCAGATGATGCGCAAGGTGCGCGTGGAGGAGTCCGGTTCCACCGATCTGCTCTCCGGCGCCACGGTCGATATCTCGGTCTTCAAGGCCGCCAACAAGGAGATCGACGAGCGCATCGCCGCCGGCGAGCAGGGTCTGCAGAAGGCCACCTGCACCCAGCTTCTCATGGGCATCACCAAGGCGTCCCTGGCGACGGACTCCTGGATGTCCGCCGCGTCCTTCCAGGAGACCACCAAGGTCCTCACCGACGCCGCCATCAAGGGCAAGGTGGACCACCTGGTCGGCCTGAAGGAGAACGTCATCATCGGCAAGCTCATTCCCGCCGGCACGGGCCTGACCGTCTACCGCGACTTCAAGCTCAAGACGGACGACACCATCGCCACCGAGCCTGAGGAGTACGTCGACCTCACCGCCCTGGTCAGCAAGACCAACGCGCTCTGAGCGAACATCGACCCGCCACAGCACCGGAGAAATCCGGTGCTGTTTTTCACTGTCAGCAAAAAAGTCTTGTAAAGTACAGCATTGTGATTTAAAATAAAAGGCGAACGGAACGGGGATGGGCAATCTCAGCGCACTTATGGAAGAGGAGGTTACTCTCATGTGCCAGGTATTGATCAATGTTCCAAATGAAGTTCTCTATGATACGCATATGAGTAACGCGCAGGCTACGGCCTTTGCAAGGAAGATGGTTGCTTTGGGTTATTATATTCACAATAATGTATCCATCGGATACTGCGCGGAAATAGCCGGTCTCAGCGAAGAAGAGTTTATGGTCTTTCTTGGCCAGAATAAAATCGATATCTTTCAGTTTGAAGACGATGCCGAACTCATGAGGGATATTGCGAATGCGTAAGGTGATCGTAAACTCAACGCCGCTTATTGCCCTGTGCAAGGTGAATCAGCTTGATCTCTTGCGCCGGATATATGTGGAAATAACCGTGCCCAAGATTCTCGCGCAAGAGCATGAGGGCGAGCATCTGGTCGTGATCGATGATAACGCGGCAAGAAAAACAGCTCAATTTCTTGGCCTGACTCTGACAGGAACCATGGGCGTCCTGATCAAGGCAAAGCAACTCGGATATATTGATTCTGTGATGCCCATTGTAAGCCGTATGGAAGAAAATAAGATCTTTTTTTCGACCGGCTTAAAGGAACGAGTGAAACGCCTTTCCCACGAATAATGCGGAAATCCTCTGAACGAATCCCCCAGCACCGGAGAAATCCGGTGCTGGTTTGTAATTTAGAAAAGTGCGTATCGGCATTCATCAGCAAGGTTCCCTGAGGCCGCATCCGACGAATGCGCCCGGGCGAATCCGAAAAACCGACTTTATACTGCCGGGCCGTTCGTGAACGGCCCCTACGATGTACGCGGTGATTGTTTGCTGAGTAAAGCCGATACCCATAAATAACAATTTACCCATACAGGAAACCATGATGGTGCTTTCCCTGTCGTTGCGAACCAGCGCGCACGCTGGTGTGGCAATCCGCCCGCCGGAGGCCGTAACCCATTGCGGAACGTAAACCTGCCGCTGGGAATTGCGGATTGCTGCAACCAGTTTGAGAACCGGTCTCGCAATGACAAGACGGGATGCTGTCGCCATATGATGACGCCAATACTTCAAAAAAATTTTTTCTCTCGAATTCACAAAAATTCTTGACTCGGTTTGTGAAATATGCTAATATCTACAATTGCGTGGGTGAAGATAAAAAGCGCGCAAATGGGCCGCAAAAGTCCGCGAATAGCGGGAATTTGTCCGCCCTTGGCGCACAAGCACCCCCGACAACGAAAGAAAGGAGAAAACAATGCCTACTTTTAACCAGCTGGTGAGAAAGGGCAGAGAGAAGGTCAGCTACAAGTCCGCCTCCCCTGCAATGCAGAAGGGCCTGAACACCCTGAAGAACAAGGAGACCGATCTGAGCTCCCCCCAGAAGAGAGGCGTATGCACCGCCGTGCGTACCTCCACCCCCAAGAAGCCGAACTCCGCTCTGCGTAAAATCGCCCGTGTCCGCCTGACGAACGGTTATGAGGTCACCGCCTACATCCCCGGCATCGGCCACAACCTGCAGGAGCACTCCGTGGTCATGATCCGCGGCGGCCGTGTCAAGGACCTGCCTGGTGTGCGTTACCACATCATCCGCGGCACCCTCGACGCCCAGGGCGTCAATGGCCGTATGCAGGGCCGTTCCAAGTACGGTGCGAAGAGACCCAAGGCTGCAAAGAAGAAGTAATAACTTCAGCGGCAACCTGCCCTGTCGTTTATCCTGACAGCATCCTCGGGGCGCAACGGATACCCGTGTGTATTCGAGTACCTGTGATTCCATTTTTTAATGAAGGAGGGAAGCAACGTGCCCAGAAGAGGTAATGTTCCCAAAAGAGAAATTTTGCCTGATCCTATGTATAACAGCGTTCTGGTGACCAAGCTCATCAACGGCGTTATGCTCGACGGCAAGAAGGGTGTTGCGCAGAAGGTCGTTTACGACGCTTTTGACATCATCAAAGACAAGACCGGCAAGGAGCCCCTTGACGCCTTCGCTGAGGCCATGAACAACATCATGCCCGCGCTGGAGGTCAAGGCCCGCCGTGTCGGCGGCGCCACCTACCAGGTGCCGATTGAGGTCCGTCCCGCCCGCCGCCAGACCCTGGCCCTGCGCTGGCTCGTCGATTACAGCCGCAAGCGCAGCGAGAAGACCATGAAGGAGCGCCTTGCAGGCGAGATCATGGATGCCTGCAACAACCTCGGCAACTCTGTCAAGAAGCGCGAGGATATGCACAAGAACGCCGAAGCCAACAAGGCCTTCGCGCATTTCAGATGGTAATCATCTGCTCAGGAGATTTTCATGCCCAGACAGTATTCACTTGAAAGAACGAGAAATATCGGCATCATGGCTCACATTGATGCGGGAAAGACCACGACGACTGAGCGTATTCTTTTCTACACCGGCGTAAACTATAAGCTGGGTGAGACCCATGAGGGCACTGCAACCATGGACTGGATGGAGCAGGAGCAGGAGCGCGGCATCACCATCACCTCCGCCGCCACCACCTGCCACTGGCGCGACACCCGCATCAATATCATCGACACCCCGGGTCACGTGGACTTCACCGCGGAGGTCGAGCGCTCGCTGAGAGTGCTGGACGGCTGCGTCACGGTTCTGTGCGCCAAGGGCGGCGTTGAGCCCCAGTCCGAAACAGTCTGGAGACAGGCCGATCATTACCACGTACCGCGCATGATCTACGTCAACAAGATGGACATCACCGGCGCGGACTTCTACCGGGTCCTCGGCATGGTTCACGACAGACTCAAATGCAACGCCGTGCCGGTCCAGCTCCCCATCGGGAGTGAGGACAGCTTCAAAGGTATTATCGACCTTGTGGATATGAACGCCAGAGTTTATTATGACGATCTCGGCAAGGACATGCGTACCGAGCCCATTCCGGACGATATGCAGGAGCTTGCAAACGAGTATCGGGATAAGCTTCTGGAGGCAGTCTCCGACTTCGACGAAGAGATCATGGAAAAGTATCTCGACGGCGAAGATGTCCCTGCGGACAAAATCCGCGCTGCGATCCGGAAGGCCACCTGTGCGGTGGAGATGGTCCCCGTCACCTGCGGCACTTCCTATAAAAATAAAGGCGTACAGAAGCTCCTGGACGCGATCGTGGACTACATGCCCTCGCCGCTGGATGTTCCGGCCATCGAAGGCGTGAACCCCAAGACCGATGAGACCGAGTGCCGTCATGCCGACGACAACGGCCCCTTCTCGGCCCTGGCCTTCAAGATCATGTCCGACCCCTATGTCGGCAAGCTCAGCTTCTTCCGGGTCTACTCGGGCAATCTCGAGACCGGCAAGACGGTCATGAACACCACCAAGGGCGTTCGTGAGCGCATGGGCCGCATCCTGCTGATGCACGCCAATCACAGAGAAGATCTGCAGCAGATCTATACCGGCGATATCGCCGCCGCCGTGGGCCTGAAGAATACGACCACCGGCGACACCCTCTGTGATGAAAAGAACCCCATTATCCTTGAGTCCATGGAATTTCCCGAACCCGTCATTCGCGTGGCCATCGAGCCGAAGACGAAGGCAGGCCAGGAAAAGATGGCCATCGCCCTGCAGAAGCTGGCGGAGGAGGACCCGACCTTCAAAACCTACACGGATGAAGAGACGGGCCAGACCATCATCGCCGGTATGGGTGAGCTGCATCTGGAGATCATCGTGGACAGGCTCCTGCGCGAGTTCAAGGTAGAGGCCAACGTCGGCAAGCCCCAGGTTTCCTACAAGGAGACCATCAAGAAGGCGGTCACGGTGGACACCCGCTACGCGCGTCAGACGGGCGGCAAGGGACAGTTCGCGCACGTCAAGCTGATGGTGGAACCCAACGAGTCCGGCAAGGGCTACGAGTTCATCAACAAGGTCACCGGCGGCGCGATCCCCAAGGAGTTTATCCCCTGTGTCGACCAGGGCATCCAGGGCGCCATGCTCTCCGGTGTCCTCGCCGGCTATCAGGTGGTGGACGTCAAGTGCACCCTGCTCGACGGATCGTTCCACGAGGTTGACTCTTCGGAGCTGGCCTTCAAGATCTGCGGCAGCATGGCCTTCAAGGAGGCCTGCCAGAAGGCGAATCCCACTCTGCTCGAACCGATCATGAAGGTCGTCGTCACCGCGCCCGAGGAATACATGGGCGATGTGATGGGCGATGTGAATGCGCGGCGCGGTCAGATCCTCGGTTCCGATATCCAGAACGGCGCGGCGATCATTGAATGCAATGTCCCGCTGTCCACCATGTTCGGATACGCCACCGATCTTCGCAGCAGGACGCAGGGCCGGGCAACCTACAGCATGGAGCCCAGCCACTTTGTCGAGCTGCCCAAGAATCTGCAGGAGTCCCTTGTGAACAAGCACACGGGCTTCTGATAGAGTAAGGTATTCAATTTAAGAATGTAGAAACTATTTTAGGAGGATATTAAAATGGCAAAACAGATGTTCAACAGAACCAAGCCCCATGTCAACATCGGCACCATCGGCCACATCGACCACGGCAAGACCACCCTTACCGCTGCCATCACCAAGTACCTCGCCCTCCAGGGCAAGGCTGAGTACACCGACTACTCTTCCATCGACAAGGCTCCCGAAGAGAGAGAGCGCGGCATCACCATCAACACCGCTCACGTTGAGTACGAGACCGACAAGCGTCACTACGCTCACGTCGACTGCCCGGGCCACGCTGACTATATCAAGAACATGATCACCGGCGCTGCTCAGATGGACGGCGCAATCCTCGTCATCGCTGCCTCCGACGGCCCCATGGCCCAGACCCGCGAGCACCTGCTGCTGGCCCGTCAGGTCAACGTGCCCTCCGTTCTGGTCTTCCTGAACAAGTGCGACCAGGTTGACGACCCCGAGCTCCTCGAGCTGGTCGAGATGGAAGTCCGCGAGCTGCTTGACTTCTACGGCTTCCCTGGCGACGACACCCCCATCATCCGCGGTTCCGCTCTGAACGCTCTGGTCTGCGAGTCCAACGATCCCAACGCCCCCGAGTACGCCTGCATCAAGGAGCTCATGGACGCTGTTGACAGCTGGATCCCCACCCCCGACCGCAAGGCCGACCAGCCCTTCCTTATGCCCATCGAGGACGTCTTCACCATCTCCGGCCGCGGCACTGTTGTTACCGGTCGTGTTGAGCGTGGCCGCGTCAAGGTCGGCGACAAGGTCGAGATCGTTGGTCTGAAGGACGAGTCCACCGAGACCACCGTTACCGGCACCGAGATGTTCCACAAGACCCTCGAGTACGCCGAGGCCGGCGACAACGTGGGCTGCCTGCTGCGCGGCATCGACAAGAAGTCCGTTGAGCGCGGCCAGGTTCTGGCTGCTCCCAAGAGCATTCACCCCCACACCAAGTTCAAGGGCCAGGTCTACGTCCTGTCCAAGGAAGAGGGCGGCCGTCAC
>CADARY010000062.1 GCA_902790375.1 Oscillospiraceae bacterium | reverse complement strand
GCCGCATCCGACGAATGCGCCCGGGCGAATCCGAAAAACCGACTTTATACTGCCGGGCCGTTCGTGAACGGCCCCTACGATGTACGCGGTGATTGTCAGACCCGAAACGCCAGTACATTGTACAAGCCTCAGGGCTTCGGGCCGATGAAGGCATCGGCCCCTACGATGCAGATTTTTGCGTTGTAAGTGTTGAACCTGCCTGTATTGCTGCGTTAAACCGATACGCACCTTCTCCTTTAACGCGGCTTGCCCGTCACAAAGTACTCCACAAAGCCCGTGTCGGTGCGCCCGGCGCGGAAGGCGTCGGTGTCCGTCAGGCGGTACTGGAAGCTGAGGTTCGTGTCGATGCCCGCAATCACCGTCTCGTCGAGGGCGGCGCGCAGCCGGGCGATCGCCGCCTCGCGGGTCGGGCCGTGCACCAGGAGCTTTGCGATCATCGAATCGTAGTTTGAGGGGATGGTATAGCCCGTGTAGAGGGCCGTGTCCACCCGCACGCCGTTGCCGCCGGGCAGATGCAGCCGCGTCACCGTGCCGGGGCTCGGCATGAAGTTCTGCTCCGGGATCTCGGCGTTGATGCGGCACTCGATGGCGTGCCCGCGCACTGTGACGTCCTCCTGCGTGAAGGAAAGCGGCAGACCCGATGCCACGCGCAGCTGCTCCTCCACAAGGTCGATGCCCGTCACAAGCTCGGTCACCCCGTGCTCGACCTGGATGCGGGTGTTCATCTCCATGAAGTAAAATTCCCCCTCCGGGGAGACGATAAATTCCACCGTGCCCGCCCCGACATAGCCGACGCTCTTTGCCGCGAGCACCGCGTATTCGCCCATTTTGCGGGCGGTGTCGGCGTCCACGGCGGGGGAGGGGGCCTCCTCGACGAGCTTTTGGTGATTGCGCTGCAGGGAGCAGTCGCGCTCGCCCAGGGACACCACGCTGCCGAAGCGGTCGGCCATGATCTGCACCTCCACATGCCGCGGGTGCAGGATCAGGCGCTCGAGGTACATGGCGTCGTCCCCGAAGGCGTTGGCGGATTCGCGCTGGGCCGTGTCGAAGAGGGTGATGAAATCCTCCTCGTCCATGCACTCGCGCATGCCGCGCCCGCCGCCCCCGGCGCTGGCCTTGATCATGATGGGAAAGCCGATCTCCCGCGCGGCGGCAAGGGCCGTCTCCGCGTCGTAGAGGGCCTCCCGGCTCCCCGGCACCACCGGCACGCCGGCGGCGCGCATGCGGTCGCGGGCGTTGGATTTGTTGCCCATCTGCTCGATGACGTCGGCAGGGGGGCCGATGAAAACGAGGCCGTTTTCCTCACACAGGCGCACAAAGGCGGCGTTCTCGGAGAGAAAGCCGTAGCCGGGGTGGACGGCGTCGCACTCGGTGTTCTTCGCGGCGGTGATGATGCTCTCCATATGCAGGTAGGAGTTCGAGACCGCGCCCTCCCCGATGCACACCCGGTGGTCGGCGAGCTTGCCGTGCAGGGCCTTCGCGTCCTCCTTGGAGTAGACGGCCACCGAGCCGATGCCGAGGTTGCGGCAGGCGCGGATGATGCGCACGGCGATCTCGCCGCGGTTGGCGATCAAAACCCGTTTCAGCATGTCTGTCCCCCTCAGAGCCTGCGCACGCGGAAGAGCGGCTGGCCGTATTCGACCTTCTGCTCGTTCGACACCAGCACCGACTCGATGCGGCAGTCAAACTCCGCCGTGATCTCGTTCATCATCTTCATGGCCTCGATGATGCAGATCGTGTCGCCGCTCTTGACGCTGTCGCCGACCTTCACATAGGCGGGGATGGTGGGGCCTGCCGCGGAGTAGAAGGTGCCGACGATGGGGCTTGTGATGTTGAGCTCCGTCTCGTCCTCCTGCCGCGCCTCGGCTGCGGCTGCGGGGGCGACGGGAGCCGCCGCCGGGGCCAGCGTCCCCTGGGCCAGAATGGGGGCGTTGTCCAGCTTGCTCATTTTGATTTTGAAGCCCTCGTCCTCAATCGTCACCGTTTTCAGGCTCGACTGCTCCATGAGCTTCATGAGCCCTTCGATTCTCTCAAGATCCAGCATATGCTCTTCCATCCTCCATCAGTGATTCGATTCGCTTGGCGGTCAGGCGCACCTCCAGCACCTCTCTGCAGGGGCGGTGGATGCGGCTGCGCAGCTCCTGCAGCTCGGCTTCCTCCTCGCGGATGAGCTGCTGGGCCTGCTGCACGGTGATCGGGACGAAGCGCACCCGGTCGTCTGTCCGCCGCTGCGCCAGCTTCGGCATATCCACGCTCGCCACCACGGCGATCTTGGCATAGCCGCCCGTGGTCTGCCGGTCCGCCATCAGGGCGATGGGCTTGCCGTGGCTCGGCACCTGAATGGCCCCGTAGGCAATGCCGTCGGAGATGATGTCCGAGCCGTGCTTTGTCTCGATAAAGGGCCCCTCCAGGCGCACGCCCATGCGGTCAAAGTCCGTGGAAACCGTGTACTCGCTTGACAGGAAGGTCTCGATCCCCTTCCTGGAGAAGCGGTCCTGCTGCGGGCCCATGATGACGCGGATCACCGCGCTGTCGCCGTCAAACTCGTGCAGCGGCAGGGTCCGCGAGAGAAAATACGGCAGGTACTGCCGCCGCTGGATGCGCGTCTCGATATAGTCGCCCGCCTCCAGCCGCCGCCCCTTGAAGCCGCCGAGGCCGCACTTGAGATTCGTGCTGCGCGAGCCCAGCGCCACCGGGACGGAAAGATAATTGGAGAAGGCGATGTAGCAGCAGCGCCCTGTCCGCGCGCTGCCGACGTGCAGCACATCGCCCTTTTTCACATAGATCGCCGTGTACATTTTGACCGGCTCGTCGTTGAGCTCCGGCCGGAAGTCGCCCCCGGCGAGGGCGATGATCATGGGGCTTGTGAACTCCAGGGTCGGCCCGATGAGCGTGCACTCCAGCGCCGCCTCGTTCTCGGGGTTATCCAGCAGCATGTTCGCAATGCGGAAGCTCCTCCTGTCCATCACGCCGCCGACGCCGAAGCCCTGGCTCTGGTAGCCGGTGCGGCCCATGTCCTGCACCGTTGTGAGAAGGCCGCCCTTCAACACGCGAAAGCCCATCTCACTTTTCCCCCTTTCGTGTCGTCACGCGGTACGCGCCCGCCTCGACCGCCGCCCGGATCTCCCGGAACTCCTCTTCGGAGATCGGCACAAAGCGGATGTAGTCCCCGGCCTCCACGAGGATGGGGTTTTGCCTCTCGGGGTCGTAGGTCTTCACGGGCGTCATGCCCATGAGCTGCCAGCCGCCGGGGGAGTCCATCGGGTAGATGCCGGTCTGGGACCCGCCGATGCCCACCGAGCCCGCCGGGATGCGCTTTCGCGGCGTGCCGAGGCGCGGGGTGTGGATGCGCTCGTCAAGCCCGCCGAGATAGGTGAAGCCCGGCAGAAAGCCCAGCATGTAAATGAGGTAGTCGCGCCCGGAATGGATGCGGACGACCTCCTGCTCGCTCAGCCCCGCGTGCTTTGCGATGGCCGGCAGATCCGGGCCGAAATCCCCGCCGTAGCAAACGGGGATTTCCCAGATCGTTCTGTGCCACTCGTCGGTGCGGATATCCATCCGCGCAATCGAGGAGATGCGCTGATAGAGCGTGTCGTAGGACACGACGAGGGGGTTATACTGCACCAGCAGCGCGCAGTAGGTGGGGATGAGATCGACGATGCCCTCGATCTGCTGCTGGCGGATGAGCTTGACGAGAGCCGCAAGGCGGGCGTTGATGTCCGGGCGGATCTCCTGCTCGAGCTGTACGAGCAGGGCCGCGTCGCCCTCCGGCAGGATGCGCAGTTTCATGTCCGCCATGGCTCAGTGAAACAGCGTCCCGAGATTACCGAGGGACTTGACGCCGACGTAGGCCGAGAGGATGACGACGATCACGCCGAGCACCAGCAGCCACGTGGGGTGCCTGTAGTCGTCGCCGACGATCCTTTTGCTCTTCGCGGCGACGAGGCTGATGCCGAGCGAGAGCGGCAGGATCAGGCCGTTGAGCGCGCCCGCCACGACCAGCAGGGTCGCGGGGCTGCCGGAGATGACCATGATGAGGGTCGAGAAGGCGATGAAGCCGATGACCCACCAGTTCTCGTTTTTGGCGATGCCGCTGTGGAAGGTCTTCAGGAAGGAGACCGAGGTGTAGGCCGCGCCGATGATGGAGGTGATGGCCGCGCACAGGAGCACCAGGCCCGCAAAGCGGTAGCCGATCTCACCCGCGCCCTGGCGGAAGGCGTCCGCCGCGGGGTTGGAGGCGTCGAGCTTCGCGCCTGCCGCCACCACGCCGAGCACCGCCAGGAACAGCAGCACGCGCACCAGCGCCGCGATCAGGATGCCGACGACAGAGCTCTTGGTGATCTCCCCGGTGTTGTCCTTGCCGGTGATGCCCGCGTCAATGAGCCTGTGGGCCCCGGCAAAGGTGATGTAGCCGCCGACCGTGCCGCCCAGCAGGGTCAGGATGGAGGGGAAGAGGGCGGTGTAGCCCGTCTCGGGGACGAAGCTGTTCTTGATCGCCGAGCCGATGGGGGGCTTCACAATGAAAATCACAATGAGGATCACGACGATCATCACGCCGCCGAGGATCTTCACGATGCGGTCCATGATGCCCTTCGCGTTCTTGAACACAAAAATCACGATGGCCAGCGCCCCGGAGAGGATGCAGCCCAGCCAGGTCGGGATGCCCAGCAGGGTCTGGAAGCCGAGCGCGCCGCCGCCGACGTTGCCGATGTTGAACACCAGGCCGCCGAGGACAATGAGGCCGGAGAGCACGTAGCCGAGGCCGGGCAGCAGCCTGTTTGCCACATCCTGCCCGCGCAGGCCGGTCGTGCAGAGCACACGCCAGATATTCAGCTGCGCGATCGCAGCCAGCAGCACCGAGGCCAGGATCACAAAGCCGAAGCTTGCGCCGTAGTCGCCGGTGAATTTGGAGGTCTGGGTCAGAAAGCCCGGGCCGATTGCGGATGTTGCCATCAAAAACGCGGCTCCGATCAGAGCTCCGCTGCTTTTCCTTTTGTCATTCATGAACAATGCCTCCTTGAAAAGATTGACGCTGTTACCTTAACACCCCGCCAAGCTATTTGCAAATATATTTATGCACATGAAGACTATTTACAAACATCAATAACTGTGCTATTTTTATAAAACATACGGAAGATCAGGGAGGAGATTTGGGCAAGATGGAGCTGTTTCGGGAGATGGATTACGTGTACGCGGTGTACGTGCACAAAAGCTTTTCAAAGGCGGCGGAGGCGATGTTCCTGTCCCAGTCCTCGCTGAGCCTGATGGTGAAGAAGGCCGAGCGGCGCATCGGCGCGCCGATCTTTGACCGCAGCTCCCTTCCCGTCACGCTCACGGAGCAGGGGGAGGCCTATATCCGCGCGGTCGAGCAGATCCGCAGCGTGACGGAGACCTTCCGCTCCGATGTGGACAGCCTCAGCAACTGCCTGTCCGGCAGGCTCGCCCTCGGCGGCACGACGCTCTTCACAAGCTATATCCTGGCCCCCAGCCTCTCGGCCTTCGCCGGGCAGTTTCCGCGGGTCGAGCTTTTCCTGCACGAGGCGGGCACGGATCTTCTGCAGGAGGAGCTTTTGTCCGGCGCGCTGGATTTCGTGGTGGATAACGGCAGGCTTGACAAGAAGCTGTTCAGCCGCACGCCCATCCTGGACGATGAGCTGCTGCTGGCCGTGCCCTCGGCCTTCCGGCAGAACAGGGCCGCGGCGGACTACCGCCTCTCCCCGGCGCTGGACACGGAGCGCGCAAGCCCCGTCCCGCTGGGCCTCTTCTCCGACGCGGACTTTCTGCTCTTAAAGCGCGGCAACGACACCCGGGAGCGGGCCGACGCGCTCATCGACCTTGCCGAGCTCTCGCCCACGGTGCGCCTGCAGACAGACCACCAGATCGTGGCCTATAACTTCGCGGCCGAGGGCATGGGCTGTACCTTTGTCAGCCGCGAGCTGGTGCGCCGCCTCTCGCCGGACGGGCGTCTGTGCTTCTACGCCTGCGATGCGAAGCTCTCCCGTCAGACCATCTCCCTTTTCAGCAAGAAAAACCGCATCCACACCCGCCCGATGGAGGAATTTCTGGCAACGGTAAAGAGAACCGTCTCCGGGCATTAAGGCCGCCCTGCTGCGCAGGGGCTGATGCCCTCATCAGCCCGCAAGGCCGCCCTGCTGCGTAGGGACTGATGCCCTCATCAGCCCGCAAGGCCGCCTTGTTGCGTAGGGGCTGATGCCCTCATCAGCCCGCAAGGCCGCGCTACAAGAAGAGCCGGTCTGTTGTGCGCAGAGAGGCGATCATCTGTTCCCGCTGTTTTTCAAAGGCGTCCTCCGAGAGCGGGCGGTACGGCCCGTCTTCAAAACACGGCGCCCTGCTTGCGCTCGGGCTGAGAACTGATTTTTTATTTTTTGCTTTTTGCTTTTGATTGCTGGTGTCTGGCTGTTGACCGTTGACTGTTGGCGGTTGATCGTTGAAGGCTGGAGTTATAGTTGGTGACGTCTGGTGACCGCCGGTGACCGCCGGTGACGTCTGGTGACCGTCGGTGACCGCCGGTGACGTTTGGTGACCGCCGGTGACGTCCGGTGACGTCTGGTGACCGTCGGTGACCGCCGGTGACGTCTGGTGACCGTCGGTGACGTCTGGTGACGTCTGGTGACCGTCGGTGACGTCCGACGCGTTTTGGCGTCTGCTTTCAACAGCTGCTTCCCACTCCTCAAAGGACAGGGGCTTTTTGCGTTCCTGTTTGCAGAGGCCCTTATAACGGATATAGGCGTTCAGGCGGCATTTTTTCTCGTAGCGCATTCGGTCCAGGTCGATGCTCTTTGACGCCAGCTTGAAAAACTGCCGCATGCCCCTGTCGTCAAACGTCGGCTGGTCCTGCGCGTCGAAATAGCCGAGCAGGGCCCGCAGCATCCGGCCCAGCTCCTCGTCGCTGTAGTCCTCGGTATAGCACGCCCAGTCCTCGGCGTAGATCATGAATCCCGGTGGTTTCATCGGCTCGCTCCTCGTCTGTTTTTGAGTTACAGCCATTGTATCTTAAAAACTTAGGAGCGGTCAAGGGCAAGCTCCCTCTTTTCTCAGAAAGCGCTGCGGCGGGGATCACTCCCCGCCGCATGGTCTATGCGCTGCTGCATTCCTTATTCCCACTCGCCAGGCAAATCCTGACTTGTTAGGGGATTTGTCTCGACGTGACTCCGTTTGATTCCCATTACCCTCAACCTCTGGGGTCTACGGACTTTTGCTGTCAAAAAGCTGTCATTGCTGCTATCACAGGCCAGCGTTTTCTTTTCGCTTTTCCAAAACCGCTTCTACCTGGGCGATCAGTTGCTCTTTGTTCGGCATAACCAGCACATAACGCGAGGCAAAGACATTGTTTGACAGGCCGCCCAAGGCGTATTCCGCCGTGATGCTGTCCTTCTCGGTGCACAGAATGATCCCGATCGGCGGATTGTCGTCCGGATCGTTTACCTCAGAGGCGTAGTAGTTCAGATACATATTGATCTGCCCCGCGGCTTCCGGCGTCAGCTTTGCGGTCTTCAGCTCGATCAGCACATAGGCGCGGAGGATCTTGTTGTAAAACACCATATCCACATAGTAGTGCGTGTTGTTGATCGTCACCCGCTGCTGCGTACCGACAAACATGAAGCCCCGCCCCAGCTCCAGCAGAAATTTTTCGATCTGCTGCACCAGCGCCCGCTCCAGATCGCTCTCCAGCATGGGCTTGTCTTCCGGGATGCCGAGGAACTCGAACACATACGGGTCGCGGATGAGATCGGCCGGTTCAGCGATCTCAATTCCTTTCTCTGCCAGCGCCAGCACCTGCTCCTTGCTTGCATCCCCGCGGGAAAGCAGCAGACGCTCGAACAGACAGCTGTCGATCTGGCGTTTGAGCTCGCGCACGGACCAGTTGGCATTGACCGCTTCCTTCTCATAAAAGCTGCGTTTATCCGGGTCGGAGATTGTCAGCAATTCGCAGTAATGTGTCCATGTCAATTTTCCAGTCACTGACTGGACTTTTTCATATGACAGATAAAACTGCCGCATGTTATACAGATTTGCCCGCGAAAAGCCCTTGCCGAACTCGTTGGTCAGCGCCTTTGACAGCTCCTTGAGCGTCTGCTTGCCGTAGTCGGCCCGCTCCGGCACCGTCTGCTCATACTCGGCAATAATGCGCCCGATATTCCAGTAGGTGCTCAAGAGCTCGCTGTTCACCTGCCGGGCGACATTGCTCCGGGCCGCGGCCAGCAGATCGCCGATCTCATGGACGACAAGACTGATATTCTGATTTGTGGGCATAAGCTGATCCGCCATCGGTATGTCCTCGCATTTCTTCTGTTACTGCTATTATACGAAAAAAAGTCAAAAACGCAAGGGAGAAAGCACCGCTTTTGCTGCAGCGCTTTCCCGATTTTGCTGTCATTCCGCTATCATTGCAAATCAAAATAAACAGCAGGCACTCCGTAGAATGCCTGTTGTTTCAAGTGTTTTGAGATTTTTGACCCCCGCGTCAAGCACGGGCTGTTCTACAAAGAATCCCATGGTTTCCACCTGTTATGCAAGCGCTGCCGCAGCGGCAAAGCCCTTTTCCAAATCGGCGATGATATCGTCGATGTGTTCGGTTCCGATGGACAGACGGATGGTGTTGCCATGGATATCCTGTTCCTCCAGTTCCTTGGTGCTGAGCTGGGAATGGGTCGTGCTCGCCGGATGGATGACCAGAGACTTTACATCGGCTACATTCGCCAGCAGTGAGAAAATCTCCAGCGCATCAATGAATGCGTGCGCTTCCTTTACGCCTCCCTTGATATCGAAGGTGAAGATGGAGGCACCGCCGTTGGGGAAGTATTTCTCGAAGAGCGCGTGATCCGGATGATCGGGCAGAGAGGGATGGTTGACCTTCTCCACCTGCGGGTGATTGGCCAGAAACTCCACCACCTTCTTCGTGTTCTCGGCATGACGG
>CADARY010000061.1 GCA_902790375.1 Oscillospiraceae bacterium | reverse complement strand
TCGCAGATGTACTTTGTGTACCTCAAGAAAAAGTGACGAAATCAGGGCACAAATTTTCCAGGAGATGCCGAAGGCGGATTGTGCGGTGTTGCCTTTATTTCTTCATGCGCCAGAGCAGATAGGGGATGGCCTGCTCGAAGTTCACGCCGTACCAGCTGTGATCCTTCTCCTGCACGGTCAGGCGGATGCACTCCACCGTGTAATCCGCCGCGAGGGCCAGGGCCTCCGGGACGGACATGCCGTTGACCAGCGCGCCCACCGCCGCCGAGGAGTAGATGTCCCCCGTGCCGTGAAAGCTCACCGGCAGATGCTCGGTATAGTACTCGGAGAAATCCCCCGTCCTGCCGCTGAGAGACACCACGCCGAGCTTGCCGGGTTCAAAGCTCACGCCCGTGAGCGCGGCGTTCTTTGCCCCGCGCGCGAGCAGGCCCTCCAGCAGCTGCATGATATACCGGCGGTCGTAGTCCGTGCGGTAATCCTTCCCCAGCAGGAAGCAGGCCTCCGTCAGGTTCGGCAGCACGAGATCCGCGCCCTCCAGCAGCTCCGCCATCTTCGGCGGAAAGTCCGGCATGAAGCCCGCATAGAGCTTCCCGTTGTCCGCCATGGCGGGGTCCACGATCAACATGGCGTCCTTGCCAAAGTCGCGGAAATAGCGCTTGACAATGTCCACCTGACGGAAGGAGCCGAGATAGCCGGTATAGATGGCGTCGAAACGGAAGCCCTCCTTTTTCCAGTGGTCCGCGATGGGCTCCATCTCATCGGTGAGGTCGTGGAAGGTCCAGCCCTGAAACTGGGTGTGGGTGGACAGCAGCGCCGTCGGCACCACCGCGCACTCAACGCCCATGGCGGACACGATGGGCAGCGCCACGGTCAGCGAGCATTTGCCCAGAGCCGAGATATCCTGAATACTGACGATTTTTTTCATGGGGGGTCACCCTTTCCCTTGACTTTTGATGGGCAGGATTATACACTGAAACTGGCCTTGTGAATATAATCAGATTTATAATATTTTATAAGACCAGATTGGGGCGTAACCATGAACTACCTGATTGACAAGACATCCCCGACCCCCGCCTACATACAGCTCTACCGCGAGCTGCGTTCAGATCTTGTCTCCGGCGTCATCCCTTATGGGGCAAAGCTCCCCTCCAAGCGCACCCTGGCGGAGGAGCTGGGGCTGAGCCTCATCACGGTGGAGCACGCCCTTGCCCTGCTTACGGATGAGGGCTATCTGGAGGCGCGGCCGCGCAGCGGCACCTATGCCGCCTTCGGCGGAGAACCCCGGCGGGAGGAGGTGCCGATCCCCCCGGCCCCGGCGCTGACACCGATCCCGGCCCCGACGGATTTCCCCTTCACGGCCCTTGCGCGGACTATGCGCCGTGTGCTCACCGACTACGACCGGCGCATCCTCCTGCGCTCTCCCGGCAGCGGCACGGAGGAGCTGCGCGCTGCCATCGCCGCGTGGATCGCCCGCAGCCGGGGCCTCACGGTCTCGCCGGAGCGCATCGTGGTGGGCGCGGGAGCGGAGTATCTCTACGGTCTGATCGTGCAGTTTTTCGGGCGGGAGACCCGCTTTGCCCTGGAGGAGCCCTGCTATGCCCGCATCCGCCAGGTCTATGAGCTGAGCGGCGCCGAGTGCGAGGGTCTGCCCATGGGGGCGGACGGCATTGTCTCCCGGGCGCTGGAGGGCTGCGCCGCCGGGGTGCTGCACGTCACGCCCTTCAACAGCTATCCGAGCCGCGTCACGGCCTCGGCCACCAAGCGGCATGAGTACGCGGCCTGGGCCCGGGCCCGGGACAGCTTCATCGTGGAGGACGACTACGACGCGGAGCTGGCCTCCGCCACAAAGCATATCGAGACGATCTGTTCCCTCGCGCCGGAGCGGGTACTGTATCTCAACACCTTCTCCCGCAGCTTTGCCCCCTCCATGCGCACGGCCTATCTGGTGCTGCCCGATGCGCTGGCAGGGCCCTGGCGGGAGAAGCTGGGCTTCTACGCCTGCGCGGTACCGGTCTTCGAGCAGTATGTGCTGGCGGAGTTTCTCAACAGCGGCGAGCTGGAGCGCTACCTCAACCGAAGAAGGCGAAAGCTGCGGCAGGAAAAAGGCTGAGGCAATACCGCATAATTCGGCGAGCGAAGCGAATCGTATTGTGTACCTCAAGAAAAAGTGACGAAATCAGGGCACAAATTTTCCAGGAGATGCCGAAGGCGGATTGTGCGGTGTTGCCCTAAGGAAATGGCGGCTTGTCCGCCGGGCCGATGAGGGGAAGGTGAATTGCCCCACAGGGGCAAGAGAGGCTGGCCTGGGTTGCATCGGCCCCTGCGGAGTGCGGGGCGCTTTCCCGCGGCAATACGATCAGGCAGCAAAAACGGGGATGCGGCATTTTCGCCGCATCCCCGTCGATACTCAGATATCCAGCAGGTCGCTGTAGGCGCGCAGGGCGCCGTCCGTCTCGTGGGCCAGGACGCGCTTTGCCAGCACCTTGCCGAGCTGCACGCCCTCCTGGTCAAAGCTGTTCAGGTTCCAGCAGAAGCCCTGGAACATGACCTTGTTCTCAAAGTGGGCCAGCAGCGCGCCGAGCGCCTCGGGCGTGAGCTGCTCGCCGATGATGATGCTGGAGGGGCGGCCGCCGTCAAAGCTCTTGTTGGGATCCTTGTCCTGCTTGCCGCAGGCGAAGGCCATGATCTGCGCGGCCACGTTGGCGCAGAGCTTCTGCTGGCTGGTGCTGCCCTGGATGTCCACATCCATGCCCGCCTGGTTGCGGCGGAAGCCCACGAACTGCAGCGGGACGATGTCCGTGCCCTGGTGCAGGAGCTGGTAGAAGGAGTGCTGTCCGTTGGTGCCCGGCTCGCCGAAGATGACGGGGCCGGTGGGGTAGCAGACAGGCTCGCCGAAGCGGTTGACGTGCTTGCCGTTGGACTCCATGTCGAGCTGCTGCAGGTGGGCCGGGAAGCGGCTGAGGGCCTGGGAATAGGGCAGCACGGCGGTGGCGGGCCAGCCCTGGACGTTGCGCTCATACACGCCGATCAGCGCGTCGAGCATGGCGGGGTTTTTCAGCAGATCGGTCTCCTTCGCGGTCAGATCCTCGGCATGGGCGCCGTTCAGGAAGCGCTCAAACACCTCGGGCCCGAAGGCCAGGGACAGGACCACGCCGCCCACGCAGGAGGTGGAGGAGTAGCGCCCGCCGATGTAGTCGTCCATGAAGAAGGCCTCCAGATAATCGCTGGATTTGGCGAGCGGGGAGGTCTCGCTCGTGACGGCGACCATGTGCTTTGCTGGGTCGAGACCGGCGTTTTTGAGGGCGTCCTTCACAAAGGACTCGTTGGTCAGGGTCTCAAGCGTCGTGCCGGACTTGGAGACCAGCACGAACAGGGAGTGCTTGACGTCGATGGTCTTGAGGACGCTTGCCGCGTCGTCGGGGTCGACGTTCGAGATGAAGCGGGCCTCCAGCTTGAGGGTGTTGTTCTGCCGGGCCCAGTTCTCCAGGGCCAGATACATGGCGCGCGGGCCGAGGTCGCTGCCGCCGATGCCGATCTGCACGACGGTGGTGAACTTCTCGCCGGCGGCGTTGGTGATCTTCCCGGCGTGGACCTTTTCGGCAAAGGCCGCGGCCTTCTTCTGCTCACCGACATAGAAGGCGCGCTTATCCGCCCCGTCGCAGACTACCGCGTCCCCGAGCTGCCCGCGGGTGAGCTGGTGCAGCACCAGGCGCTTTTCGCCGGTGTTGATGACCTCGCCGTTATAGAGGGCGGCAAACTTCTCCGTGAGCTGGGCCTCCTTCGCAAGCTCGCCGAGGGCTGCAAGCACTTCGTCGTCCACGGTCTTGGCGGCAAAATTGTAGCGGAGGCCGCCCGCCATGGGGACGCTGTATTTCGCCACGCGCTCCGCGCCCTTCTCGCCGGCCATCGCCTCGGGGAGATTCACACGGTCTTTGAGCGCGGCAAGCTTTTTGTAAGAAGCCAGAGTGTCCAGGTTTTTCCAAGCAATCATCGGTCATGATGTCCTTTCTATATGGTATTGTGAATAAACCAGAGATACTCTGTATTCTATCGCAGAGCGCCCGGAATGTCCAGCACGAGTTTATACCTGCAGCAGGCGCAGCATCTCCCGTCTCAGGTGCTCGATGGTGCGCTTTTCGAGGCGGGAGATATAGCTCTGGGAGATGCCCAGCATGTCGGCCACCTCCTTCTGGGTGTACTCCTGCCCGCCCATGAGGCCGAAGCGCAGGAGAATGATCTCCTTCTCCCGGCCCTCCAGCAGGTCCACCGCCTCGAGCAGCACGCGCTTTTCCGCGTCGTCCTCGAGGCTGCGGCTGACCTCGTCCTCCTCGGTGCCGAGGATATCCGACAGCAGCAGCTCGTTCCCGTCCCAGTCGGTGTTGAGGGGCTCGTCAAAGCTGACCTCGGTCTTCTGGCTGCCGATCTTGCGCAGGTACATGAGGATCTCGTTTTCGATGCAGCGGCTGGCGTAGGTGGCAAGCTTGATCTTCCTGCCGCTGTTGAAGGTGTTGACGGATTTGATGAGCCCGATGGTGCCAATGGAGATGAGATCCTCAATGTTGATGCCGGTATTCTCAAAGCGCTTGGCGATGTAGACCACAAGGCGGAGATTATGTTCGATGAGCGTGCGGCGGGCCGCCTCGTCCCCGGTCTCCAGGGCAAGGATGGCGGCGCTTTCCTCCTCCCGCTCCAGGGGCGGCGGCAGGGTCTCGCTGCCGCCGATGTAAAAAACCGGGGGCGGTGAGATGCCGAGGATATCAAGAATGCGCTCCCGCAGGAAAAAGATCTGAGGCCTTGTCAACATACGATGCTCCTTTCCACTCACTCTATGGCTATAACTCCAGGCTCCTGACTCCCAACCGAATCACACAATCCCCAAAAACCCGTCCCCTTCCGCCGCGGCGCTCACGGCCACCAGCAGCGCCCGCTCCTTTCCGTCCACCGCAGCTTTGTCCGGGCGGAAGGCCGCCAGCAGCGCCGGGCCCGCCACGCTGCCCGCCCGCAGCAGGCGAAAGCGCCCGCGGGTTTCCGGGTCCTCCGCCGCCCGCTCCAGAAGCTCCACAGCGGGGAGGGCGAGCCACGCCGCCCGCCCCGGGAACAGGGGCTCGAGCGCCAGGGGACAGGCCAGCAGCACGGCGTCCCCGGTGAGGGGGTCTGTGAGACAGTTGCCGCTGTCCTCCAGGGCGGGAAAGTCCGTTCTGCGCCCGGAGAGACAGAGCGTGACCGCCGTCCGGTGCTCCCGGGCTTTGCGGCGGCGGGTGAGGCTCAGCAGGGTCAAAAGCGCATAGCTCAGGAGGAAGACCCCCACGAGCATTTTCCAGTCCGGCACGGGCAGGCTCCCCTGCCGGAGAGCCACCGCCCAGACCATGCCGCCGAAGCTTGCCGACACGGCGAGAAAGGCCGCGATGCAGCGGAAAAGCCGCGCCTCGCCGCCGAAGGCGATGAGGCCCATGACGCCCGCCGCGCAGAGCTCCGCCAGCGGATGGGCAAGCCAGGCGCAGCCCGGCAGAAACACCGCCACCGCGTACACCCCGCCGAAGACCGCCGCCAGAAAATAGCGCAGCCGCCGCAGCCGCAGGGCGCAGAAGCGCGCCGTCACAAGGCAGAGGAGGTAATCGGTAAACACGCTCAGGGCAAAGAGGGAGTCGGCGTAGATGACATTCATGGGCCTATGATAGCACGCGCCGGGCGCAGATTCTGTCAATCGGGACACAGGGCGGCAAAGTTATAATTGTCAAAAGACAGAGTGTGTGTTAAAATTGGAAGAGGCGCGCTGTGCGCACTGTAGAGAAAGAGGATAAGACATTATGTGGTTTACCTTCGCAGTCATCGCATTGCTTTGCTGGAGCGGCTCTGATCTGTTTTCCAAGATCGGCTGCCAGGATCCCCGCGACAAGTACAGTCACCTGAAAATGGTAATGGCGGTGGGCCTTGTGATGGGCCTGCACGCCGCGTTTGAAATCTTCTTTAACGACGTGGAAATGAGCGCGCATGTGATCCTCACCTACCTGCCCGTCTCCATGCTCTATATTCTTTCGATGGCCATCGGCTATCTCGGCCTGCGGTATATCGAGCTTTCGATCTCCTCCCCCATCTGCAACAGCTCCGGCGCGATCGTGGCGCTGCTGACCTTTGCCACCAAGGGCATCAGCGAGGATCTGCCGCCGATCGCACTGGTCGCCGTGGCGCTGGTCGCCGTCGGCGTCATCGCCCTCGGCTTTGTCGAATCCAATGAGGATGAGGATCTGCGAAAGGCCAGGCAGGACGCCTCCAACCATCACTACGCCAAGAGCTGGCTCGCCATTGCCATCCCCGTCGTCTACTGCCTGCTGGACGCGCTGGGCACCTTTGCCGACAGCCGCGTGCTGGAGGTGCTGGACGAGGACAGCGCCAACTGCGCCTATGAGCTGACCTTCTTCGTTGTGGGCATCCTCTGCGCCATCTATGTGCTGGGTATCAAAAAGCAGCGGCTCATCCCCCGGCAGGAGCTCCCCAAATACACGGGCGCAATCTTTGAGACCATCGGCCAGTTTTTCTATATCTATGCCATCGCGGACAGCGCGCATGTGGCGTTCGCGGCCCCCATCATTTCCAGCTACTGTGTGGCGAGCGTCGTGTGGGCCCATATTTTCCTCAAGGAGAGGCTCTCGCGCAAGCACTATCTCTGCATCGCCACGGTGATCGTGGGCATTATCATCCTGGGCATTCTGGACATCTGATCCTCCGGCGGACGACGCCGAAAAGAAAGGAGCTATCATGAAGTTTCATCGTGTTGTCATCAAAATCAGCGGCGAGGCACTGGCGGGCGAAAAGAAGACCGGCTTTGACTTTGAGCTGATCTCCTCGGTCTGCGCCGTTTTGAAGAAGGCGGCCGAGCAGGGCGTGCAGATCGGCATCGTCATCGGCGGCGGCAACTTCTGGCGCGGCGTCAAGGACGGCGCCGGCAAGGTCGAGCGCGTCAACGCCGACCGGATGGGCATGCTTGCCACCTGCATGAACTGCATCGCCGTGTGCGACGTGCTCCGGCAGCTCGGCGCGAAGGCCCGGGTCATGACCGCCGTGGACATCATGGGCGTGGGTGAGCGCTACGACGCCCGCCGCGCCATCGAATACCTCGAGGCCGGGGAGATCGTTCTCTTTGCCGGCGGCAGCGGCGCGCCCTTCTTCTCCACCGACACGGCGGCAGCCCTGCGCGCAGCCGAGATTCATGCCGACGCGCTCCTTCTGGCAAAGAACATCGACGGCGTCTATTCCGCCGATCCGCGCAAGGACCCCGCCGCCGTGAAGTTTGACAGCATCAGCTATGACGAGGTCCTGGCGCGGCGCCTGGCCGTGATGGACACCACCGCGACGGCGCTCGCCATGGAGAACAATATCCCTGCGGCGGTCTTCGCCCTGGCCGACCCCGGGAACATCCTGCGCGTCTTAAACGGCGAGGCCGTGGGAACACTGGTGAAGTAACATTTTTACGATACATTACTTATAGGAGGTACGAACATGTCTGACTATCCTGAAATCGAACGCAAGATGCAAAAGACCTGCGACGCGCTCACTTCCGACCTGGGCGCCATCCGCGCCGGCCGCGCCAACACCGCTGTCCTCAATCCCATCACCGTGAGCTACTACGGTGTGGACACGCCGCTTCTGCAGGTGGCCTCCGTCTCGACCCCCGACCCCCGCTCCCTGCTGATCCAGCCCTGGGACGGCAGCCTGCTCAAGGCCATCGAGAAGGCGATCCTCGCCTCCGATCTCGGCATCAATCCCCAGAATGACGGCCGCGCCATCCGCCTGGTCTTCCCGCCCCTTACCGAGGAGCGCCGCAAGGATCTCGTCAAGCAGACCAAGAAATACGGCGAGACCTCCAAGGTCGCCATCCGCAACATCCGCCGCGACGCCGTGGAGAAGATGAAGAAGCAGCAGAAGGCCTCCGAGATCACCGAGGACGATTACAAGATCGCCGAGAAGGACATCCAGAAGCTGACCGACGACTACATCAAGGAGATCGACAAGATCTGCGAGAAGAAGGAAAAGGAACTGACGGAGATCTGAGGCAGCACCGCACAATACGACTGCGGCATTGTCCTGAAGGAACCCTCTCAGTCCCGTTGTGACAGCTCCCCCATCGGGAGCCAGGGCCCTCGCCTCTTCCGGCGAGAGAGGCGCCCCGGCGCTGAAGCGCCGGGGCGGTGAGGGGCAGCTTTTCTGAGAAGGAGAACAATATGCCTAACCTTAACCCGGCGGGGAAGCGGGAGGATTCCCGGGTTCCCCGCCATATTGCCATTATACTCGACGGCAACGGCCGCTGGGCCAAAAAGCGCGGCCTGCCCCGAACCGCCGGCCACGCTGTCGGCGCGGAGACCTTCCGCAAAATTGCCACCTACTGCAAGAACATCGGGGTGGAATATCTGACGGTCTATGCCTTCTCCACGGAGAACTGGCGCAGACCGGAGAACGAGGTCAGCACCATCATGAAGCTGCTGGGCAACTACCTGCAGGAGGCCATCGACACCATGGAGCGGGATCACATCCGCATGAAGGTGCTGGGGGATCTGGAGGGTCTGAGCCCGGAACTGCAGGCGATGGTTGCGAAAACGGACGAGATCTCCCGGCGTTATGAGGGCTTCCAGGCCAATATCTGCCTCAACTACGGCGGGCGGGACGAGATCCTGCACGCCGCGCGGCGCTATGCAAGGGATTACGCGGAGGGCAGGGCCGACGGCGAGCTCACGGAGGAGGGCTTTGCCTCCTACCTCTACTCGGCGGGTATCCCGGACCCGGACCTTTTGATCCGGCCGGGCGGGGAAGTGCGCATCTCCAACTTTCTTCTCTGGCAGTGCGCCTATGCGGAGTTTTACTTCACGGACGTGCTCTGGCCCGACTTTACGCCGGAGGAGCTGGACAAGGCCATTGCTGTCTTCAGCGCGCGGGATCGCCGCTACGGCGGGGTCAAATGAGCGCGCAGCTATGATGAACGTCCGTGACCGGCTCTTCGCCCTGCGGGACGAGGCTTACGGCGATTTTACCGCGAAGCTTGTGCCGAACGTGCCGCGCGGGAACATCATCGGCGTGCGCGTGCCGGCGCTGCGAAAGCTTGCAAAGGAGCTCTCCGGCTCGGCGGAGGCCGCGGCGTTTCTCAAGACGCTGCCGCATGCTTACCTGGAGGAAAACCATCTGCACGGCTTTCTGATTGAGCGCATCCGGGATTACGGCCGATGCCTCGCCGCGCTGGACGCCTTTCTGCCCTTTATTGACAACTGGGCTACCTGTGACAGCATCGGCCCCGCGTGTCTGGGAAGGGATCGCGCGCGGCTGATCGGGGACGTCCGGCGCTGGCTGGACAGCGAGCGGCTGTATACGAAGCGCTTTGCGATCCGCATGCTGATGAACCATTTTCTGGACGCGGATTTTCGCCCCGAATACCTGGCCCGGGTCGCCGCAATCCGAACAGAGGAATACTATCTCGGCATGATGCAGGCCTGGTATTTTGCCACAGCCCTCGCCAAGCAGTACGAGGCCGCGCTGCCCTATATCGAGCAAGGGCGCCTCGAGCCCCGGACCCACAACAAGGCCATTCAGAAGGCGGTCGAGAGCCGCCGCGTCAGCGAGGCGCGGAAGGCGTATCTCAAAACGCTGCGGCGGAAAGCGCCGCCAGACTGATTATCCACGGAGGCGGGCATGACAGAGACAGAACGCTTAAGACTGTATCCCGCGGTGCGGGAAGAGATGGAAGCCGTGATCGCCGCCGAGGAGGATGAGGGCCTGAGGGCTGCCTATTCGCAGATGCTGGAAGGCTGCCTGCAGCATCCCGATCAATGGGCCTGGTACGCCATGTGGCGGATTGAACGGAAGGACGGGACGCCTGTGGGCGACTTGTGCTTCAAGGGCCTCGCGCCGGATGGCACGGCGGAAATAGGCTACGGTATTTTGGACGCGCATCAAGGCCGGGGCTACGCGACCGAGGCGGTGAACGCCGCTGTGGCCTGGGCCTTTCAGAGCCCGGCGCTGCGGGCGGTGACGGCGGAAACGGACCCCGGAAACGCCGCCTCGCAGAGAGTGCTGGAAAAGTGCGGCTTTACCGCCACCGGTGAAATCGGCGAGGAGGGCCCGCGCTTTTCGAAAAGCCGCTGCGCGCTCATAGACTCCGATTCCCCGGCGTACATTATAGAAACATAAAGAAGGTGTATTCACCATGGTAAACGTCCTTTCCGTGCTGGGCAGCACGGGCTCCATCGGCCGGCAGACCCTTGCCGCGGCGGAGCATCTGGGCCTGCGTGTCGCAGCCCTGACCGCCCAGCGGAAGATCGACCTTTTGGAGCAGCAGGCCCGGCAGTTTCAGCCGGACTTTGTTGCCGTATACGATGAAGCGGCGGCAAAGCAATTCAAAATCGCCGTGGCCGATACCCCGATCCGCGTGGGCAGCGGCATTGGGGGCCTGATGGAGGCCGCGACGCTGCATCAGGCCGACTGCGTGGTGACGGCGGTCTCCGGCGCGATCGGGCTGCGCCCCACCCTCGCCGCCATCGACGAGAGAAAGCGCATTGCCCTTGCCAACAAGGAGACCCTGGTCTGCGCGGGCGAGATCGTGATGCGCAGGGCCAAAGAGAAGGGTGCGGAGATCGTGCCTGTGGATTCCGAGCATTCGGCCATCTTTCAATGCCTCATGGGCAGGAAGCCGGGGGAGCTGCACAGGATCCTGCTCACGGGCTCCGGCGGCCCCTTCCGCGGAAAAGCGCGCGCGGAGCTGGAGGACGTGACCCCCGAGCAGGCGGTCGCCCACCCCAACTGGAGCATGGGGGCGAAGATCTCCGTGGACAGCGCCACCATGATGAACAAGGGTCTGGAGTTTATTGAGGCCATGCACCTGTTCGCCGTCACGCCCGACGACATCACCGTGGTCATCCACCCCCAGAGCGTCATTCACTCCATGGTGGAGCTCTGCGACGGGACCGTGATCGCCCAGCTCGGCGTGCCGGACATGGGCCTTCCCATCCAGCTTGCCCTGACCTATCCGGAGCGCTGCCCCTCGATGTTCGAGCATCTGGACTTTTACAAGCTCCGTGATCTCACGTTTGAGGCCCCGGACTATGAGAAGACCCCCTGCCTCAGGCTCGCCATGGACTGCGCGAGACGGGGCGGCGCCGCAGCCTGCGTCATGTCGGCGGCAAACGAGGTGGCCGTCCACAAGTTCCTGCGGCGCGAGCTGGGCTACAACCGCATCTACGACGCGGCGGCGGGCGCCGTCGAAAAGCTGGGCGCCCTCCCCTGCCCGGATCTGGACGCCGTCCTCGCAGCCGACGAGGCCGCAAGGGCGTACGTGAAAGAAAACTATTAAGGCAACACCGCACATCTTGAGGTACACAAAGTACATCTGCGAAAAAGTGCCTTTATCAGAACCCAAATTTTCTCAGGATCTGCTCTTGCCGAATTATGCGGTATTGCCTTAACGCCTGCGCCACTCTCGATTAAGGAGATTTATCCATGACCTCAGCACTCTATGCCATTTTAGCGATTTTATTGTTCGGCCTTCTGGTGGGCATCCATGAGTTCGGCCATTTCGCCGCAGCCAAGGCCTGCGGCGTGAAGGTGCTGGAATTTTCGCTGGGCATGGGCCCCGCGATTTTCCAGAAGCAGGGGAAGGAGACTCTCTATTCCCTGCGCATCGTGCCCTTCGGCGGCTACTGCGCCATGGCCGGGGAGGACGAGAGCTCCAACGACCCCCGGGCCTTCACCAACCAGCCCCACTGGAAGCGCATCCTGATCCTCTGCGCCGGCGCCTTCATGAATTTTCTGCTGGGCCTTGTGATCGTGATCTGCCTGTATTCCACCGCCTACGGCTTCCGCACGGCGCAGCTTGTGGATTTCATGCCGGGCTGCCCCTACGCAAGCGAGGAGGGCCTGCACAAGGGCGACGAGTTTTACAAGATCGACGGCAAGCGCATTTACATGCAGATGGACGTGACGGACTTTCTCGCCCAGGGGGACGGGGTCCATGACCTGGTGCTGCTGCGCGACGGAAAGAAGGTCACGCTTGAAAAGTTCAAGCTGGTCCCGGTCGAATACGAGGGGCAGACCCAGAAGATGTACGGCTTCTACTTCGGCTACGAGGAAGCCACGCCCCGCACGGTGCTGAAAAACGCTTGGAACACCTGCATGGAGTTCGGCCGCTGGGTAAAGCTCGGCCTGGATGAGCTCATCCACGGCAGAGTGAAGGTCGAGGAGCTGAGCGGCCCGGTGGGCATCGTGGATCTCATGGCCGAGACCGGCGAGGCTGCCGAGACCACGGGCGACGCCTTCTACAACATCTTCTACATGACCGCCTTCATCGCAGTGAACCTTGCGATCATGAACATGCTCCCGCTCCCGGCGCTGGACGGCGGCAGGGTCTTCCTGCTGCTGGTGACCTGGGTCATCGAAAGCGTGACGGGCAAGAAGCTCAACCCCAGGTACGAGGGCTACATCCACGCGGCGGGCATGGTGCTCCTGCTTGCCCTGATGGCCTTTATCATGCTCCACGATATCTGGAGGATCTTTACGAAATAATGCCTAAGGCAACACCGCACAATTCGCCTGCGGCATTGCCCAAACTATCTCGGAGGTTCTGATATGAAAGACAGAACACAAACCAGACAGATCACCGTCGGCTCCCTCGCCGTTGGCGGCGGCGCGCCGGTGAGTGTGCAGACCATGTGCAACACCCACACCTGGGATGTGGACGCAACGGTAAAGCAGATCCGCGCCATGCAGGCGGCCGGAGCCGATATCGTGCGCCTTGCGATCCCCGACATGGAGGCGGCAAGGGCTGTCTCCGCGATCCGCGAGCAGGTGTCCGTGCCCCTCGTTGCGGACATTCACTTCGACTACCGCCTTGCCCTTGAGGCGGCGGCGCGGGGCATCGACAAGATCCGCATCAACCCCGGCAACATCGGGGCCGAGGAGAATGTGAAGGCTGTGGCGGAGGCCTGCAGGGCGCGGCACATCCCCATCCGCATCGGCGTCAACGCGGGCTCGCTGGAAAAGCGCCTTCTCGAAAAGTACGGTCATCCCTGTCCCGAGGCCATGGTCGAGAGTGCGCGGGGCCATGTGGCGCTTTTGAACAAATACGGCTTTGACGATATCTGCCTGTCGCTGAAAACCTCCTCCGTCCCGCTCACCATCCAGAGCTACCGCCTCGCGGCGGAGACCTTTGACTATCCCCTGCACCTCGGCGTGACGGAGACGGGCACCGAGTGGAACGGCACCATCCAGTCCGCCGTCGGTATCGGCACCCTTCTCAGCGAGGGCATCGGCGACACGATCCGCGTGTCGCTCACCGCAGACCCGGTGCGGGAGGTCTCGGTCGGCATTGCGATCCTGAAGGCTGCGGGACTGCGGCCCGGCGGGGTAAAATTCGTATCCTGCCCCACCTGCGGCAGGACGGAGATCGACCTCATCTCCCTCGCCTCCGAGGTGGAGGAGAAGCTGCGCGGCATAAAGCGGGACATCACCGTGGCCGTGATGGGCTGCGTGGTGAACGGACCCGGCGAGGCGCGGGAGGCCGACTACGGCATCGCGGGCGGCAAGGGACGCGGCCTGCTCTTTAAAAAGGGCGAGGTGCTCGGCACCTACCCCTATGAGGAGCTGTGCCAACGGCTTCTGGCTCTCATTGAAAGCGACGGAGAGCGGGCATGACGGAGCATACCCCCTTTCTCACCATTTTCCCCGGCTGTGAAAGTCTCGGCGCGGCGGCGGGGGGACTGGACAAGGCCTACGTCACCGACGTGCAGGTGGATCTGCGCCAGCGCACGCTGAGCATTGCGGCCACCTTCGCCTCCATGCCCTCGCCGGTGGATATCCGGCGCATGACCGAGTGCCTGCGCGCAGACTACGGCCTCTCCGGCGTCGGCATCATCCCGGACTACCCGCGCGTGAAGGCCAGCGCCCCGGCGGTGGACACCCGCGCCTCCGGCTCCGGGAAGCCCACGGGCGCGCCGCTGATGGGCAGACCCATCAAGCAGCAGCCCGTACCCATGAACACACTGAACCTGGAATCCGGCCGCGTCACCGTGGAGGGAGACGTGGTGGCCGTCACCAGCCGCACGATCCAGAAAAGCGGCGGGGCGGTCCTCTGCTTTGATATGACCGACCGCACCAACTCCGTGCGCGTGTCCCGCTTTCTCCGCTCGGACGACGACAAGAGCATCATCGACGAGGTGAAGGCGGGCGACCATCTGATCGTCCAGGGGGAGATCATCTACTCCAAGTATGACGACGACATGGTTCTTGACCCTCGCAACATCATGAAGGGCAAGCGGGTCATCCGGCCCGACAACGCCCCGGAGAAGCGCGTGGAGCTGCACATGCACACCCGCTTTTCCACCCTCGACGCCCTGACCGATCCCGCCGCCATCGTGAAAAGGGCGGCCTACTGGGGCATGCCCGCCATCGCCGTCACGGACCACGGCGTGGCCCAGGCCTTCCCGGACATGTGGAAGGCCGGTAAGAAGGAGGGCGTCAAGATCATCTACGGCATGGAGGCCTATTACCTGAACGACATGGACGGCAACAGCGCCGTCATCGGCAAATCGAGCCTGCCGCTCGATACCGAGTTTGTGGCGTTCGACATTGAGACCACCGGCCTCAACGCCCAGACCGACCGCATGACCGAGATCGGCGCCATCCTCTTTTCCGGCAGCGAGATCCTTGACACCTTCAACATCTTTGTCGATCCCCAGCGGCATATCCCGGCAGAGATCACCCAGCTCACCGGCATCCGCGACAGCGATGTGCAGGGCGCGCCGCTGGAGAAGGAGGCCATGCAGCAGTTTATGGCCTTCGTGGGGGACCGGCCCATCATCGCCCACAACGCCCACTTTGACGTGGGCTTCATGACCGCGGCAGCGATCAGAAACGGCCTGCGCTTCCAGCCGGTGTTTCTCGACACCCTGGCCCTGAGCCAGGCTCTCTGCCCCGAGCTCAAGCGCTTTAAGCTGGACATTGTCTCCAAGCACCTGGGGCTGCCGGACTTCAACCACCACCGCGCCTCGGACGACGCGATGGTGGTGGCGCGCATGATGGGAAAATTCCTCCCGATGCTGCGCCAGCAGGGCGCCCGCACTGTGGACGATATCGAGAGCGTCTACCATTCTCTGCGCCGCACGGACGTGGCCAAGACCTATCACATGATCCTGCTGGTGAAGAACAAGACGGGCCTCAAGAATCTCTACGAGATGATCTCCCAGTCCTATCTGAAATACTTCCACCGCGTGCCCACCATCCCGAAGAGCCTGCTGCTGCAGCACCGGGAGGGCATCCTTGTCGGCTCCGCCTGCGGCATGGGCGAGCTGTACGGCGCGGTCATGACCGGCGCGAGCGCCGACGAGCTTAAAAAGATCGCCTCCCTCTACGATTATCTGGAAATCCAGCCCATCTGCAACAACGGCTTTTTAGTGGATAACGGCAGGGTCAGCGGGGTGGACGTGCTGCAGGACTATAACCGCACGATCCTGAAGCTGGGGCGCGAGCTGGGCAAGCCCGTCATTGCCGCCTCGGACGTGCACTTTCTCGACGCCGAGGACGAGCAGTACCGCAAGATCCTCCAGGCGGCGAAGAAATTCTCCGACGCCGACCGGGACTGCCCGATCTTCTTCCGCAACACGGAGGAGATGCTGGCGGAGTTTCAGTACCTCGGCAAGGAGACGGCCTATGAGGTGGTCGTCGCCAACACCCGCGCCATCGCCGATCAGGTGGAGGAGATCGAGCTTCTGCCGAAGGACCTCTTCGCGCCGAAGATCGAAAACTCCGCCGAGGACTTAAAGCGCCTCGTCTATGAAAAGATGCACCGCATCTACGGCGAGCCTGCGCCCGAAATCGTGCAGAAGCGCGTGGATGTGGAGCTCAACACCATCCTCGATCACCAGTACGACGTGATTTACATGTCCGCCCAGAAGCTGGTGCAGAATTCTCTCGAAAACGGCTACCTGGTCGGCTCGCGAGGCAGCGTCGGCTCCTCGATCGTGGCCTACATGTCCGGCATCACGGAGGTAAACTCCCTGCCGCCCCACTATGTCTGCCCCAAGTGCCGGCACTCGGAGTTCATCACCGACGGCAGCTACGGCTGCGGCGCGGACATGCCGGAAAAGGACTGCCCCTCATGCGGCACGCGCATGCGGCGGGACGGCTTTGACATCCCCTTTGAAACCTTCCTGGGCTATCCCGGCAACGAGAAGACCCCCGATATCGACCTGAACTTCTCCGGCGAATACCAGGCCAAGGCCCATAAGTACACCGAAACGCTTTTCGGCTCTGACCATGTGTTCCGGGCCGGGACCATCGGCACCCTCGCCGAGAAGACGGCCTACGGCTATGTGAAGAAGTACCTGGAGGAGCGCGGCATTCAGGCAACGAAAGCCGAGGAAAACCGCCTGGCCCTCGGCCTTGTGGGCATCAAGCGCACCACAGGCCAGCACCCGGGCGGCCTCGTCGTCATCCCGCAGGACAAGGATGTGACCGACTTCTGCCCTGTGCAGCACCCGGCAGACGACCCCAACTCCGACATCATCACCACCCACTTTGAATACCACTGCATGGAGTCGAACCTCCTCAAGCTCGACGAGCTGGGCCACGATGACCCCACCATGATCCGCATGATGGAGGACATGACCGGCGTGGACGCCAAGGAGATTTCCCTCTCCGACCCCGAGACCATGTCCATCTACACCTCGCCCGCGGCCTTGGGGCTCCCGGACGACGACCCCATCATCGGAAAGACCGGCACCATCGGCGTGCCCGAGTTCGGCACCCCCTTCACCCGCCAGATGCTGGTGGACACCCAGCCGAAGCAGTTCGACACCCTGATCAGGCTCTCCGGCTTCTCCCACGGCACCGACGTGTGGGCCGGCAACATCCACGACCTGATCGTAAACGGCACCGCCTCCGTCAACGAGACCATCGGCTGCCGCGACGATATCATGCTCTACCTCATCTCCGTCGGCATCGAGCCGTCCCTCGCCTTCAAGACCATGGAGGCCGTGCGTAAGGGCAAGGTCAAAAAGTCGGGCGAGTTCCCCGGCGACGCCGAGCAGCAGATGCGCGACAAGGGCGTGCCCGAGTGGTACATCGAGTCGGCCCGCAAGATCGCCTATCTCTTCCCGAAGGCCCACGCGGTGGCCTATGTCATGATGGCCTTCCGCATCGCCTGGTTCAAGGTGCATGAGCCCCTGGCCTTCTATGCGGCTTACTTCTACCGCCGCAGCCAGAAGGGCGGCTTCGACGCGGGCAGCATGTGCGGCGGCGCGGACGATGTGCGCAGAAGGATCAACGAGATGCACCGGCGTCCGACCCTCACCGCCAACGAGGAGGATCTGCTGGTCACGATGGAGGCGGTGTATGAAATGAACATGCGCGGCTTCGTCTTTGCGCCCATTGATCTTTACCACTCCCACGCCACGAAGTTCCTGCTCACGGACGACGGCAGGCTCCGCCCGCCCTTTGTCGCCATCTCCGGCCTCGGCGAGACGGCGGCCTGGGATCTCATGCGCGCCGGTGAGAGCGGGCAGAAGTTCATCTCCGTGCAGGAGCTGTCCTCCGCCTGCCCCAAGGTCTCCCAGGCGCATATCGAGCAGCTCCGGGCCCTCGGCGCCCTGGGCGAAATGCCCGACAGCAATCAGATCACCTTCTTCGACTTCTGACAGCTAAGGCAACACCGCACAATCCGCCTTCGGCATCTCCTGGAAAATGATTTGGACGCTTACTTAAGTACATCTGCGAAAAAGTGCCTTTATCAGAACCCAAATTTTCTCAGGATCTGCTCTTGCCGAATTATGCGGTATTGCCCTAAGGCAACGCATATAAATGCAAAACCGCAGAGGCCGAAAACCTGCGCGACCCCCGAAAACCATCTATTCCGTCTCGCGAAGTTCTGCACGCTTTCTGTCCATGTTCTTGTTTCGGTTCCGTTTTTTTCCTTTTTTTGTTGATTTTTTAACTTTTTTCGGGTGGGCACTGTACAGTATGCAGATGCGTATGATATAATAACCAAAATTACCCTTGGAAAATCCTTCGACAGATCGGAAAGGCGCGTGACGGAACGTGGCAGAGAGATCAAGCGGATATACCGGCGCGGGAGAGCAGCTGCGGCGTCACATCTCCCCGCTGCAGGCCTGGGCCCTTTCCATCGGCACCAGCATTGGCTGGGGCTCCTTTGTCATTACCAGCAACACCTATCTCGCCGGCGCCGGGCCTGTGGGCAGCGCTCTCGGCATGGGCATCGGCGCGCTGGTGATGCTCGTGATTGCGGCAAACTACTATGACCTGATGCGCCGCTTCCCTGAGGCGGGCGGCGTGTACAGCTATGTCAAAAACACCTTCGACCACGGGGACGGGTTCCTCGTCGCCTGGTTTCTGAGCCTCACCTACCTCGCCATCCTCTGGGCCAACGCCACCAGCCTGCCGCTCTTCGCCCGTTTTTTTTTCGGGGATGTCTTTCGCTTCGGCCGGCTGTACACGCTCTTCGGATATGAGGTATGGCTGGGGGAGGCGCTGCTGTCGATCCTTGCGATCCTGGGCTTTTCCCTGCTGAGCATGAAGCATGGCCGGCTCTCCCTGCGCCTGAACGCCGTTCTGGCCCTGGTGTTCACCCTCGGCATCAGCGTCTGCTTCCTGGCGGCGGTCTTCGCCGGCGGCCTGAGGGAGATCGAGCCCCGCTTTATCCCCGACGCCGATATTCTCCAGCAGGTGGCGCGCATCGCCTTCATCTCCCCCTGGGCCTTTATCGGCTTTGAGAACATCACCCACGCGGCGGAGGAATTCAGCTTCCCTGTCAAGCGCAGCTTCCGCGTGATGACGGTCTCCGTCATCATCACCACGCTTCTCTATGTCTTCGTGACGCTCCTGTCCGTCTCGGCGTTTCCGCCGGAGTACGAAAACTGGCTGGCCTACATCCGGGATCTGGACAATATCTCCGGTATCAAGGGCCTGCCTGCCTTCTATGCCGCGCAGCATTATCTCGGCAGCACCGGCATCTGGCTTCTGATGCTGAGTCTGCTGGCGCTGATTTTCACGAGCCTCATCGGCAACACCTACGCTCTGAGCCGTCTTTTCTATGCCCTCGCGAAGGACCGCATCCTGCCCGCGCGGGCGGCAAGGCTCTCCCCCCAGGGCATGCCGGTGAACGCCATTTTTATCGTGGCCGCCGTGTCGCTTTTCATCCCCTTCCTCGGGCGCACCTGCATCGGCTGGATCGTGGACGTGACCACGGTCGGCGCCACCATCGTCTACGGCTTCGTGTCCGCCGCAGCGCTCAAGGTCGGCCTGCGGGAGAGCGCGCCCCGGGAGACCGTGTGCGGCGCGGTGGGGCTTTTTGTGATGGTGCTGTTTGCCTTCTTCCTGCTGCTGCCGAACCTGTTTTTCGGCGTATCCATGGAGACGGAGTCCTACTTCATCTTCATCCTCTGGTCCATGCTGGGGCTCTTCTACTTCCACCGCATCAACCTCAACGACGCCAGCCACCGCTTTGACAGCGCCATCCATGTCTGGGTCGGCCTGCTGTCGATGATCGTGTTCATGGCCGTGGTGTGGATGGGCAAGGTCTATGAACGCGGCACCCTCTCCACCCTACTGACCGTGCATAATTACTACGGGGCCCGGCAGCTCACGGAAACCACCTACGCCAGCGATCCCTTCCTTGTGAGCGAGATCGCGAATTTCCACCAGCTCATTTTGAAGGTGAGCTTTTCGGTGCTCGGCCTCTTCGCCCTGTCCATGACGGCCATGCTCTGGAACTATACGCAGCTTCGCCGCAGCGCGCAGGAGACCCGGCGCGAGCTCGGCACCGCGCGCAGCCTTGCCTACACCGATCCGCTGACCGGCGTCAAGAGCAAGCACGCCTTTGTGGAGCGCGAGGCGGACATGGACCGGCGCATTGACAAGAATACCGTGCAGGAGTTTGCCGTCATCGTCGGCGACCTCAACGGCACCAAGACCATCAACGACACCATGGGTCACCGCGCAGGGGATGAATATATCCGCTCCGGCTGCAGCATGATCTGCCGCAGCTTCAAGTCAAGCCCCGTCTTCCGTATCGGCGGGGACGAGTTCGCCGTCATTCTGGAGGGCACGGATTACGAGCGCAGAGCGGAGCTGCTGGAGAGCCTCAATCAAAGCGTGATCCGGAACATCGGCAGCGGCGAGCCCGTGGCCGCGCTGGGTCTTGCGGATTACCTGCCCGGCGAGGATCACAGCTTCCGCAGCGTGTTCGAGCGCGCCGACCGCGCGATGTATGACCGCAAAAATGCGCTCAAGGAGCTGGGCGCCGACGTGAGAGACTGAGAAAACGCAAGCGGCCCCCGGCGAAACCGTATGATATACGGATTCGCCGGGGGCCGCCGTTTAATCGCCTGTAAAGATCAGCCCGCGGGGTAGGGGTTTACGTAGGCCGAGGTATAGACGTGGGAGGAGATCACGGGGAACTGCGCGTCGGCAGGATTGAACACCGGCTCGCGCAGGGTGTCGGAATAGGTGGAAACCGCAGCCTTGTCCACATAGTACTCGGCGGAGTGATGGAGCGTGAAGTCCATGCCGTCCTCAATGATCACCACGGCCAGCGCCACAAAGGTGCCGGGCTGCGCGAGCGGGAAATCATAAATCCTGATCTCGCCGTCGGCCTGGTACTTTTCGATCTGGAAGCGGCCAAGCTCTTTCCAGCTTCCGGTCTGATCCATGCCGTAGAGGGCATAGAGGCCGAAAGGCCAGCCGGCGTAATCCAGCATGCACAGCTCCATCGAGATCGCGCTGCAATCCACGATCGGCGCATCCAGGTAGAAGGGCTGGATGTCTCTGCCGGCGATCAACGTCGTTTCGCCGAGCCTGCCGGTGAGCTTTGCGGAATTTTCCTTCCATACATAGAGCGCGAACGCGGGGTCCTTCAGCTTTTCCGCGGCTTCGGCGTTGCCTGCCTCGGCCGCCATTTTATAGCAGCTGTAGGCCTTCTCCAGGTTCTTCTGCCCGGCGGTGCCCTTTTCATAAAGGCTTGCGAGGTTCATCAGCACATCCTTGCTGCCGGCGGCGGCAGCCTTCTCAAACCACTCCTGGGCAAGGGCAAAGTCGCGGGTGACGCCGGCGTGGAAGCTGCCGCGGTAATAAACCGTTCCCACGGCTGCCATGGCGGCGGCATCGCCGCTCTGGGCCTTCTGCATCAGCGCTTCAAACTCCTCGGCAGACTGAACCGTCGGCGCACTGTCGGCAAATGCCGTGCTGAGGGTGAAGGGAAGCAGCATACAAAATACAAGCAGGATCGCAATTCCTTTTTTCATGTCGATGCTCCTTATCGCTTTTCTCTGCTCTGTCTCCCGTGAGCTTCCAGCATCTCGTCCTTGAGCGCCATAAGCTTCGGCGACAGATCCACGTAATACTTGTGAGGATTGTCAAAGCGCTTGACCTCCGGCCAGAGCGTGGAGACCTGATAGCCGCAGTTGGTCTTGATCTCCTTGAGCGCGGGCAGCTTGTACACCAGCTCCCCATTCCGGAAGACAGGGACCTGCAGCTCCACGGCCTGGAAGTTCTCCATGGTCTTGCGCTTCCATCTCTCGGAGGGGTCGCAGATTTCCAGGGGCTTCGTGTCGTCCACGGTCTCGTCGCGCATGCAGATATAGTCCGCCTCGGCCATGCCGGTCTCTCGGTTGAAGAAGCGGTAAACCTTCTTGAAGCCGGGATTCGTGATCTTGCCCACGTTCTCGCTGACCTTGATCTTGGGGAGGATGCTTCCGTCGTCTCTCTCCACGGCGCAGAGCTTATACACCCCGCCGAAGACCGGGCTGCTCTTGGAGGTGATGAGCCGCTCGCCCACGCCGAAGGAGTCGATCTTCGCCCCCTGCTGGATGATGTCGGCGATAAGCCGCTCGTCCAGAGAGTTGGAGACGGTGATCCTGCACTCGGTCCAGCCGGCTTCGTCCAGCATCCTGCGGGCCTTCTGCGTCAGATAGGCCATGTCGCCGGAGTCCAGGCGGATGCCGCACTTGGTGATGCCCTGGGGCTTCAAAATCTCGTTGAAGGCGCGGATGGCGTTGGGTACGCCGGACTTGAGGGTGTTGTAGGTATCCACCAGCAGCACGGCGTTGTTCGGATAGCTGCGGCAGTAGCTGCGGAAAGCGTCAAGCTCGGTGTCGAACATCTGCACCCAGGAGTGAGCCATGGTGCCTGCGGCGGGAACGCCGTAAATCTGATCCGACACGGTGCAGGCCGTGCCCGCGCAGCCCCCGATATAGGCCGCGCGCGCCCCGGTGACGGCGCCGGCAATGCCCTGCGCGCGGCGTGAGCCGAACTCCAGCACGGTTCGGCCCTGGGCGGCGCGGCAGATGCGGCTTGCCTTGGTGGCGATCAGGCTCTGGTGGTTGAACTCCAAAAGCATGTAGGTCTCCAGAAGCTGGGCCTGGATGGCAGGGGCACGGACGGTGAGCACCGGCTCCATGGGAAAGATGGGCGTCCCCTCGGGAATGGCCCAGATGTCGCCGGTGAAGCGGAAGTTCTTCAAATATTCCAGAAAGCCCTCGCTGAAGATGCCGCGGCCCCGCAGGTAGGCGATATCCTCCTCATCGAAGTGCAGCTTCTGCACATAGTCCACGATCTGCTCCAGTCCTGCCGCCACAGCGTAGCCGCCGTTGTCCGGGACAGTGCGGAAGAACATGTCAAAGTAGCAGATCCGGTCCTTCATCCCATCGCAGAAATAGCCGTTGCCCATGGTCAGCTCATAGAAATCGCAGAGCATGGTCAGATTGATGCCGTTGGCAGTTTTCATAGCAATTCTCCTTGTTGTCATTGTGGAGTGTCGCATTCATTATAGCCCCTCCTCCGGCCTTGTGCAAGCCAATTATGTACGGACTTTAAATTTTGCCTCCCATTTTTTGGTATATTCCCGGAAGCGGTTGACTTTCAAGGCTTTGTGCGGTATGCTTTGTAAAAAAATGTTAGGTGGTGCGCCATGCTTAAAACGCTCTTTACGCCTGGCAGGACTGAGCTTGCCGGCAATCACACCGACCATCAGAACGGCCGCGTTCTGGCCGCCGCCATTGACCGCGGCATCAGCGCCGAATATGAAGCAAACTATGGCAAGACCGTGCATCTCACCGCGCCGGAGAAGGAGCCGATCGACGTGCGCATCGACCACCTTTCCCCCAGGACGACGGAGTTCGGCAGCTCTAAGGCGCTGGTGCGCGGGATGCTGGCCGCGTTCCACGAGCTGGGGCTCAACATCGGCGGCTTCAACGCCGTAATCCGCAGCACCCTGCCCCCCGGCGCGGGGCTGAGCTCCTCGGCCGCCTTCTCGGTGCTGCTCGGCAAGATCCTCAGCGATCTTTTCAATGACGGGGCCGTGCAGCCCATCGTGATCGCCCGCGCCGCCCAGTCGGCGGAGAACCACTTCTTCGGCAAGCCCTGCGGCCTGATGAGTCAGCTCACCTGTGCGCTGGGCAAGACCATCTATGTGGATCTCGCCACCAATGACATTGAGCAGGTGGAGGCGGATTTTGAGGGCATGGGACTGACGCTGTGCCTGACCGACACCGGCGGCAGCCATGCCGAGCTTGCCACCTCCTATGCCCGCATCCCGGCGGACATGGTATACATCGCCAATCTCTTTGACAAGGGCGTGCTGGGCGATGTGGACCCGGCAGAGTTTCGCAGCCGCGGCTGGGACCCGGCAAACCGGCCCGTGCGCCGCGCCATGCACTTTTTCGATGAGAACGAGCGGGTGCTGCTCATGCGCGACGCGCTGAAGGAGCGGGACGGGCAGGCCTATATGCGCCTGATGAACGAGTCGGGCCGCTCCTCGGAGCTGCTGCTGAACAACATCGTCACCAGCGCCACCGGCGATCTGAAGCTGCAGGAGGGTCTGGAGCTGAGCCGCAGGCTCCTCGAGGGCCGCGGCGCCTGGCGCGTGCATGGCGGCGGCTTTGCCGGCTGCGTACAGGCGCTGATGCCGTCGGAGCTTTTTGAGGAGTACAAGGCGGAAATGGAAAAATCCTTCGGCAAGGGCAAGTGCATGAAGATCAAGCTGTTATAAGAAACGGGGGGCGCGCCGCGCCCCCTTAAGGCAACACCGCACAATCCGCCTTCGGCATCTCCTGGAAAATTTGTACCCTGATTTCGTCACTTTTTCTTGAGGTACACAAAGTACATCTGCGAAAAAGTGCCTTTATCAGAACCCAAATTTTCTCAGGATCTGCTCTTGCCGAAT
>CADARY010000060.1 GCA_902790375.1 Oscillospiraceae bacterium | reverse complement strand
GATCTGTGGGGCAATAAATCAGCACCGGACAGAGCGTCAGAACTCTATGAATACTGCTTGCTACATATCAAAGAGCCGACAGAGCCGCGGGACTTGTACCGTATTTTTTATTACGACTGTCCTCCCATGAAGAAAACGATACAGCATCCACTCACAAAGAACAGCATTGATTACTCTACGTTGCCCGGAACAAGATGGTCAAATGATTTTCACCAGCAACTTGTTGAAAAAAGAAAAGTTGCATTACGTATGGGGGAATTGGCCGAGTCAACGGCATGTTTCGTTTTGAAAGACGTTTCTTTGAACGGCTTGCTGTCTGGCACAAAAACAGTGGCCTCTCTTACTGAGAGCGATTTTCGCCTGGATGTAAAACAGAAGGGCGTTGACATGCGGATAGGTCTGGATGTGGCATCCTTAGCGCAGAACCACTTTGTGGATCAAATCGTCCTGATCGCAGGAGACAGCGATTTCTTGCCGGTTGTCAAAATGGCGAGAAAGAGTGGCATAGATGTTTTGCTGGATCCGATGAAGCAGTTTCCAAAAAGAAATATGCAAGAACATGTGGATGGTATTGAAAGCTTCACGGATCTGATGTACCGACAGACGGCAGGCGTAACTTAAAACGGTTTGAAGCGCAGGCATTGCTACCCCTGTGTTTTGTTAGCCGGCCGCTGGTGTTTTGCAGGGCTTCGCATGTAATAACGGTGGCAGAAGGCAAAGAATACAGGGCAGGGTGTCAGCCATGGCAAAGACAAAGCGGCCGGAAATGGCCTTTGATGAAAAAACCGGCCTCTACCGAAAGCGCTTGAAGGACCCGGCCACGGGCAAGTGGGTGTCGGTGTACGGCCATACAAAAGAAGAAACGCGCCGCCGGGCGCGTGAGAAAGGGGCCGAGCTTGCCGTTGCTGCGGATCTCCGGGAAAACCCGCAGCTGTGGACCTATGCCCGGCAGTGGTATGAGCTGCACACCGGCGGCTATAGCGCAAAGCGCCGCGAGGATTACAGAAACGCGATCAATAACCACATCTGCCCGATCCTCGGCTCCAAGCAGATCCGGGACATCACCTACAGCGACACACAGCAGGTGATGGCGGCCGTGGCAGATAAATCGAAGTCATTGCAGCAGAAGGTCGTCACGACGATGCGGCGGATCTTCGAGGCAGCCGTCAAGGACAAGATCATCGACCAGAGCCCGTGCGCGGACCTTACGCCCGGCGGGCAGGACGCTGCCGAAAAGGTCGCCCTCACCAGGGCGCAGCAGGCCGCCCTCCTGGATGCGGTTCGGGGCCTGCCGGTCTTCCCATTCGTGGCGCTCTGCCTATACACCGGCCTGCGCCGTGAGGAGGCCCTGGGCCTGCAGTGGCGGTATGTCCATCTGGAGGCGCCTGCGCCGCACATCGACGTGCGCGCGGCCTGTAATTGGGGAGCAAAGAACACGGCAGAGCTCACACCGCTGCTCAAGTCGGACGCGGCCTATCGTTCTATCCCGCTGCCGCCTCAGTTGGTGCAAATATTGCAGCAACTCCAGGAGACGCAAAACGGCCCCTACGTGATAAGCAGGGGAGAGGGGGAGCTCCTGTCCGCCTCGGCCTTTAGAAAGCGGTGGGGCGCTGTCACCCTGCGCGAGACGCGGCAAATCACCTATACCATGCGCGGGCAGAAGATCACGCGGGACCTGCATGTCGGGGATGAAGTGCCCTACCATCCCGGCGTGGTGGTCTCTCTGGATTTTCACACCACGCCGCACCTGCTGCGGCACACCTATATTTCTGAGCTGATCCTCTCCGGTGTGGCCGTCAAGCGCGTGCAGTACCTGGCTGGACATTCCAGCCCGATCCAGACGCTGCGGATCTACACGCACCTCATGGAAAACCGACCGGAGGATCTGTACGCCGAAGTGGCCAGAGCGTTCCCGGGCTAAATTTCGGGCTAAATAGTGGGTAAAGATGTTGAAAGTGTTGAAAACACATAAACCGAAAATTGGGAGCCTTGCCTTTTAAGCAGGGTGTCCGGGGTTCGAGTCCCCGCTGGAGCACCAAGGCAACAAAATCCGAACCAGATCTTCCCTATGGGAGACGGGTTCGGATTTTGTGTTTTCCGCGCACTCGCCGCCCCTTTGCACAGACAGGGGAGCGCCTTTGCCCTGACAAGCTCCGCGTTTTCCTCCGTGACGGCAAAGGGAAAACCGCCCGCGAGCCTGCCGATCGAATGGCTGCGCAGGTGCTGGCCCAGGCGCTCAATGAGCCGGACGACAGCGTGAAAGAACCGATCTCGCAATGACAGGGAATTTTGCGGCGCGCCCTTTTCATAATCGAACAACAGTTGACATAATCCGGACGCTGTGGTATTTTATAGCTGGATTTCAATCCGTAAAAGAGAAGACGACACAGGCGTTGTATGCCGGGCGCGTCTTGCAGAAACGCGGAAGGATGGATAGAGAATGAAAAAGACGGCTTTACGCAAAGCTCTTGCGCTGCTGCTGTGTGCGGCGCTGTGCGCGGGCCTGCTGCCCGCGGCCTTCGCCGACGGGACGCAGTACCAGCTTCCGGCCCCGGCCCTGGGCGGCGCAGACTACTTGAACGGCGGGGTGCTGCTGAGCTGGAACTATGTCATGGGCGCGACCGCATACGGCGTTTTCCGCCGTACGGACGGCGGCCCCTGGCGCGGGCTTGCGGCGCTCACCTCGCTGAGTTATCGGGACGAGGCGGTGGAGCCCGGCGTGACCTACAGCTATACGGTGTGCTGCCTTTCGGGCGATGGGAGGAGCGTCCTGAGCCCGTTTGACGAGCAGGGCCTCAGCGTGACGATCCCTGGGGGGAGATATACGGCGCAGCAGCTTCCGACGCCGGTTCTGGTCGAGGCGAAGAATGTCAGCCGCGGAGTTCAGGTGAGCTGGGAGCCGGTGAGCGGGGCAAATAAATACGGCATTTTCCGCCGGACGGGCGTCGGCGAACCCTGGCGCGGGCTTGCCCAGTCCCTGTCCGCAAGCTATACGGACGAAGCGGTGGTGCCCGGCGTGACCTATCTCTACACGGTATGCTGCCTCTCGGGCGACGGGCAGTTCTTCCAGAGCGCCTACGACGAGAGCGGCATCAGCGTGACGGTCGGGGCGTCTGTCTCGGAGGAACTCCGGGCGCCGGTCCTGCTTGAGGCAAAGAACGTGGACCGCGCGGTGCAGGTGAGCTGGGAGCCGGTGAGCGGTGCCGCGCAATACGGCGTCTTCCGCAGTACGGAGGGCGGCCCCTGGCGCGGACTTGCGGCTGTCGCGGAAACGAGCTACATCGACACAGGCGTGGAGCCGGACACAAACTACAGCTATACGGTGTGCTGCCTTTCCGCCGATGGGAGCAGAATCCTGAGCCGCTATGACGAAAACGGCAGGAGTGTCAGGACATCATGGCTTTCCGAGGGCGGGGCGCTGGTCTACGTGCAGCCGACGGACACGAGCGTGCAGCAGATGACCTATGCGAGCTTTACGGCCCGCGCGGCGGGCGCCGGGCTGAGCTACAGCTGGGAGATGCAGGCAAAGGACTCCGCAGAGTGGTACACCCTGCCGGAAATCGCCTGGCTGATCGGGGGCGTGAATACCGATACGCTGATCATTGCGGCGGTCCTCGGCCTGGACGGGTACAGCTTCCGCTGCCGGATCTCGGACGGGCAGCGCGCGGAGTATACGAAGAGCGTCATGCTGCGCGTCACGCCGTGATGCGGCTGCAGACGGTTCCTTCGGAGACACGATAACGACAAAAACGTGCGGCAGATCGCCGCACGTTTTTTGGCATTCTCTTTCAGCTTTTGCGGAAGCGGGAGAGGAAGTCCACCGTCTCAAGCCGGGTGGGGTGATTGAAGATCTGGTCGGGCGTGCCCTGCTCACAGATGACGCCGTTGTTCATATAGACCACGCGGCGGCTCACATCCCGGGCGAAGGCCATCTCATGGGTGACGACCAGCATGGTCATGCCGCTCTCGGCCAGGGCCTTCATAACGCTCAGCACCTCGCCGACCATTTCGGGGTCCAGCGCAGAGGTCGGCTCGTCAAAGAGCAGCACCTCCGGATCCATGGCCATGGCGCGGGCGATGGCGACACGCTGCTTCTGCCCGCCGGAGATCTGCCGGGGTCGGGCGTTGATGTAGGGGGCCATGCCCACCTTTTCCAGGTACTCCATGGCGTGAGCGCGGGCCTGCTCCCGGTCGCGCTTGAGCACCTTGACCTGGCCTGCCATGCAGTTTTCCAGCACGGTCATGTTGTTGAAGAGGTTGAAGGACTGGAACACCATTCCCACATGGGCGCGGTAAGCTGGGGCGTTGGTCCCGCGCGTCAGGACGTTTCGCCCGTGATAGAGGATCTCGCCCGACGTGGGGGTCTCCAGGAGATTGATACAGCGCAGCAGCGTGGACTTGCCAGAGCCGGAGGCGCCGATGATGCTGATCACGTCGCCGGCGTCCACCGTGAAGTCGATATCCCGCAGGACACGGTTGGTCCCGAAGGTCTTGGACAGATGGTTGATGCGAAGGATGCACTCGTTCATATCAGTTCTCACCTCCGTGCTTACTGCCGCGGCTCTCACGCCGCTGATCGATGCGCTGACCCTCCCGGACGGCGGTATCCTGCTCGATCTGGCGGCGCAGCTTTTCCCGCTGCATGCTCTTGACGGCCTCGGGGTTGCGCTCGTCAAAGGGGGAGTGGCTGTCGGGATAGCTGTAGGTTCCCGCCGTCATGGTGAGCTGGTCGGTCTGCACCAGCTCATAGCTGGACGAGCCGTCCATCTTCTTTTCCATCCAGCGCAGCAGGAACGAAGCCAGGAGCGTCATGGTGAGATAGCCGATCATCTCCACCGTGGCGGAGGGGAAGTAGAGGTAGCTTGCGCCGACGGCGGCCCGGTGCGCCGAGAAGAAATCCGGGAAGCCGATGATGAACATGACGGAGGTGTCCTTCACGTTGATGATGAAGTTGTTGCCGATCTGGGGCATGATGTTGCGCAGGGCCTGGGGCAGGATGACGCTGGTCATGGTCTGTACATGCGTCATGCCGATGGCCTTGGCGCCCTCGGTCTGCCCGGGATCGACGGAGATGATGCCGCCGCGCACGGACTCGGCCATATAAGCGCCGGTATTGATGGAGACGACCACGATCGCCGCAGCCCAGACGGAGCTGAATTTCACGCTGTTGTTGGAGAAGTAGGGGAGCCCGTAGTAGAGGAACACCGCCTGCAGCACCATGGGGGTGCCGCGGAAGATCTCCACATAGAGCCGGATGATCACCCGCACGAGACCGAGGAAAAAGCGCTTGAGCGGATGGTCGTTCGGGCTTGTGGGAATGGTGTTCAGCACGCCGCAGACAAAGCCGATCACGCAGCCGATCACCGTGCCCACCAGGGCGAGGATAAGCGTGTTCTCAATGCCGCTGAGATAGGAGGCGCCGTACTTGGTCCAGAGCTTGACGATGTCCGCGCCGAGCTGTGCAAATTTGTTCATGTGGTTATGCTCTCCTTCTTGTTGCAAGATGGCATAACGCAGGGGCCGATGCCCTCATCGGCCCGCCGTTTTACGCAACAAGGCGTTGCTCAGCGGGTCGATCAAGGGATCGACCCCTACGGTCATAGGGTTATGCGTTCAATTCGGAGTAAATCCCCATGCGGCAAGCCTCGCCACAAGGAATAAAAGCTGATTCATGGGGATTTACCTGTGTATGAAATCCGGTTGCCGCGTGAGCGGCGAGGATTTCGCACACTCAAAAAAACCTATAAAGGCGTCAGCTTTTACAGTAAAATCAATCCTCGCTCAGGGGCTGAACCTCGATGGCGTGAGCCATGAGCTCGTTGAAGTCCTCAACCGTCATCTTGCTCAGCACGCTGTCGATGGCCTCGCGCAGGACGGTGTTGCCCTTCATCATGGAAACGCCGATGTTCACGTTCTCGGCGCGCTCCTGCTCGCTGAACTGGAAGTCGCCGTCGGTGCCGGAGAAGTCAAGGATGACCATGTCGGGGTAGGCGGCCACGGCGCCCTGGGCGGTGGGCATGTCGGTGCACACGAAGTCGACGGCGCCGGTCTCCAGAGCCATCAGCATGGCGGGCGCGGTCTCGGCGGCGGTCATGACATTGGCGCCCTGGATCTGGGGCAGGCAGGTATCATACCAGATGGTGGCGATCTGCGCGGTGCAGGAGCCGCCGGCCAGGTCGCTCAGGCCCTTGGCATTGGCGTAGGGGCTGTTCTTGGTGGTCAGGCACACGATGGTCGCGTAGAAGTAGGGGCCTGCGAAATCGACCTGCTCGGCGCGCTCGGCGGTCATGGACTGGCCGGCGATGACGGCGTCAAAGGTGCCGGTCTGCACGCCGGGGACCAGGGAGTCCCAGTCGGACTGGATGACCTCGAGCTGCCAGCCGTTGGCCTCGCAGATCTGCTTTGCGATCATCACGTCGTAGCCGTTTGCATAGGAGCCGGGGACGTTGGAGATGGGGACGGCGCCGTTGGAGTCGTCGCCCTGGGTCCAGTTGTAGGGGGCATAGGCGCATTCCATTGCGATGGTGAGCACGCCGTCCTCGACGCCGCTGGGTACTTCCGCCGCGAAGGCGCTGACGCTCAGGCTGAGCATCAGAAGCATGGTGAGCATAACAGCAATGATTCTTCTCATGGTGTTCCTTTCTGAGTTGCTTACTCTCCGGCCGATTGTCCCCGCCGGTCGGGAAAATAAAAATGAACCGCTTTGCAGGCGGTCCATGAAAAATCGGGTAACGGCGAGGCCGTTTCCATGATTTCGATAGCGCTCCACAAAGTTTTGTGACAGTCCGTCCGATCTTCTCGGACGTCCCAGAACCGGTCATGCAGGCACCTGCCCGGCCCTTCGGCGGCTTTCCCTTTCCTCCCCGGCGGCTGCCTGACCTACCCGGAGGATACTGATGAAAACCGCGCCTCTATCTCAGCGATTCACTTTGGCCGTATCTTAGCACACTGCTTTAACACTGTCAACGGCTAAAGTGCGAAACTGCTTTTTTTCAGCGAATCCGAAAAAGTATACAATGAATTAAATTTCGTTTTGTGGAAAATGACCGGGAAAATGGCAGAAGCTGGTTTTCACAGCCCTGTGCGCAGTTCTCAAAAGTCCATGGGGGATGACAGAACGGATTTGACAGAAAGCGGCTGCGACTGTATAATAAATAACAGCAAAAGAATGTATAAAAAGAATGTATAATTTAGAGGGAGGACCGATATGTCTGTTAAAAATCCGGTAGCCGGCAAGGACGGCAACAAATATGTTCCCTTTGAGGAGCGCAGCGGCGAGAGCTCCGTGGTGTTCTTTACCCGCGACCTTTCCGAGGAGGGACTCAAGAAGATCTATGACAGGGTCAGCTCCGTGCTGACAGGCAAGGTGGCGGTCAAGCTGCACACCGGCGAGGCCGAAGGCCCCAATATCCTGCCCCGTCCCTGGGTGAAGGAGCTGCTGGCCTCCCGTCTGCCGGACGCTGCCATCATCGAGACCAACACCTATTATGAGGGCAGCCGCTACACCACCGAGGCCCACCGCAGGACCCTGGAAATCAACGGCTGGACCTTCTGCCCCGTGGACATCACCGACAGCGAGGGCGTGACCACCCTGCCGGTCAAGGGCGGCAAGTGGTTTGACGAGATGCACGTGGGCAAGACCCTGCCGGATTACGATTCTCTGCTGGTGCTGACCCACTTCAAGGGCCACGTCATGGGCGGCTTCGGCGGCAGCAACAAGAACATCGGCATCGGCTGCGCGGACGGGCGCATCGGCAAAAAGGAGATCCACAGCTACCCCAACGGCGATATGTGGAGCATCGCGGAGGAGGAGCTGATGGAGCGCATCTCCGAGTCCACCAAGGCCACCATCGACCACTTTGCCCCCCATGTCTGCTATATCAACACCATGCGCAACATGTCCGTGGACTGTGACTGTGCAGGGCCGGAGGCCACTCCGGTCGTCACGCCGGACGTGGGCATTCTTGCCTCGCTTGACATTCTCGCGGTGGACAACGCCTGCATGGACCTCATCTACAGCCTGCCTCAGGGCGCCGGCAAGGCCCTTGTCGAGCGCGTGGAGAGCCGCCACGGCCTCCGGCAGCTCAGCTACATGAAGGAGCTCGGCATGGGCAACGACCGCTACACGCTCATTGATATCGACAACGGCGACGCCGTCATCACCGCCGCCGAGGCCGTCAAGGATGTGGAGCCCGGCTGGAAGCCCGACCGCTACAACACCTTCTGGGGCCGCAACAAGAGAGCCTGAAAAACGCATAAAAAACGCTCGGTCCGTTTGGGCCGAGCATTTTTTATGCGCGCTCCCCGGCGAGGGATTTCGCGGCCTGATGGCGGCAGCGGTCAAGCCAGGGGCTGTGCCGGTAATAAATCAGGAAGGCAAGAGCCGTGACGCACCAGGTAAAGGGATAGCTGAGGCTGACGCAGTCGATGGTGTTCCAGCGGGGTACCACGAAAAGCACCCACAGGATACGCAGCAGGCACACGCCCACCAGACTGATGATCATGGGCCGCAGGGAGTCGCCGGCCCCGCGCAGGGCGTTGGAGAGAATGTCGATGAAGACCCAGACCACATAAAAGGGCGCAAAGTAGAACATGAGGCGGCGGGCAAGGCTGATGACCTCCGCGTCGGCGGAGAACATGCGCAGCATCACCGGCGCGAGGGCCAGCAGCGACACCGACAGCAGCGCCGTCACGACAAGATCCGCCGCCAGCCACTGGCGCACGCCCCTGCGCATACGCTCAAACTGCCCGGCGCCGAAGTTCTGCCCCACAAAGGTGCACAGAGCCGTGCCCATGGCGTTGCTCGTGACCCAGAAAAGGGCGTCAAATTTCCCCAGTGCCGTCCAGGCCGCGACGGTCACGGTGCCAAAGTGATTGACTGCGGCCTGCAGGATGAGGTTCGACAGGGAGTACATGGAGCCCTGCACCGCCGCCGGGATGCCGAGGCGCAGGATACGCCTGAGCGCGACCGGGTCGATGCGAAGCTCTCCCGTCCGCAGCCGCCAGGGCCCCTCCGCCCGCCCCAGGTGAAGCAGCAGCAGCGCCGCGCTCACACTCAGGGAGACCACCGTCGCCGCGGCGGCGCCTGCCACACCCCAGGGGAGCACCGCCACAAACACCAGGTCCAGGGCGATATTCAAAAGGCAGCAGATCCCGAGAAAGACCAGCGGCCAGCGGGAGTCGCCGACAGCCCGCAGGATGCCGGAACCGATGTTGAAAAGCAGCATTCCCGTCGCGCCCAGATAATAGATGCGCAGATAGAGGATCGAATCGGCCAGGATGTCGTCGGGCGTTTTCACCGCCTCGAGCGACCATGGGGCCGAGAGCCAGCCGAACCCCGTCAGCACAAGGCCCGCCATAAAGCAGAAGCAGAGGATGGTATGCACGGCCCGCCTCAGCTGCAGCTCGTCCCGCGCGCCGTAGTACTGGGAGATGACCACGGTGGCGCCGGTGCCGAGGCCGGTGAAGAAGCCGATGACCAGGTTCGTGATGACGGCGGGACTGCCGCCCACCGCCGCAAGCGCAGCGGGACCCAGGCAGCGGCCCACCACAATGGCGTCCACGGTGTTGTATAACTGGAAGAAGAGCATCCCGAAAAGAATGGGAAAGAAAAAGAGCGTCAGCTTTTTCAGAATATTTCCCCGGGTCAGATCCTGCCTGCTCTCCATTGCCGATGATCCCTTCCTTTCTAAGGCAACACCGCACAATCCGCCTTCGGCATCTCCTGGAAAATTTGTGCCCTGATTTCGTCACTTTTTCTTGAGGTACACAATACGAGTTAGCCAAATCAAAGATTTGGACGCTTACTTAAGTACATCTGCGAAAAAGTGCCTTTATCAGAACCCAAATTTTCTCAGGATCTGCTCTTGCCGAATTGTACGCTGTCGCATAAACGAGGGAATTATACAGCCCGACTGCGCAAAAAGCAAGGGGGGAGGGGTTTGCAACGCGTCGCAAATCCCTCCCCGCAGTGAGACACCCCGGTCATGGAAAAGCCGGGTTATTCCTGACCTTCGAGCAGCTTCTTGAGCTCCCTGGCCTCGGCCTCCACGTCCTTTTTCATCTGGCGCACCTTGTCCTTGCGGTCAATCTCGGCGCGGATGCGATCCATGCGCATTTCGCGCTTCACATCGTGGATGTCAATGGCTTCGCTCGCGGCTTTTTTGAGCTCCCTGGCCTCGGCTTCGACGTGCTTTTTCAGATCGCTCATGGCCTCCCTGGCCTGTCTGTTGCTCTCGCGCAGCTCTTCGCGCAGCTCGTTTTCTACCTGCTTGTATTCCTTCATCTTATGTTCCTCCCGTTCTTTTATCCTTCTGTAAAAGGTGTTGGGTTTGAGCTTCAGATGGCCCATGGCCTCCCGGGCGGTGATTTCGCCTTTTTCCCAGCGCTCCGCCACCGCCTCAAAGAGCGTCTCGTCCACGGCGATAGGCTTGCGGCCCTTGTATCTGCCGTCCTCCTTCGCCCGGGCTATGCCCTGCCTGCGGCGGCTTGCGCCAAGCGCATTCAGCCCCGCGCAGATGCGAAAGAAGCCGCCCCCGTCCGTGCGGGTGTCGACGCCCTCCGCGGCGGAGATAAGCCCGGCCCCCCTTTCGCTGAGCGCCTGCGCCAGATCCGTGAGCTCCCGCGCGCTCTTCACAAGCCGGCCAAAGCTCTCGCTGCGCAGACAGTCGCCCGGCTGAAGCCGCCCCATAAGCTCTGCCAGCTCCTCGGGGCTTTGAATCTCATAGATTTCCATAGCGTCGCCTCCCTGTGTACAGGCACAGTATAGCACCGGGAATCGAATGTGTCAATAGGATGAATTACGTTATTTGAAACATTTCAAAAATAGTTCACAATATTGAAACACGCAAGTCAGCCCTCAGTCCAGTCGCTGAGCTCCACATAGACCGTGACGCGCCCGTCGGTGATGAGCTCAGCGCGCAGCGGGCGCATATCCGCCTTGTCGAACCACACGCTGCACTTGAGCCCGTCATCCGGGATGAGCTGCACGACGCGCTTGCCGTCCTCCTCCCAGATGCTGTCCACAGAGCCGTCCCGCATGGCGCGCAGCATGGCCGGCAGCGAGGAGAGGGGAGAGAGACCGAAGGAATCGAGGGAGCCGGTGTCCAGCACCACGCTGTCATATTCCAGGGTGGCGCTGCCGGGGCGCACCCGGGCGGATACGCCGCGGATGAGCTCCGGGGCGACGACCGTGATGCGCCCGCCCTCGCCGTCCTCCTCATAGGCGAGGGTAAAGCGGGCCGTTTTATGTTCGTACTCCGCCCGCACCTGGGCGGTGAAGGAGAGCGCGCCGAGGGCGTTCAAGCGCTCGGCAAAGGCTCTGTAGTCGCCCTCTCCGCGGCTTTTTCCGCAGGAAGAGAGAAAGAGTGTGATACACAGCAGGACCGGAAGAAGAAATCGTTTCATCGTGACCTCCGCAGTTTTGATAGTTCCAACCTATGCCGGGCGGGCGGGAACTATACTTTCCACACAAAAAGCACTTGCAATTTTTGTATAGGTGTGATAAATTCTGTCTTGTTATTGCGATGAACGGGAAAATAGCGCGGACTGTTTTTCTTGCAGAGATCGGGGGCCGGCGGCTGTGAGCCCCTGAAAAGACAGGCGCTTGGTTCGCCCGGGAGCTCCGGCCAGTCACCGGCGTGGGATGCGCGTTAAGCGTCAGGAGTGCGGCCGTGCGCCGAACGTGGGTGGTACCGCGGAAGTTTTGCTTTCGTCCCTGTGGGGGCGGAGGCTTTATTTTTTTACAGGAGAGAAGCATATGAAAGAACTTATGCAGAGCCTCAGAGAGGCTTCGATCAAGGCGATCAATGAATCCGACAACCCGGAGAGCATTGAAGCCCTGCGCGTCAAATACCTGGGCAAGAAGGGAGAGCTGACCGCGATCCTGCGCCAGATGGGCAAGCTCACCCCGGAGGAGCGCCCCGTCATGGGCCAGCTTGCAAACCAGCTGCGCGAAGAGATCGAGCAGGCCATCGACCTGCGCAAGACCATCCTCAGCAAGGCGATCCTCGAAAAGCAGCTCGAAAGTGAGGCTGTCGACGTGACCCTGCCCGGCAGGGAGCAGCCTGTGGGCCACAAGCACCCGATGTACAATGTCCTCGACCAGATCAAGGATATCTTCATCGGCATGGGCTTTGAGATCGTGGACGGCCCGGAGGTGGAGCTTGCCGACTATAACTTCACCAGGCTCAACATCGACGAGGGGCACCCCTCGCGCGACTGGACCGATACCTTCTACTTCACCGAGGACGGCAAGATCCTCCTGCGCACCCAGACCTCTCCCATGCAGGTGCACGCCATGGAGACGCGCAGTCTTCCCATCCGTATGATCGCCCCGGGCCGCGTCTACCGCAAGGACGAGGTGGACGCCACCCACTCCCCCATGTTCCACCAGATCGAGGGCATGGTCATCGACAAAGGCGTCACGATGGCGGATCTGAAGGCCACGCTCAACCTCGTCGTGGAGAAGATCTACGGCAAGGGCACCGTCACCCGCTTCCGCCCGCACCATTTCCCGTTTACCGAACCGAGCTGCGAGCTGGACATTCAGTGCCACAAGTGCGGCGGCAAGGGCTGCCCCACCTGCAAGGGCGAGGGCTGGATCGAAGTGCTCGGCGCGGGCATGGTGCACCCCAAGGTGCTTTCCGGCTGCGGCATCGACCCGGACGTGTATTCCGGCTGGGCCTTTGGCATGGGCCTGGAGCGCCTTGCCATGGGTGAATATAAAATCACGGATCTGCGTCTCATTTTCGAAAACGACGTCAGATTCCTGGAGCAGTTCTGAGGGAGGGTGAGAAGATGAATCTTTCGAGAAAATGGCTCAATGAGTTCGTGGATCTGCCGCTGAGCGAGTATGATGACCGCAGCTTTGCCGAGGCGATGACCGTCTCCGGCTCCAAGGTCGAGGTAACCGAGGATCTGAGCAAGTCCATCAAAAACGTCAAGGTCGGCAGGATCGTGAAGCTCGATAAGCACCCCGACTCCGACCATATGCTCGTGGCTCAGCTCGACGTGGGCGGCGAAGCCCCTGTCCAGATCTGCACCGGCGCGTGGAACGTGCACGAGGGAGATCTTGTCCCCGCGGCGCTTCACAACGCCCTGCTCCCCAACGGCACAAAGATCACAAAGGGCAAGCTGCGCGGCGTGGAGTCCTGCGGCATGCTCTGCTCCCTCAAGGAGCTCGGCTGCACCGCGCACGATTTCCCCTACGGCGAAATCAAGGCTGCGGCCCTTTTGAACGACTATCACCCTCTTGACCCCGCAAAGCCCTCCATCCCAGCCGATATCAAGGCCGGCGACAAGATCTTCGGCGCGGTGATCGCGGCGCAGGTGAAGAGCGTCGCCCCCGCGGGCGTCAATCTCTGGGACACGGTCCTGGATACGGGAAGCGGAGAGACCGCCCTGGCCTCCGACTGCCAGAACCTCCACGCGGGCGACCTTGCAGCCTTCGATACCAGGACAAAGCGCATCCTCACCCCCGACGAGCTGCGCGCCGAGCAGAAGGAATTTCCCCACTGCATCCCGGACGGCATCCTGATCCTGCATGAGGATTGCAAGCCCGGCGACGATATGGGCGAGCTCCTGGGTCTGGACGACCATGTGGTGGAGTTTGAGATCACCCCGAACCGCCCCGACTGCCTGTGCATGATCGGCCTTGCGCGCGAGGCCGCCGTCACCTTCCACAAAGAACTCAAGCTGCACGAGCCGAAGGTCAAAGCCGCGGCCGGCGGCGACATCAACGAGCTCACGAAGGTTTTTGTGGAGGACCCCCTCTGCGTGCGCTATACCGCGCGCATGGTGAAAAACGTGAAGATCGCCCCGTCCCCCGCCTGGATGCGCGAGCGCATCCGCAATGCCGGCATGCGCCCGATCAACAACATCGTCGACATTACCAACTATGTCATGCTCGAGTACGGCCAGCCCATGCACGCCTTTGACTTTTCCTGCGTGAAGGGCGGCGAGATCCATGTGCGCTGCGCGAGAGAAGGCGAGAGCATCCAGACCCTCGACGGCGCCGAGCGCAGGCTCACGCCCTCCATGCTCTGCATCTGCGACACGGAGAAGCCCGTGGGCGTCGCGGGCGTCATGGGCGGCGCCAATTCCGAGATCGTGGGCGACACGGCCATGGTGCTCTTTGAATCGGCAAACTTCAACGGCACCTCCATCCGCCGCACCGCCACCGCCCTCGGCATGCGCACCGACGCCTCCTCCCGCTATGAAAAGGGCCTCGACCCCCAGAACACCTACGCCGCCGTACAGCGCGCCTGCGAGCTCATTGAGCTGCTCGGCGCCGGCGAGGTGGTGGAGGGCGTCATCGACGTCTGCCCGACAGAGCTCAAGCAGACCACCGTGAAGCTCGAGCCGGAGAAGATCAATGCCCTGCTGGGCACGGAGCTTTCCGAGCAGGTCATGCGCGACATTCTGCTGCGCCTCGGCTTCACCCTCAAGGGCGACACGATCTTTGTCCCCTCCTGGCGCGCGGATGTGGAGCACTACTCCGACATTGCCGAGGAGGTCGCCCGCTTCTACGGCTATAACGAGATCCCCACCGCCTTCTCCGGCGGCATCTCCACCGCAGGCGGCTACACGGAGCTGCAGCAGCTCGAGCGGAAGATCGGCGAATGCTGCCGCAGCATGGGCCTCGATGAGATCATCACCTATTCCTTCATCAGCCCCGCCTATTATGACAAGATCCGCATGCCGGCCGATTCTCCCCTGCGCGACAGCCTGAAGATCCTCAACCCCCTGGGCGAGGACACCTCCATCATGCGCACCACGATCCTGCCCTCCATGCTGGAAATCCTGACGCGCAACTACAATTACCGCAACAGGCAGGCCGCCCTCTACGAGATCGGCCGCATCTACCTCAAGCGTCCCGACGGTATGGCGGACGAGCCGAAGATCGTCTCCCTCGGCGGCTACGGGGAGAAGATGGACTTCTTCGTCCTCAAGGGCTGGGTCGAAAAGCTCCTCAAGGAGCTCGGCGCCGGAAGGCTGCGCTTTGTGGCGGAAAAGCAGAACCCCGCCTACCATCCCGGCCGCTGCGCCAGGGTCTATGCCGGGGATGTTGAGATCGGCGTGCTGGGCGAGATCCACCCCCTGGTCGCCGCCAACTACGGCGTGGACGCGGCGTTCTACTGCGCGGAGCTGCGCTTTGACGCGCTGGACAAGGCGAAGGGCGCTCTGCCGGTCTACAAGCCGCTGCCCCGCTTCCCCTCCGTCACCCGTGACATCGCCGTGGTCTGCCGCGCCGACATCCCTGTGGGCGAGCTGAGCGAATGCATCCTCAAAAACGGCGGCGAATATCTGAAGGACTGCGCCGTCTTCGACGTGTACACCGGAAGCCATGTCGCCCCCGGCTGCAAGTCCGTCGCCTTCTCGCTGACCATGCGCTCGGACGAGCAGACTCTCACCGTCGAGCATGCCGAGGAGACCGTCGCCCGCGTCCTCATGGCTCTGCGCGAGGAATACGACGCCGTGATGCGTTGAAAAATTTAAGTATTCTTAACGAAATTTCGCCCTCTTGCGACTTTACTTGTCACTGTTTTCTGCTATAATAAGCGCAAGGACACGAAAAAGGAGGGTTTCAGCATGGAAGATGCAACCCGTAAATTCACAGCACTGGACAGCAAGGCCGAAATGAAGGAGATTCTCTCCTCTGTATATAACTCGCTGATGGTCAAGGGCTATAATCCCATCAACCAGATCGTGGGTTACATCCTCTCTGAGGACCCGACCTATATCACAAACTACAATAACGCCCGCACGCTCATCTGCCGCATCGACCGGGACGAGCTGATGCAGGAGCTGCTCAGGTGCTATCTGGACAAATAATCATGGCAAAGCGCAAAAGGGCACAGCGTCGTCATCCGGCCGCTGTGCCTTTTTCCGATTATAGGCTTTGGGGTTTTTCGCCCTGCGCGTGACGGGGGAGAGGGGCCCCCAGGTGACGCGCCTGCCGGCGTCGCTCCTTTTTGGAGAGCTTGTCGAAGGGAATGTATTTCTTCATGGAATCTGCTCCTTTTCGGCTTTTCACAGAATGAGACGAAAAAGCGCGCAGTTTGTTTCCAAAGCGCCCGCCTGTCGGGGGGACGCATGGGAAAGCGCAATCACATACTATCACAGAACAGAAGAAATGAAAGGCAATACCGCATAATTCGGCAAGAGCAGATCCTGAGAAAATTTGGGTTCTGATAAAGGCACTTTTTCGCAGATGTACGTGAGCGAAGCGAATCGTATTGTGTACCTCAAGAAAAAGTGACGAAATCAGGGCACAAATTTTCCAGGAGATGCCGAAGGCGGATTGTGCGGTGTTGCCGAAAAGCCGTCGCCTTCGGGAGGCGGCAAGGTACAACAGGCAAAATGCCGGAAAGGCGGTGTGCTATGGCCGAAAAGAAAAAGAAAAAGGGGATCGGCGGCAAGGCTGCGACCTCCGCGGTGGCGGCAGTCACGGCGGCGGGCGTGATGGTCGGCGGCGCGTTCTCCTCCCCGCAGGAGATCCTGGAGGACAGCCCTGAGGTCATCGTGCAGTCTGTCGCCCTGGACACGCAGACTGCGGCGGACGCGGACGGCGGCGGCACGGACACGGACGAGGAAGAGATCGCCGGAGAAGAGGAGGAAAAGCGCGGTGTGCGCGCCTCGGTGCGCAAGCTGGTGCGCTCGGCCCCGCTGGGGGTGCGGGCCTTCGTCGTGCTGCCCCTCTGGGCTCTCGGCACCTTCGCGATCATACTGGCAAACAGCATGTGGTCCGCGGTTCTCTCGCCCACAGCCTCTGTGATCCTGAGCTGGCTCGGCATGGCGCTGCTGGCTGTGCTGATTTATACCTTCGCCGTCAAAACGGTCTTCCCCGATATGCCCCTGAAAAAGATCCTGAACAAGCGCAGTCTCCTGACCATCCTGTCCCTCTGCCTGCTCTTCGGCGCGGCGGACGCGCTGCTGCCCGTCTTCTGGGAGGATTATGAGAAGCTCTCCCGGATTATAAAGGCGGTCGGCTCTCTCATCTGCACCGGCGTGCCGGCGGCCTTCTTCCTGCGCCGGCAGAGTCGCAAGGCGCCGCAGGAGACCATTGAGGCAGAGCCTGTGGAGGACCCGGCGCCCACCATGGCCGAGCGGGAGGCCTCCGCCCGGGCGCTCGTCACAGAGCTCGCCGACAGCGTCTGCCGCAAGGCGTGAGACAATAGGGCAACACCGCACAATCCGCCTGCCCGGATTTACCGTTTTTTCTATTTTACAGCCCCGGTTTCTTGACGCGCAGGCCCACAGATTGGTATAATGTAGAAAATTTTTTATTCGAGGGGGGCATTATGAAAAAGACATTTCTTGCTGTGCTGGCTGCGTTGCTGCTGCTTTCCTGCTTTCCTGCGGCCTCGGCGGCATTTACGCTCCCGGAAGACCTCAAAACCATCGGGGACGAGGCCTTTATGAATGCCGGGCTTGAGACGGAGATCGTCATCCCCGACGGGGTGGAGACAATCGGGGCGCGGGCCTTCAAGGGCAGCAGTGTCGATACCGCCGCCCTGCCCGGCAGCCTTACCTTCATCGCGCCGGACGCCTTTGAGGAGGATTGCAGCTTCGAGGTTCTGCCCGGCAGCTACGCAAGCCGCTGGTGCGACGAGCAGGATGCCAAAAGCGAGAACATGCGCATCTCCGTAAGCCCGGCAAAGGCGACCATCTACCCCGACAGCGATCTTGTCCTGCAGGCGGAATGCACCTACCCCGGGCAGGTCGAAGCCTGGCAGTGGGAGTGGAGCGAGGATCAGAAGAGCTGGACGCTCCTGCCGGAGCTCAAAGGGAGCCGCACCGCGCTGAACGTGAAGGAAGAGGAGCTCTGGAGCTTCGGGGATCTGTTCTACGTGCGCTGCCGGGGCAGGGTGAACGGAACCCTGCTCGAGGCCGGGCGCGCGGCGGAGGTCGAGGTTTTCTCTGACAGCCTTGCCTTCAAGACGACCAGCAAAGCCCTCAATGGGGATTCCGTGTTCCTCGAATGGAACGAGCCCGTGCCTGGCGCGGTATATACTCTGCGGCGGACGACCCTCGATGAGGACGGGGAATATGAGGACGAGTGGCAGGAGATCGCCGAGCTGAAGGGCAGCTCCTATACCGTATACGGGCTCATGGAGAATACGAAGTACCGCTTCTCCGTCACGGCCCGCTTCGAGAACACCGGGACGCCTGTCACGCTCAGCTCCAGGCCCCTGACCCTCACGACCGGACGAGGAAAGACGGAGCTTGAATATGTCGATTGCAGGACGGAGAAAAACGCCGTCTACGTCGAGTGGAAGCCCATTTCCGGCGCCGTGTATGACGTGGCGGTCAAGCCCGAGGGCGGAGAGCGGAGAATTGCCCGGCAGAATGTGACCGGCAAAAGCGTCTGGTGCTATGGGCTGGACGCGAACACAAGCTATATGGTCACGATCTTCGCCAGAGTCCCGGACGGCACCATGGAAGCGGGCGAGCGCGTCTTTGAGAGCGACCCCTGGACCATAAAAACCGGCGAGGCCGTGACGCTTGCCATGGAAGAGCCGGGCGTGACCGGGGAGAGCGTGACGCTGCGCTGGAACGAGCTGCCGGGCGTGGAGTACAAGGTCTATATGACCGAGGCTGGCGGCAGCGAGAAGCTGCTGGCGAGCGTTGTGCGCCCGTACTATGACGCGGGCGGCCTGCAGCGAAACACGAGGTACAGCTTCCGCGCCGAGGCCTGCGCCGGGACATGGAGCCTTTCGACCCGGCCCCTGGAGGTCACGACCCGCGCTGAGAAAAACGAGGTGGAGTACCGCGCTCTCACGGTGGCAGAGGTGAGCTTCAAGGGCGGGCAGTACAGCAGCCGCAACTATTATGCCTCCGAGAACATCACAAACATGCTGCGCAAATCCAAAACCCCGACGGGCGCACCCTATTCGATCCTGCGCCGCGAGGATCTGACGGCGGAGGAAATCCTCGCCGCTATCCGGGAGGCCTTCGGCGCTGCGGATGAAAACGACGTCTCCCTCTTCCACATCGGCACCCATGGCGATACACGGGATACGGGGCGCAATGCCGGCTGTCTTGCCACGGTGGACCGCAGCGGCAGGGAAGGGGATCTCTACCTGGACACGCTTGCCGAGGCCCTCGGGGAAATCAAGGGGACGGTGATCGTCTGGCTCTCCTCCTGCGGCTCGGGCGCTGCGGTCTATGACGAGAACGTGCCGCAGAACGGCGACCCTGACTTTGACGAGCTTTTGAACAAAGCCGCCGTTCAGGCCTTCGCAGCGCGGGATTCCGTCGCTGATGCCGGGGCGGACACCGACGGCTTCACAGGCGGGGAGACCCTGGCCTTCGATACCGGCGAATTTCGCCGGGAGGGGAAGTTCTATGTGCTGACCGCCTCCCGCTATCAGCAGTCGAGCTACGGCATCGAAGGGGAAAAGAGCTCCTTCTTCGACGACGCCCTGTGCAAGGGTATGGAGAAGGAGAACGGGACTATGCGCGCCGACGCGGACCGGGACGGGAAGCTTACCCAGCACGAGCTCTTCCTGTATATCCGGCAATTTGATGAGATGTTCATGCAGAACGTGCAGACCTATCCTCTCAACAGCGATTACGTGCTGTTTGTGAATTGATGCGACAGGAGGTATTCATATGAAAAAAATACTGCTCATGTTTCTCACCGCGGCGCTGATGCTCAGCTGCTGCGCGCCGGCCTCGGCGGCCGAGCTGCCCGCGGGCCTGACGGAGATCGGGGACGAGGCCTTTATGAACACAAGGCTCATCTCGCCTGTCACGATCCCGGACGGGGTGAAGACCATCGGCAGGCGGGCCTTCTCCGGCAGCAACGCAGGCGTCTTCTACCTGCCGCCCACGCTGAGCAGCATTGCGCCGGACGCTTTCAGCAAGGGCGCGACCTTTGAGGTGTTGCCCGACACCTATGCCCGGGAATGGTGCAGGGAGAACGGCCTTGACTATGATCTCATGCGCGTGCCCGTCTCAGCCTCCGCCGAGACCCTGTTCCCCGGAGACAGCGTGAAGATTACAACGGACTTTCCGTATCCTGACCGCGTCAGCGCCTTCCGTTGGGAGACCAGCACCGACCATTTGACCTGGACGACCGCGGCGGAGGGGAGCGAGACAGCGTACACGGTACGGTATGCCGACAGGGAAAAGCTGAAGAACAGCTCTACGCTCTATATCCGCTGCCAGGCGCTGGTGCATGGCGTACTCCTGCAGGCGGGCAATGAGATCGAGCTGAGCTTCCTGCCGGATCAACTGGCCTTCACGGAAAATGCCAAAGCGTTGAATGCCGATTCCATCTATCTGGAATGGACCGATATGGGATCCGGAACGAAGTATTATGTCCATCAGTCGGTGAACGGGAAGTGGGTGAACATCGCCGAGCTTACAGATGCCACAGGCTTTACCGTGTACGGACTGGAAAAGGACACGCTGTACCGCTTCACGGTGGTCGCCCTCAGGACAGATGCCGGGGGCAGAGAGACCAAATATGAAACCGAAGACGGCATCGACCTGAAAACAGCGGCAACGGGCAGCACAACGGTGCAGATCACGAACTGCCAGAGCTACGGCACGGCGCTCAACGTCGAATGGGATTTGCTGGACAGAGCGGTGTACGACGTGGCGATCGGCCCGGCCGGCGGGACAATGGCGACCTACACCACAGACGCGACGGGCAACAGTGCCAGCTACTACGTCTTGGAGCCGAATACGAATTATCAGGTCCAGGTCACGGCCTGTATCCCGGACAGCAGCCTTGCGTCCGGCTGGCATGTTTTCAAAAGCGAAGTCAGCAGCGTGACCACCGGCGCGGCGGACCCGGTCGTGGTGCTCGAGCAGCCTGTCGTCGTGGGCGAGACCGTGAGCCTGTGCTGGTCAAGTCTGCCGGCTGTCAGCTATACCGTGTATATGATCGGACCTGACGGCACGGATCAGGAGATCGGCGCCACGGCGAACACCTACTTTGACGTGGGCGGGCTGGAGCGGAGCCGGCAGTACAGCTTCCGGGTGGAGCCGTCGCTTGGGGACTGGAGCAGCCGCTCCGAGACGGTGACGGTCAAGATCCCGGCGGAGAAGAGCGACGTGGAGTACCGCGCATTGCTGGTCGGAGAGGTGAGCTTCGACGGAACGCAGCGAGCCATGCGCAACTACGGGGATGTCGAAAGCATCGCAAGGCTCCTCGCCTCCGCGAAGACGCCCACAGGCGGCGCTTACGCCTTCCTGCGCCGGCAGGATCTGGACAAGGAAGACATCTTTAACGAGATCCGGACGGCCTTCGGAGGGGCGGATGACAACGATGTCTCCCTCTTCTTCATCGCCACCCACGGCGACATAGACGAAATCGGCAGGAACGCGGGCTCCCTGTCCACCGTGAACGAAGCGGGCATTACGGACACGCTGCGCCTGGAGGAGCTTGCCGACGCGCTCAGCAAGGTTCCCGGGACCGTGATCGTCTGGCTCGGCTCCTGCGGCTCGGGCGCTGCGATCTATGATGAAAACGTGCCGCAGAACGGGGACGCCGCCCTTACGGCTGCCGCAGTCGCCGCCTTCGCGGCTCATGATCCCACGGTCGTGCTCGACGAGACCCTGGCCGCGGACTTCACGGTCGGCGAGACGAACGCCTTTGAACGGGGCGAATTCCGCCAGCCCAAGTTCTATGTGCTGACCGCGGCCCGCTACCACGAGATGAGCTGGGGCATGGAAGACAGCAGATTTAACTATTTCCCCAAGTTCATCTGTGACGGCGCTGCGGTGGATGCGAAAACCGGGCAGATGCCGGCCGATGCCAACCAGGACGGAAAGCTGACCCAGCATGAGCTCTTCAGCTATATCAAAGTCCGTGAGGAGGACGCTTCGGACTTTGTCAACCAGAACGTGCAGGAGTACCCCCTCAACAGCGATTATGTGCTGTTTGTGAGCTGAACCGAAAAAAACGAGCGGCAGATCCGAACGGATCTGCCGCGAATTTTATTTTTTCTTGAACACCAGGAACTTGCTGATCACATAGTTTCCGATGACCACCACCACCGCGACGATGATCGTTGCAATGCGGTAGTCGATGTGCAGGACGTTCACGAACAGCAGGTTCAGCACATAGCTCAGGCCCCAGGTGCCGAGGCGGGAGCCGACAAAGCCCAGAAACTCCCGCCCGATATCGGGGTCCCTGCTTTGGAAGACCCACTTGCGGTTCGGGAAATAGGCAAAAAGAATGCCGGAAACATTCTCCACGATGTTCAGCACCGTGTTCTGCGCCACCGTCGGCAGCGTCACGCCGGGATAGAAGATCGCGCCGAAGAGGAACTTGCAGCCCCAGGACACCACCGTGGTCATGCCGCCCACCAGAACGTAGACGATGATCTCCCGGTACTTGACGCATAGGGCCTTGATTTTCTCGATCATTTCCGTTCTCCTTCTCCGTCTCTGCCGCAGACGCGGGAGATGATGTAGCGCGGGCGGCCCTTGATCTCATCGTAGATGCGGGCAAGGTAGTAGCCGATGATGCCGAGAGAGATCATCAGAAAGCTGCCGATGAGAAGCAGCAGCAGGATCACCGTGGTAAAGCCGGGCTGGGCGACGCCCATGATCTTCTGTACAAGGGAGATGACCCCGAAGATCACCGCCACGATCAGCGTGATCACGCCCATCACCGTCACGATGTGCAGCGGGGCGGAGGAGAAGGAGGCGATGTTGGTGACGGCATACTTGATGAGGGACTTGGTGGACCACTTGCTCTCCCCCTCGGTGCGCTCCTGCACACGGTAGAGAACCTCCGCCTTCTTAAAGCCCACCCAGAAGGAGAGGGCGCGGAAGAAAACATTGCGCTCCGGCAGGGCGTTGAGGGTGTCCACCACCTTGCGGTCGAGAAGCTTAAAGTCCGAGGAAGCGCCCATGTCCATGCCGGTGGCCCGGCTGATGAGGCTGTAGAAGCTGTTGGAGGCGAACTTGTGGAAGGCGCTCTCCTCGCCGCGGTCCTCCTTGATGCCCTCGACCACCTCGTAGCCCTGCTCCCACAGACGGTACATGTCCACGATCTTCTCCGGCGGGTGCTGCAGGTCGCAGTCCATGACCACCACGCAGTCGCCCTTCGCCTGCTCAAGGCCCGCGAACATGGCGGATTCCTTGCCGAAGTTGCGGCTGAAGTGGACGCCCACCACATGCCGGTCCTCCCTGGAGCAGCGCTGGATCTCCTGCCAGGTGTTGTCGCGGGAGCCGTCGTCCACGAACAGCAGTTCATAGTCGATCTTCGCGTCGCCGAGGATCTTCCCCAGCCGCTCGGCGGCGATGGGGATCATTTTTTCTTCATTGTATGAGGGCAGAACGACAGAAAGCAAGAGACTCCCTCCTTATTTCCGTATCAGATAGGTTTCCGAAAGGCCGGTGACAAAAAGCTGCTCGGCCTGCTTATAATCTGTCTCGTCCGCAATGCGCCGCAGGAGCGCCGCGGAATCGTAGCCGCTGGACCAGAACTTGCTCACGTCGATGTAGACGACCACCTCGTCTGCCTGCCCCACGTATTTGCGCATGGGCTCGAGACTCTCCTCGTCGGTGACGTAGACCTCAGGGAAGGTCAGAAGCTGAATGAGATCCTCCGTCATCGGGACGAAGGCGCACCGGGGCGCGGCGAAGAAAACGCAGGGATCGCTCTTGTGTTCGGCGAGGGCGGCGTTATATGCCGCATGCTCCGGGTAGAGATAGTCCGGCGGCGCGCTGCGGGCCTGATAGAGCGCGAGGCACGCCGCGGCAAGAAAGGCGGCGGTGCGGATCGTGTCCGTCACCTTCTTCCCGCCGGTTCTTTCCAGAATGTCGATCAGGAAGCTCACCGTCAGCACAAAGGCGGGCATGAGGTTGTAGATATAGCGCGGCTCGTCCACCGGGGAGATGACGGCCACCAGCACGAAGCTCAGCCAGGCCGGGATCAGAAACACCAGCCAGCTCCAGCTGAGGCGATGCTCAAAGCTTGCCGCCTGCACCTTCGGGAAAAGGCCGCAGATCCCGCCGATGCAGATAAGCCCCGCGTAGATCGCCGCCTTGAGCCCGTGACGCAAAAAGCCCGCGAAGGTGCGCAGGCGCACGGCGTAGAGGGCGCTGTTCGTGAGGTTGTCCATCGCGCTCTCGCCGGACACAAGCTCCCCGGAGAAGAGGTGCTTCAGTGCTGCCGGGAACACCAGCAGCAGACTCACGGCCCCGAGCATCGCGCAGGGGATGAACCAGGCGAGGGCTTTGTACCGCTTCTTGATCACGGCCCAGACAACGAAGGAGGCGCAGAGAAAGAAGGCGTAGAACACAAAGTAATACTGCGTCATGAGGCCCGCGAGGATCGTGAGGCCCGTGAGTACGCAGGTGCGCGGGCGAAACTGAACCATGAGATCGGCGACGAAGTACATGAGCACCACGGTCAGGAGCGTGAGCAGCACGTACATGCGGATCATCACCATCGTGGAAAGACCGATGCAGCTCAGCCCGTACAGGAGCGCCGTGGCAGCGGCGTTATAGCGGCTGCCGCCCAGCTTCATCACGAGCGCATAGAGCGTCAGCACCGCGCCGAGGTAAAGGAGCCCGTCGAGCACAAGCCCCGTCCACTTGGAGAAGCTGCCGCGGGCAAGGGTGGAGGCGATGTTGAAGAGCCAGTAGTAGAGCGGGGGGTGCACATCGTGCACCTGGTTATAGTAGACCGAGGCAAAGTCAAAGCCCTCGTCCCCGGTGATGCTGACGTAATCCAGCAGCTCCTCCCGGGTGATGACCCGGTGCTCGATGCTGCCGTAGCGCTCCCCGTCGGTGGAAAGGAAGGGGTGGAAGCTGGAGTTGGAAAGGCCGTAGGTATAGATCTCGTCAATGAACATGCCGGCCTTCCTCGTCGAGAAGAGCAGGCACACGGAGGCGACCATGACCAGCGCGAGCAGCAGCGCCCAGCTGCGTTTGAGGGTATTTTTCATGGCCTGACCTCCGACAAGAAATAATCCAATATGGGTATCGGCCTTACTCAGCAAACCGTCAAAGTGCGCGTTCCGTAGGGGTCGATCCCCAGATCGACCCGAAACGTCAGTACATTGTACAAGCCTCAGGGCTTCGGGCCGATGAAGGCATCGGCCCCTACGATGCAGGTTTTTACGTTGTAAGTGTTGAACCTGCCTGTATTGCT
>CADARY010000059.1 GCA_902790375.1 Oscillospiraceae bacterium | reverse complement strand
AGAGAATCCTTTTCATCAAACTGGCGGTCCAGATTCAGGTCCACCTTATAGTTTTCACATACAAGGGCGCCGGACGCGGGATTCATCATGCTGATGGATGCGTCGCCAAGGAAAGCACCGAGCACGAAAGCTGCCGCGTCCGCTTGGCCGCCTCCGTTATTGGAAAGATCAAGCACGACATTCTCAATGGGACTGTTCTCCCGCGTGATCTGCTGATAGGCGTAGAGCATCAGCGCGGCCGTATCATCCAGATTGTCCTCCGCTTTCACGGTGTAATAATCCAGGTCATTAAACACAAAATCGTCAAAAGTGATGTATGCGGTATTGCCCACCTCTTCATAGGGCACAGCTCCGTCCGGGTAAACCGCATCTCTAATCTCTTTGTACCTGGCCACCTCATCAAATCTATGCATGCACGAGGGACCCCAGTTGCGTTTCACGGCGTCCTTCATCATGTAAGACGCTCTGACCCCACCGCTGTGTCCATCGTCGAAATACTTGCAGCAAAGATCTGCGAGAGCCTGTCCCGCTTCCTGCGGGTCCTTGCTCAGCAGCGGCACAGCCAGGCCTGTCGACTGGAACAGATTGTTGAAATCCGTAATATTGTGCTCAGCTTTCAGGCCATAGAGCGTATCAAGGGCCAGGCAGAGTTCCTTGTAGTTGAAGGCGATCAGGTCGTCGCTTCTCTCTTCTGGCACAACAGAGGGATAAAAGGCGTCTTCCAGATAATCCGGTCTCCCGATATACACAATGCATACCGCTTCCGTGTTATACACGACATTGCCGCCGTAGTTCGTCAGGATGAAATCGCTGATCAACTGCAAGGGTACATAATACGCATCATCCTGATAAACAAGATCGATGCCGTAATCACCGGGCTTCAGTGTGAGCGGGTCTCCATAGCGTTCAAAGGAAGTATCGCTCTTCTGGAACAGGGCCGGTTCACCGTTTGCATCATAACCGCTGGATGCGATGACGTCCATGAGAGGCGCATCCGGCGAAATTTTGATAAAAGCGTCATAGTCGTAAAATTCAATGGTATTCTCGGCAAAATTGATCCTGACGGGATAGCGGTTCTCTCTGGTCAGAATGACGATGTCACCGTTTTTTGCGATCTCAAGATCATAGCTTTTCCCGCCTTCGGAGGCTTTCGCCAAAGAAATCCAGCGATAGAGCATTTCCTTCATGGTCTCCAGGGAGACATATGGCACGTTCGTCTCCCCGTCCAGAAAGGCGAGTTCGATTTCAAAGGTGGAATCCGCATCCGAAAACCCCTGATACAAAGGCACCGTCTTTGTATCGATCTGATAGGTATGCTCGTCTACGGTAAACAACTCGCCGCTTCCCAGCTTTTCGATCAGCGACTTGTTCTCATCGTTCGTTTCGCCGGCAAACGCAGCTGCGGACAAAGTGAAGAGCAGAAGCGCAGCCAGCAGAATGCTCAGGATTCTTTTCATCAGAAATCTGCCTCCTTCATTGGAATGATATCGATTAATCATTGGCATTCGAGGCCCAGTAAAGGCTGTTGATATAATCGGTCAGCGCCGCGCGGTCATAATACTCGTTCAAATCTGCGAGGACATAATCCGGATCAGCGCCGCGATCAACATTGTAAAAAGATCCGTTCTTGAGGAAGGACAGCTGCCGGGGAGCGGAGATTTGGAAAGAGGTACCCCAGGCCGAGCAGCTGGGCAGGACATTGCAGGCACCGCCTCCGGAAGTACGCCCAATCAGGGTTACCTTTCCGGACTCTTTAAACATGCAGGGCACCAGGTTGCCGCAGGAGAAGCTCACAGGCGAGATCAGGCAGAACAGGTTCTTATCTTTAACGGTGTCGCTGTCGTCGAACTTGCGGTCACGGTTGGCGTCGCACCGGTAGGTAGAGGAGCACATGGCATGGGTCATAGTGTCCTTCATGCCGATAGAGGCCTCGCCCAGGAACCAGGCCATGGCAAAAATCGCAGTGTCGGCGTAGCCGCCGCCGTTGCAGCTCAGGTCGATGACCACATTCTCGATGGGGCTGTTCTCGCGGTTGATAAGGGCATGGGCCTTCATGATCAGGCCGATGGTATCGGTGTCTTCAAAGTCCATCGGGTCTTCCACATGATAGAACTGATCGGCGTCCTGACCCTCGATATAGAATCTGTCAAAGGTGATATAGGCGGTGTTGCCGACTTCTTCATAACCGGGAACGCCGTCAGGATAATACTTCTCACGGGCTGCGAGCTGTTCTCTCTTTGCTTCGACCCACCGTGTTACCGAAGGTCCGTCAGGCACTTTTACATCGACTGGGCCGGCCAGATAGGAATAGGCATGCCAGTCGGAATGGAGGTCGTCAAAGAAATCGGCGATCAGATGCCAGAGCGCTCTGTCCGCATATTCCGCGTTCGATCCTTTCAGCAGGCTCTGCAAACCGACATCATGGAACAGCTGGTCAAAGCTCTCAATCTCATGGGTGTCCTTCATACCGTACAAGTAGTCCAGCATCAGGCAAAGCTCGTTATAGCCGTATTCCGCCAGGGCTTCGCTGCGCTCGCCGGTGGGGGCAGAATAGTAAAAGTCTGAGCAGAGCGTAGTGTTTGCACAGAACATCAGGTCCTTTCCGTTGAAATATATGCCGGAACCGGGACCTGGCGCTACGATAAAGTCGGACATTGTCTGCAGCGGGATCAGGTAAAGGCCGTCTTGCCAAACCAGATCGATGCCGTAGTCTCCCAGAGGGAGCACCACCTCATGACCGTACCGGGTGAGGGTGCCCTGGTCAAGCTTCTGCAAAGCAGCCGGCTCTCCCTCCGCATTAAACACGTCTATTCTGGTCAGATCCAGCATCGTAGAGCTGGAAGCCATCTTGCAAAACAGATTGTAGTCCACAAACGCAATAGTGTCCCTGTCAAAGTCAAGAACCATGGTTGCGCCGTTATCGTCGGCATTTTCTGCTGGGTTCTGACGGATATAGGTTACGACGGGCCCGTCCGACTCCATTGTAAAGCTTAGGTCATGGTCTTCGCTGCCAAGGATGAGCGCATTGAGCAGCGTCAGAAAATCATTGGCCTCGATATAGGGCAGATCCGCCGCGCCGTCCAGGAAGCAGAGTTTTACATCCATCCCGAGGCTGACGCTGTTGTGATAGATGGGAAACGCGGCGCTGGTGATCTCATGCGCGTCCGCCGCAAAAGCCGGGACGCCGAGGGGCAGGAGCATCGTCAGTACCAAGAGTATGCTGAGCAGTTTCTTCATGTCGGTCTTCCTTTCTCTCCCTGCGGGAGTATGAAATAAATTTACTATAGCACACAGGCCGCTCAAAACCGACTCAAAAAGCCCCGGCCTGCGCCCGCGCCGATAAAAAAACGGGGCGCAGAACGCGCCCCGGTTTTGAAATCATTTCATCATGAGAATCTGTAATAAAACTGAACCGCACTGGTGCTTGACATATCGTTGTTGTGTCGCGCGCCCGGTGCGAAAACTCACACGATCTGCTCCATGACGAAGCATTCGATCACGTCGCCCACCTTGATGTCGTTGAATTTTTCTACCTGCATGCCGCATTCGTAGCCGCTGGCGACTTCCTTCACATCGTCCTTGAAGCGACGCAGGGAGGCAAGCTCGCCTTCGTGGATGACGATATTGTCGCGCAGAACGCGAACCTCGCAGCCGCGCTGGATCTTGCCGTCGGTGCAGTAGCAGCCGCAGACCGTGCCGACCTTGGAGACCTTGTAGGTCTCGCGCACCTCGGCATGGCCGATGATGACTTCCTTGAACTTGGGAGCCAGCATGCCCTTCATGGCCGCTTCGATCTCATTGATGCAGTCATAGATGACGCGATACATGCGCATGTCAACCTTGCTTCTGGCGGCGCTGTCACGGGCAGCGTTGTCAGGGCGCACATTGAAGCCGACGATGATTGCACCGGAGGTGGCGGCCAGCATCACGTCAGACTCGTTGATGGCGCCGACGGCGCTGTGGATGACCTTGACGCGGACCTCGTCGTTGGAGATCTTCTCCAGCGACGCCTTGACCGCCTCGGCAGAGCCCTGCACGTCCGCCTTGACGATGATGTTCAGGGTCTTCATCTCGCCTGCCTGGATCTGGCTGAACAGATCGTCGAGGCTCACCTTCTTGGCGCCGGCGAGGGCATTGTTCGCGCTTGCGATGCGGCGCTCCTCGGCAAGCTCTCTCGCCATGCGCTCATCGGTGACGGCGTTGAAGGTATCGCCCGCGCTGGGAACGGAGTCCATACCGGAGATCTCAACAGGTGTGGAGGGGCCGGCCTCGTTTACGCGCTGGCCCTTGTCATTGATCATCGTGCGCACACGGCCGACGCTGGAGCCGGCGATGATGATATCGCCCAGGCGCAGGGTGCCGTTTTGCACGAGAACGGTCATGATGGGGCCGCGGCCTTTGTCAAGCCGCGCTTCGATGACGGCGCCGCGGGCGGCGCGATTGGGATTGGCCTTGAGCTCCTGCACCTCGGCCAGGACGACAAGGTTTTCCAGCAGATTATCAATGCCCATGCCGGTTTTCGCGGAGATCGGGCAGATGATGGTATCTCCGCCCCACTCCTCGCTCACGAGGTCATACTCCGTGAGCTGCTGCTTGATGCGGTCAGGATTGGCGCCGACGGTGTCCATCTTGTTGATCGCCACGACCACCGGGATATTGGCGGCCTTGGCATGGTTGATGGACTCCACGGTCTGGGGCATGATACCGTCGTCCGCCGCGACAACGAGAATGGCGATATCCGTGACCATGGCGCCGCGGGCGCGCATGGAGGTGAAAGCCTCATGGCCCGGGGTATCGAGGAAGGTGATGGGGCTGCCGTTGATTTCAACGGTGTAAGCGCCGATATGCTGTGTAATGCCGCCGGCCTCGCCGGAGACGACGTTGGCATGGCGGATGTAGTCGAGCAGAGAGGTCTTGCCGTGGTCGACGTGGCCCATGACCACCACGACCGGCGCGCGGGGAACGAGATCCTCTTCCTTGTCGGCGGAGTCGTCAATGAGACGCTCCTCCACCGTGACGATAACCTCTTTTTCCACCTTGCACCCGAGCTCCATGGCGACGAGCGCGGCGGTATCAAAGTCGATGATCTCCGAGACGGAGGCAAAAACGCCGAGCTTCATAAGCTGCTTGACGACCTCGGACGCTGTCTTTTTCATGCGCACCGCCAGATCGCCGACGCTGATCTCGTCCGGGATCTGCACCTTGAGCGGCTGCTTCTTGGCAATCTCGAGCTGCAGGCGGTTCATCTTGTCGCGCTCTTCCTGACGGCGCTTGGCGGAGGAAGCCTGGGCGCTGCCGGGGCGCTGCTGCTTGGACTTGCTGTTGATCTTTTCCTTGTTGCCCCGGCGCATGTTGGAGCTGTTGGCCTTGGTCCCGGCCATATCCTCAAACTTCTCGTTATACTTTTCAATATTGACAGCCGCGCCGCCTCTGGTGTCCACGACGCGCTTTTCCGCCACCTGGCGGGGCGCGTGCGGCTTATCGGGCTTCTTCTGCGTCTGCGGAGCGCTCTGTGCCTGCGGCTCTGCTGGGGCCGCCTTGTCAGCGGGCTTCTGCTCGCTCTTTTTGGCAGGTTCCGCGGGAGCCGGGGCAGGCTTCTGCTCGGTCCTGGCCTCCGCCTTCTCCTTTGCGGGAGCGGCAGGCTTTGCCGGGGTCTTGAAGATTTCCTCCAGGCTTTCAGCCTGGTTGTGCTGGGTCATATACTCAAAGATCACATCCAGCTCCGGGGTTTCCAGAACCTGCATGTGGTTTTTCGGCGGTGCTATATAATCTGTGAGAATCTGAGAGATCACCTTGGAGGTGACATTAAAATCCTTTGCCACCTCATGGATTCTATACTTGATCAAGCTCATACTTCCGTCCTCCTCTTTCCATTCCTCTTGCTGTCTGCGCGTTCTGCTTTCTCTTTCCTGCGCCGCACGGCTTTGTCATTGCGCCTTTGAAGCTCTTGAGCCGCCTCGCCGTAGCGGTCCGGTTTCTCGATTGCCAGCGCCTTTACAAATGCGCCGGCAAATCCCAGATCCGTCACCGCTGCCATGGAGCAATCCCCCAGCCCCAGGGCTGCGGCAAGCTCCTGACGGGTATAGTGCACAGGCAGCAGCAGTACCCGGCGGCCATTCGCTGCGTTCTCTGCCTTGCGGCGGGCGTTATCCGCGCTGTCGTCGCTCAGGATCAGAAGCTTCGCCTTTCCCGCGTGCACCGCGCCGCAGGCATTGTCCGTTCCTGCCTCCACGGCGCGGGCCCGGCGCATCAGGCCCAACAGGCCCAGTGCTTTATCCGCCATCGCCCGCCTCCATTTCCTTCTCCAGGCGCTCATAGATCTCGGGGGGGATTTGAACGGACAGGGCCCGTTCAAGCGCCCTCGCTTTGATCGCCTTCTTCAGGCACTGTGCGTCCCGGCAGACATAAGCGCCGCGACCCGGCGACTTGCCCCGAAAGTCCAGGCTGATCTCACCCTCCGGCGAACGCACCACGCGCATCAGCTCCCGCTTGGCCTTCATCTCACGGCAGCCCAGGCACTGCCTCATCGGTATTTTCTTTTCCACGGCTGCCCTCCTTTAGTCGAATGCGAATACCATTCGCATTCGGGATACTCACGCTTATCGCGCTCGGCTTGCGGGGGAACGCCTCGCTTGGTCGGCGTGAGGCCTCGCACAGCTCGGCTCAGGGTGTTATTGAGGCGGCAAAGCTGCCTCAATAACGTATTATAAATATTCTATAACAGCAACGCTTCAAGCCTCGGACTCGGGCTTGATATCGATTTTGTATCCGGTCAGCTTTGCGGCCAGACGCGCGTTCTGCCCCTCCTTGCCGATGGCAAGAGAAAGCTGGGAGTCGGGGACGATGACACGGCAGCTCTTGCCGTCCTCCATCATGGTGACGCTCACGACCTCCGACGGGGAGAGCGCCGCCGCGATATATTCCTCAGGCACTTCACTGTATTTCACGATGTCGATCTTCTCTCCGCCCAGCTCGTTGACAATGCTGGCGACGCGGCCGCCCTTCGGGCCCACGCAGGAGCCGATGGGATCTACATCGGGATCGGCAGACCAGACCGCCATCTTGGTGCGGCTGCCTGCCTCGCGGGCAATGGATTTGATCTCAACGGTGCCGTCGTAAATTTCCGGCACCTCCAGCTCAAACAGGCGCTTGACAAGGCCGGGATGGGTCCGGGAGATGAGCACCTGCGGGCCGCGGGTGGAATTGCGAACCTCGACCACATAGACCTTGATGCGGTCCCCCTCATGCAGCGGCTCGGTCTTGATGCGCTCATTGGGGGCAAGCATGGCCTCGGTATACTCGCTGTTGGAGGAGATGCGGATGGAGACGCTGCCGTTTCTCGGCTCGATATGGGACACGACGCCGGTCAGGATCTCATGCTCCTTGGAGGTAAACTCCTCATAAATGATGCCGCGCTCCGCCTCGCGGATCCCCTGGATAATGACCTGCTTGGCTGCCTGGGCCGCAATGCGCCCGAACTTTTTGGTCTCCACCGGCACATGCAGCTCGTCGCCGGGCTTTGCGCGCTTGCTGATCTTCCTTGCCGCCTCAAGCGCGATCTCATGGCTGGGGTCCTCGACCTCCTCCACGACGGTCTTGATGACGTTCATCTCAATGCGCTTGTTCTCTTCCTCAAGGATGATCTCCACATTGTCCTCGCACTCGGGGTTGTCGCGCCGGAAGGCGGCAAGCATGGCCTGCCGGATCTTATCATACATATAGCCGCGCGGAATGCCCTTTTCTTTCTCGATATCTTCAATAGCCTCGAAAAAATCTGCGTTCATTTCTGATTCTCCATTCTGTTCATTGCTTTATATAGATACGTGCAGCCTGACCAGGGCGATCATGCCCTTTTCAAAGCGCATTTCGGCGCTGCCGTTTTCAATCGTCACATCGCCGTCTTCATATGCCTTCAGTGTGCCGACAAAGCTTTTGCTGCCGTTTTTCGGCTGGTAGAGCCGAACCTCCACCTCGCTGCCCATGAACTGCGCAAAATCCTGCGGGCGCTTCAATTCCCGTTCCGCTCCGGCTGAGCCGACCTCGAAAACATAGCTGTCGGGAATGGGGTCCTCCTCATCCAGCAGGGGATCGAGCCTGCGGCTGATGCGCTCGCAGTCGTCGATGCCGAGGCCGCCTTCTTTATCCACGAAGACGCGCAGATACCACGTGCCCGCCTCGCGGACATATTCCACATCCCAAAGAGAGCATCCCTCTTCCTCCACGATGGGCTTTGCCAGCGCCGAAACTCTGTCTGTAATCTTACTCATTTTTCCTCACCGTACCATTTTTGTCCTGTGAAAAAGTCTCACAAAAAAGAGTGGGTCGAAACCCACTCTGACAATACCAAAACCTTACTGTATGATAATAGCACGACGCAGCGCATAATGCAAGTGTTTTTTGACGATTGTTTCAGTTTTTACAGGGGGCTGTCTCAAAGCGAGACAGCCATGGCATCAAAGTGCGTTTTGAGTCAGTCCCGCCTTAATACTCAAAATCCGGGAAGTAATGGGCATAAAACTCCTCATAGCAAAGCCCCTGCTCCATGATGAAGGTAGCGGCTTCGCGCCCCACATAACGATAGTGCCAGGGCTCATCCCAGCCGGTCAGCAGCAGCTTGCGGGTCGGATAGCGCTTGATGAAACCGTATTCGGCGCAGTGGGCATCCAGCCAGGCAAAAAGCTCCTGGTTCATATCCTCATACACAAGGCGGGAACGGTTTTTGTCGAGAATATCCACGCACAGGCCGAGCTGGTGTTCGCTGGCGCCCGCGGGGGCGGTGATGGATTTTGCTTTCTCGGCGGCCTCCTGATAGAGCGGGTCCGTATAATCCACCTGCTTGCCGCCGGCCATCTCATAGGCGATCTGGCTGGCCTTGGAATTGTACACATGCGCCTGATAGGAATAGGAGCGATAGGCGCCGGCGATGAAGTAGTCGAAGCCGGCCTCCTCGATGGCATCCAGGAAGGCGTCCAGATAGGGCATGTACTCCGTGCTGTACATCATATAGCGCGTTCGCTCGATTTTGGAGACCTCCGGCTCGTAGGCGGAGGAGAGCAGATTGTTGTTGTTGACGATCTGCAGATACGTGTTGTCCTCAAAGTCCTTGGTGGTGAGCTTGGGCCAGATATCCTCGGTCGGCTCCGGCGTCGGGGTAACATTGTGGTTGGCAAAGTCCATGCTGTCCGTATGGACAAAGGCCCCCTCATTGCCGCCGAAGATGATGGTGTTGCCGATCTTGACCCTCGATGCCACGATGGTATAGAGCACAAGACACAGGGCCGTCATCGTGAGAATCCAAAGCGTCTTTTTTCTCATTTTGCGTGCTCTCCCTTCTCCCGAGCATACGGCGTTTCTCTGCCAATCCCCTTGATCTGAAGCCGCATTATAGCATCAAAATGTTACGATTTCAAGTACGATGCCGACGGGGGCGGCGTCCACTCCGCGAAGGCGGCAGCGCAAATTTCGGAGAGGGCAGCTCCTGAGAAAATCCTCAAAAGAAGGCAATCCCTGCATAAAAGTGAAAGTGCGTATCGGTTTAACTCAGCAATACAGGCAGGTTCAACACTTACAACGTAAAAACCTGCATCGTAGGGGCCGACGGCCCAGGCCGGCCTCTCTTGCCAACAGGCCGCCGGTTATTTGACCGGTGGCCTGTTGGCAATTCACCTTCTGCCCTCATCGGCCCGAAGCCCTGAGGCTTGTACAATGTACTGGCGTTTCGGGTCGATCTGGGGATCGACCCCTACGAAACGCGCACTTTGACGGTTTGCTGAGTAAAGCCGATACCCATAAAAATGAAAATGAGTATCGGCATTCATCAGCAAGGTTCCCTGTATGACCGTAGGGGCGATGAATGCGCCCGGGCGAATCCGAAAAACCGACTTTATACTGCCGGGCCGTTCGTGAACGGCCCCTACGATGTACGCGGTGATTGTTAGCTGACGTAAGCCCTGAGGCTTGTACAATGCACTGGCGTTTCGGGTCGATCTGGGGATCGACCCCTACGGAACGCGCACTTTGACGGTTTGCTGAGGAATGCCGATACCCATAAAAGTGAATATCGTAAGGGCCGACGGCCCAGGCCGGCCTCTCTTGCAAACAGGCCGCCGGTTATTTGACCGGCGGCCTGTTTGCAATTCACCTTCTGCCCTCATCGGCCCGCCGTTTTGCAGCATTCTGCGTTTGTCGGCGGGTCGATCTGAGGAGAAGGTGAATTGCCCTGAAAGGGCAAGAGAAGCTGGCCTGGGCCATCGACCCCTTGTTTTGCATGTATATACGTTTTGATACAGCGCCTTTGCTTTTGGAAACGCAAGTTCCCTTTTCCTTATTTTTCCGTATGGTTCTCACGCGCCCGCTTTTTGGGCCCGTTATACTTCAGGCACAGCATGGTGATGTCGTCAAACTGTTCCGCGCCCGCCACGAAGGCGTCAATGTCCTGCTGGACATTCTTCAAAACCTGCTGAGGAATGGCGTCCGGGTCCCTGTTCAGCGCGGCCAGCATCCTGTCCGTGCCGAACAGCTCCTTATTCTCATTGGTGGCCTCCGCCACACCGTCGGTATAGACAAAGACGCTGTCGCCCGGATGAAGCTGAAATTCGTGCTGCTTGAACGGCACATCCTCCATCGCCGCCACGGCCACGGAGTGGCGGTATGTGACCAGCTCATAGGGTCCATTCGCGCGGCGCAGGGCCGGATGCTCATGTCCGGCGTTGGCGGCAATCCCTTTTCCGGTGGAAATCTCCAGTACCGCGAGCCACACCGTAACGAAGAGGCCTGCGTTGTTGCCCTCGCAGAGCTGATTGTTCACGTTTTTCAGGGCCTCGCTCGGCGTTTCGCCGCTCTGGAGACGGGACTTGATGAGCACGCGCGACACCATCATAAACAGCGCCGCCGGCACGCCCTTGCCGGAAACGTCTGCCATGACGAGCGCGATGTGGTCGTCATTCACCAGGAAGAAATCGTAAAAGTCGCCGCCGACCTCCTTGGCGGGGTCCATGGAAGCAAAGATGTCAAACTCGGTGCGCGTCGGGAACGGCGGGAACAGACGCGGCAGCTGGCTTGCCTGGATCTCGGTAGCCATCTTGAGCTCGGCGCCGATGCGCTCCTTCTCCGCCGTGACATGCTTCACCTGCTCCACGTATTGCAGCGTTTTGGCCGAGAGCGCGGCAAAGGACTCGGCCAGGACCTCGATCTCGTCCCCTGTGCGAAATTCCTTTTCGACAAAGAACTGCAAATCATTGCCGCCCAGAGAGCTCACGCGCTTCGTGATCGCCTCGAGCGGCTTCACGATCCGCTTGGAGACGGCCAGCGCCGCCGAGGCGCAGAGCGCAAAAACGAGGATGAGCAGGACGATGATCATAACCTTTGCCATGCCGAGGCCGCTCTGCATACGCTCCACCGCGCCCTGCTGGATATTGTCATACTGCGTCTCCAGCATGACGGTCGGCTGATCCATGGCTTCCTTGGATACGACGCCGACGATAGCCCAGCCGACTCTGGAGATCGGCGCGCCCGCCATATAGTAGCTCTCTCCGCTGATGGCCGCCGTGCGCACGCCGGTGTTTTCCTTCAGCGCAGTTTTCACAAATTCGGCGAGGTCTTTATCGGCCGATTCGCGCAGATCCTGCGCCTGCTCGTCAGGCATCGCGCGGAAGGCCCCTTCCGCCTGCGGAGAGAAGACCACGTGTCCCTTCTCGTTGATGATGCAGACAAAGCTGCCGTCCTTGACAGAGGCGGAAACCGCAGCCGACATGTTATTCATGAACAGATCCGCGCCGATCACCGCCGCAAGCCTGCCCTCGTGGTAAACCGGGAGCGCGCACATCACGCTGATTTCGCCGGTGTAATGATCTCTGGTCACATCCGTATAGCAGAGCTCACCCTTTTCCACCGCGCCGGTATACCAGGCTCTTTCCCGAATGGGGATAGAGCGCAGCTTCCCGGCCTCGTCAAATTTGCTGGACGGATGGTCATCCACCAGCAGCATCACGCCGCTCGGCAGGGCGACATAGCAGGAATCCACATTCGCATTGCGGTAAAGGGCGGTCATCATGTCCGTCATGTTCCCGATCAGGCCAAGCTCCGCGCGAATCCGGGGATCGTTGAGGTCGACGCCCTCCTCTGTCAGAAGCTGCGCGCTGATCTCCCCGTCCCTTGCCTTGTCCGGCAGCGAAACCGCCCGCAGTCCGTATGCCTCGGGATCGGCAAAGAGATGCCCGGCATAATCGCCCAGCATGCGCACGACATTCTCAGCCCCGCCGAAATAGCTGTCTGCGATATATGCCTGCATCTGCGTGCTCTCTGTAAAGCTTGCGTCCAGCACAGAATCCATCGTTCCCCGGGAGATGTCGCTGATGGACTGTCTCTGCTGCTCGTTCGTCTCCTCCATCAAACGGTTCAGCGAGCCCGACTGATAAATGACCACAGCCGTATAGGCCGCCATTATCAAAAGGACGGTGATGAGCACAAGGTTGAATACCTTCTGCTGGATGCCGCCGATCACAATGTTTCTCACTTTTTTCATATTCCAGCCCCCACGTTGGCGATGATTTTGTAATTATACACTATTCCGCGCAGAATTTCCAGAGTGTGCAGCGTAAAGTCACAGTTTGTTTACACTTTTTACTCCTCGTCCAGGGCAAGGCGCAGTTTTTCCAAGGCGCGTTTTTCCAGGCGGGACACATAGGATCTGCTGATGCCGCATTTCTCCGCCGTTTCGAGCTGGGTCAGCGGCTTTCCGCCGCCGAGCCCGTAACGCAGCCGGATGATGCGCGCCTCCCGCGCCTCAAGGCAGCGCTCCAGCACGGCCCGCAGACTCTCGCGCTGCTCTCTGCTGCCGATCTGATCCGCCAGATCCTCTTCCGCCGCCACCACGTCCATCAGCTGCAGGCCGTTCCCCTCCCCGTCCGCGTCGAGGGCTTCCGAGAGGCTCACGTCCCCGGCCGTTTTTTTACGGCTTCTGAAATACATCAGGATTTCATTTGATACCCTCTCGCCAAGCGCGCTCAGGCCGTCAGCGCGTTCCTCCTCAGGCGGCTGCTTCCCGCTTTCCCCGGGCGTCTGACCGGCCGGCGGCACAGGGATATCCGCGTCCCCGTCCGCCCCAAAGAGAAAGATGTGCGCCCTCTCCCCATCCCAGACGACCCTGCGCACCAGCATGCGGATCGCGGCGCGCTTCTGGTCGACGTCCATCGCATCGACAGAGGAGCTGAAGCTTCTCAGCAGCTCCGACAGAAGCTCGAATTGATTGCCGCAGAGTCTGCCGGCCTCATTCCGATTTCCGTATTCCCGGAGCTTTGCCTCGATGGCCTCGTTTTTTCGGGCGACCTCTTCAATTCTCCCGGCGATCTCCTTTCTCGCCAGCTTCTCCGTCGTCTCGGCCATGGTATCCACGAGCGCCGTAATTGTCCTCTGATTGGCGGCGAGCTCCTTCTTAAGCCCGGCTGCCCTGTCTTCATACGGGCTTTTCTCCCCGACACAGTGTTTCCTGCTCTTTTCCAGCAGGCCGGAAACCAGGCTCTCCGTTTCGCCGGGCTTCTTTATTTCTTCAAGCACAGCCGCATCCAGCTCATTGCCGGCGGCATTGCGGACCTTGCAAAGGCTCCTTTTGCTTCTGAGCTTCAGGCTGCATATATAGGAGAAGATGATTTCCCCATCCGGGGAGCGTCTTTTTGTCTGCTTTGCAAACATACGCTTGCCGCAGCTGCAGAAAACAAGGCCTGTCAAAAGCGCTTCATTCGATCTTGCCCTTCTGTAGGCCTTGTCTTTGTTTCTGTCCAGGCACTCCTGCGTCCTGATCCAGTCCTTCCCTGTTATAAAGCCCTCGTGAGCCCCCACGGAAATCATCCATTCCTTCTCCGGCAGATAGATCGTCGCCCTCCCCTTTTCCTGATCGGTCCGATGATAGGCAAGAACCCCATGCACGCCGTCGAAGCTCTCCTGCGGCGAGTAGATTTCCGATCCCTTCTCTCGGAAGTAGTTATAAACGGCCCTGTCGGCAATCGCATAAACCGGATTCTGCAGAATTGCCTTGAGCGTAAATCTTGTAAAGCTTTTTCCCGTCTTTGTCCTGGCGTGGCTGCGGAGCAGCTCTGCCTCCGCGTATGTCAGGGATTCTTTTTTGAGGAACAAATCAAAGATCTCCTGAATCAATCGCTTTTCTTCCTCGATCGGCGTCAGCCTGCATGCCTTCCTGCGCTTTCCGTCAAACGTTACGCTCTGTACCGCCTCCGAAGCGTATCCCGTCGGGGTGGTACCGCCGAGCCAGCGCCCCGTTTTGGCAAGCTCATGCATATTGTCCCGGATACGCTCGGCAATCGTTTCGCGCTCCAGTTGGGAAAACACCGACGATATATACATCATTGCTCTGCCCATGGGACTGCCGGTATCGAATTGTTCACGGATGGAGATAAAATCAATGCCCAGTCTGGACAATTCCTCAATCAGGCTTGAAAAATCGCTGATGTTTCTGCTGATTCGATCCAGGCGGTATACAACAATGGCCCGAAACCTCCGCCGCTGCGCATCCTCCATCATCTGCCTGAAGGCCGGTCTTGCCGTGTTCTTTCCGGAATAGCCTTCGTCCTCATAGAGGACGATCTTCTCTCCATACGCATCTCCATACGCTCTCGTAATATATTCCCTGCACAGCTCGATCTGGTTTTCAATGCTCTCTCCCTTTCCGGTGAATTTTGATTTTCGTGAATATATTGCATATAAATCCGCATTGCCCTTCATATTCGCGCTCCCCCGCCGGTATTGAAAAAAATACAATCGCACCCGGCTCCCGTTTCCGGTCCGATCTCTTCGTACCGCTCACTGGCGGCATTGCCGGGGTCATCGTAAAGCTTTGCCCGCCAGACGCTGTGCTCAGCGTTCGGCGGGCATTCTTTGTTTATTCACATACCATGTATATCGTCTTCCGTTCGTCGTGCATGGAAGGCAGCCTTCCATATCGAAGGCGGCGATACGCTCTGCCGGCGGGATACCGTCGGGCGACGCCCGGTCCGTCACAGCGCGCATACGCCGGCGCACGCAGCGCCGGGGCGTCGGCATTCCCCGTTCATTTGCGGGCGACCATATACCGCGTGATAGCGGCGCAGTTTTCCGCGGCAGCCTGCACAAACTCGGCATAGGACATTTCTTCCGAATCGTCCGCCTTATCCGAGATTGCGCGGATAATCACAAAGGGCGTCCCGTTCAGGCTGCATACCTGCGCAATCGCGGCGCCCTCCATTTCACAGCACAGGCCGCCGACGGAGGAGAGGATGGAATCCTTCTGCCCATGGGAGGCGATGAACTGATCGCCGCTGGACACGCGGCCTTCAAAGGCATGGACCCCGGGCGCGGCGGCCTTGACAGCTTCCAACGCCTGCGCGCGCATTTCCTCGTCCGCGGGAAATACCCACTTCTCGCTGTACGGGATCTCGCCGCGGGCATAGCCCAGGGCCGTGACATCCATATCATGCTGCACGGCCTCTGTGGATACAACGATGTCCCCGATATCAATGGCCGCGTCAAGAGACCCGGCGACGCCGGTGTTGATGACTCGATCGACCCCAAACCGGTCGATCAGGATCTGGGTGCAGACCGCGGCATTCACCTTTCCCACGCTGCATTTCACCACAACCACATCTGCCCCGTCGAGCCTGCCTTCACAAAACTCCATTCCCGCAACGGTGCTGACCCGCTTGTCATCCAGCGCCGCCTTCAGCGAATTGACTTCCTCATCCATTGCGCCGATGATCCCGGTTATGTCTGTTTCCTTCACGTCTGTTTCCGCGAAACAGGTTGACGCGAACACAAGCGCCAGCAGGACAAGAACGATTACCGTCAGGCTCAGCTTTCTCTTTTTCATCATCTGCTTTTTCCTCCTGTAAAAATCGTGATTGTACGCTGTCAGGCCTGCCTGTTCACAGCGCTCTG
>CADARY010000058.1 GCA_902790375.1 Oscillospiraceae bacterium | reverse complement strand
TAATTGCAGTCGATCACGGAAATTATTCCATCAAAACGCCAAACTTCTCTTTTGTTGCAGGACTGGCAGAGCATACGGTCCGTCCTATTACAGACGACTTTCTGGAATATGACGGTCGTTTCTGGACTCTTACGGAAACCCGGCTTCTTGATAACATTCGTAGAAATATAGGCGTCTGCTGACGTTTACAGTTCGCTGTACCTTTCCGCGTTCCTTTTGTATGCTTCCCTGAAAAGCTTTTGCTTCCTTCAAGCTGGGGAACACTTTTTGTGACTGATTTTCTTTTCTTCTGTTCTTCCCTGACTTCTCATCAAACTCTTCTGTATATCCTAAATGGTATACAAGAAGATAATCATACTTGTTTGGCTCATCCTTCTTTTTGCGCTTATAAATACCTTTTTCGCCTTCGCACTTTACCCAATCTTTCTACGGCATTTTGAACTTTTCCTCGCTTTTTATTTTTACCATATATTCCCAATTTTGCGAATGCTAGTTTTTTTGCTAGTTTTTCGCTGTTTTCGAGGGTAGTATATCAAAAAAAAGCTAGGAAAATCAAGGGGTTTCAGCCTTCAAGCAACTCGAACTTGTACCCGACGCCCCAGACGGTTTTGAGGCACCACTTGTCGGAGACGCCTTCCAGCTTTTCGCGCAGACGCTTGATGTGCACGTCCACGGTTCTCGAGTCGCCGAAATAGTCAAAGCCCCACACCTCGTCGAGAAGCTGGTTGCGGGTGAAGACCCGGTTCGGTGAAGCCGCCAGATGGTACAGCAGCTCCATCTCCTTGGGCGGAGTGTCGATCTTTTTGCCGTCCACGATCAGCTCATATGACTCCAGATTGATCACCAGCTTATCGTAGCTGAGCTTCTTCTCCACCGGCGCATCGGCGTCGGTGCGGCGCATGACCGCGTGGACGCGGGCCAGCAGCTCCTTCACGTCGAAGGGCTTGGTCACATAGTCGTCAGCCCCCATGTCAAGGCCGTTGATCTTGTCGGCTGTCTCCCCCTTCGCGGTGAGCATGATGATGGGCGTGGAGGATTTACGGCGGATGCTGCGGCAGACCTCCCACCCGTCCTTGACCGGCAGCATGATGTCCAGCAGCACCACGTCCGGCTGAAAAAGATCAAAGCTGGACTCGGCCTTGCCGCCGTCTGCCGCGATCATGACATCAAAGCCGTCCTTGCCGAGGTATAAACGCAGAAGCTCCGCGATATTGGCGTCGTCTTCCACAACAAGTGCTCTTTTGCTCATAACTGTTCTTCCTTTCTGATACCTCTCCTGTAAGATTTATTATAGCGTTGTCACCGCGGCAAAGGTTAAAAAAATGTAAAAATCCCCGGGCCCGGGGATTTTTACATTCTTATGCTTTTCTCGATCTGACGCTGTTCTCACATGTCTGCCAGCAGCGCGGTTTCGATCCAGCCGACCTTTCCGTTGGCGATGACCCTGCTGTATTTTGCGCCGTGCTCAAAGAGCTTGACCTGCGTACCGGCCGTAACCGTCCCCTCCGTGGGGGTCGTGCTTCTGTAGAGGTTGCCTGCCGGATTGCCGGTATACAAGGGCGCGTTAGCCGTGCAGATCATCACGCCGCCCTGTGCTCCTGCGCCGCCGCTGACGGAATCCAGGAAATCCTCATCGAGCGCGATCATGTTTTTATTGTCTGTCATTTTTATAGCCTCCTTTCGGATTTGCCCGTATTATAGCATCTCTTTTGTCACAAAACAATCACACATTGTGAAAAATCATTTGCCGCTTTTCCCTGCCTTGAAGTCCGGCTCGGTCCCCTCGGCCAGGCGCTTGATGTTGTTGTGATGGCGCGCGATGGCAAGACACGCGCAGAAAATTGACAGGATCAGGCGCGGCGTACTCACGTGGAACAGGAAAGAGGACGCCGCAATGGCGAAGGCCCCGCAAAGAGAGCCGACAGACACTTTTTTGGACAGAAGCGATCCCAGCAGGAAGGCGCCGACCGTGCAAAGACCGACACGCCAGTCGATCCCGAACGCGACCGCACCGCCGACCGCAATGCCCTTGCCGCCCTTGAAGCCGTGCAGCACCGGGAAGCAATGGCCCAGGCTACACGCGCCCGCGCCGATGCACAGGCCGATCTCCCCGGCCAGGGCATTTCCGCCGTACATGCAGGCCGCAGCCTTCAAGGCATCCCACGCAAGAGTCAGCAGACCCGCGCTCCAGCCGTGCACACGGGCCATGTTGGTCGCGCCCGCGTTGCCGCTTCCCTCCTTCCGGATATCGCCGCCGAACAGGACTTTGGAGGCGAGGATCGAAAGGCTCATCGACCCGACCACATAGGAACCCGCCGCGATGACAAGATATTTCCAGATCAACGGAAAGACCTCCCCCTGCCGTGCCCTGTCCCATGGCGAAAGCGCACGGCAATCAAATTTATATGATCGCTCCCCTGTTTCTCTTCGAAACGATCGGAGAAGCATTTGGCCATGTTCCGCGCTTGCCCCCGTCAGGGGCGCTTAGATTATAGCATCAGGTCAGACGGTATGCAAGGATAACTGCGCGAAGCGTCCGCTTTTCCCTTATCCGCATGTTTCTTCAAATTCCGTCCAGGGGCGGCAGGCCGGCGGGTCCATCGCAAAGCACAGGCGCTCGCCCGTCACAGGATGGGTAAAGCCGATCCGATGAGACCAGAGCGCCAGGGCGCAGTCGTCCGGCTCGGCGCAGTATTTCCGCTCCCCGAAGAGCGGCCAGCCCCGGGAGGCAAACTGCACCCGGATCTGATGGGTGCGGCCGGTGTACAGGCGGATACGCACGAGGCTCATCCCCGCGCCCTGCCCGAGCGTCTCATACGCCAGCACCGCCTCCTGCACGCCCTTGCCGGGCGCGTCCGCCACAAAGGTCATTTTCCGCGCCTTATCCCGCCGCAGAAGATCACGCAGCTCGCCGCTCTCCGGGGTCTGCCCGTGAACGACGGCCAGGTACTGCTTTTCAAACGCGCCCTCCCGCACCTCGCGGCTGAGGGCCGACGCGGCTTCGGCGCTGCGGGCGAGCACCATCAGCCCGCTCACGGCACGATCCAGGCGGTGTACCGTGCGCAGATCGGCCCCGGGCTCTCCGAGCTCCTGCCGCACAAGCTCCGGCAGGCCGCCCGCTTCGTCTGTCGAGAGGACGCCGGCAGGCTTAACGCATACGAGCACCGCGGGATCCAGATATACGATCTCCATGCTCAGTCCTGCTCCTGCGCATCATGCACCTCGATACTGCCGCCGTTGGAGAGATCCTTCCCCTCCAGAAGCAGCAGCTTCTCCGCCAGAAGCCTTGCAAAGCCGCTGATCACCGCGACCGAGGAGATCAGATCGTTCGTGTCGTCGGTGGTGATCTCGGTCACTTCCTCCGCCCCGTGGTCGAGGATGCCGCCCGCCGCGATGCGGACCTGCTTTCTGAAATAGCTGCACGTCAGCCTGTGGCGCGCCACAAAGGCGCTGTACACCCGTTTGAGCTCCTGCTCGCTCAGCCCCATGGGGATCATGGTCCTGAGCGTGGGGATCGACAGGCTCTGCTTGAGCGTGCAGACCATGATGAGGTAGGCGATATGGACGCGGTAGTATTTCTTTTTGATCGGCTCCGGCATGATCTTTTTCCGGACATAGTTGTTGATGGCTGCGGGGGTAATGATCTGCTCTTCCTTCAGCTCCGGCGGCATATAGTCCAGATACTCCGTCACCAGCGTGACCACCTGGTCCATGTACAGGCCGAAATCCGGGATCTCCTCCCAGGAGGGAAGCCTGTATTCCTCCAGATACTTTTCCCAGCGCCGCAGCTTGCCGGCGATCAGTTCCTTATTATACGTCATTCCGGTATCTCCGTTTCCGATTTTCATCCCGGCGGGCCTTCCCCCGGAGATACCCTTATTATAGCAGATTTTGTCCAGGAATCAAGGTCAAACTTTCTTTCGTTTCAGTTGACATAGTATTTCAAATGTGTTAATATAATCTGGTAGATTAGATGTATTTCATTTGACAAAACTACCGCTCTTGTATTATGATTGAGCGGCATAGACAGGTACTCGGATAAAGGGGGCATTCCCATGTCTTTTGTCGTTTTTGCAGACGGAAGCGCCAATCTGCCGCAATCCATGCTGGAGGGGATCAATCTTCTCCCCTGTGATTATACCATTGACGGCGTGCAAAGCACCTACTGGGGTGATGTGGATCACTTTGACGGCCACGCGTTTTATGAAGATCTGCGCCGGGGCAAGGTCGTCAAGACCTCCCTTCTCAACACGCAGCTCTTTCTCTCCCGCTTTGCGCCGTATCTGACGCAGGGCAAGGATATCATCTATATCTCCATGAGCTCGGGCATCAGCGGCACCTACAACGCCGCCCGGCTCGCGGCGCAGGAGCTGATGGAGCTGTACAGCGGCCGCTTCATTCATATTGTGGACTCTCTCGGCTGCGGCTTCGGCAACGGGCTGCTGGCCGTGCGCGCTGCGGCGCTGAGCCGCCAGGGCCTCTCCGCGAAGGAGGCCGCCGCCATCCTCGATCAGGAGGTGCCCCACACCTGCCAGTATTTCACGGTGGATGACCTGAACTTTCTGAAGAACACCGGCCGGGTCAGCGGCATGACCGCGAAGATCGCCACAGTGCTGAATATCAAGCCCATTCTCTTCGGCGACAGCACCGGTCATATCATCTCCTGTACAAAGGTGCGCGGCCGCAAAAACTCCATTGAGATGCTGGCCAAGAAGTACGATGAAAAGCGCATCGACCAGGAGGGGCAGACGATCTGCATCTCCCACGGCGACTGCCTTGCGGATGCGGAATATCTGGCCGGTCTCGTCCGGGCCATCACGCCCGAGGTGGAGATCACCATCTGCCAGCACGAGCCTTTCTCCGGCGCCCATGTGGGGCCCGGCATGCTGGGTCTCTTCTTCCGCGGGAAGGAACGCTGAAGCTTCAAGAAAAGCGCGTAAAGCGCATATAAAAAAGTGCGGCAGAAAACGCCGTACTTTTTTCATGTCCTTTTTATGGTATCAGCAGCCGCAGCCCTCGCCGCAGCCGCAGTCCGGCCCGCAGCCTGTGCAGCCGGAGCAGGAGCCGCCGCAGCCGCCGGCGGCAGAATCACTGTCCGCGCCTGCGATCGGGAGCTTTCCGAGCAGGAGCAGATCCGCCGCGAGATCCGCGGGCCCCGCAAAGCCCGCCACCGGGACGATGCCGAGGCTCAAAAGCGCGGCCTTGGCCTCGCCGCCCATTCTGCCGGAGATGACCGCGTCAACGCCCTCGTCCCGCATGAGCTCCGCCATGGCCTCATGCCCATGGCGCTCCCCGGTTTCCACGAGGTGTCTGGTGCAGCGGCTCACGTCCGCGTCCTCATAGTCGTAGACGGCAAACGCGGCGGCATGGCCGAAGTGCTCGCCGATCAGTCCGTTGTCATAGGCAACCGCGATGCGCATGTCAGCCCTCCTTCTCGATTGCGTCAACGATGGGGCTGAGCTGCTCGCCGCTGACGGATTCGACCTCGCCCGCGTCCACCATGGCGGTGACAGCCGGGTCGATGGGGAGCCTTGCCCAGTGCGCGATGCCGTACTGCTTTGCGAGCGCCTCGACCCTGCTCTCGCCGAAGATGGCGTGCTCCCTGCCGCAGCCGGGGCACTTGAAGTAGCTCATGTTCTCCACAAGGCCGAGGACGGGGATATGCATCATCTCCGCCATGTGCACGGCCTTCTCCACGATCATGCCCACCAGATCCTGGGGGGTGGTGACGATGATGATGCCGTCCACCGGCAGGGACTGGAACACGGTCAGGGGCACGTCGCCCGTTCCGGGAGGCATATCGACGAACATGTAGTCCACATCCTGCCAAAGCACATCCGTCCAGAACTGGGTCACAGCGCCGGCGATCACGGGGCCGCGCCAGACGACAGGCTCCGTCTCATTCTCCAGCAGCAGATTCATGCTCATCAGCTGCATGCCGCTGTGGGTGGTGACCGGGAGGAGATATTCGTCGGTGCCCATGCAGTGCTCATGCACGCCGAAGGATTTCGGCACGGAGGGGCCGGTAATGTCCGCGTCCAGCACCGCGCAGTTAAAGCCGCGCCGCTGCATCTCGGAGGCCATCAGGCACGTCACCAGGGACTTGCCGACGCCGCCCTTGCCGCTGACCACGGCGATCACTTTTTTGACGCTTGCGCCCTCGCGCAGATTCTTGCGGAAGCTCTCCGCCGTGCGTTCGGCGCAGTCCTTGCCGCAGCTGGAGCAATCATGTGTGCATTCACTCATTTTTTGTTTCTGCCTTTCCTAAATAAAAAAAATTGATGAATCAAAGCTTTGCCTTCTTCAAGGCCTTTAAGAGGAACTGAGCGGCAAGGCCGGTGAACACGCCGGTGATGACGCCGGAGGCGGCGAGCACCGGTGCGTAGGCCAGCACGCCCGGCGTCTTCACCACGAGCATGCAGGCCAAAAGCTGCCCGGCATTGTGGGCAAGCCCCGCGAGGGCCGACACGATCCAGAGCTGATCATCCCCAAAAAAGCGCAGCGTCAGGCACATCACCAGAAAGGCGAGCACGCCGCCGGCCGCGCTGAAGAGGAGCGTGGAGGGGCTGCCGGCAAACATGGTGCCCATCAGGATACGCACCAGCAGCACCGCGCCCGCCTCCTTCTTCCCCAGCAGCTTCATGGTGATGAGCGTGACGATATTCGCAAGGCCCAGCTTGACCCCCGGAACCGGCACCGGCGCCGGGATCTGGTTTTCGATCACAAAAATCGTGAGGGCAATGGCGGTCAAAAGCGCCATCAGGGCGAGCTTTTTCGTCTTACCCATCAATATCACCGCCCTCGATGGAGATGACGAGACGGTTGGGCATGCAGATGATGGGGATGCCGTTGCTGCTGAGTTTTCCCTGCATGACGCAGATCTGATCCGGGCAGTCGGCATGGGTGACGGAAATGGCGCCCGGCTCCACATGGACGATGTTGCGCCCGAAATCGGTGGCGACGTCCAGGTCGTATGCCTCCCTGACTTTTGAGAGGTCGATCCTTTCAAGAACCTCTCCGTTGACAGAGACGACCGCGACCATCCCCTCGCCACGGCCGAGCTTTCCGTACAGCAGGAGCCCCGCCGCGACGATCAGCGCGAGCAGCAGACCCCAGAGAAAACTTTTCTTTTTCATGCGCTCTATTTTAGTTGACTTGCCCACGGTTGTCAATACGGGGGGGCTGTGATATAATAGACAGGCTTGACTTCCGGGAGAGCGGAAAGGAGGTGCCCCTGTGAACGGACTGGCAGACTATACGCTCGCGCTGAGCAAGTACGTGCTGATCATCGTGTCCATCGCGCTGCTGCTGCGGTGCATCCGCTCCCTGCTCTCGGACCGCTTTGAGCCGGAGATCTGGGGCTACCTCACCAGGGACGGCGAGAGCTACCCGCTCACCCACTGGGAAAACCTGATCGGGCGCTCCTTAAGCGCGGACGTGCGCATCGTCTCCCCCGGCGTCAGCCGCACCCACGCCGTGCTGCGGCGGGGCGGCAACGGCCGCTGGCGCGTGTACGATCTCTACTCCAAGGGCGGCGTCTGGATCAAGAAGGAGCGCGCCGGAGAAGAGGGGCTGAGCGTGGAGTCCGGCTCCGTCATCAACTTCGGCGGGGAAAAGCTGCGCTTTCGCGCGGTCACACCGGAAAAGCGCGAGAAGCTGGATGCCAAACGCACCGTGGCCGGATACGGCGTCTCCCCGGCGGGGACGATGTTCATGCTGACGCTCTTTCAGCTCACGCTTCTGCTGCAGCATGCCCTCACGCCCCGGCAGGAAAATCTGCCCGCCGTGGCGCTGGCCTTTCTGGCCCTCATGGCGCTGGACTGGAGCTGCTACTTTTTCATGCGCTTTCTCAACCGCTCTGGCTTTGAGATCGAGACCCTCGCCTTTTATCTCACCTCCATCGGCATGTCGGTGGCCGCCTCCTCGGTGCCGAACGACATGCTCAAGCAGCTGCTGCTCACCATCGCGGCGGTCGTCCTGTTCGCGCTGACGGGCTGGTGGCTGCGGGATCTGGAGCGCACCATGTCCGCCCGCTCCACGGTGGTGATGGGCTCCATCGCCCTGATCTTCGCCAACATTCTCTTCAGCGACGCGGTGCTCGGCGCAAGAAACTGGCTGACCATCGGCGGACTCTCCATTCAGCCCTCCGAGCTTGTCAAGGTGGGCTATATCTACGTGGGCGCCTCCACGCTCGACAGGCTCTTTCGCAGGAATAACCTGTCCACCTTTATTACCTTTTCGGCCTTCTGTGTGGGGTCGCTCGCGCTGATCGGCGACTTCGGCACGGCCCTCATCTTTTTTGTCACCTTCCTTGTGATCTCCTATCTGCGCTCCGGCTCCTTTGCCACGGTGCTGCTGGCGATCACGGGCGCGGCCATGGCGGCCTTCCTCGCCGTGAGCATCCGGCCCTATGTTGCCCGGCGCTTTGTCACCTGGGGCCACGTGTGGGAGGATGTGTACGGCGCGGGCTTTCAGCAGACGCGGGCCATGTCCGCCGCCGCTGCCGGCGGTCTCTACGGCAAGGGCGCGGGCGCGGGCTGGCTCAAGGACATTGTCGCAGCCAACACCGACATGGTCTTTGCCATGGTGTGTGAGGAGCAGGGGCTCATCATCGGCGTCATCATGGTCGCCGCCATGCTGGTGCTGGCCCTCTTCGCCGTGCGCAGCGCCCGCCACGGGCGCTCGGCCTACTACTCCATCGCGGCCTGCGCCGCCATGAGCATGCTGCTCGCCCAGCTTGCCATGAACGTGTTCGGCTCTCTGGATATTCTGCCCTTTACGGGCGTTACCTTTCCCTTCGTCTCCCGCGGCGGCACCTCGCTTCTGAGCTGCTGGATGCTGATGGCCTTCATCAAGAGCGCCGACAACCGCCGGGACGCAAGCTTCGCCGTCCGTGCCGCCTCGCAGGATTCGGACGCCGAGGAGGATCTTTCTGACTGGGAGGTGTGGCAGCCACGAGAAAAATAACGAACCGCGCCTTCTCGGTGCTGCTGCTGGCAGCCCTGGTGGTCTGCGGCATGGGCGTGTATCTCGCGCGCTACATTGCCCATGGCGAGCAGTGGGCCCTCTATTTCTCCCGGGCAAACGCCGGCTCCACCGGGCACATCGTGGATCGGAACGGCATCACCCTCGCGTTTTTTGACGAGACGCGCAGCGTCTATTCCCCGGACCGCATCACACGCGCGGCAAACTACCACATCACCGGCGACTACTGGGGCCGCACGGGCACCGGCATTCTCTCCCGTCTCTGGGACGACATGCACGGCTTCAGCCTTCTGACCGGCACCACCCACGTCGCCTCCAGCGCCCAGCTTGAGCTGACCTATGACGCGCGGCTCAACAACAAGATCTATGAGGCCATCGGCGAGTGGGCCAGCGGCTGCATGCTGGTGTGCAACTACCGCACCGGAGAGATGCTCGGCATGGTGTCCACCCCCTCGGTCGACCCCCTGGACACCAGCGGCGAGCAGCGCGACGGCGCTTTCATCAACCGCTGCATCTCCGCCTCCTTCACGCCGGGCTCCATCTTCAAGCTCATCACCGCCGCCGCGGCGATCGAGCGCATCCCCGACATCGAGCAGAGGAGCTGGTACTGCGAGGAGGAGTACAAGATCGCGGGCGTGCCCTTCCACTGTGTGGCGGACCATTATACCCAGAACTTTGAGCAGGCCCTCGCCAACTCCTGCAACATCGCCTTCGCGCAGATCGCGGTCTCCCTGGGGCAGAACACGATGATCGAATATGTCCGCAAATACGGCTTTCTGGACAAGCACAGCCTCGACGGCATTCCCACGGCGAAGGGCAGCTACCCCCTGGAATTTGTGGGCGACCCGGAGACCGGCTGGTCCGGCATCGGCCAGTCCACGGACCTGGTGGTCCCCTACTCCATGCTGCGCTTTCTCTGCGCCGTGGCAAACGGCGGCAATCTCATAGAGCCGCACTTTCTGCCGGGTGAGACGCCGGTGATTTCCGAGCTTGTCAGGCCCGCCACGGCCGAGCGCCTGCGGCAGCTCATGCGCAACAACGCCGTCAGCCACTACGAAGCCGACGTCAACTTCCCCGGCCTTCCCATCTGCGCCAAGACCGGCACGGCGGAGCTCGGCGAGGGTATCCCGGACAACTCCTGGTTTGTGGGCTTTCTGGACGATGAAGCGCATCCCTATGCCTTCGTCACCCTCATCGAGCGCGGCGGCTTCGGCCTGAGCAAGGCCGGGCGCATCACGAACGAGGTGCTGCAGTGGGCCGTAAAGAATATGTAAGATAAAAATATATGGGTATCGGCTTTAATCAGCAAACCGTCAAAGTGCGCGTTCCGTAGGGGTCGATCCCCAGATCGACCCGAAACGCCAGTACATTGTACAAGCCTCAGGGCTTCGGGCCGATGAA
>CADARY010000057.1 GCA_902790375.1 Oscillospiraceae bacterium | reverse complement strand
GCAAACAACCTGGACAAGTCTTACAGGCTGGTGTTCTCCGCGAACGGAGCCGTGATCTGCGACATTGACGTTTCGGCCCTGACCTATGTCCGCACCGTGTTGGCCGGCGAGCGCAGCGACAAGGACGAGATCGACGCCCTCACCGCGTTCTGCAATTACTGCAAGGCCGCAAAGGATTATCCCGGCAACTGATAGAAAGGTGGCTTTGAAAAAAGCCGAAGGAATCATAAAGATTGGGCGGATTCGCAGCCTTTTGCGAATCCGCCCAGTCTTTTTACCATATTTCTTTTAGTGCGTATCGGTTTAACTCAGCTAACAATCTCCGCGTACATCGTAGGGGCCGTTCACGAACGGCCCGGCAGTATTTTTCGGATTCGCCCGGGCGCATTCGTCGGATGCGGCCTTTGCCGCCGGGCGATTCGTGAATCGCCCCTACGGTCATACAGGGAACCTTGCTGATGAAAGCCGATACCCATAATTCTTTTTTCACATCCGCCGAATTTTGGCGCGCCTTTGCTTACGGGTTTTCGAAGGTGCTGATGGGGCGGCGCTTGTGCTCGCTGCGGCTGTGGTAGCGGTCGATGATGGCCCGGTCGTGTTCGCTGACCGTGGCGCCGTGCAGAAAGCCGTCGATGGCGTCATAGCTCACGCCCATCTCCTGCTCGTCCGTCTGCCCCTCGTAGAGCCCCGCGGAGGGGGCCTTCTCCACGATGGAGGCCGGGGCCTTCAGAAAACGCAGGAACTCAAAGATCTCGCCTGCGCAGAGATCGGCGATGGGGTTGAAGTCGCTGGCCCCGTCGCCCCATTTGGTGAAGTAGCCCATGTAGATCTCGCTGCGGTTGCCGGTGCCGGCGACGAGGCGGTTTTCCGCCTGGCCGATGGTGTACAGCGTCGTCATGCGCAGGCGCGGGGCGATGTTGGCAACGGACATGTCTGTGAGCTTCACCACGCCCTCAAGCGCCCTGAGCTCCGCCTCCCGCACGGGGGTGAGATCAACGGTGCGCGTCTCGATGCCGAACTGCTCGGCAAGGGCGTTGCCGTCGTCCCTGTCCTGACCGTAGTTGACGCGGGAGGCGCAGGGCATGATGATGCCGACGGTGTTGTCGCAGGCGGCCTTGCAGAGTATGCCCACAAGGGCGCTGTCCTTGCCGCCGGAGTTGCCGAAGATGATGCCGTCGGCATGGGCCTCCTGCAGCTTTGCGCGGATATAGGCCACGCGCCGGTCAAATTCTTCCTGATAGTTTCGCATCGTTTCCTCCTCCGTCACATGACCGGCATGATGCCGGCTTCATAGGGGTCTGTTTCGACCACGGGCTGCTGCACCTCGGCGGCGGGCGGCTGCTCCTGGGAGACGGGCTGCTCCGCGGCCGGGGGCGTATCCTGCTGCATCATCTGGCCGGGGATGTTGAAGACCAGATCGCCGGCGGGCTCCGACGGCACATAGGGGGTGGGCGCTTCCTCGACCGGCTCATCATATCCGGCGTAGGGGTCCTCGTAATACTCCGGCTGGGGATAATATTCCGGCTGCGGATAGTATTCCGGCTGGGGATTTGCCTGCGGCTGCGGCGTGTAGACCGGCTGCGGGGTATAGACGGGAGCCTGCGTCGCCGCGGGCGCCATGGTGGGCGTGGGTGTGGGCGTCGGCGTTGCGGCGGGGCGGAAGGCCTCGTCGTACAGCGGGTCGTTCCAGGTGAAGTTGTACACGCTCTGCTCGTAGTCGCCGAACTGCTGGCGCAGCTTGATGTAGCGCTCGTGCAGGGTGTCGACGTAGGTGACCTCGTAGTCCGCGAGGGCGAGGTAGCGCCAGTGGCCGCCGACCGGGTCCTCATACACCGAGGTGTCGATCTCGCAGCGGGGCGCGCGGCGCTGCATCTCCACGATCTGCTCGTGCGGCACGGGGTTATAGCCGCCGATCCACAGCCGCTCCAGCTCCGTCAGGGGGTAGAGGGGCGTGATGTCCTTGAGGGAGGGGCGCGTGCCGTCGCCGTAGAAGTCGTAGCCGATGCCCGCCACATTCAGGTGCCGCAGCTTCGTGAGGCCGGAGAAGGGGCGCAGATCGTCGCAGTAGGTGTTGGCCATCTCCAGATACTCAAGCTCGGGGCAGGAGGCCAGGGGGCTTGCGTCGCGGATATTGCACATGGAGAGGATCGCGACCTCGAGCTTCGGCATCTGGGCAACAAAGCCGATGTTGGACAGATACGTGTTGTGGCCGAGGTCGAGGTACTTGACGTCGTGGCAGTAGTAGAGGCCCGCGACGTTATCGTTGTTCAGCAGGCCGCCCTTCGAGGCCATGGAGGCGAGGATGCGCTCGGCATCCGTGCGGGCGGTGTAGTTGTCGCCGAAGAAGACGCGGAAGACCACCTTCACATTGGGATGGCGGAGGTTGATCTCCTCCAGGCGCTTTTCCGGGAGACCGCAGCTGTCCATGTCCACATAGGTGAGCTGGGGCATGTAGTCCATGATCTCGTCGACAAGCCTGCCGTCGTCCGGGACGCGGACCTTGTAGAGGCTGATGGTGGTGTTGGAGAGGTTGCAGTCCGTCCCGTAGAGCTTGAAGGCGTACTGGAAGACGGGCTTCGGCAGGAGCGCGCGCAGGCGGGCAATGTCGCTCCACGAAAACTGCTTGCCCTCCGCGCCGAGGTTCACGGTCTCAAGCGAGGGCAGCAGGCTCAGCTTTGCCGCGGCCTGCTCGCACTCGGAGACGGACAGAGCGCTCAGATCCACGCTGCGCGTCTCGCTCGGCAGCACGGTCCCGCCCGGCAGCGTCACCGTGAAGCGGGTCGAGACCCCGGGATGGGCCTGGGCCCAGTTTGCGACCTCCTGCTCGTTCTCGCTGCCGCTGAGATCGGCGGTGCGGAGCAGGGTCAGCCGGTCAAGCTGCGCGGTTTCCCCGGAGGCAAGGCGCAGGGTCACGCTCTCGGCGGTGGGGGAGACGTCCCCCGCGGCAAAATGCACGGCCTCCGGCGCGGCGGACGCGGCGGCGGGATCGGCCCCGGCCGGCGCGCCGGCTGCGCTCCCGCTTCTGCCGCAGCCGGTCAGCAGCAGGCAGAGCATCAGCAGCGCAAGCACGGGGAGACTGCGAAAAATTCTGGTTTTTTCCATGACAAGCTCCTACTTTCTTGTGGTATGGTCAGGGGTTCGGCTGATAGAGCGGATCGTTCCAGGTGAACGAGTAGACGTCGTCCTCATAATACCCGAACTGCATGCGCAGCAGGTAATAGCGGTCGACAATGTTGCCGTCGTTCCAGCGCCAGTGGCCGCCGGTGGGATCGTCGTAGACGCCGGTGTCGAACTCGCAGTTCGGCACGCGCTTCTGAAACTCCTCGCACTGCTCCCAGGGCACGCGGTTCATGCTGCCGAGATAGAAGCGCTCAAGCTGCGTGAGATCGTAGAGGGGGCTGATGTCCTCCAGCCCCACGATGCCCGCCGCGTTCAGGTGCTTGAGATTTTTAAGCCCCGAGAGGGGCTTGAGATCCGTGCACTCGGTGGAGAACATCTCAAGGTACTCAAGCTCCGGGCAGGAGGCCAGGGGGCTTGCGTCCGACCAGCCGCACATGCCGACGATCGCGACCTCCAGCTTCGGCATCTGGCTGACAAAGGAGATATCCGTGAGCTGCTGGTTGTGGCCGATATCGAGAAACACCACGTCATGGCAGCAGGCCAGGGCCTCCCCGTCCGCCGGATAGAGCATGCCGCCGGCCGAGGGCTTGGAGGCCAGGATGCGCTGCACGTCGGTGCGCACGCTGTAGTGCTCCCCGAACCAGACGCGCCAGACAAATTTCACATCCGGAAACTCTGCGCGCAGCTTCTCCATCTCCGCGTTGCTCACGCCGCAGCTGTCCATGTCCACATAGCTCAGATCCGGCATCAGGGGGATCACCCTGCGCAGGGCGTCGCCGTTGTCGCTCACGGACAGGTGGCTGAAGTTGAGCGAGGAGGAGGACAGGTCGCACTCCTTCCCGTAGAGGGTGAATTTATATTTGAAGGCCGTCTTCGGCAAAATCTGCCGCAGGCGCGCAAGGCTCTCCCAGCTCTGCGCGCCGCCCTCGCCGCCGAGCTTCACGCTCTTCAAAAGGGGCAGCAGGGCAAGCTTTCTCGCCGTGGCCTCGCACTGCTCAACGCTCATGCCGCTCATGTCGCAGCTCTTCGTGCCGGAATCCAGCACCGTCCCGTCCGGCAGGGTCACGGTGTAGTAGCTCTCGATCTCCGGGTGGCTGAGAGCCCAGGCGGCGATCTCCTCCTCGTTCTGACTGCCGGTGAAGTCCGCGGCGCTCAGGTTATGAAGGGAGTCGAGCAGCGCCGTCTCTCCCTCCTGAAGGGGCAGGCGCAGCTCCACCGCGTCTGCCGGGACGCTGCCCGCGGCAAAGACCACCGGGGGCGCCGCGGGGGTCGGGGCCGCGGACGCCGCCGGAGCTCCGGCGCTGCCGCCTGCCTTTTGCGCGCAGGCGCACAGCATCGCGCAGCAGAGCCCGGTCAGGAGCGCGGCCTGCAGTTTCTTTTTCTTCATCGTTTTTTCTTCCTTCTCAATACACGTCAAACAGGCCCTGGAAGTCCACCACGCCGGGGTCCTCCTCCACAAAGCGGGGGCAGGAGTAGTCGTAGAGCGGATCGGTCCAGTAGAAGGCGTAGGCCTCCTCGCCGTAGCCCATCTGCTGGCGCAAAAGCTCATAGCGCGGATCGTAGAGCTGGTTTCCCATCTGGTCGCCGTGGTCGGCAAAGCGCCAGTATTCCTCGGTGGGGTCGGGCGTCGTGGCGTTCACGACGCAGTTGGGGTGCAGCTGCTGGTATTTCTCGATCTGCTCGGCCGGCACGGGGTCGTGCATCCCGATCCAGAGCCGGTCAAGCTCCAGGCCGTAGAGGGGCGTAATGTCCGTCACGGCGAAGTTGTAGCAGATGTTGAGGTGGCGGAGATTGTGCAGGTTTTCAAACGGCGTGAGATCGTGCAGCCTTGTCGTCATGGCCTCCACATACTCCAGCTTCGGGCAGTACGCGAGAGGGGAGAAGTCCTCCACAAAGGTCATGCCCACGATCAGCACCTCCAGCTCCGGCATGTAGCGGCAGAACTCCACGGTGTCCAGATAGTTGTTGTGCCCGAGGTCGAGGTATTTGAGCTTCGTGCAGTACATGAGGTTTTTCACGTTGTTGTGCGCAAGCTCGCCGCCCTGCCCCGGCATGGAGGCGAGGATCCTCTCCGCGTCCGTGCGCGCAGTGTAGCCCGAGCCGAAGTTCACGCGCCAGACGACCTCCGTGTTCGGCAGGCTGTCGCGCAGGCGAGCCATCGCCTCATTGGGGACGCGGCAGCTGTCCATCTCGAGGCGGCGCAGCTTCGTCATGCACGCGGTGACCTGGGCTACCAGCGCCCCGTCGTCCTCCATCGGGATGTAATTGAGATCCATCAGCTCGTCTCTGAGGTTGAACGGCCGGTCGAACATCGTAAAGCTGTAGTCGATCACGGCGCGCGGGGCCGCGTCGTGCAGGAGCCGGAGGCTGTCCCAGCTCAGCGGCGTCTCCGCCTGGCTGCCGATGTTGAGGCGCGCAAGCTCCGGCATGCGCCGCAGGGCTGCCGCCGTTTCGGCGGCGTCCGCGTCCGTGAGGCCCTTGAGCTCCACAGTGCTGTCCGTTTTGTTATAGGCCCTGCCGAGGATCGTGATCGGCGGCTCCTGCGTCGGGGCGGGCGCGATCGTCGGGGCGGGCGTTTCGGCGGCGACAGCGGCGGTCTTCTCGATCGCCGGGGCGCTCTCGCTCTTTTTCGCGCAGCCGGCCAGCGCCAGGCTCAGCACGGCGCAGGGCAGGAGCACGGCCGCGCGGCTTTTTTTATGCATCATAGTCCGTAGACCTCTTTTCCGAACATGCCCCGGTATTCGTCGGGGACTTCCTTGTCGCAGTAGGGGTCCAGCCAGTAGAAGCTGTACTCCTGGTAGTTGTAGCCCATCTGCTCGCGCAAAAGCTCATAGCGCGGCACCCAGTAATACTTCGGGATCTCCGGGTCGTAGTCGGTGAAGCGCCAGGCGTCGCCGTGCGGATCGTCGGTGGTGGTGTTGATCTTGCAGGCGGGGACGATCTCGCGCATGCGCTGCACCTGCTCGGCGGGCACGGGCGTGTCCCGTCCGATCCACAGGCGCTCAAGCTCCGTCATGCCGTAGAGCGGCGTGATGTCCCTGATCTTCGGGCAGCCGGCGATGTTGAGGTGGTGGATGCCGGTGCAGCCCTGGAGCGGCGTGAGATCGGCGATGTTGGTGGAGTTAAACTCCACATACTCCAGCTTCGGGCAGTTTTGCAGAGGGCTGATATCGGTGATGGCGGTCATCGCAATGATGAGCACCTCGAGCTTCGGCATGGCGGACACAAAGGACAGATCCTGAAGCTCGTCGTTGTGGCCGAGGTCGAGATACTTGACGTCCGTGCAGTAGCGGAGCATGGAGGCGTCCGAGATCATGCCGCCCACCGTGGGCTTGGAGGCGAGGATCTTTTCCACGTCGGTGCGCACGCTGTAGTTTTCGCCGAACCAGACGCGCCAGACGATCTTGGTGTCCGGGAAGCGGCTGCGCAGCTCCTCGAGGGAGGAGTCCGCAATGCCGGTGCTGTCGAGATCGACGAGCGTGCAGTGGTTCATGCAGGAGAGCACGGAGAAGAGCGCGTTGCCGTTATCCCGGATCGGGATGCCGCGGTAGTCCAGCGTCTCGGTGTCGAGATCGACGCGCCTGCCGTAGAGCGTGAAGCTGTAGCGAAACTGCACGTCCCGGCAATTGTCCTTCCACAGGGCGATGTCCGCCCAGGGGATGCTGCCGCTGTCCTCGCTGCCGAGCTCGACGAAGGTGAGTTTTTTCATGCACGAGAGCACCATGGCGAGGGCCTGCGCGTCCTCGTGCCGGGCGTCGCGCAGATCGAGGCTGGTGGCCGCCCCGTCATAGACCTTGCCGCCGATGACGGCGGAGAACTGGCATTCGGTGTCGGGCCACACGTCGTGCACCTGCTGCATGTCCGACACGCTGATGCGCCCGCCCACCTCGCCGAAGCGCATGAGGCGGAGCTTCCGCAGACAGGCCAGGGCGTCCTGCGTGGCCGGCACGTCCTCGGGGTTCATCCAGGTCAGGTCGACCTCCTGCGCACTGCTCTCGAGCCTGTCTCCGTTCGGCAGGCGCACCTTGTACAGGACATCCACCTCCGGGTGGAGATCCGCCCACTGCGCGATCTCCTCATAGCATTCGCTGTCGCGGAAGTCCGCGCTTTTGAGATTGGGGAAGCTCTCGAGCAGCGGGATGTCCCGCTTTGTGAGCTCGGCCTTGAGCGTTGTCGTATAGACGGAGACGCTCCTGCCCGCAAAGCGGATCTTCGCGCTGCCGAACAGCGGCGATACGATCCAGGGGGCCTCGTGGTACACGCCCGACATCCCGAAGATCAGCGCGCCGCCCAGGATCAGAAGGGCCAGCAGCCGACCGATTATTCTTTTGGCACCCATTTTTTCCCTCCGATATGGCAAGCCCTGCGGCGGTGGATAAGCGCAGGGAGAAAAACCGTTACAATGTATAAGTATAACATTGCCCAGGTGCATTTGCAAGCCAAACCCCCGCCGGGCGGGCAGAAAAATCCTGGGCGGAGAGGGAGGGAGCGGGCCGCCGAAGAAGCCGGAAAAATTTTTTTGAAAAACGCTTGACATTTTTGGAGACGGGTGCTATTATAACCATGCTGTGGCCGGGTAGTTCAGTCGGTTAGAACGCCGGCCTGTCACGCCGGAGGTCGAGGGTTCAAGTCCCTTCTCGGTCGCCACAGATATGCCCCTTTCATAAGGGGCATATACTTTGCTGCTATAGCTCAGCAGGTAGAGCGCATCCTTGGTAAGGATGAGGTCCCCAGTTCGAATCTGGGTAGCAGCTCCAGAAAAACGCCTGATTTTGAATGAAATCGGGCGTTTTTCTTTTGCAAAAGTTCCTTTAAATGATCTGAAAAATGGCGATTTCCTACGTTTTCCTACAAGCCCCAGGGCCTCAGTTTAACCTGCTTTTCGCCCCTCCGGCGATGGCCAGTATGAGGTCGGCCAGCTCCGGGGATTCTTTGAGCAGATGCAGGATCTGCTCTTTTTTTGCGTCCGCAGCCGAATTTTCGGCTGCATCCCCTTTCACGCCGCTGAAGAAGGTATCCTCCATCAGGCCTGCCATCCGTTTTCGGTTCTCCACAAAGGTGTGGCTGTAAACCTGGGTCACCATGGACGCCTGCGCATGGCCGGTATCCCCCTGCACCGCCTTGATATCCCCGCCGCTGACCTGCAGCTTCATGGAGGTGCTCAGGTGGCGGAGGGAGTGAAACACGACTTCCGGCAGGCCGTTTGAGACGATGAGCTCCTTGAAAGCTCTGTCGATCACTCTTCCTTCGGTCGGCCGCCCATCGTCCAATGCGATGACCATCCCGTAGTCCGAATAGAGACCATGCATCAATTCCTTCCGCTTTTCCTGCATAGCACGCTGCGCCTGCAGCGCGACGGCCACGGAATTGGGGATATAAACAGTGCGGATGCTGGACTCGGTTTTCGGGATTTTCAGGACAAGCGAGGTGTTGCTGCACTCCTTCACGTCCGGGAACTTGAAATACACATTGCCCCGGTTCATCTTCTCCAGATCCTCCAGGGAATTTTTGTAACAGCGCTTGAGCTCCTGCTTGACTTCCAGCGTGGAGCTGTTGTCCTCCAGGGACTTTTCGTCGATGTGGACGTGCTTCCACTGCAGACCGAGAATCTCGCCCAGGCGCAGGCTGCAGCCTATGGCCAGCAGGATGCAGGTCTTCAGATTCGGGTCTGTGCAGAGGTTGATGGCCATCAGCGCCTGCTCCGGTGTCCAGACCTCCCGCCGTTTGGCCGGCATTCTGGGGAGACTGACATTCACGGCGGGGTTGATCTGGATATAGCCCCAGCGGACGGCCTGATTCAGCGCCGATCGGATGAGGCAGTGGCATTTTACAATGACGGGATACGAGATTTTTTTCTCGACGTCCTTATGCCCTGCCATAGCCTTTGCCTGGGTATTGAGCATGTTCTTATAGCATTCGTCCAGAAACCTGGGGGTGATGTCCCTGACCAGAATATTGCCGACGGCGGGCTTGATATAGTCCTCGATCCGGTGCTTTGTGAGCGAATAATAGCTGTCGCCCCAGTGCGTCAGGCCATAGGTCTGCACATACTCGTCCAGCAGATCGCTCATGGTGATGGGAATGACCTTCTGCGCCGATGCCGGAGGCATCAGATTGTGGTTTTTCCTCGCGATCTCGATCTGGGCGCAGCGCAGTCTTGCCTCTACCTCGGTGTCAAAACGTTCATAGAAAGCCTTGGGATAGCCGGGTACGCGATATTGTACCTCCCATTTGTTGCCTTTTTTACGTGGATTCATATCATACTCCTTTTCACAGTGCCTTCATTCTTATCTCCCAGACAACCGATCAGGAGTATCTGCTCAATAAGATTATACCGTTTTTCGCGCATTTTCGCAACAGAAACCGAACATTTTACGGATTCTTCCTCCGTTCCTCCGTCTCATCCCATGAAATGATGAGGTCGTGCGAAAAACCGCAAATTATAATGCGCAAAAGCGTCCGATTTCGCAGGAAACCGGGCGCTTTCGTGTTCGTTACGTCATATTGCTATTTTTCGTTTCCTACATTTCCGCGCAAAATGTCGCAAAAGGGAGAAGCTCACCGGTCCTCGGATGAATGCCTGAGCCGGCGCAGAGGAAGTACATCGCCTCGATAAATGCGGATCTGCTTGCCGACCTTTATTGAGGGGACGGCACCGCTGCGGACATATTCATAGGCCTTGTTCCGACTGATGCGGAGCAGCTTTCCAAGTTCCGGGACGGTCATCATGACCGGGATGTCTCCCAGCTCAGAGTCCTGGATCTGTGCCTCTCTTTGCTGACGTACCAACTCATTATAAAGTTTGCTCATTGACCGTCCTCCTTCCCTTCATCCAGCTTTCCGCGCACGGAAGCCAGATAAATATTGGTTACGTCCGCCCGCTCATGCCCCAGCAGCCGGGACACTTCAAAGTGGGCATCCAGAGCACTCATGCCGTCGCCCAGCAGATTCATATATGTATCCGAGGCATAGCTGTGGCGCAGGCCGTGGAAGGTCAACGGCCGATCGTCTCCGGGGTCCTGGATCATTGCGCGCTCCCTGCGGAGAAAGCCCTGAAGCTCCTTGATCGCCCGGTCGGTCGGCTTGTCGTCCGGTACCAGCAGCTTGTGGCCGCGTTCGGTCCGGTCAAGAAGCGTTTCCAGGATGGGGCGTATATGCTCCGGGATCGGGACCGACCGGATTTTTCCGCCCTTGCCTTTCACGGTGATCATATTCTCCCGCAGCGCCTTTTCGGCCGTTGCCGTATCGATCCGAAAACACTCGTGAATGCGCAGCCCCGCATACCGGGCCAGATACAGCGCGAGGATATAGTCGTAGCGTCTCTCCGCCTGTGCCGCTGCCAGAGCGCGGTTGAACTCGGGGACCGTCCATGCGCGGTCAGCCTCCGCAAAGAGGCGCTGCTCCAGCTCGATCCCCAGCTCCGCGTTCGTCGGCAGACGGTATTTCGGGTCTGACATCTTGTCGTGGAAAAAGCGGATGGCAGAGAGATCGGTTTTGATGGTGCTGGCTGATTTCCCGTGCTCCTGCATGTAAAGCACATAGGCCACCAGATGCTTGCCGCTGATGTTCTCGATTTTCTGAAGCTGATAGTGATCGGCAAGGAAGGCGCAGAATCGTTTGAATGCCTCGTAGTAGCGGTCCTTTGTACGGAAACTGCCTTGCCTGTTGTGTCTTGCAAGCTTGTCCAGCTGCATGATTTGTGAACGATATATACCGGATTGTTTTATGTTTTTCAAAGAAGTTGTCTCCTTTCTTCGGACCCTTTCCGACTCCGGGTCCCATCCCCACCTGCCCGCGCTGTCGGAACCGCATTCTCGCGGAGCGCAGGTCGGGAGCGCTGCCTCTCCCTTGACGGTTTTCTTGCCGTACCGCCCAACGGCTGCTTTGATCTTCCTGTGAGAGCCTTCGCTTCGCGGCCGCGATATAAGTCATGCCCGGTTGGGGCGATGATTATGATATGCCCGGGGATTTGGCAAGGAGACTGTGTAATGTACAGGAGACTGTGTCAGACTGGTTTTCTGACTTGACACTGTGAATCTCAAAGAATGTCTTTGGATCCTGCTTTTTATATAGCATCCGAAAAGCTGCCCGTCAACAAAAAGTGTTCGACTTTTCAGGGGCAAAACTCCTTATAATCTGCTGCAATCTCGCGTTTTCGACCCGTTTTTCGGCTTCACGTTTGCATTTGTCGAAAACTTTTTATATAATCCAGGCATAAATCTCGGTTTGGAGCGTACGATATATGATTCTCAGTTTTACAGACGATCTCGATTTGGACCGGATCGCGGACAGCGGGCAGTGCTTTCGCTGGACGAAGATCGGACCCCATACATACCGGATCATCGCCGGAAGCCGCTGCCTGGTTCTCGCCGCGCTGGGTGACAGCCGGTATGAGCTGGATTGCAGCGAGGAGGCTTTCGACGCTTTCTGGCGAAGCTATCTGGATCTGGACAAGGACTACGCCCGGATACGCGCCCGGATCGATCCCAAGTCAGACCCGTTTCTGGCTCTCGCCGCCGAGCACGAAAAGGGCATCCGCATCCTCCGGCAGGACCCGTGGGAGATGCTGGTCACCTTTATCATCTCACAGAACCGGAACATCCCCGCCATACGGCGCTCGGTGGAGCTGCTCGCGGAGCAGTGCGGCGAAAAGCGGAAAGACAGCCGCGGCGAGGTCTATTATGCCTTCCCCACTCCCGCGGCCGTCGCCGCCTTGAGCGAGGAAGATCTCAACCGCTGCCGGCTCGGTTATCGCTGCCGCTATGTACACGCGGCAGCCCTCTCGGTTTTACGAGGTGAAATCAGTCTGGAGCCGCTCCGTGACGCGGATGAAGAGACGACCCTTGCCGCCCTGACCGGGCTTTTGGGTGTGGGGGTGAAGGTCGCAAACTGTGTCTCCCTTTTCGGGCTTCATCATCTGAACGCCTTCCCGCGGGATGTGTGGGTGAACCGCGTACTCGCCCGGGAGTATCCGAAGGGCTATCCCTTTGAAGCCTACTCCCCGTATAACGGGATCTATCAGCAGTATATGTTCGCCTGGTATCGCCATCGAGGCGAACAGGCATAGTTCACCCATTGGCACCGGCTGCCATTTCCGCTCCGTTTCTCCCGGAAGCCGACTCGCCCGAACCCCAAATGCCGCAGAGCAGCGGGCTTTCGCGCCCTTGCCTGCATGACTGTCTCTGTTTTATTTTTACGCAAGGTCAGTACGATGCGGTATGGAGATCACACTCTGTCAAAGGCGTTAAACCGTTGACGACCGCGGACACGACCGCTGAACTCGGCTGCGAATAACTCGCGTGTGTCCTTTCGACCCGCCCGACTGCGAGTCTTTGCCTGGGATAATGCCGCGCTGTCGGCGCCGCGTTTTCTGACGCGGTGCGCAGGGCGGAAGCCTTGCCGCTTCCTAAACGGTGTTTACGCCATACCGTCTGAATGGCTGTTTTAC
>CADARY010000056.1 GCA_902790375.1 Oscillospiraceae bacterium | reverse complement strand
GCAGCGCATCGACGACACGGCCCTTGAGGGCAGCGCCGGTGTCACCGTCTACGGCGAGGCGGGCAGCGAGGCGGAACGCTTTGCCAACGCAAACGACCTCCCCTTCATCCCCGCGAACAACGACACGCCGGTATACCAGCCGGCCCAGCCCCCGGTGATGCTCCCTTACGTCGCCTTGGGCTGAGAGAAAAAAGGGGATCTGAAAAAAGACCGGTAAAACCACACGGGCGGCTATCAGCCGCCCGTGCAGCTTTCTTGCCGGGCCCATACTATCCGCCCCTGTGACGGAAATCATATGCGGCGATCTATTTTGGCTGGGGTCGATCTGGGGAGCGGCGCTTTTCTTTTGCCTTGCATTGCTCCGTTTTTGTGGGTATAATGGATGCATGGTGTTCGGCGATCTGTCGAGACCGATGCATCCGTTTTTTTCACAGGAGAATTGTATGGGGGTGCTGTGCTTGAAACAAAAAACGAACGAATACAAGCTGTTGACCGAGCTGTATTTCCGGCTCCTGCCCTATCAGATTCTGCTGCTTGTCATCAATGCGGTCAACGGGATCGTGGACACCCTCTATGCCAGCAACGCCATCGGGACGGCGGCGATGAGCGCAATCGGGCTTTTCGGACCGATCAACCTCTTCCTCTCCGCGGCGGGTATCGTGCTGGTCAGCGGCTCGCAAATCCTCTACGGCCGATATGTGACCACGAAAAGAGAAAAGCTCCGGGAGCTTTTCACGGTCGATCTCCTGATCGCCCTCGGCATCTCCCTGGTGACCGCTCTGGCTATGGCGCTCGCCGTGGCGACCGGCCTGACGCGGCTTCTGGTTGCCCAGCAGCCCGATCTGAAAATGCTGAACCAGTACATGCTCGGGCAGATTATCGGCATTCCGCCGCTCCTGATGGGGCAGCAGCTTTTCTCCTTCCTCTCCCTGCAAAATCAGACGCGGCGCACCATGGTCGCAAGCGTTGCATGCTTCCTGTGCAAGCTCGTGCTCGACCATCTCTTTATTGTGATCTTTCGCATGGGCACCTTCGGCCTGGGGCTTTGCACCTCGCTCTCAAACTGGGTGTTTTTCGGCATTCAGGCCGTCTACTTCTTGCGCGGGCAATCGGAGCTGCGCTTCTCCCTGCGCGCCTGGCAGCGCGAGGAGGGCGCGCAGATCGTCAGGCTCGGCTATCCCGGCGCGATCTCCCGCTTTGGGGAAATGCTGCGCTGCCTGATCGTGAATATCCTAGTGCTGAAATATGTCGGGAGCGTCGGTATCTCCTCGTTCTCCGCGTCCAATTCGCTGCTGGCAATCGTCTGGGCGGTTCCCTTCGGCATGGCCGCCGTCTGCAGGATGCTCTTCAGCATCAGCATCGGGGAGGAGGATCGCAGATCCCTGGTAAATACGATGAAGATCACGATGACGAAGGGCATGCTCGTGATGTGTACGATCGTGGCGCTGCTTGTCCTGCTGGCCGAACCGCTGACCCGCCTGTTTTACCGCGACCCTGCCGAGCCCGTGTATCAGATGACCGTGATGGGCTTTCGCCTGCTGCCGCTGTGCATGCCCTGGTCCATGGTCAGCATCCATTTCGCAAGCTACGCGCAGACTGCGGAAAAGCGGGTTCTCGCCGTCCTTCTGCCGACGGTGGACGGGGTGGTCGGCGTGGTGCTGTTCAGCTTCCTGCTGATCCCCTCCATGAAGATGAACGGCCTTTACCTCGCCAACACCTGCAACGGCATCCTCTGCACCCTGGTGGTCATCGTGGACTCGTGGGTGGTGCGCGGGCGCTTCCCGCGTAACATGGAGGAGCTGATGGCGATTCCGGAGCGGATCGGCGTACCGGAAAACGAGCGTATTGACATCAGCGTGAACACCATGGCAGAGGTGATGACAGTCTCCCGTCAGATCAGCGATTTCTGCCTGCAGCGCGGCATCGACCGGCGCAGGGCATATTTCGCCGGCCTGTGCATGGAGGAGATGGCAGGCAACGTCATCCTTCACGGCTTCAAGATGGACAGGAAACCGAACCACATCGACATCCGCGTGGTACACAAGGGCAACGACCTGATCCTGCGCATCCGCGACAACTGCATCGCCTTCAACCCGGCTGAGCGCGCAAGCGCCATGGAGCCGGACGATATGGGCAGGAACATCGGCATCCGCATGGTTTACAGGATCGCCGCGGATGTGAGCTATCAGAATCTGCTGGGCCTGAATGTGCTGACCATACGCATTTGAAACACGTGTTTTCGACAAGCGCCGGTCTATTCCACGAAAAGGAAAAAGCTTGACCCGGAGAGAGCCACATCTTTATCAGCGCGGTCCCTCGCCGGTGATCAATCAGGCTGAGGTTTGCAAACGCGCGGTAAGCGTCGCCCGGGAACTGAGATTCAGCGTTGAGGTCAACCCGCCATCCATGACCACGGAGGATTTCAGCCGCTATCTGAAGCTCGCTCCCGGCGCGCTCGATTGTGATTCGATCCCCTTCGGACAAAACAAAAAAGCCACCGAAAGGTGACTTTTTGTTTTGGTGGACTCGAAGGGGATCGAACCCTCGAACCTCACGGATGCGAACCGTGCGCTCTCCCAGCTGAGCTACGAGCCCGTATTCAATTTGCTGTCTTAACTGACAGCTTTTGTATTATAACACATTTTCTAAAAAAGTAAAGAAAAATTTTATTGAAATTTCAAACAAGTTGTAGTATAGTATCACCGTGGCTTTTGACAAGGCTGCACTAGTTGGGGAGCCAGCGGTGCCCTGTAACCTGCAATCCGCTACAGCAGGGATGAATTCCTGATCGAGGATATGTTCTGTGTCGTCTGACTCCGGTAAGCAGCGTTGACGATCCGGTCTCGCGCAACGGGAACCCGTGAACCATGTCAGGCGGGGAACCGAGCAGCATTAAGCGGTGCTTTTCGTGTGCCGTGAGGCAGCCGGGTCCGAGCCGGCTGCCGGCGTAACGGATATAGAGCATTATTCGGAATCAGGTGTGCAGTCTTGTCAAGAGCCATACGTATATCTTGTCATGGGGGATTGAGGATGTATCAGGCGCTTTACCGAAAGTGGCGGCCTAAGACCTTTGATGAGGTCGTGGGCCAGGATCACATTACCCAAACCCTGAAAAACCAGGTAAAGTCCGGCCGCCTCTCCCACGCCTATATCTTCATCGGCACCCGCGGAACGGGGAAGACCACCTGCGCCCGCATCCTGGCAAAGGCCGTCAACTGTGAAAACCCGACCGACGGCAATCCCTGCGGTGTATGTCCCGCCTGCCGGGGGATCAGCGAAGGTTCTGTCCTGGACGTGGTAGAGCTGGACGCCGCCTCCAACAACAGCGTGGACAATGTGCGCGCGCTGCGGGAGGAGGCTGTTTTCAGCCCGGCAGCGGTGAAGAAGAGAGTGTACATCATTGACGAGGTGCATATGCTCTCCACAGCGGCCTTCAACGCCCTGCTCAAGATTTTGGAGGAGCCGCCGGAGCACCTGATGTTCATCCTCGCCACAACGGAGCTGCAGAAGGTCCCGGCGACGATCCTGTCCCGCTGCCAGCGGCACAGCTTCAAACGGATCGACGCGCCCACGATCGCAAATTACCTGGAGTATATCGCCTCCAGGGAGGGCTTCAGTCTCCAGAAGGACGCGGCGGAGCTGATTGCGCGCCTTGCCGACGGCGGTGTGCGCGACGCCTTGAGCCTGCTGGATCAGTGTTCTGCCAGCGAGGTCATCGACCTGGATGCCGTCTATTACGCCATGGGCCTTGCCGGGAACCGGCGCACTGCCGCGCTGATGGAGCGGGTGCTGGCCCATGAGACGGAGAAGGCGATCCGGGATTTCAACAGCATGTGGATGGACGGGAAGGACCCTGCCACACTGTTGACAGAGCTGACGGGGCTGCTGCGGGATACCCTGATGATGAAGGTGGCGCCCAAGGGCGGGCAGAGCCTGATTACAGGCGGCTATGACAGCGCGACGCTGGAAGCGCTTGGGGGGCGCATGACCAGGGAGGAACTCATCTGCACGATGGAAACCCTGCAGAGCGCCCAGCTCCAGATCCGTGCCGGCGCAAGCCCGAGGACGACGACAGAGCTCTGCCTGGTGTCCCTGTGTGACAATACCCTCGCCGAGAGCGTGACCGCCCTCAGGGCACGCGTATCACGGCTTGAGGAGCAGATCAAAAACGGCGTCGTCGTTCAACAGGCCCCTTCCGCGATAAAGACACAGGAGGACAGCCCGCCTCCGCTGGAGGAAGAGCTTCCGCCCCCGCCGGAGGAGGAATACCCGGAGCCTGCGGCGTATATACCGGAAGCGTCCCGCCAGAACCTGCCACAGCCGGAAGAACCGGTACTCGAACAGGCAGCGGCCCCTGCGGCGGCCGAGCTGCCCGCGACCGAGAGCGGCGTGAGCTGGAAGGAGATCGCCGCGGCGGCAGCGCCGTCCCTGCCGAGAGACATTGCCATGCGTCTGGACGATGAGAAGAGCGTACGAGCAAGTCTCGAGGGGCCGATCCTGCGGCTCAGGGTCCTGCCCGGCTTCCTGTATAGCCGCTTCAAGCGGCCGGATGTGCTGGCAAAGCTCTCGGACGCGGCATCACGCCTGACAGGGCAGGAGATCCGCACAGCCCTTTCCGAACTCACGGAGGAGCAGGAGCCGGTAAAACGCAGCCTTGAGGATCTAAAGGCGTTCAAAGAAGTCAGATTTGTTGAATAATTTTGTATCTATCATAATATGGAGGAATGAACAATGGCAAAAGGATTTCGCGGCGGCTTCCCTGGCAACCAGGCCAATATGATGAAGCAGGCGCAGAAGATGCAGCAGGATTTCCTGAAAATGCAGGAGGAGCTGGAGAGCAAGGAGTTTGAGTTCACCGCAGGCGGCGGCGCGGTCAAGGCGACCATGGTCGGCACCCGCCAGTTGGCAAGCATCACGATTGATCCCGAGGTCCTGGACCCGGACGACGTGGAAATGCTGCAGGATATGATCGTCGCGGCGGTCAACGGCGCCATTAAGCTTGCTGACGATGAGACCAACAAGGCCATGAGCATGCTGCAGGGCGGACTCGGCGGCCTTGGCGGACTCGGCGGACTGTTCTGAAAACGGGTGAATCATCACGGCGGATTGCTCCGCCGTGATGTTGTATATTGGTATGATTGCACTGAAAAAGGTTTATCTGGAAATCGGCAATATCTGCAATCTCTCCTGTGCCTTCTGCCCGGGTACCCGGCGCAAGCCCCATATGCTGAGCCTGGAGGAGTTTACCCTGCTCGCGCGGAAGATCCGTCCGCATGCGCAGTATCTGTACTTTCATCTGATGGGGGAGCCGCTGCTTCACCCGCTGCTGGGGGAGTTTCTGAAGATCGCCGGGGAGCTTGGCTTCCAGGTGATGATCACGACCAACGGCACGCTCCTTGAGGAAAAAGGAGAGATCCTGTGCCAAAGCCCGGCGCTCTTAAAGGTCAATATCTCCCTGCAGTCCTTTGAGGGCAACAGAGCCGGCGCACTGGGGGAGTATCTGGATACCTGCTTTGCCTTTGCCGACCAGGCGAACGCCGCGGGAAAGCGCTGCGAATTTCGCCTCTGGAACCGCAACGGCCTGGATGCGCTCAATCCCGAGATCGAGGCCAGGCTTGCCTCCGCCTTCCCGAGACCCTGGAAAAAGAGCCGCGAGGGCTGGAAGCTCCGGGATAATCTCTGGCTGGAGCCGGGTGAGCGCTTTGAATGGCCGGATCTGGAGGCCTGCGACAGGGGAGAGCGCTGCTTCTGCTACGGCCTGCGCGATCAGGCGGGTGTGCTGTGTGACGGGACGGTGGTGCCCTGCTGTCTGGATCACGACGGGGATGTGGCCCTTGGCAATCTCTTCGTCCAGAGTCTTGAGGAGATCCTGCAGACAGAGCGCGCCCGGGCTGTCCGCGACGGCTTTTCGGAAAGGCGCGCGGTAGAGGAGCTCTGCCGCCGCTGCGGGTACGCCAGGCGCTTTTGAAGATTTACAAAATCAACTGTTTTTGCGCCGCGTGTTGTGTTACCATTGGAACGAAGCCAGAGGCGTCTGATACCGGTCCGAAAGGAGTGACCTTATGAAAAGAATTGTCATTTTATTTCTGTGCTTCCTGCTTTTGCTGCCTGCACATACACAGGCCTTGGCGCTCAACCCGAGCCGCACGGTGATCGGCGCAGATCTCAGCCCCGAGCAGGTGACGGCGGTCTATCAGAGCTTCGGGATACGCCGAGGCGACGTGCCTGAGCTGACGATGACAAACGCGGAGGAACGGCGCTATCTGCAGGGCTATGTGGATGAAAGCGTGATCGGCACGCGCTCCATCTCCTGCGTCTATGTGGAGCTTCTGCCAGAGGGGAGCGGGCTTTCGGTCATTACCAACAATATCACGTGGTGGACCGAGGATATGTATATCAGCGCTCTGACCACTGCCGGGATCAAAGATGCCCGTATCATGGTGTCGGCGCCCTTTGAGGTGAGCGGGACCTCCGCTCTCAGCGGCGTATACAAAGCCTATGAGGATATGACGGGCGTCACGCTGGACGATCTGGCCAAACAGGTCAGCACGGAGGAGCTCACCGTCACCGGGGAGCTGGCTCAGGAGATCGGCAGCCTGGACTCCACTTCCATCGTGAGCGAGCTCAAGCTCATCCTGAACGAGACAAAAAACATGAGCGATGAGGAGATACGCACAATCATCACGGAGATCGCCGGGCGCTATAATGTCCGCCTGACAGAAACCCAGATCAATCAGCTCATTTCCCTCTGCCGCTCTCTGGAGGGCCTGAACCCGGAACAGCTCAGGCAGCGCGTAGAGCAGCTGCAGGAAACCCTGCAGAAGGTTTCCGAGGCGAAATCCAAGGTCGTGGGCTTTGCCCAGGAGATCAAAAAGTTTGCAGAGTCCATAAGCGGATTGGTTGACAGGCTCCGCGAGCTGCTCAACCGTTTTTCCTGACAGAAAGGGAAATGCCTGAAATTCAGCGGTAAAAAAGGATCGACAGGTCGTCCGGCCTGTCGATCCGTTTTTATAGAGCTTCCGCTTCTCTCGCCCAGGCGACAAGCTCGCTGCCGCTGTGCACAAGCTTTGCGCCTGCGAGATTGCCTCCGCTGAGAAAGGGGCGGAGCTTATCCGCCGTCTTGCCGATGCCGCTGCCGCCGGAGGTGGCGAAGGCGGCGATCTTTTTCCCATACCAGTTATAGGCCTTGCAGAAGGTGTTGACTACATTGGGGGCTGCGGCGTACCAGATCGGGAAACCGATCAAAATGAAGTCATAGTCGTCAAAATCCTTGATCCGACCGACAACGGGTACGTCCTTGCCGCCGATCTTCTCCCGATTGCAGCGGGCGAGGGGATTGGTGTATTTGATGTCCGCGGGCGTATAGGGCTTCTCGGGCCGGATCTCAAAGAGATCCGCGCCAAGCGCTGCTGCGGCCTCCTCGGCAACACGGGCGGTGTTGCCTTCGGCACTGAAGTATGCGATCAGGGCTTTCATAGGGAACCTCCTTGTCAAGCTTAAGAAACGGCAATGAACGTAAAGCCGTGTGATTTTGCAAAGCTCTCAGCGGCGCTCTCCGCCTTGCCGTAAACGGTGAGCTTGCTTGCGTCGCCAAAGGACGATGCGTCAATGGACCGGACCGAAGCGGGGATATAGATGCAGGCAAGGTTGGGGCAGTCTGCGAAGGCGCGGCTTCCGATCGTCTGCGCCTCCTCCGGCAGCTTCACAAAGCTGAATGCGCCGCCGGCAAAGGCCTCCTCCTCAATCGCGGTGAGCGCCTCGGGGAGAACCAGATCGGGGACGATCCAGCGGGCATAGAGGATGGTATCCGCAGTGATTGGGGTGTTCGCAAAGTCAAAGGCCTCGCTGCAGGTCTTGTCTTTATACCAGCCGCCGAACCAGAAGTCGGCCTTTACGGGGCTGACCGGCTCAGAAGCCTTGCTGCCATGGATCACGGACTGTGCCTCCACGGCTGAGCCGCCCATGGAGTCAAAGGACAGCGTATATTTTACAAGAGAAATATTGATGCTTCCGAAGAAGGTGATGTTAGAAAGAGGAACCAGATATTTGCCGCTGCTGCTGCGGACAACGTCGGCGCTGGCGCTGACGTCCTCATAGCCGCTGGCGCTGATGGTATAATTGACCTTCTTCCCGGCCCAGCTGTCGGGCACGGGCAGCGTGACGACAAAAGCGGGACCTTCCAGAAGATCCGCGTTTCCAATTCTGTACGACTTTACCTGTTTCCCCTCAAGATAGCCTGAGACGGAGGGATAAAGGTCACAGGAAACGCTCTCGTCGGTGGTGCCGTCTGCGTTCGTTCGATAGGTGAACTGTACGCGAATCTCATCCAACCCGAGGGCTGTGCTGCCGAGGCTCTGCGCCATGGTGCCGATCCTGTCCTCCAGCTTCGAGATGCGGCCCTGCAAGCTGGCGCTTTTATAGACGACAGCCGCCTGCACATCGGCAAAGTCATAGACGGGCAGAACATACCTGGCGGCAAATTCAGCGTCGTCAAACTCATCGCCGAGTGTGGACATGCTTCCGTACGTATGATTGGAGAGCCAATAGTTCTGGCCTCTGAGGAAGAAGCGATAGCTTTCGGACGAATAACCGGCATCCCATGTGCTGTCCAGCTCATAGTACTGACCGCGGAAACGCACAATGTTCCATGCATGCTTCATAGCGATGGACTTGATGATGCGCGCATCAACACCCGCTTCCAGGCACAGACGATAGAATGCTACGGAATACCCCTGACAGACGGCGAGATTATCGATCAGAGCGGCATAGGCTGTATACTTTAAGGGAGCGGAACCGCCGTATTTTACGTGCTCCGTGAGATATTGAAAAATGGCCTGGATTTTTTCATAGTCGCTCTTTCCGGTAAGGGAAAGCTCAGCCAGAATGCTGTTGACTTTCGCGTCTACATCAGCCTCCTGCTCAGCTGAGGAATAGTAATAGGGATAGTAGTAAAACGTGTAGACGCACAAATCTGAACCTGAAGTACCGGCAATGGCGCCTTTTCCTGTATATCCGCCGCATTCATAGCGCAGATAGTCACCCTGCGTCGGAATCCCGGTATGCTTTACGGCGGTGAGATAGATGTTCGGCTCCATCGCATCCCACCTTGCCTCGCGATAGTCTGAAATGCTGCTGTATTTAGCTGCCTCCTCCGGGTCATCGGCCAGCTGCAGCTTGATCACTATCTCTGCTTCAAAAGCGAGCATCTGCCTTCTCAGCTCAAGGCCGGCGGCGTTAATGCTCGATACGGTGGAGGTGCTGCGTAATCTACCCGAGTTCAGGCTGCCGTTTACGATTGCGTAGAGCTGCCGAACCTCATCGATCAGCTCTTCATCGCTGCGGGGACTCTCGGGGAGCTCTGCTTCTGTCAGATCGTCTATGTAAGCAGGGTTGATATAAGAGGTGGACAGAATCTCAATATCCAGATGCGGCACCGGATAGATTGCAACAAACTGCCGATCCGAATCACCGGATACGCTGAACTCCCCGTCCAGATCCTCATACGCGCCGGTTTCATCGTGAAAATGGTAGCGGTATTGGCCCGGGCTGAGCCGGTAGCTGCCGTATACGATCTCCCCGGCAGCAGTGTCCATATGCGGCGCGCAGAGCTGGCCGGCATTGTCATAGACGGTGAGAGCGCTGAATGACGCAAGCGGATTATTCGAAAAAGTGACGGCGACAAGGCGGTCATTGCTTGCAGCTGCTGTCGGAACCTCGGCCTCACGCGCATATGCGGCGGTATGAATACAAATACAGAAGAGCAGGCAGAACAGCAGTGCCAGCGGAGCGCGTACCTTCTTTATCATTTCGCATCTCCTCGCAATATAGATTCCCTGACATTATATCAATTTTTTCGGTTTTTTACAATTGCCGGGGAGAAATTTGCAAATTCTTCACAATATACTGTCCCGACAGGCGTTATGCTCCGAGGCCGCGCTCTCGGTCGGCCGCTTTGAAACGGACTGCCGCTGCTGCCGGAACAGGGCAAGGGAGCACACCGCGGCTCTCTGCGATCCGAAGCGCGCTCCCTTAAATTACCGTCTACACTGTCTTCCCGTGCTGTCGATGAAGCAGTCGCCATCCAGAAGGATCTGGGATACCGGGACAACACGATAACCGTCCGAGAGCAGGGATTCCAGAATCTTCGGCAGCGCTTCCGGCGTATGCTCCGCGGCGTTATGAAAAAGCACGATACTGCCGGGCTGTACCCGATCCAGGACCCGCCTTGTGATCTGATCGGCGGATATGCCCTTCCAGTCGAGACTGTCCACATCCCACTGGACGGCGGTCATCCCGAGAGCGTTGACTGCTTTGATTACGTGGTCGTCGTATTCTCCGTATGGACAGCGAAACAGCGTTGGGCGTGCGCCCGTAATGGCTTCGATCTTATCGTTGCAGGCAGAAATGTCAGCGTTGATTTCATTTGTGCTGAGCGTGGAGAAATGCGCATGGCTGGAGGAGTGGTTCATCACCTCGTTGCCGGCCTCTGCCAGCGCCTGGACGGATTCCGGATATCTGTCCGCCCAGTCGCCAACAACGAAAAATGTTGTATTGACACCGTATTGCTCCAGAATGTCAATCAGCGTCTGCGTATCCTCGTTGCCCCAGGCCGCATCAAAGCTCAGGGCGACGATTTTTTCATCCTGCTGCACGCAGTATACGGGCAGCTCCCGTTTTGACGCTGAGACTCCCACCACCGCAGGCGTGTTCACCGCCCAGAAAATCAATACAACCGCCGCCAGCATCATCAGCGCCTGAAGCACTGCGTTGTGCCGAGGCAAAAAAAGCTTATTCTGCACCGCTCATCCCTCCTTCAGAAAAACATATGCGGCGGCATTATAAAATATCGCCGCGCCCGAACAGAGAGGAGAGGGACTGCGGGTACTTATCCGGCAGAAGAGCGCTTTGACAATTTTGCTCTTTTTTGAAAAATATAGCTTGACAATTCCGGACAAGTCTGCTATTATAACAAAGCGCTCAGGGGTCAGGCTGCTGGCCGGAACAAGGGCGATGCCGGTACGATGCTGGTGTAGCTCAGTCGGTAGAGCAGGAATATGGGGGAATTCCCGAGTGGCCAAAGGGGACAGACTGTAAATCTGCTGGCAATGCCTTCGGTGGTTCGAATCCACCTTCCCCCACCAAACCGGTACTTGAAAAAGTACCGGTTTTTCTTTGCTTTGGCACAAAATCCACTATGTTTTGCTCTGAAAAGTGACCCAATTTAGAACCCTATTTTGACCTGACCCTTATTTTGACCCTTTATAGAATTGCGGTAGGTGAACCATAGTGGGCCATTTGACACAAAATCGCACAGTCGTGATATCGTCTCCGGCCTTCAGGCTGTTTACGGCATAGGTGTGGCGCAGATCGTGAAAACGGAGGCTTGGCTGGAAGTATTCCAGGAAAACAGTGCCTGTCTACATGCCGCATGCAGAGCTTGTGATTCGGCCCGGATACCGGCACTGCGGCTATATGGCGGCGGAGCCGAAGGCATATGTGGAGCAGATCGAGGCGTTTATGGAGAGGGTGGAACCATGAAGCTCAGTACGAAGGAATTTGACGCCATGCAGATGGGCTGGCGAAAGTGGTATATCGAGAAGGTGGAGCTGAAAACCTTTGAAAAGTTCGGCCTTCGTATCAAAGACGCTGACATTCTGGAGGTGGGCTGCGGAAATGGATATGCCGCATCGCTGATCACTGCGAAGAAACCGCACAGCTACACCGGGCTTGACATCATGCCGGAGCAGCTCGAAATCGCCCGCGGAAGAAATCTCAAAAATGCAGTTTTTGTCGAGGGCAGCGCGGACGATCTGAGCAGATTTGCGGACAAGGGTTTTGATGCCATTCTGGACTTTTGCATTCTCCATCATGTGGAGGGCTGGCGGACATTCTTTGACGAAAGCCGCAGGGTGCTGAAGGACGGCGGCTGCATCTATGTTGCTGATCTCTCCAAACGCTGCATCCATATGGTAGATGCAATCCTGCACTGGGGCCATGCGGAAGAAGCTCTTTTCACATTGAAGGAGTTTGAAGAAGAGGCGAAGAAGCGCGGCTTCAGGACGGTCCGCAAGGCAAACGACCTTAGCCTGGAAGGCTATTTCCGATTTCAGAAGGAGTAAATGAAAATAGCACAGAGAATCTGTAAAACAGAGCCCCTTGATGTGCAGAAACACGTCAGGGGGCTTTCTATACCTGCAGGTTATAGCAGTATAAACAATCGGCATTGTACAAATGAAATATGCTCCTTTAAAGGATCAGGCGTACTTCACACAGCAGGGCTATACCGATCAGCATGGCGGCGGTATGGCGTTTGCAAAGGACGAGAAGATCATGGGCTGGTTGTTTGACAAGCATTAATACTATAAATGCCGATTATAGCAGTATGCGTAATCGGCATTGTACATTTCCGGCCCGATCAGGTAGAATGAACACAGAATAAATAAGGAGTTGATTCAAATGAAAAAGACGATCGCATTATTTGTCGCAGTTATGATGCTGCTCAGCCTCTCGGATGCGGCCTTCGCGGAAGAAGCCAAGGCGCCGCTCATGATCGCGGAGCAGGGGTATTTTTCGGCGGGCGGTGCCGTCACGGAGCCGGTCGCGGGTGAGTACGATCCCACGCAGAACTGGCTGGATGTTACCCGAGCGGGCAATACCGCCCATGTGGATCACGCGAACGTATTCTACCAGATCCCCGCGGAGGAGGCGGGAGCGCCCATTGTTTATCTGCACGGATACGGCCAGTCCCGCATGGGCTGGATGACTACTCCGGATGGACGCGACGGCTGGGCCACCATGTTCCTGCGCGATGGTCACGCGGCCTATCTTGTGGATCAGCCCCGCCGCGGTGAAGCGGGCGCTGCCGTGTCCATGACTGCGGACGGCTTCCTTGATGCCTGGGCAGAGGATTCCAAAGACTATAAGCCCGGAGATCAGGCCTGGTACACCCATTTTCGTATTGGCCGCGTGACGCCGGAACGCTACGAGGGCAGCCAGTTCCCCGAGGGGGATGCGGCACAGGATCAGTTCTTCCGCCAGATGACGCCGAACACGGGCAGCTTTGACCAAGCGGTCGCAGCCGAGGCAATGGGCGAGGTGCTGAAGGAAGCTGCGGAGCGCAGCGGACAGAAGGCTGTGTTCATCACTCATTCCCAGGGCAGCGCTGTCGGCTGGGACGTGGCAGTCGAAAACATCGCGGCCATCGTGGCGATCGAGCCCGGCGGAGCGCCCCAGCCCGGCACCGAGCAGTATACACGCCTCCTGGAGGCGAAGATCCCCGTTATCCTCTATTTCGGCGATTACATCGACAACGGTCCCGAGGATATCGCTTCCACAGGCTTCTGGAAGATGATCCGGGACGGCGCGATCGCCTTCGCCGAGCAGTATAACGCAGACGGCGGCGACGCGACGGTCATCGACCTGCCGAAGATCGGCATCACCGGCAACAGCCACTTTATGTTCCAGGAGCTGAACAATCAGGAAATCGCAGATCATATTGAGGCATGGCTCAACGAGCGCGGCCTCGGCTGAGAAAAAACAGTATTACAGGAATATATAGGAGTAACAACATGGAAACCTTAAAGCTCAACAATGGAATTGAAATGCCCATGGCTGGGATCGGCGTGTTTATGATGACGCCGGATCAGGCAGAGGCAGCGGTAGAGAGTGCACTGAAAAGCGGCATCCGGCTCATTGACACGGCCAATGGCTATATGAATGAGAGCGGCACCGGCCGCGGCATTAAAAAAAGTGGTGTCGCCCGCGAGGAGATCTTCCTTGTGACCAAGCTCTGGCCCACTGTGTACGAGAAAGAGACTGCTGTGGATGAGACGCTGGGGCGCCTCGGCACGGGCTATATCGACCTTCTGCTTCTCCACCAGCCCGCGGGCAACTGGAAGGCCGGGTACCGTGCGATGGAGAAGGCATACAAAGAAGGCAAGGTGAGAGCCATCGGCCTTTCCAACTTCCCGGAGGAACTGATCAGGGAAGTGCTGGAAACCGCAGAGATTAAGCCTCAGATCGTACAGGTGGAGGCGCACCCCTATTACCCTCAGAATGAGTTAAAAAAGCTCCTGCGCGATACCGGCATGGGGATGATGGCCTGGTATCCCCTTGGACACGGCGACAAGAATCTGGTGAACGAGCCTGTATTTACAAAGCTTGCGGAGAAATACGGCAAGAGTAACGTCCAGATCATCCTGCGCTGGCATGTGCAGAGCGGCAACGTGATTTTCCCGGGCTCCAAGAATCCCGATCACATCCGTGACAATCTCGATATCTTTGATTTTGAGCTGACGGATGAGGATATGGCGGAGATCGCAAAGGTCAACAAGGGTGTGCGCTATTATAACGCGACACCGGAAATGATCTCAGCCTACGCGACGATGGAATTGAAAGAAGATATTTAAGCTAAAGAAATCCTCCGCCGAAAGACGGAGGATTTCTATATCATGAGATTCTTTTGAACAGTGTGCCGAAGCGCTTTTTGTCGTCGAACCTGCAGGCAAGATAATAGCGGACATCAGCCTCTTGATCCAGAATGGGGATCACAACGCGGTTCCCGTCGTTTGGAATGTTCGGATCCCGGAGGTAATAACTGGAGGTGAATACTGGCAGATTGGAGGCCTTGATCAGCTCACCGAAGGCCTCAAAATCATTTTGCAGCAGAAAATGCGGATTGGGGATCTTATCGACGCACAGCTCATACCAGAAGCCGATCTGACTGAACAGGAGGATGTTCATGCTCTCCAGTTCTTTCAGCCAGATGCCTTCGCGGTCAGCCAGCGGATGATCCTTCGGGAGAACGATGTACAGCTTTTCCTCCCCGTACGGCACCCAATACAGTGCTTTATCGGCGGGCTCCTCATGAAGAATGACCAACTGGAAAGTACCGTCCTGCAAACCGTCCAACAGCGGCGCGTCCGGGTGAACCTCCTGTGAGACCGTCATATCCTCATAGAGCGCGGTGACCTGCGGCACGAGCTGTCCGAGCGGTACCGGTGCACAGCCGCCGATGCTGATGGTGTGGTTTTGCCGATCGAAGGCGCGTACCCGACCGATAATCTCACGGTCCTGCTCCAGCACCCGGCGGGCATACTCGGCGGTGAGCTTCCCGTTTTCATTGAGCACCAGCTTGTTTTTCTGCCGCTCAAAGAGGGGTACGCCGATCAGTTCCTCCAGCTTCTTCATGGAGCGCGTCAACGCGGGCTGGCTTAAATGCAGCTCGTCCGCTGCACCGGACAAAGTCCCGCAGCGCGCAAAGGCTTCCAACTGCTCCAGCAGATAGATTTCAATCATCAGGATCACCTCAGTATTCGGTCTGTTTATTGTATTATACCGGATAAAAATGTGAACAGCAAGGAGATTGTAACACAAAATGGAAATCAGAAAACGCAGCGGAGAAACATTCAGTATAAGTTGAACGTATAGCAGTATGCGCAATCGGCATTGTACATTTGAAAGCTGTTCTGATACACTTTTAAACGACAGGAAAACAAATCTATGATCCACAGGAGGAAATACCCATGAAAAAAATCATTCTTGTAAGCCTTGTTATTCTGACGCTCATTCTGGCCGCAAGCCCTGCCGTAGCTGCCGAACCGGAGAAGGCTTTGATCATCTACTTTGATTACAGCGAGAACATCAACACCGAGGGAATGGACATCGACGCCGTAAGCCAGGCGAGCATCGCAGAGCCTGAGCGCTACCGTGACCGCAGCAATGTGCTGGTGATGGCCGATATGCTCAAGGAGCGCACCGGGGCCGAGGTCTATTCCCTTCATATCACAGAGCCCTACGCGCCGAAGTTTGAGGATATGGTGGACGGCGCACAGACGGACAAAAACGAAAACAGACAGTTCAGCTTTAGTGATCCGCTGCCGGAATGGAAAGAGTACGACACGATCTATTTTCTCTCTCCGATCTGGTGGTACACTATGCCGCAGCCTGTGCGCAGCTTCTTCCAGCAGGTGGATCTCTCCGGCAAACAGCTTGCTTACTTCAGCATCAACCGGGGAAGCGGCAACAGCAACATCCTGAAGGAGCTTGCGGAGTTTCAGCCAGATATGGAGATCTTCGCCCAGTACTTACTGAGCGCCATGATCGACAACGAGGCGGCTCAGAAAGAATTTACGGAGTACCTTGATACGCAGGACTGGTTAAAGTAAGGGGGATACGGATATGTCGAATCCTTTCGGACTGATCTACGGCGGGGCGATCGAGGCAAATGAACCCGGCGAGGTTAGCATTCGCCCTGTGCGCTACACGGTGGACGGCATCGAGGCTGCGGCGAATCTCTACTTGCCCGCGGATTACAGTGAGAAGAACAAGAAGAAGTATCCCGCCGTCACGGTGGCCCACCCTAACGGCGGCTGTAAGGAGCAGGTGGCGGGCCTGTATGCGCAAAGGCTTGCGGAGCTTGGCTTTATCACACTGACCTGTGACGCCCGTTATCAGGGGGAGAGCGGCGGCGAGCCACGGCTTCGGGACTATCCTGCCAACCGCATCGGGGACGTGAGCGGTATGGTGGACTACCTCTCCCAGCTTCCCAAGGTGGACTTTTCACGCATCGGTGCCCTCGGCATCTGCGGAGGCGGCGGGTACACCCTGGCCTGCGCCCAGACAGACAAACGCATCAAGGCGGTAGCGACTCTCTCCATGTTCAATTCCGGCCGTGTCCGCCGCAACGGCTTCCACGACGCGGACAAAGCAGGAGCGCAGAAGCGTCTGCAGCAGGCGGCCGCAGCAAGGGCAAAGGAGCTGCGCGGTGAGGTGGAGTACATCGGTTTCCTGCCTCCCGACAAGACCGACGAGGAGCTGCGTGCCCAGATG
>CADARY010000055.1 GCA_902790375.1 Oscillospiraceae bacterium | reverse complement strand
TTCATCGGCCCGAAGCCCTGAGGCTTGTACAATGTACTGGCGTTTCGGGTCGATCTGGGGATCGACCCCTACGGAACGCGCACTTTGACGGTTTGCTGAGTAAAGCCGATACCCATATTTGGTAAAAACGGGGGGAGAAGAAACTCGCTGCATTCCGCGCGTCTCAAATCTGACTTAAATATTATACACCGGGTTCAGGGAAGACGCAAGGAAAAAATCATGCGCTTGCTTTCTTTCGCGTTTGGCGATTGATGTTTTTGCATTCTTGTGGTATCCTGTACACTTAGGAGTGTGATTATCCTTGAGAATGAGAAAAAGAGCCAATCTGGACGCGCGCATGGAACGCTGTGCCGCGCTGCTGATAGAGGAACCGGAGAAGCTGCGCGGACAGTGGCGGACGCAGTTCCCGGGACACGAGAGACTGTACCTGGAGATCGGCTGCGGCAAGGGGCGCTTTACCGCGGACACGGCCGAGACCATGCCCGAGACCCTGTACATCGCGCTGGAAAAGGTGCCGGACGCCATGATCCTCGCCATGGAGAAGATCGACCGCCGGGGGATCGGGAACGTGCGCTTTATCGACGCGGACGCGAAGCTCCTCGACACCATGTTCGCCCCCGGCGAGGTGGACCGCCTGTACATCAACTTCTGCGATCCCTGGCCCAAGAGCCGGGACGCGAAGCTGCGCCTCACGGCGCCCGCCTTCCTGCGCCGCTATGCGGATCTGCTGGCAGACGGCGGCGAGATCCATTTTAAAACCGACAACACCCCGCTCTTTGACTGGTCGATCGCCCAGCTTGAGGCGGAGGGCTGGCGGCTCGCCGAAGTTACCCACGACCTGCACGCGGGAGGCCCCGTCGGCGTGATGACCGACTATGAGGCCAGGTTCTATGAGCAGGGCATGAAGATCAACCGCCTGGTTGCGACGAAGACAGGCGACACCAAGGGCACCGCCGCGGGCGCGGTGCCGCGGCTGCGCAACGCCTCTCTCACCGACGCGCGCGGCTATGAGGAGAGCCAGGAGGCAAACCGGAGGAACGGTACATGAGATTTCTTTCCTGGAATGTAAACGGCCTGCGCGCGGTGCAGAAAAAGGGCTTTGCGGACATCTTCCTCAGCCTGGACGCGGACTTCTTCTGCATCCAGGAGACCAAGCTGCAGGCCGGGCAGATCGAGCTCTCCTTCCCCGGCTATGAGAGCTACTGGTGCTACGCGGAGAAGAAGGGCTATTCCGGCACGGCGATCTTTACAAAGCATACGCCGCTTTCGGCGTCCTGCAACCTCGGCGTGGAGGAGCATGACCACGAGGGCCGCGCCGTTACGCTGGAGTACGCGGACTTCTACCTGGTGTGCGTCTACACCCCCAACGCCCAGGACGGGCTCAAGCGCCTCGACTACCGCATGCGCTGGGAGGATGATTTCCGCGCGTACCTCTGCGCGCTCGACAGGAAGAAGCCGGTCATCGTCTGCGGCGATATGAACGTGGCCCATGAGGAGATCGACCTGAAAAACCCGAAGCAGAACGTCGGCAACGCGGGCTTTTCCGACGAGGAGCGCGGCAAGTTCACCGAGCTTCTGGCGGCGGGCTTTACCGACAGCTACCGCTTTTTGTATCCCGACAAGACCGACGCCTACTCCTGGTGGAGCTACCGTATGCGGGCGCGGGAGCGGAACGTGGGCTGGCGCATCGACTACTTTGTCATCTCCGACCGCCTGCGCGAAAAGGTCAGGGACGCCTTCATCCTGCCGGAGATCATGGGCTCCGACCACTGCCCGGTGGGACTTGACATCGCATGGTGAAGATCGGCAGCGTTGAACTCAGGGGGAACCTGACCCTCGGCCCCATGGCGGGAGTGACGGACTTTGCCTTTCGCGGCGTGTGCCATCGGCTCGGCGCGGCGCTGACCACGACGGAGATGGTCTCGGCGAAGGCCCTGTGCTATCACGATGAGAAGACCCGGGAGCTTTTATACATCCCGCCGGACGAGCACCCCAGCGCCGCGCAGATCTTCGGCCATGAGCCGGAGGTGATGGCGGAGGGGGCCGCCCTCGCGCTGGAGCTGTCCGGGGCGGATATCCTGGATATCAACATGGGCTGCCCCGTGGGCAAGATCGTCAAAGCCGGGGACGGCTCGGCCCTCATGAGAACGCCGGAGCTCGCAGCAAAAATCGTCGAGAGCGTCAAAAAGGCGGTCCCGGTCCCCGTGAGCGTGAAATTCCGCAAGGGCTGGGACAACGGCAGCGTGAACGCCGTGGACTTTGCCCGCCTCATGCAAGCCGCCGGGGCGGACGCCGTGGCCGTGCACGGCAGGACCAGGGCGCAGATGTACGCAGGGCGCGCCGACTGGGACGTGATACGCGCGGTGCGCGAGGCGGTGACGGTTCCGGTGATCGCAAACGGGGATGTGTTTACCCCGGCGGACGCGGCGCATATCCTGCGCTATACGGGCTGCGCGCTTGCGATGATCGGGCGCGGCAGCTTTGGGAATCCTTGGCTTTTCGAGCAGGGACAGGCGGCGATCGAGGGCCGGGAGATCCCGGAGCTGCCGCCGCTGCGTGAGCGCATGGAGCTTGCCGAACGGCAGATCGTGACGCTCGCGGAGCGCATCGGGGAGCGCCGGGCCTGCATGGAGGCGCGCCACCAGCTCCCCTGGTATCTGCACGGCATCCCCCATTCCGCCGTTTACCGGCAGGAGCTTGTGCAGGTGAGCACGCTGGAGGATATCCACAGGGTTTGCAAAGGCATCAAACGGGATTTAGGATAAGGAGCGCGCCCGGCTGCGCTTTCCGAAAAAGGTGGTGAGAGCTTGACACGTGAACAGGAGGCAATGATCGTCCGCAAGGTCCTGCAGGGCGACGTGAATGCCTTTGAAAAGCTGGTGACAGAATATGAAAAGGCGGTGTATGCCATTGCGCTGCGCATGACCGGCAATGCCGAGGACGCCGCCGACATGACCCAGGAGGCTTTCATCAAGGCCTATAACTCCCTCTCGTCCTTCCGGGGCGACAGCAAATTCTCTGTCTGGCTCTACCGCATTGCAAACAATGTCTGCCTCGACTTTCTGCGCAGCCGCAGCCGCAAGCCCACGGTGTCGCTCTCCGTGGAGGACGACGAGGGGGAGGAGACGCAGCTTGACGTGGCGGACGAGAGCCAGTCGCCGGAGCTGCTGCTGGAGCGGGGCCTGACCCGGGACGCGGTGCGCCGGGGGCTGGAGGCTCTGCCGCCGGATTACCGGCAGGTGCTCCTGCTGCGGGAGATCCAGGGCCTGAGCTATGAGGAAATCGCCGCGGCCCTCTCCATTGAGGTCGGCACGGTGAAGTCCCGGATTTTCCGGGCGAGGAAAAGATTGTGTACATTTTTGATCGAGGACGGGAACATTCCTGATTTTACAGCGTCAGAAAAAATGAAAGGCGGTGAGAAGCAATGAATTCGTGCGAGCATTATCAGGAGCTGATCAGCAGACTCGTGGACGGCGAGCTGAGCCGCGAGGAGCATGAGGCCCTGATGGAACACATGAAGTCTTGCTCTGCCTGCAACGCGATGTACGCTGTCTTTCACGACCTGTCCGACATCCTCGCCGAGGAGGATGAAGCGCTGCCCGAGGGCCTGCATGAGAACATCATGGCGGGCGTGCGGCGCAGCGAGATCATGAAGAAGAACCGTCGCATGCGCCGCTTCGGCCTCAGCACGGCGCTGACCGCCGCGGCCTGCGCGGTGCTGGTTCTCTTTGCCGCCGCGGGGATCACGCCCGGCAAACGCGCCGAGAGCGTCAGCATCCGCACCGAGGAGGCGGCCGAGCAGCTGATGGCAAGCCCGATGCCCGATGCCGTCCCGGTACAGAGCACACCGGCCCCGGTACAGACCTGGACACCGGCGGACACGGACACGGCAGCCGGCGGTATGAATACGCAGTACAGCGTTCCACAGCAGAACGATCCCTACAATTTCAATAGCAATTATGCGCTTCAGGAACAGCCGGCCCCGGCGTATACCCCGGCGCCCGCTGCGCTCCAGTCGACGCCCATGCCGGTCAGAACCGTGGAGCCGGCCCCCGCCGTGATCGTGCCGCCGGTGCAGCCTGAGGAACCGGCCGTTTTCTGGAGCGAGAGCACGCCCGCGGTCTTTGAGGCGCCTGCCGCGCCCGCGATCCCGGAGCCTGTCCGCACGGCGGCCCCCGTCTGGACGGAGCCGGCAGACAATCAGACGGCGCAGGCTGCTGCGTCCGAGAAGCCCGTCGAGCAGGAGAGCGGCGGCCTTGTCGGGCTCTTCAGCAGCGTGACGTCCATCTTCGACGCGGCCCCGGAGGATGCGGCGGAGCCGAAGATCGAGGCGCAGAACGCGCCCGAGCTCCCCGCGGCCGCGACGCTTCAGCCCGCAGCGGAGGAAGCCGTGGCGGAGGAGGAGCCCGCGCAGGCGGCGGAGCTGCCCGCATACGGCGCATCCTCCGACGCCTCAGGTGAAAGCGGCGCGGCAGCGCAGACGGACGGGAAGACGGCGCAGGAAGAGCGCGTGCGCGTCTATGGCAAAGCCCAGCGCGCCCAATTGCTCGCCCTGCTTGGCGACAAGGAGGATGCGCTGCCCGAGGCGGAGCTGACGAGACTTGTCCATGTGACCTTTGTGCCCGAGGATGAGTACGGCAGCGAGGAGAAGATGGATATCCGCATCTACGGCGATTTCATTTTCTGCGAGCGCTTCCAGGCCGGGGGCGGCAGCAAGAGCTACCGGGCGGACTGCTCGCTGAAGGATCTGGACGGCTTCCTGCTGGCATGCAGCCAGGTATCGCCGACGCCCGCGCCGACGGTCGATCCCTACATTGCCGCGCCGGAGAGCTGAGCGCGCACGGGAATGGGGCATTTTCGGGCCAATTCAATGGCATTTTCGGAGGTTTCGAGGCGCTTTTCCGGGTTTCGCCTTGCGCTCTGTACCGCCGTATGGTATAATCTCCTAAGGCAACTCGTCACTTTTTCTTGAGGTACACAAAGTACATCTGCGAAAAAGTGCCTTTATCAGAACCCAAATTTTCTCAGGATCTGCTCTTGCCGAATTGTGCGGTATTGCCCTAAATATTGTCTGCCCGGCGGGCGGAGAAGGAGAGAGCAAGAACGGTGAAGCAAGTCAAGGTGTCCAACAACGTGATCCGGCGGCTGCCGCGTTATCTGCGTAAGCTGGATGAGCTCAGCGAAAACGGCATCGACAAGATATCCTCCAGACAGTTGGGAGAGCTCCTGGGGCTCACATCCTCCCAGGTGCGGCAGGACTTTAACTGCTTCGGCGAGTTTGGACAGCAGGGCTATGGGTACAAGGTATCCGCGCTGCGCGAGCAGATTGCGGCCATCCTTGGCATGGACCGGGGCTTTTCCGCGATCCTGATCGGCGTGGGCAATATCGGCCGCGCCATGATGGAGAATTTCTGCTTTACCGACTGGGGCGTCGATCTGGCGGCGGCCTTCGACATCAAGCCCGCGCTCATCGGGACGGACTACAAGGGCGTGCATATCTACGCCATGGAGGAGCTGGAGCGCTATCTGGACGAAAAGCACGTGGATATCGCCGTGCTGACCGTCCCCAAGACGGCGGCTGTCAGCGTGACGGAGATCCTGACCGCCCACGGCATTGACGCCATCTGGAACTTCACCAATGTAGAGCTCACAGAGCCGAACAGCAGCACCATCGTGGAAAACGTGCACTTTTCCGACAGCCTCCTGTCCCTGAGCTACTATGTGGCCGAGCGGCGTGACGAGCAGACGGCCGGGCAGGCGCGGGAAAAACAATAAAATGCAAAGAGCGCGCTGCAAAATGCATTGTCACCGGGAGACCGGTTCGCAAGCCGGCCGCGGCAATCCGCTTCCTCTGCAAAAGGGAACGGATCCGCACAACGGTGACGCCGGTCACCGCTTCGGCGTGACAGGGTGAGCATTTTGCGGCGCACCCTTTCTTCTGTGGAGGAACACTATGATCGACGGCATCATCTTTGATCTGGACGGCACGCTCTGGGATTCCTGCCGCGTCGTGGCGCAGAGCTGGGGCGAGACCCTGCGCCGGCGCTACGGCATCGAAAAGGGCCCGGATGCGCAGGCGGTCAGGGGCATCATGGGCATGACGGCGGCGGAGATCACCGCAGCGCTCTTCTCTCCATACGGGGAGCGGGCGGAGGAGATCGCCCTTGCCTGCGTGCACGGGGAGAACGACTATATCGCCGTGCATGGGGGCGATGTCTACCCCGGCGTCGGAGAGATGCTGGAGACGCTCTCAAAACGCCTGCCGCTTTTCATCGTGTCCAACTGCCTCGACGGGTATATCGAATGCTTCCTGAAAAGCAGCGGCCTTGCCCCCCGCTTCCGGGACTGGCTGTGCGAGGGGGCCACGGGACTCAAAAAGGCAGGGAACATCGCCCTGATCGCAAGACGCCACGGTCTTGAGCGCCCCGTCTATGTGGGGGACACCCGCATGGACGAGCAGAGCGCCCGGGAGGCGGGCTGCCCCTTTATCCACGCGGCCTACGGCTTCGGCGAAAGCGAGGCCCCGGACGCCGTCATCAGCGCCCCGGCGGAGCTCGTGGAGCTGATCGGGAAACTGGAGGGAGAAGGGCATGCCTGATACCATCGCCGCTGTCGCAACCGGGGCCCAGGTGGCAGCCATCGGCATCGTGCGCCTGTCGGGTCCCGGGGCCCATGCGATCGCGGAGGCGCTGTTTCGCCCCGCCTCCGGAAAGCGGATGGGGACATATGAGGATCGAAAGCTTGTCTACGGCGGGCTTTACGGCGCGGACGGGGCCCTGCTGGATCTCGGCATGTGCACGATAAGCCATGGGCCGAACAGCTATACCGGCGAGGATACCGCCGAGTTTCAGTGCCACGGCTCGCCGACGCTGCTGCGCGCCGTGCTGGAGGAGTGCTTTCGCCTCGGCGCGCGCCAGGCCCTCGCGGGGGAGTTTACGAAGCGGGCCTTCTTAAACGGCCGCCTGGAGCTGAGCGCGGCCGAGGCCGTGGCGGACCTCATCGACGCGGAGAGCGTGGAGTGCGCGAAGAATGCCGCCGCGCAGCTCTCCGGCGCCATCGCGAGAAGGATCGAGGGCGTCTATTCCGCCCTTGCCGACATCAGCGCCCACTATCATGCGGTGCTGGATTACCCGGATGAGGATATCGAGGACTTCCGGCTGGAGCGCTACAAGGCGGCCCTGCGCGGGGCGGAGGCTTCGCTTGCGGCCCTGCTCAAAAGCTTTGAGCGCGGCAAGCTCATGACCGCAGGCATCCCCGCGGCCATTGTCGGGCGGCCCAACGCGGGGAAGAGCTCCCTTCTGAACGCCCTGCTCGGCTATGAGCGGGCCATCGTCACCGACGTGCCCGGCACCACCCGGGACACCATCGAGGAAAAGCTGCGCCTGGGTACGCTGCTGCTGCGCCTGACGGATACAGCCGGCATCCGGGATACCGAGGACAGCGTGGAGCGCCTGGGGGTGGAGCGCAGCCGCGAGGCGATGCAGCGCGCAGAGCTGGTGATCGACGTGCTCGACGGCAGCAGCGCGCCGAATGAGGAGGATCTTGCGCTGCTGCGCGAGGCGGAGAAGAGCCCGAGGGCGGTGCTGGTCCTTTCCAAGTCCGACCTCGGCGGCGCGGCGGCTCCGCCGGAGACGAGGCTTCCCACCGTCGTGCTCTCCTCCCGCACCGGAGAGGGGCTGGAGGAGCTGGAGAACGTGATCCGCGCCCTCTTTCCCCTGCCTGCGGCGCCCGCCGGGGAGATCCTCACCAACGCACGGCAGGCGGAGGCGGTGTCGCGCGCGCTCGAGAGCATCCGCGCCGCCCTTGCCGCCATGGAGGCCGGCTGCACGCCCGATATCGTGCTCACCGAGAGCGAGACCGCCATGGCCGCCCTCGGCGAGCTCAGCGGCCGCAATCTGCGGGAGGATGTGACGAACCGGATCTTCAGCCGCTTTTGCGTGGGAAAATAAGAGAGGAGAGCGTCCTGTGAAAATCATCTGTTACGGCGATTCCAACACCTACGGCTACGACGGGGACACGGTCATCGGCGGCCGCTTTCCGGAGACGGAGCGCTGGCCGGAGCTCCTGGGCCAGATGCTGGGCTGCGAGGTCTTCAACTGCGGCCTCAACGGCAGGCGGGTGCCGCGCTTTCAGAGGAGCCTGGAGGCGGATCTGGCGCAGCTCCGGCGCTGGGGAGACCGGGCGCTCGTGATCGTCATGCTGGGTACCAACGATATCCTGGCCGGGGCGGAGGCGGAGGACACGGCGGTGCATATGCGCGCCTTTATCACCGCCCTGACGGCGGCCATGCCGGAGAGCGCCGTGCTGCTCTGCGCGCCCCCGGCGGTTCAGGCGGAGGGCGGCGTCTTCGATCAGGCCTTCCTTGCGCTGGCCGACGCCTACGAGAGGCTTGCCGATGAGCTGGAGCTGATCTATGTGAACACACTCCCCTGGCAGATCCCCACCGGCGGGGACGGAGTCCACTTCACCGCCCGCGGTCACCGACTGTTCGCCATGAAGCTGGGGCAGACCCTGAAGGAGGCGCTGCAATGAAAACCGAAGTACGTGCCAGATACCTCGCCGCCGGTCCCGCGGCCGACAACGATACCAAAGAAAAACAGAGAAATGAGGGGGAGGGCTTGGAGAACGAAGAAAAGCGGCTTCTGGAGGAGCTGCCCATGAATGCCGGGCAGAAGGCTGAGGTCGGGGATATCCTGCTCTCGGCGCGCACCGTGTCCCGGCAGATGGTCTCTCAGGCAAGGGAGCAGTCGGATGAGATCCTGCAGATCGCCCGGGACCGGGCCGAACAGATCGTGCAGGACGCGGAGGAAAAGGCCGCGGCCATCGTCAGGGACGCCGAGGAGAGGGCCGCCGTCCTGCTCGCGGAGGCGGCCGAGGAGAGAAATGCTACCTCCGCCCAGATGCAGGACTATGTGGTGCAGTGCGTGGGAGACTGCTTTTCCAGACTGCGCCAGCAGCAGCTTGAGACGGTGGACTTCATCAACGAGCAGTGGCGCGGTTTCCTCAGCGGCCTGTCCCTGACGGACGAGCTGCAGGGCCCGCCAAGGCCGCCCAGGCCGCCCAAGGCCGCCCAGCCCCCTGCCGACGAGATCAGCCGCCAGGATATCGAGGCGCGCGTCAGCGCCATCGCCAAGGAGCTCATGGAGATCATCGGATAAGAAAAACCCGCCGTGCCCGATTTTGGACACGGCGGGTTTTATAAACAGGATAAACGGCGCTCAGTCGATGCGAACCTCGGCCCCGGCATCCTCGAAAACCTGGGCCATGATCTCGGCATAGCCCCGGCAGGGGGCGTCCTCCCGGGGGAGGAGGATGCGGAAGCTGCGCCCCAGATGCGGCAGGCCCGTGAGTATGTCATACAGCGCGTCGAGATTGCGCCCGTAATCGCTCTGCCAGAGCATCCGGTCGGCAAGGACCTCATACAGCTCGGCCCTTTCCCGGCAGGCGGAGAAGTCCAGCCTCAGCTCCGGCACCAGGCTGTTCAGAAGGCCCAGACAGCCCTCGTAAATATCGTCCCAGGCGGTGTCGAAGTCCCGGGTGTACCAGGGGTCGTCGACAATGGCGTCGGGCCGCCCGGCGTATTCGGTCAGCAGATGCAGCTTGCCGTCAGGGTCGCCGCCGAAGCAGCGCTCCATGTTGCGGATGTTGGCCCTGTCAAAGCCGATGAGCAGGTCCCAGTCGTCATAGTCCTCCCGGCGGATGCGCCGCGCGGTCTTCCCGGCGCAGTCGATGCCGTGCTCCTTCAGCTTCCGCCGGGCCGGGGGATAGACGGGATTGCCCAGCTCCTCGCTGCTCGTCGCGGCGGAGGCGCTCTCAAAATCCTGCGCCATCCCCGCGCGCGCCGCCATATCCTTGAAAATAAACTCCGCCATTGGACTGCGGCAGATATTGCCGTGACAGCAAAAAAGCACTTTTATCATCGTTTAAAACCCTTTATAAGCCTTTAAAATTGATTTTCTTGAACTATTCAGGAAAATTAAAATGGTGTAAATCTCCATAATTCTCCATATCTTTTGCTAAAATGGTGTATCGTTGGTGTACACCACAATGGATCAAATTCCCGCAATTGCGGAATATTTCTGGAAAGATTGAGCCGCTGCGTCGTAGTCCAGATGTGTATAAATTCTCAGTGTTGTACCCACATCTGAATGACCCATAATGTATTGCAGCTCTTTGACAGGCATCCCAGCTCTGGCAAGCTTGGTGCAAAAGGTATGGCGGAGAATATGCGGCGTGACCGTAAGCTGGTCGAAATGCGTCTCGTTGTACTTGTCCACGATGCGCTTGATCGCGTGTTCAAAGTGTCCGGCAACCTTCGGCTTTTCATCCTTGTCCAGAAACAGAAACCCGCTCTTGCCGTCGACAACGACCTCGACCTTGGGCTTGACCCGATCCCGAAGCACCCGCTTGAAAGCCTGATACACCTCGTCGCTCATGGGGATGTAGCGCTCGCCGCTCTCGGTCTTGGGCTTTTCCAGATAATACTCGCAGTGCTTCGTCCGCACAAGCTGGCGCTCCACATGTACCCGCCGTCTGGCAAAGTCCAGATCAAAGATCGTCAGGCCGCACAGCTCGCTGATGCGCATTCCGGTTCCCAGCAGGATCACCACCGGATCATAGTACCGGATTCTGCATTTGTCCTCCTTCAGATAGTCGAGAAACCTTTTCTCTTCCTCCTCCGTCAGAGGGACACGCTCAATAGTGTCATCCGGAACCACATCGGTGAGCTTGAACGCGAAGGGATTCTTTTTCAGGATGTCCTCATCCACCGCCATCTCGAAAGCCGGACGCACGACACCGCGCACACTTTGGATGCTGCTATAGCGTCTGCCGTCGTTTCTGAGCTTGATGAACCATTCCTTGGCGTCGGACTTCTTGATCGTCTTGATCTGCCGATAGGAGAAATCCTCGTCCTTCAAAATGCCGAGTACAAACTCATAGTTGATCTGTGTATTATACCGCATCCCCTGCTTCAGCTTCAGATACTTTTCGACAAGCTCCAGAACCGTGATCTCACCGGCGCAGTAGTCCAGACCGTCATTGAAAACGACCTTCTGGATCTCCGCTTCCCGGTCGCGCAGCTCTTCGAGCGTTGAGGCATAGATGTATTTCCGTTTGCCCTTGATGTCAGTATAACGATACTGATAACCACCGTTTGCCCGCTGGCTCTCGCCGGATTTCAATACTCTTCCTTTTTTATCTTTGCGCTTTTCTGACATGATAACCTCCTTACAAATCGAAAAGCGCCTGATATGATAGTCAAAGTATATCATAATCAGGCGCCTTTGCATAGTATTGTTTTATGATTTAAATTGAGTAGCTTTTCTCTAAGAACGCTTCAAAGAGCTTGCGCTTGATGAGGCGCTTCTTGCCTACCCAGAGAACAAAGTTGCAGTTCTCCGCGTCGCTGATCTCGCGCAGGCGGTTGACACCCACATTGCTGTAGGCTGCCGCCTCTTCCAGAGTAAGAGTTGCCTTTTCCCATACCGGGACCTCACACTTCATTCGCATTCCCCCTTTCCTGTTCAATCGTTTTGCCGGAGTAACGAAATACGATCTCCGGCGGAATCTTCCGGAGCGTGCGCTCCAGCTCTATATAATCGGATTTGAGCTGGGCCTCTGCCAGACGGCGCTTTGTGTCACCGTCCGCGGCCTCCTTCAAATCTTGCTTCAAATCCGCGTTTTCGGCTTTCAGGCTGCGGATCGCCTGGTCATATTTCCTGGTTTTCGTGAGAAATTTCCCCAGCTCGGGGAAGAATTTCTTCAACATCGCCTCCAGCTCGGCAGCGGTTTTTTTCGCGTTGAAGGCGTTGATCTCCGACAAAAGCTCCAGAATCACTTTGGCTTGTTTGTTCAGGTTTGCCGCCTGCTTGAAGATGCGCGGCGGGATATGCTCGCGCCCGGTTTTGCTGGCGCTCTCACCACGCTCCAGATCGGGGTATTTCCTGACCATGTGCTGCCAGTATCTGTCCTGCCACGCGGTCAAGCTTTTCCGGTTGCCGATGATGTCTTTGGCCGAGAGCCGCCCGTCCTTCGTGATCGGGACAAAAGACAAATGCATGTGCGGCGTCTTCTCGTCCATGTGGACAGGAGCGGCAATCAGCCGATCTTCTCCCAACTCATTCTTTAGAAAGTCAACAGCGTGCTGAAAGAAAACGCGAATCTCCGCTTCAGTCTTCCCTTCAAAAAACTCCGGACTTGCCGTGATCAAGGTCTCCACAACCCTTACACTGTCGCTGCGGACCTTGGGACAGCCGTACTGCTTGATCAAAGCCTCGGACATTTTGCGGTATCTGTCGGTCGGCTCTATGATGTGGAAATTGTGCTGAGTCCGACTTAGGTCAATGTCGGGATTGCTGGCGTATTCTTCTTTCCAGCGTTCATTATGGGCTTCGATTCTGCCGATTTCCGGCCCCTTGTATTTTTTAAATCGAAAAATGGCGTATTGGGCGTTATCCGTCAGCGATCCCTCCTTTTCTGCCAAACAATGTCATAGCCCAGCGCGTCGGCCAGCTCCACGATCTCACGAAAGCGGAGCGACTCCCGCCTGAGCTTGTTGGAAAAGTTGGAGACACTGTCGCTCCAACCATAGTCGTCATGCAGTCGGTCGCACACCTCCTGCATGGTAAACCCGGCGCGGATGATCTGCGCCTTGATCTCATTTCTTGTGTTGTTCATTTGAATCTCCTTTCTCAGTTAATCAGAATGAAAAAGCCCGATGGAGACTCCGCAGAGCCTCTATCGGACTTTCCTGTTTTATGGGACTTTTCATCGTTCAGCAAAAAGTCCCACATTCTCGTGAATCCTGTTCACCGTTTGGAACAGCGCCAAACGGTGAAATTTCCACACATTTCAGAATCATTTTGCATGGAAACGTGCATAACCTGTTTTACAGGCTGTCGATGAAATCTATCGCCGTGTCCAGATCGCTTTCGATTGCCTTGGCATCCGGCGCGGGCTGCACGTTCTGGAGCAGGGCGGCAAGCCCATTCAGCGGGTTGGCCTGTGCGCCGCGCTCCACGGTTTCGAGGATTCTTTGCAGAAAAGCTTCCTCTTTCTCCCTCGTTTCCAGATAGGGGTCGTCGGCAAGCTGCCGTTCCCGATCAAAGTACCCGTTCACAGCCGCAATGATCGCATCACTGTAGGAGCGATACCTGGTCTTGTCCCGGTTTTTGATATAGCCCAGTGCCTTGCGGCCCTCCGGCGTGTCGATCTTGATGCGGAGTGTGGTTTTGAACATGCTCATGCCTTACCTTCCAGCTTTCGTTCGGCCAGTCGCTCATAGCCCTTGGCAGTGGCGCAGATGTCGTCGTTGATCGTGACCCGGCCGGGATCAAAGTCGGTGAAGTTTTGAATCAGGCAGCCTCCGCCGCCCACGACATAGAGTTTCATGAGTTCCGGGTTATACTCATGCTCGCGCAGGCGGCGCATGATGCCGGCAGCATATTCTTTCGTTGCCTGTCGGATCACATCCAGATACTCTTTCCCGATGTCCGCCTCGCCATAACGAAGCACGGCCTCGATCACATCGTCGTCCACGGAAACGCCGCATTTACGCATCAGCATTTCTCGCGCGGCAAGCGTACACTGATGGGTGCCGTATTTCTCGGTGAAGCTTTTGGTGGAAACCGGCTTGCCGTTGTTGATGTACATGATGCTCATGGTGCCGTTGCCAATGTCGCACAACATGTTCACCCCCTTGAACTCGCGCAGATGATCCGCCACGGCGGACAGGCCCTGCGGGAGCACATCAGCTCCCACAAACTCTACATGAAAGCTTTCGCCCCGGAATGTGAAGTCCACCTCCTTGTTCTGGAGCAGGTAGGCTTTGAAGTCCTCCTTCTGTTCGCCCACCCAGGTAAGCGGCAGTCCTGCCGCCAGATGCACGTTGGCTTTGTTCAAGCCCCGGAGCTTAAGCTCCATCCCTACCGCCGCGAGGGTCAGAATGTAATAATCCTGATCGCTCATTTTCGCGGCGGAAAATTCCTTGTGCTCGTCCCCGATGATGTAGCACTGATCCCGGTAGACAAGCAGATTGCCTTTGAAGATCGGCTCGGAGTCACAGACGGTGACGCCGGTCTTGAAGATCGCATGTGCGGTCTTGATGTTGCCGTAACCATGGTCGATGCCGATGATCACGGGCTTGGTGCTGGTAAGATTCATTTTCGTTTTCTCCTTTCTGTGATTTGCGCAGCTATAAAGTACAAGCCGCCGGGCACATGATCGATTCATGCAACCGGCGGCTTGTCTTATGCCACGCTATTTTTATTTGTTGAGGTTTAACCCTTCCATATATATTATACGGAAGAAAATGCAAAAATGGGCTTTTTTGACCACTTTTGCATTTGAAAGTGAAAAATCGGCGCTTCAAATGCAAATTTGCATTTGAGTGCAAAACCCCGAAGCCGTTGATATGAAGCTTCGGGGTGATGGTTATTACTCTTTCGTGATCCAGCTTATAAACTGACTGACTTTCACCAGCTCGCTTTCGTTCAGGGAAAGAAGCTGTTCAATGACGGCTGCACGTGGTGAAGCAGTCATTTCCATGCCATTGAAAAACTCGGCAGGTGACATGTCAAAATAGGAAATAATATTGAAAAGTTCCTTTACTGACGGCAACGCGGTTCCGCTGGTTATTCCCCGAATATAAGAGCCACTTTTGCCCAGATCCAGACTCATTCTATGCTCAGATACATTTTTCTTCACACGGAGCTGTGTAATACGATCTCTGAGGAGTTTTTCATAATCTGCCTTCATCTCCATGCGCTCACCCCCGTTAGTACATATCATTTTAATCTTAAACAGGTGTGAGCATTGGTAATCACACTATCAAATTGCAAGTTGAAATTGCTAAAATTGGTGATATAATCATCAATATTAGCAAGCAATTCGCAATCTGACTACCAACGGAACCGAGGGGGTGCATATTATGGGCAATATAGGACATGTCTTTTTTGCTGAACGTCCACGCACAATAGATGATCTGATGCAGCCGCATCTATCGGCACACGAGCGGGAATACCAAATCGTGAAAACAATTGAGCTGGGAAAGATGGACTATGAAAACTTCATCACGGACATGCTTGCCGATCGTCAGTTCATTGAGGACAATGCTGGGCTGTGCTCGCGGGGCGATGTCTGGCAATGTCTCCTGGTTCGACAGCGCGGATGTAGCGATGGGATAATGGTCATGCCGGAGGGCGGCTGCTATGTCGGCTGGGCAGCACTGGCAAATGATATTGAACAATCACTAGATGAAGCAGATCAAGCTGCAGACTCTGCCGCTACATGTTATTCCGCTGAGAAAGTGTTTGCCCGCATAAGGAAAAATATGAACGAAAGACAGTACTAAATAAGAGCTATACCACGCGTTCGAGATATACTATGAATAGTATTGAGCTGGAGGGAAACCTCCGGCTCTTTTTCTGTTTATGCTTGAGTACAGTGCAGCACTTTATAAAAAAGTGAGAGCAGTTATTTAAAAAGTAAAACAGCACAGCTGACTTTCTGACAGCGCCGAAAATTTTTTCTGGAAGTACAGTTTATGGTACAGCGGTTTTGCAATAATACACCCGAAAGGAGAAAGCGAGAGCGACTTAAATGTTCAAAAATTTTAAGCAAAAGTTTTCTTGCTGTCCGTACTTACGTACAGCATAGTTAGTAGACTGTGTATACAGGCTGAAAAAATCGCCGCGGTTTGACATTTTTCGCGGCGCAAAGCCTGTAGAATTATGCTGCTCAACAGGGAGGCGAATCGAATGAAGCAGAAAACATATCTGCCTGGGAAACTCTGCGACCGGGTGCGCGATCTGCGCGAGGAATGGGGCCTGACGCGAAAGGAGCTTGCTGAACGAAGCGGCGTCGATGAAAGCCTGCTTGGACGCATCGAGAACAACAAAAACAAGAAGGTGTCGGACGAGGCGGTACAGGCCCTGGCAAATTTTTTCTCCGTGTCCACAGATTTTCTTCTCGGTCTGACGGACATTCCTGACCGGAAGAATTATGATATAGCGGAGTTGGGGCTTTCTGTTCAGGCAGCGCGGAACCTGTACACCGGTGCTGTCAATGTGCAGGTGGTCAACCTGCTGCTGGAAGATCCACAGTTTGCAGTTCTGAGCAACCATGTCGCGGACTTCTTTGACGAAACCATGGCGGCCGGATATGCCGCACGCAATCAGCTGTATGCATCTATCAGCGAGGTGGTGGGACGCATCGGAAAAGAAGAC
>CADARY010000054.1 GCA_902790375.1 Oscillospiraceae bacterium | reverse complement strand
CACCACATTGTAGCGCTCCCTGCGCATGAGCTCGATGGCCTCAAAGCCCGAGTTCGCGAGATCCGGCACAATGCCGAAGAGCTTGAGCAGGTTCTTTGCCACCTTGAGATTCATTTCGTTGTCGTCCACCACGAGGATGCGCGCCTTTTCCGCCCAGAGGGTTTCGCTTGCGACCGCGCTGCGGCTCTGATCCAGGCGGCGGGCGTAGTCCCCGATGGGCGTCTCGTCCGCGATCTGCTGGGTGACGGTGAAGGAGAAGGTGGAGCCCTTGCCGTATTCGCTTTCCACCTCGAGCCTGCTGCCCATCATGTCCAGCAGGCGCGTGACGATGGACATGCCGAGGCCGGTGCCCTCGATGTTGTGGTTTCTTACCTCGTCCAGGCGCTCGAAGGACTCAAAGAGCTTGGGCAGATCCTCCTGCTTGATGCCGATGCCGGTGTCCTGCACCGTGACGTTCAGAGAGATGCTGTCGTCCTTCCGCTCCCCGCCGGTGATGGAGAAGCGGACAGAGCCCTTTTCGGTATATTTCACGGCGTTTGTCAGCAGGTTCATGATGACCTGGGACAGGCGCACATCGTCCCCGACCATCTTCGCGGGCAGCTCCGGGTCGACCTCCACGATCAGCTCCAGGTCCTTCGCCTTGGCGCGTTCGGAAATGGAGGCCACCAGATTGTTGATGACCGAGGTGGTGTCGTACTGGACGGGGATGATCTCCATCTTGCCCTCCTCGATCTTGGAGAAGTCGAGGATGCTGTTGATGAGCGACAGGAGCGTCTTTCCCGCCGTCTGGATGTTGGAGGCGTATTCGAGGATGCTGGGGTCCTTGGATTCCCGCAGGATCATTTCGTTCATGCCGAGCACCGCGTTGATGGGCGTTCGGATTTCATGGGACATCTGGGCAAGGAAGCGGCTCTTGGCCTGTCCGGCGGCAATGGCGGTGTCCGCCGCCTCGCGCATGCGGGCGTTCATTTCGTCCTGCCACTTCATGAGCGCGGTGAGCAGGCGGTAGACCATCACCGCGCAAATCAGCAGCGCGATCAGCACCAGAATGCCGGAGAGAATGGTCGGCGCGTAGATCTTGGCAAAGCTCTCCGCGACATACACGGTGAAGCGGGACGGGACGTTTCGCTTGGCGGTGATGATGCGCAGGGCCCCGTCATAATCCCGCACGGTGATGGTGCTGCGCCCGTCGGCCTGCACACCGCTGTAATTGAGCTCGGAGATATTGGTGCTGCCCTGCTCGGTCATCTGATAGCTGCCGTAGGGATGGTTGAGGATGACGCCCTCGTTGTCCGTCAGGAAGGCGTAGCCCGTGTCGGAATAGCTGCCGCCGAGAATGCCGATGAGCTTGTCCAGGATGAAGTCGATGCCGAAGTTGCCCAAAAATTCACCCGTCGCTGCGTCATGGATCTGCTCGACGAAGGTGACGCAGTAGAGCCCCGTGCGCACATCGTAGTAGGGGGCCGAGATCGTCCAGCCGCTCTCGGAGGCCATGACGTCCTTCCACCACTGCCGCTCCTCTACGAGCCAGCCCTCAGGCGGGAGATAGCCGTTGTTCATGAAGACGGTGGGCTTCATGTTGGGATTGGCGATGAAGGTATCGGAGATTTCGGGATACTGCCCGGTGATGCGGTCAAGGTAGGCGATGGTCCCCTCGTAGTCGTTCAGCATATCGGGGTTTGTGGAAATGACGCTGCAGAACATGTCCAGGATGCTCTTCTGCTGGCTGACCCACTCGGAGAGGGTATAGTCGTAGCTGTTGACCTCGCTGCGGATCTTCTCATTGCCCCAGCGCACGGAGACCCAGACGTTGGTCGCGACGCTGATGCACACGACAAGCGCAAGCAGGAGCAGGATCCTTGTCCGAAAGCGCTTGTTCATCTGAAGGCTCTGCTCGTCGCCCGTGCGCGCGCGGGTCTTCTTCTCGGGCGCGGGAGCCTGCTGCATGCCCTGGAAGGTGTCCAGGATCTGCCGCCCGGCGGTGCGCAGGATGGCGAGGCTTCGGCGGAGCGAGTCCTCCGACTGACTCGACTCGTCATAGGAGGCGAGGGTGTTGAGCGGCTCCATGAGCTGCGCCGTGATCTTCCGGAGCATGTTGTCCCGCTCCAGCAGAAGCTTCTGCGTCGCGCGGTGCCGCCGGTCGCTGACCACGACGAAGATCAGGATGATTGCCATCAGCAGCAGCGCGATGACCCCGCTTGCGATAAACTGAATATAGGCGTTCTTGTAGAGATTCCAGTCGCTCTCGCTGACGATCAGATACCAGCCGAAGCCGGAGCGCGTCGCAAACAGATTTTCGTGGTGCAGCCCTGTTTTGATGCGGGCGGTGACAAAGCTGCCGCGGGATTTAACCAGGGAGAAGATGCTGGCATATTCCGGCATCGCATAGCTGAGCTGTCGGCCGAGCAGCGTCTCATCCGAGCAGCCGGCGATGATGCCGTCCCCGGTCACGATCAGGGCGTTCTGCGCGTCGTCCGCGTACATCTGCTTGATGTGGGCCTGGATCGGGTCCATGGTGTAGTCCAGGGCCAGCACGGTATCCTGATCGCTCAGCATGACGGAGACCGAGAAGCAGATGTTGCCCGTCATGGCGTCCTTGTACGGCGCGGAGACGTAGGTCTGGTAGCGCTTCGCGCCCTTGTACCAGTCGCGCTCCGTGGCCACATAGTCGTCCGGCATATTGAAATCCGGGATAACGGCCCAGCCGGTCCCGGCCATATAGACGTTGAAGCAGCCGTTTACCTGCTCGAGCACCTCCGCCTTGTGGGAATAGACGAAGCGCCGGATCTCCTCCCGGTTCCCCAGATAGGGCTGGGCCGAGATGGCAAGGCGCATGGCGTGCTGCTCGGCGTCCCGGATCGTGGACTCGAGCTCTCCGCTGATGCTCTCGAGATGATAGCGCCCCGCGCTGAGCGTGAGATCCGAGGTCAGGCGGAACACCTGCCAGATATCCAGCAGCAGCACAACGACCAGCACCGCCGCGATCAGCAGCACCGTCAGGGTGGTTTTGTTGTTCTTCTTCATCATCAGGTACCTCCGCATTCTGCCGAAGCACAGTAAAGGGCAGACTATTATAACACAGCCTGCTGCAAATTCAAAGTACAGGAGGGCGGGAAATCATAAAAAAACAAGCGGAATCGCCGGGGCGCTGTGCGTATTCCATCGTTTTGCAGCCGGGCCGATGAGGGCATCGGCCCCTGCGGAGTGTATTTTTATGCAGTGTGCCCTCTCAATGAACTATAATTACGTAAATCGAAATAAGTAAACAAACTTACGTAAACCGAACTATGTAAATAAATTTACGTAAATGTTATTACGTTGACTGACGAATCGCACATAAACAGGCGCAACTATGAGCGCAGCTGCGGCTCTACCCTGCGCGCCCCGGGGAGAACCGCCGGCTGCGTATAGAAAAACCGCAGGGGTCGATCCCCGGATCGGCCCGCCGAAAACCGCACAAGGCAGCTTAAACGACGGGCCGATGAAGGCATCGGCCCCTGCGGAATGGACTCCACGGGATCTCAGTTGATCTTGAGGGTCTCCCACAGAGAGTTTACATAATCGAGCGTCGCCTGGTCCAGATTGCGGTAGGCAAACTCGTTATAGTTCTTGCTGAAGTTCTCGACGTCGGGGTAGAGGATCTCCATGGTCTCCTCGCCCATCTCCTCAATATAGCCCGCGTCGGTGTAGACGGCGGCGTTGGGGGAGGCGTAGTAGATAAACTCGGCATTGGCGATGGCGGGCTCGGGGGAGAGCATGTAGTTGATGAAGCGCTCGGCCAGCTCCTTGTTCTGGCAGCAGGAGGGGATGCACATGGCGTCGACAAAGTAGTTGGTGCGCTCGGGGTAGTAGAAGCGGAGATCCACGCCCTCAGCCTGGGCGTCGATCATGGTGAAGTAGTCGCCCGCGTAGTAGGTGCCGACTGCGGCCTCGCCGGACTCCATCATGTTGTAGATCTCGTCCATCACGTAGCTCTTGACCAGGGGAGCCTGCTTCTTGAGCTCGGCAAGGGCGGCGTCCCAATTGGCGTGGTCGGTGTCGTTGACATCCAGGCCCAGCTTGTACTGGGCGGTGCCGAAGGCGTCGCGGGAGTTGTTGAACTGGAGGATGCTGCCCCTGTACTTCTCGTTCCAGGCCAGATCCCAGCCCTTGGCGTCGGCCTCGTCGACGACGTTTGCGTTATAGATCACGCCCACCATGCCGTAGGTGTAGGGCACGGTGTACTTGTTGTCGGGATCGTAGTAGAGACCGCGGAAGCTCTCGTTGATGTTCTCATAGTTGGGGATGTTCTTGAAGTCCAGCTCCAGGAGCATCTTGTTCTCCGCCATGCGGGCGATCATGTAGTCGGAGGGGATGACCACGTCGAAGCTCACAGCGCCGCTGGAGAGCTTGGCGTACATATCCTCGTTGCTGGCGAAGGTGGTGTAGTTGACCTTGACCTTCTGGTTGTAGGTCTGCTCGTACCACTTCTCGAACTCGCGGATGGTGTCGAAGGAATCCTCGGAGCCGTCGGAGATGTATTCGCCCCAGTTGTAGACGTTGAGCGTCAGGGTCTTGCCGGAACCGGAGCCGGAGCCGGAGCCGCCGCAGCCGGCGAGCAGGACAGAGCACAGCAGCATCGCTGCCAGCAGCAGGGAGAGGGATCTTTTCATGGGTGGTGCCTCCTGTAGTTAGTTTTGAGTTTTGAGCTTTACGTTTGGAGCTTGGGGTTGCTTTTCCTTGCTTTTCTTCTTCTGCCGGCGCTTGTTCATGGCTTCCTCGTCGTAAAAGTTGGACAGCAGCAGAAGCGAGAGGATCACGAAGAAGATGATCGTAGCGAGGGCGTACATCTTCGGGGTGACGGTCTTCTTGGTCATGCTGTAGATGCGGATCGGCAGGGTCTGGAAGCCGTTGCCGGCGGTGAAGTAGCTGATGACAAAATCGTCCAGCGACATGGTGAAGGCCATGATCAGCCCCGTGATGACGCCGGGCATGATCTCGGGCAGCTCCGCCTTGAAGAAGGCTCTGAGCGGCGTGCAGCCGAGGTCCATCGCCGCCTCGGGCAGGGCCTTGTCCATCTGCTGGAGCTTCGGCAGCACCTGGAGAATCACATAGGGCAGGCAGAAGGTGATGTGCGAAATGAGCATGGTCCAGAAGCTCAGGCTCGTCGCCGCGCCAAAGAGCCTGCCGACAAAGACGAACATGAGCATGAGCGAGATGCCGGTGATGATGTCGGGATTGATCATGGGGATGTTGGTGACGCTGTCGAGCGTGCTGCGCAGAACCTTATTGCGCAGCTTGTTGATGCCGACCGCAGCGGCGGTGCCCATGACGGTGGAGACGAGCGAGGCCGAGACCGCGAGCAGCAGGGTGTTGAGCACGGCCCGCAGGGTCTCAGTGTCGCGGAAGAGCTCCCTGTACCACTTGAGCGAAAAGCCCGTGAAGACCGAGAGGCTCTTGGCCTCGTTGAAGGAGAAGACCAGCAGAATCGCAATGGGGGCGAAGAGGAAGATCATGATAAGGGCGGTGTAGATTTTCGATGCGCGCTTCATTTTCATGTCTCTGCCCTCCTCATGCCGCGACGAGCCTGCGGTTGGCAAGCTTCTGCATCAGGGCCATGCAGACCAGGAGAATGACCATCAGGATAAAGGCGATGGCGGCGGCGAAGTGGAGGTTGTTGGCCGTGTACTGGCCCTCGATCGCGTCGCCGATCAGGAAGAACTTGCCGTTGCCGAGCTTCTGGGAGATGTAGAAGGTGCTGATGGAGGGGATGAGCACCATAGTGATGCCGGAGAGAACGCCGGGGATGCTCAGCGGCCAGATCACGCGGCGCAGGACGCTCAGCCCCGGGCAGCCGAGATCGCTCGCCGCCTCCAGAAGCTTCACGTCAAGCTTTGCCATGATCGAGTAGATCGGCAGCACCATGTAGGGGAAGTAGTCGTAGACCATGCCGATCACCACGGCGGACTCGGTGCCGATGATGTGGATGCGCCCGAGGTGCAGGGCGGAGAGAAAGCCGTTGAGGATGCCGGTGTCCTGCAAAATGGTCATCCAGGCGTAGGTGCGGATCAGAAAGTTCATCCACATGGGGATCATGATGAGAGTCAGCAGGACGCTCTGGGTGCGCTCGCTCGCCCGGGCCATGATGTAGGCCAGGGGATAGCCCATCACAAGGCACACCACGGTGGAGATCACCGCAAGCTTCAAAGAGCGCATGAAGATCACAAGGTAGGTGTGCACCTCCCGTGTGGTCTCGCCGTTGTCGACCACGGAGGTGGCCGTGAAGAAGCGGGAGATATTGTCGAAGGTGAAGTGGAAGTTCTGGTCGGTGAAGGCGTAGTAGGCCACGAACAGCAGCGGCACCACGATGAACAGCACCGCCCACACGGAGTAGGGCGTCAGCGTCAGGCGCTGGATAAGACGGCGGGTTTTGTCGTTCATTTCGTCGTCTCGCTTTCCGCCTCAAGCTCCTCGAGGTCCACCTCGCCGATCTCGTCCATCTCGTCGGAGAAGCTGGAGTAGTCGCCGAACATGCCGGAGAACTTCGACTTCTTCATAACATGGATGGCGTCCGGCTCGATAAAGAGGCCTATATGCTCGTCCACATCGTGAAAGTCGGTGGTCTGGATCATCCACTTGAAGCCGCCGATGTCCACGATGATCTCATAGTGCACGCCGAGGAAGGTGACCGAGGTCACGATCCCGCGCAGGTGGCCCTTCTCCTCGGGCACGATGTCCACGTCCTCGGGCCGCACCACCACGTCCACCGTCTCGCGGGGAGCGAAGCCCTTGTCGAGGCACTGGAAGGTATGTCCGGAGAAGCGCACCTTGTAGTCCTCGAGCATCACGCCGTCGAGGATGTTGCTCTCGCCGATGAAGTCCGCCACAAAGGCGTTCTGCGGTTCGTTGTAGATATCCGGGGGCGTGCCGATCTGCTGGATGTGCCCCTCGGTCATGACGACCACGGTGTCGGACATGCTGAGCGCCTCCTCCTGGTCGTGGGTGACGAAGATGAAGGTGATGCCGGTGGCCTTCTGGATGTTCTTGAGCTCCACCTGCATGTCCTTGCGGAGCTTGAGGTCGAGGGCGGAGAGCGGCTCGTCCAGGAGCAGCACCTTCGGCTGGTTGACAAGCGCGCGGGCGATGGCGACGCGCTGCTGCTGGCCGCCGGAGAGACTCGTCACCGAGCGCTTTTCAAAGCCCTTGAGCGCCACGAGCGAGAGCATGTCGGTCACGGCCTTCTGGATCTCGTCCTTCGGCACCTTCTTCTCCCGCAGGGAGAAGGCCACGTTCTCAAACACATTCAGGTGCGGGAAGAGGGCATAGCGCTGGAACACGGTGTTGACGTTGCGCTTGTGGGGCGGCAGGCCGTTGATGTTCTCGCCCATGAAGATGACGTCGCCCTGATCGGGGACCTCAAAGCCACCGATGATGCGCAGCAGCGTCGTCTTGCCGCAGCCCGAGGGGCCGAGCAGGGTGATGAACTCATTGTCGTAGATGTCGAGATTGATGTTGTCAAGCACGACATTGTCGCCAAAGGATTTGGAGATGTTCTTGATTTCAACGATTTTCTTCATGTCTGCCTCCCAGAGAATGATAAAATGCGATTCCGTTCGCCGGTGGGGGAGCTGTACACCGCAGGGGTCCCGGATCGACCCGCGCGGTACGCGTTTGCCTGCGCCGGGCCGCCGCGCCATACAGGCATCGGCCCCCTGCGGAGCGAGGACAAAGAAAAAGCAGCCGTGCAAAAGCACAGCCGCCTGCATAGCCGGGTATACGCGTATACGCGCGTATAACGTCCCCCGCGAAACGGGGAACGGGCCCAATGGATTTTAAGAGTCTATACAGCAAAACACTTTACCTACTCTTATTGACCATTTCACAGATTTGTATGCTTTTACAAAACCATAAAATTTGAGCTTTTAACTCAATCAATAAGGCAACAGAAGTTGCCGCCGCCTTCCGCGGTTCTTCGGCATCCGACCCGGCTGTCCGTATGGCCTTGGCCCCCGGAGGGGCGGTCGATATCTTGCTTCGGATAAACTCATTATCCAATTGAGACAAGTTATTTTAGCAGGATTCTACAAAGTTGTCAATCGTTTTTTGTGCAAAAAATCAGAAGCTTAGTACCTCACGTCCCAGAGCGTGAGGCCCCGGGCGGGGGCGGTGAAGCCGGCCTGCTCCCGGTCGAGGCTTTTGAGCGCCTCCCGCACGCTCTCCGCGCTGCGCTGTCCGCTGCCGACCTCCAGCAGCGTCCCCGTCAGGATACGCACCATGTTGTAGAGAAAGCCGTCTCCGGTGAAAAAGAGACGCAGCTCGTTCCCCTCGCGCTGCAGCTCGATGCGCGTAAGAGTCCGCACGGCGGACTTTTTCATGTGCTTCACCGAGCAGAAGGCGGAGAAGTCGTGTTCGCCGAGGAGCTGCTTTGCGGCCCTGCGCATCTCGTCCAGATCCAGAGGGGCGGGGTATGGACAGAGAAAGCGCCGCTCGAACACGTTCGGCGTCTCGCTGTTCCAGACCCGGTAGAGATAGGTCTTCTCCCGGCAGTTGAGCCTTGCGTGGAAGCGGGGCGCGGCCTCCTCAAGGCTCACCGCGCCGATGTCCTCCGGGAGGTGTTGACGTAATTTAGTTAACATAAAATCTGTTCCCCAATCCGTGTCCGCCCGGAAGGAGCAGACCTGGCGCCTTGCGTGTACGCCCGCGTCGGTTCGCCCGGAGGCTGCCAGCTCCACCGGCTGGTCGAGCAGCCTTGTCAGCAGGGCCTCCAGCCTTGCCTGGATGGTGTTGTCGGTGTTGCCCTGGCGCTGCCAGCCGCGGTAGCGCGTGCCCTCGTAGCAGAGGGCGAGTCGGAAATTGCGTGTCATGGCCGTCTCCTGTTTCGCGTGATGGGAACAGTTTACAGGCTCTGCGCCGATTTTGCAAGTGCCGCTGCGCATTTTTGCCGGTGCGCGGTGGGTTTCCTCTTGCCCCGCGCGCGATAACGTGGTATGGTAACAGCATCGGCGCAGGCCGCACCGGCCGGCAGGGGTCGACCAGGCCATCGACCCCTGCGGAGTATGCGGCGCGGTTTGCGGCTTCGCCCGGGCGCATGCGCCGTGTGCTTTCAGAAATTTAACAGTTTTTTGATACATTGCCGTGTCGTTGTGGTACAATAACAAACTGACAAATCCTGAAGGAAAGCGACGGCAGGACTGCAATGAAAGAAAAAATGGCACGCTTTATGGCCGGGAGAAACGGCAACGATCAATTGAATCTGTTTCTGTTTGCTGTGGATGCGCTGCTCCTTCTGGCGGGGCTGCTCGTGAAAGGCCCGGCGGGACGCGGCCTGACCGTTGCGGCGCTGGCGCTGCTGGGGTACATCTACTTCCGCGCCTTCTCGCGCAATTTCCCGCGCAGGCGCGAGGAGAACGAAAAGTACCTGCGCCTCCAGTACCGCCTTGCCGCCGCGCTGAAGGTGCGCAAGGAGAAATGGGTGCAGCGCAAGGACTATAAGTTCTTTACCTGTCCCTCCTGCAAGACCACCCTGCGCGTGCCGCGGGGACACGGCAAAATCAAGATCGTCTGCCGCAAGTGCGGCAACTCCTTTACGGGAAAGAGCTGATCGTTTATGTTTGGTAATCTCGTCGCCGCAACCAAGGTGCTGGAGGAGGACGAGCTTCAGCGCTACCGGGCGGTGTACTGCGGCCTCTGCCGCAGCCTCAAGCGCTGCTTCGGGCAGACGGCGCGCCTCACGCTCAATTATGACATGGCCTTTCTTGTCCTCGTGCTCTCCTCGCTCTATGAGCCGGAGGAGGAGACCGGGGAGCATACCTGCGCGCGCCACCCCATGCAGGCGCAGCCCTACGCCATGAGCGAGCTGTCCGATTACGCGGCCCATATGAATATCGCCATGGCCTATCTCAAGTGCCTGGACGACTGGAACGACGACAGGAGCGTGCTTGCCCTGTCGGAGGCGAAGACCCTCCGCCCCGGCTACGCGGCGGTGAAGAAGAAATACCCCCGCCAGTGCGACGCCATTGAGGCGGCGCTGAGAGAGCTGAGCAAGCTCGAGGCGGACAGACGCCTGGACCCGGACGCCGCCGCGGCGAGCTTCGGGCGCATGATGCGGGAGATCTTCGTGTACCGGGAGGACCGCTGGGCCGAGCCGCTGCGCGAGATGGCGGACGCGCTGGGGCGCTTTCTGTATCTGCTGGACGCGGCCCTCGATCTCGAGGAGGACGCGAAGAGAGGCCGCTATAACCCCTTCCTGAATCTGCGGGACGACCCCGGAAACGAGGAGCGCTTCCGCGACATTCTGCGCATGCACCTCGGGGAGTGCGTCTACTGGTTCGACCGCCTGCCCCTCGTGCAGGACGCGAGCCTGATGAAGAACATCCTCTGCGTCGGCCTCTGGTCGTCGTTCAATCAAAAATATAACAGTGAGGGACCCGAAAATGGTTCAGGATCCGTATAAGGTATTGGGCGTGTCGCCGGACGCCTCCGACGAGGAGGTCAAGAAGGCCTACCGCGACCTGACAAAGAAATATCACCCAGACCTCAACCCCGGCGACAAAAAGGCCGCCGAGAAGATGAACGACATCAACACCGCCTATGACCAGATCAAAAGCGGCAATATCCCGGGCTCCGCGGCCTACGGGCCCCAGGGCTACGGGCATCCCTACGGTTCGGCGGGCGCATACCAGCAGCAGTACAGCGCCGGGCCTGAATGGGCCAGGCAGAGCGCCCAGTCGAGGCAGAGCGAGCGCAGCGAGTACACCGCCGCCGTGAACTTTATCCGCAACGGCATGTACCGCGAGGCCCTCAACGCCCTCTCCGGCGTTCCTGCGGAGGAGCGGGACGGCAAGTGGTACTATCTCTCCGCGGGCGCGAACATGTACATGGGCAACAAGGTCGCGGCCCTGGAGCACGCCAAGCGCGCCGTGCAGCTCGACCCGGACAATCCCGACTACCGCCGCCTGCTCGAGCAGCTGCAGATAGGCCGGGACTTCTACGAGAACTATACCGGCAGCTACGCCCGCTCGCTGAATCTCAACCCCCTGTGGCTGGGGCTGTGCGCCGCATCCCTCTGCACCGGCGGCCGCTGCGGCTTCCCGCTGATCTTCTGCTGCTGAATATGGAAAATGGGAGCCGCGAATAATCCGCTTGCCCGTGCAGGGGTCGTTCACGAACGGCCCGGCGGAGAAAAGCTCAATAGATGCATTTACCCCGGCGAAAACGCAGCATTCTGCGTTTTTCGCCGGGGCCGCTTGCTGTATGGGGGCCTATACCGCGCGGGCCGCCGAGGGCGTCGGCCCCTGCGCAACGCGGCAACGCGCGCGGCATGGGGCTTCTGCCCTCATCCCACTCACAGGCCGAGGGCTGCGATATATTCCTCCGTGAACCTTGTCAGAGCATCAAAGTCCATATACGGGCGGTAGACGGCCTCCAGCCTGTCGTGCAGGGCCTTCGCCGCGGCCAGCTCCTCGATCGCCGCGCCCAGCGCCTCGCCGCTCAAAAGCCGCTCGCCCCGCGGGACCATCAGCGCCGCCGGGGCGCGCACAAACGCTGTCGCGTGCTCCGGCAGCAGCACCGCCTCAAGCTGGTTGGGCCGGAGCGGCCGGGGACAGAGAATCACACGGCCGCCCTTTTTCCGCGCCAGGGCAGCGGCCTCCTCCAGCACCGCGCTCCCGCCGCGCAGGGCATGGACTTGTTTACATAACATGTTCAACGTCTCGCCGAGAAACAGCAGGCCCTGGCAGGAGATCGCCGATAGAAAGCGCTTTTCCACCCGGCAGGCTCCCTCGTGATCGGGAAAGGCCGCGAGGATCTCCCGCATGCGCCCGAGCTCCTCCTGCGCAACTTGTGCGTCGTGCAGCTCCTCGCCCGCCTCGAGGGCGGCGGCTGCCTCCAGCAGGGAATAGGCGGCGCCGTAGCGCTCCTTGTACGCCCGGTTCAGCGCGAGGGCCCGCGCCCGGTCCGCCTCGGAGAGCGGCAGGCGGCAGAAGCGCCCCAAGTTTACATAATCAGCGTCCGCTCCGAAGAGCTGCGGCTCCCGCACATGGGGAGCGGTGCCGTCTACCCAGGCCTGCGCGAGGGCCGGGACGCTCAGACCGTCCAGCGAGTCGGGGTCCCCGGAGCAGAGGATGCTCACGGTGTCGCAGCCCCGCGCTTCGGCGGCGCTGCGGATGCGGCGCAGGAAGCCGGATTTGCCCGTGCCCGGCCCGCCCTTGAGGATGTGCAGGAGCTGCCCGTCGCCGGGAAAGCCGTCATAGAGCGAGGCGAAGCCCTGTCCGCTGTTTGCCGCGAGAAAGAATGTCTGATCCAAAATTTCTCCTCCTTCCTGCTGTAGTATACGCAGGAGGGAGGAGAATCGTTCAGGCAATACCTTTCGCAGATGTACTTTGTGTACCTCAAGAAAAAGTGACGAAATCAGGGCACAAATTTTCCAGGAGATGCCGAAGGCGGATTGTGCGGTGTTGCCTTCAGTTATCAAATTTCGATAAGCAGCGTTTTGACCCCGCTGCGTTCGGCGTAGAGGATGGTTTTCATCGTGCCGCCGGGGCGGCCGTCGAAGCAGGCCAGCAGCAGGGAGGCATGGTCCACCATGTAGCGGTTGCGGCGCAGCATGCAGTCGGGGCTGTAGCTGAGCTGCAGCACCGTCACTTTGTCGGCCCGGTCGAGGAGCGCGTTGTAGCGCAGGCGCTGGGCCTTGCTCCAGCGCTCGGGCTGGTCGCCGCAGGGGATGGCGGCCTCGAGCGTCACATCGGGGCGCTTATCCTTCAGCCGGAGCACGGCCTCGGCAAAATACATGTCGCAGCCGACGGCCATCCCGCACAGAAAGTGCCGGAAGCCCTGCGCATAGATTCCGGCGAGCCGCGCCTCCAGCTCGCGCTTGAGCGCCGTGCAGCGCGGATCCTCCTCGTTCGTGCCCCAGGGCAGCTTCTGCGGCCGGTGCCCGGTAAAGCAGCAGCTGTGGTCTCTGTCCGTCGTGACGGTCACCCCCTTTTCGTTTTGTCCATTGTACGCCGTCGATTGCCTCTTGTCAAAAGCAATCTGGCGTGCTATAATGAGCGCGTCTTCAGGGCAGGGTGAAATTCCCGATCGGCGGTACAGTCCGCGAGCCGTAAGGCCGAACCGGTGTGATTCCGGTACCGACAGTTACAGTCTGGATGGAAGAGGACGGCCGCGTTTTTTGCGCGGTTCCTGTTGCTGCGCCCGAAGAGGATGTTCTTCGGGTGTTTTTTTATTCCGTAGCGAACGATTTTTAAGGAGGTATACACATGGATAATCTGGGCTTTGTGCTGTCCTGCATCGGGACGATCGTGCTGCTGTTTTTGATCGCGGCGTTTTTTGAAAAGTATGTGATGAAGAATAAAAAGGCGTTCTCCGGCACCCACTACATCAGCTATACCGCCATCTTCGCGGCTATCGCGGGCGTACTGATGTTTGTCGAGATCCCGCTGTTCTTCGCCCCGTCCTTTTATAAAATCGACCTCAGCGAGATCCCGGTGCTGATCTGTACCTTCTACCTCGGGCCCGTGGCGGGCGTCGCGGCGGAGCTTCTGAAGGTTCTGCTCAAGCTCCTGTTCAAGGGCACCAGCACCGCCTTTGTCGGCGACTTTGCAAACTTCGCCGTGGGCTGCTCCTTTGTCCTGCCGGCGAGCATGATTTACCACGCAAAGCCGGGCCGCCGCACGGCTCTCGTCGGCATGCTGACCGGTACGCTCGTGATGACCGTCTTCGGCAGCGCCCTCAACGCCGTCTACCTCCTGCCGAAGTTTGCTGCCCTCTACGGCATGCCCATGGAGGCCATCATCGGCATGGGCACCAAAATCAACCCCTCCATCACAAGCGTCACGACCCTCGTGCTCTTCGCCGTGGTGCCCTTCAACCTGCTCAAGGGGGTGATCGACTCTCTGCTGACCTTCCTTCTGTATAAGCGCATTTCGCCCATCCTCCACCGGGGGGACGAGAGCATCCGGAAGACCCCGGCGGCGAAAGAGGCCGCATGAGCTTCACGAGCCGCAGAGAGCTCAGCGCGAAGTTCACAAGCTCCGTCGCGTACAGGGTGCCGAGATAGGCCGCGAGCGCGTATTTTGGCAGTAGCTCCCAGGTCAGCGCCAGGCCCAGGAGGGCGTCGAGAATGTTGACCCCCATGCACCACAGCTGCTGCCCCAGACCCTTGAGGCAGCCGTCCACGCTCATGTCGAGGTACATCACCGGCACCAGCGGGGCGAGCATACGGATATAGCGCCCCGCAGGGCGGCTGTCGTAGATGAGCATGCCGAGGGCGTCGGAGCACACGAAGAGAAAGAGCGCCACCGCGAGCGAATAGAGGGCGCTGTATTGCAGGAGTCTGCCCGCCGTCCGGCGGATGGAGCGCGCATCCTCCTGTACTTGGGCGGCGGTGAGGGCCGGGACGATGAGCTCTGCCGCCGCCGCCGGAACGCAGGCGGGAAAGAGGAGCACCGGCAGCACCATGCCCTGCACGATCCCGTAGCCGGAGAGAGCGCCGTTTGCCGAATATCCCGCCGCTCGGAGGCCCCGGGGCACCAGCAGGTGCCGGGCCGTGGTGAGGGCGCTGCGGGCGTAGGCCGAGAGGGCCAGCGGCGCCGCGATGCCCAGCATGCGCCCGGTGAGGCGCGCGTCCGGGTTTCCCCCGCGGTAGTGCCCGCAAAGATCCGTGAGGTAAAAGAGCGCCATCAGCAGGAGACTCACCCCGTCCGCCGCCACCCGACCGAGCGTGACGGCGGCGCAGCTTTTTTCAAGGTTCCCCGCCGGCACGTATGCAAGGCACAGGGCCACGAGCGCCGCGCCGCAGAGCTGCTCGAGAAGATGCACAAGCGTCGGCTTCCACACCCGCCCGCAGGCGGTGAAGTAGCCGGACATGGCGGCGCTGAGGGCGATGCAGGGCATGCTGAGGGCGGACAGGCGCAGCGGCCCGACCGTCCTCGCATCCCCGATCCAGAGAAAGCCGACGGGCTCGGCGAGCATCCACAGCAGCGCCGCCGCCGCGCAGCCGGATACGGCCCCGTAGCAGAGGCAGCGCGCCATTGCCGCCCGCACCCCGCCCGGGCGCTGAAGCCCGAGCTCCTCCGCCACAAGGCGCGTGGAGGCGAAGCGGATGCCGGAGATGGCGAAGGTGGCGCTGAGATTCGTCACCGACAGCACAAGCTGATACAGCCCGATCCCCGCCGCGCCGATCCTCCCGGCAAGCCACACCTGAAAGGCCATGCCGACCAGGCTCATCCAAAGCGAGGATGCGGTCAAAAGCGCCGTGTTCATCAGCAGTTTCCGCCTCATTGCCTGTGCTCCCTCCCCGATCCGGTCTGGGTACAGTCTATGCCGGGAATCGCACCCACTTGTCCCGGGGGCTTGAAAACTTGCCGCCGGGGTGGTATTTTATTTCTATCAAAGAATTGTCAGACAATACAGAACCGGGAGGTATTCATCATGATCATTACCATCGGCAGACAGCACGGCAGCAACGGCCACGCGGTGGCTCAGGCGCTGGCCGATCAGTTCGGCATCCCCTGCTACAGCAAGGCGATCGTGGACCACACCGCGCGCGACTCCAACCTCAGCCCGGAGGTCGTGCGCTCCTACGACGAAAAGCGCGTGTCACCCTTCGTGTCGCCGGGCATGCAGTTTCTCGGCATGGACGAGGGCTTTCGCCTGAACATGCAGATCGCCTCCGCCCAGTTCGACACGATCCGCCGCCTCGCCTCCGAGGGGGACGCGGTCTTTGTCGGCCGCTGCGCCGACTATGTGCTCAGAAACCGCAGCGACCTCGTGCGCGTGTTCATCACGGCGGATTACGACTACCGTGTCAAAAGCATGATGGAGCGCAAGAATCTCCGCGAGGATCAGGCCAAAAAGCTCGTCAAGACGGTGGACAAGGACCGCGGCAGCTATTACCGCTACTACACCGACCAGAGCTGGGGCGATGTGAACTGCTATGACCTATGCGTCAACGTGGCCAAGGTGGGCGTCGAGGGCGCGGTACAGACCATCACCGCCTACGTGAAGGCTATGAAATGAGTTTGGCGGGGCTGTCTCAAAACAAAGCAATCCCTGCATAAATATGAATGTCGTAGGGGCCGACGGCCCAGGCCGGCCTCTCTTGACAACAGGCCGCCGGTTATTTGACCGGTGGCCTGTTGTCA
>CADARY010000053.1 GCA_902790375.1 Oscillospiraceae bacterium | reverse complement strand
TGGTAGTTTTCCGGGAAGAAGCCCTCGTCCTCCAGCCACAGGCGGAAATACTGGCCCATCAGGGTCTCCAGCAGCGCCCCGCGCAGGGAGAGCTCGCTCGGCTTGCTTGTCCACTCGAACCACTCGTGCGGTGTGATATCCCCGAGCAGGGAGCCGCTGCCCGAGAGCGGGGAGCGGATATTGTGGCGGCTCAGGATCACGATACGATCAAGCGTAAAGGCGTCTCGGCTTTCCGTATCCTGCGCGGACGCCGTGACCGCCGTCATGCCGAGCAGGAGCGCGGCAATCAGCAGCGTGGCAATCAGTTTCTTCATTGTTCTTTTTTCTCCATTTCCTGCGGACCGCTGTCCGTTCTTTTGTCAGTTCTGGCCGTAATAGGCGTTTGCGCCGTGCTTGCGCAGATAGTGCTTGTCCTGCAGCTCCTGCGGGGCGGGCCGTACCCGGGGATTGATCGTCTCACAGCGGTAGGCCATCTTTGCGACCTCTTCCAGCACCACCGCATTGTGCACCGCCTCGAAAGCGTCCTTGCCCCAGGCGAAGGGCCCGTGGTTTTTGCACAGGCACCCGGGCACGGCGGCGGGGTCCTTCCCGAGCCGCGCGAACTCCGACACGATCAGCAGGCCCGTGTTGCGCTCGTAGGCCTCCTCGATCTCCTCCTTTGTCAGGCAGCGGAAGCAGGGAATATCGCCGTAGAAGTAGTCCGCGTGAGTCGTGCCGTAGCAGGGGATATCCCGTCCGGCCTGCGCCCAGGAGGTGGCGTAGCTGGAATGGGTGTGGACGATGCCGCCGAGCGCGGGGAACGCCTTGTACAGCTCGAGGTGCGTGGCGGTGTCGCTGGAGGGCTTCCACTTCCCTTCCACGACCCTGCCGTCGAGATCGACGACCACCATGTCCTCCGGACGCATGCCGTCATATTCCACGCCCGAGGGCTTGATGACGAACAGCCCCTTCTCCCGGTCGATGCCGGAGACATTGCCCCAGGTGAAGGTTACGAGATTGTATTTCGGCAGGAGGAGGTTTGCCTCACAGACCTGTCTTTTGAGTTCTTCCAGCATAACAATTCCTTTCTTGTAGCAATTCACAGCGCTGCGCCGCAAAGCAGCGCAGCGCCCGGTGATATTCCGCCGCCTCAGAGAACCTCGGTCGCTTTCTTTTCCATCGGCAGGGCCTTTTTATAGCGCTCCAGGAAGGCGGAGAAGCCCGCGATGTCCGCCTCCTCCGCCATCAGCGTGGAGGATCTGGCGTCGGCGAAGACCTTGTTGTCCAGATAATCCGCCAGGGACTCGCCCTTCTCCTTCCAGAGCATGTAGGCGCTGAGCAGCGCCATGCCGTAGGGGCCGCCCTCTCCCGCCGTCTCCATGACGGAGACCGGCGCGCCCACCGCCGCCGACAGCATGCGCTGCCCGACAAGCGGGGTCTTGAAGAAGCCGCCGTGGCCGTAGAGCTTGTCGATGGGCACCTGCTCGGTCTGCGTCAGGATGTCCAGGCCGATCTTGAGCGTTGCCAGCGCGGAGAGGATGTGCGTGCGCATGAAGTTTGCCAGGGTGAACTTCGCGTTGGGCGTTCTGGCGAAGACCGGGCGGCCCTCGTCCAGGTCGGTCACGCCCTCGCCGGAGAAGTAGTTGAAGCTCATCAGGCCGCCGCAGTCGGGATCGCCCTCGAGCGCCTTGTTGAAGAGCTTGACGAACATCTCGCCCTTATTCGCGGGAATGCCCATCAGCTCTGCGTACTCGGCAAAGAGGCTGACCCAGGCGTTGATGTCCGAGGTGCAGTTGTTGCAGTGCACCATCGCCACCGGCGCGCCCGCGGGGGTGGTGACCATGTCGATCTCCCGGTGCACGCCGAGGGGCTTTTCCGTGACGATCATGGCAAAGTCCGAGGTGCCGGCCGACACGTTGCCGGTTTTCACGCGCACGGAGTTCGTCGCCGCCATGCCGGTGCCCGCGTCTCCCTCGCAGGGGGCGACGGGGATGCCGGGTCTGAGCGTCCCGCTCGGGTCGAGCAGGCGCGCCCCCGCCTCGGTGAGTGTGCCGCCGCTCTCGCCGGCGGGCAGGACCTTCGGCAGAATGTCGCGCAGGCTGATGCCGGTGAGCTCTTTGAACTTCTGCACCATTTCCTCGTTATAGTCCAGCTTCCCGCTGTCGATGGGGAACATGCCGGAGGCCTCGCCCACGCCCATGACCTTCTCGCCGGTGAGCTGCCAGTGGATGTAGCCGGCAAGCGTCGTGAGATAAGCGATGCTGCCCACATGCGCTTCCTTGTTCAGATACGCCTGATACAGGTGGGCAATGCTCCAGCGCTGGGGGATGTTGAAGCCGAAGAGCTCCGTGAGCTTTTCCGCCGCCTCGCCGGTGATGGTGTTGCGCCAGGTGCGAAATTCCGCAAGCTGCTTTGCGTCCCTGTCGAAGGGCAGGTAGCCGTGCATCATGGCGGACACGCCAATGGCGCCGACGGTATCGAGCGGGACGCCGAACTTTGCCTGCACGTCGTCCCGGAGCCTTGCAAAGCAGGTCTGGATGCCGGTGCGCACCATGTCCATCGAATAGGTCCAGATGCCGTTTACCAGCTGGTTTTCCCACTCAAAATCGCCCTGAGCGATGGGGATATGCTTCTCGTCGATCAGCACGGCCTTGATGCGGGTCGAGCCCAGCTCAATGCCGAGTACGGTTTTTTCCAAATTCATCATTTTAATCTCCACACCAGATCCTTGACCAGCAGCTCTTCCTCCAGCTTCTCGGGGGTGGTATCCGCGCCGATGTGGACAAATTCAATGTCCATCATCCGCGCCCAGTCGCGCATCTGCCCGGCCGTCACATCGTAGGAGAGCACCGTGTGGTGCGCGCCGCCCGCGGTGATCCAGCACTCCACGCCCGTGGTGAGATCGGGCAGCGCCCGCCACATGACGCGGGCCACCGGGAGATTGGGCATGGGCATGATGGGCTTGACGGCCTCGATGTCCTGCACGATGAGGCGCAGCCTGCCGCCCATGTCGATGAGCGACACAACGATGCCCTTGCCGGCCTTGCCCTCAAACACCAGGCGGGCGGGGTCCTTTTCGTTCATGCCGATGCCGAGGTGGTGGGTCTCGATGCGGGGCTTGCCTGCCGCGAGCGACGGGCAGACCTCCAGCATGTGCGCGCCGAGGGAGTATTCCTGCCCCTCGACCAGATGATAGGTGTAGTCCTCCATGAAGCCGGACGCGCCGTTGCCGCCCTCGCCCATGGCCTTGAGGATCGCGGTCATGGCGCTGACCTTCCAGTCGCCCTCGCCGCCGTAGCCGTAGCCCTGGGCCATCAGGTGCTGGGAGGCAAGGCCCGGGAGCTGCTCCATGCCGTAGAGATCCTGGAAGGTGTTGGTGAAGGCCCTGCAGCCCTCGCGGTCCAGCATCTTCTTCATGGCGATCTCTTCCTTCGCCTGGTAGCGGATGGCGGCGGTGTTGTCGGTGGCGATGTCGTAGGCGGCTTCGTACTCCTTCACCAGGGCGTCGATCTCCGCCTCGGTGACCTTGCCCATCTCCTTCACGAGATCGCCCACGGCCCAGGTGTTCACCTGCCAGCCGAGCTTCGTCTGCACCTCGACCTTGTCGCCCTCGGTGACGGCGACCTCGCGCATGTTGTCGCCGAAGCGCATGACCTTCATGTCCTTCGAGACGGCGACGCCCACGGCGGCGCGCATCCAGTCGGCAATGCGGCGGTGGACCTTTTCATCCTGCCAGTAGCCCGCCACGATCTTGCGGGGCTTGCGCAGCCGCGCGCCGATGAAGCCGTGCTCCCGGTCGCCGTGCGCGGCCTGGTTGAGGTTCATGAAGTCCATGTCGATCTCGTCGTTCGGGATCTCCTTGTTGTACTGGGTGGCGAAGTGGAGCCAGGGCTTCTGCAGATCCCGCAGGCCGTCGATCCACATCTTGCTGGGGGAGAAGGTGTGGCACCAGGTCACGATGCCGGCGCACTCGTCGCGGTAGTTGGCCTCCTTGACCACATCGCGGATCTCCTTGTTGGTCTTGGCCGTCACCTTGTACACCATGGGGTACGGCAGCACCTTTGTAAGCGCCGCCGCCATCTCTCTGGCGCGCGCCTCGACCGTCTCCAGAACCTCCGGGCCGTACAGGAACTGACTGCCGACCACAAACCAAAATTCGTATTTCTTCACGTTTTGCTCCTTATACTTACTCTTACTTGATGACCTTCAGCGCCTTGCGGTCGATGGTCAGGGCGACGAACAGCAGGAAGATGATGCCCTTGATCAGCTGCTGCGTCTGCGACTCAAAGCCCATCATGACAAGGCCGTTGTTGAGGACCGTATACATCAGTGTGCCGACGATGATGTTGGAGAAGCGCACCTTTGCGCCGCCGGTGATCGGCAGGCCGCCGAGGACCAGGGAGATGAGGATCTGCGTCTCGAGCTGGTTGCCGGCCGTGGCCGTGATGGAGCCGACCTTGATGACATTGACGAAGGCCGCAAGGCCCGTGAGAGCGCCGGCCGCCACGAAGACCAGGAACTTGACCCGGTCGGTCTTCACGCCGGAAAAGCGCGCCGCCGTCTCGCCTGCGCCGACCGCCTTCACATCATAGCCGATGCGGGTGAAGCGGAAGAGGAACCATGCGATCAGCAGCACCGCGACCGTGATGGTGATCTTCAGCCAGTTGAGGTCGAGGGCCTTGATCGCCGCGCTCGCCGGGACGGCGCTCTCCGTCGTCATATAGGCGCACACGCCTCGGAAGAGATACATGGTACAGATCGTGATGATAAAGCTTTGCAGCTTGAACTTCACATGGAAAAAGCCGTTGATCGCGCCGATGGCGGCGCCGGTCAGGATGCCGCCGGCGATGGCGAGGGGGATGCTGTAGAAGGAGAGCTTGCTGATGACGATGGAGGCAAGGCCCAGGGTCGAGCCCTCCGTAAAGTCGATGGAGCCGAGCGTCATGACAAAGAAGACGCCGGTGGCAACGATCATCGGGTAATACACCTGCGACAGGAGCAGACGAAGACGCTTGGCTGTCAGAATCTTCCCCTGGGTCAGAATGTTCATCACAATGACGATGACCACGAGACCGATGACGGGCAGCAGTCCCTTGAAGGTGTCGCTGCTCAGAAAAGCGCGGAGCTTGGACGGTTGCTGATTGTTGTTTTTCTGCATCTTCATCACCTCCTCAGACCATTTTGGCAATCAAATCTTCTTCGCTCAGAGCGGGATCGCGCATGAACTCGCCGTTGATGACGCCGTCCTTCATGACAAGGATGCGGTCGGCCATGCCCAGCAGCTCCGGGATCTCTTCCGAGATCATGATGATCGACTTGCCCTGTCTGCGCAGATCCGCCATCAGGGCATAGATGGCCTGCTTGACCTTGACGTCGATGCCGCGGGTCGGGGAGTCAAGCACCAGGATGTCGCTGCCCTTGCCGAGCCAGCGGGCCAGCACGACCTTCTGCTTGTTGCCGCCGGACAGATCCGACACAAACTGCTGGACGTTCTGCATCTTGGTCTGCATGTCCTTTGCGTGCTTGTCGGCAAAGGCGGTGAGCTTGCGCTCGTTGAGCACGCCCTTCGCTGCCAGATCGTCAATGGACGGCAGGACAATGTTGTTGCGGATGGACTCGTTGACGATGATGGACTCGTTGTCGCGGTCCTTGGAGGCGTAGGCGATGGAGTGGTTGATGGCGGTGGTGATGCTGTTGATCGCCGTGCCGTCCGCCAGGGTGACGCTGCCGCTGCGGTCCCAGGAGGCGGCGAAGATCGCCTTGCCCACCTCGTGCATGCCGCATTCGGACAGGCCGCCGAAGCCGAGGATCTCGCCCCGGTGGAGCTTGAAGCTGACGTTGCTGATCTGCCCCGGGACGCTCACGTTGTCCACGCTCAGCACGACCTCGTCGGCAATGGGCTCGCCGTAGTCGTCGCGGTAGTAGGACGAGCCGATCTCACGCCCGACCATCAGGCGCTTGAGGTCGTCCTCGGTCATGTCGGCAGTGCGGACCGTGCCGATGTATTCGCCGTCGCGCAGGATGGTGACGGAGTCCGTATGGGTCAGAACCTCGCCGAGGTCATGGCTGATGAAGATGACGGTGCGCCCGTCGGCGCGGATGGCGTCCATGATCTTGTAAAGCTCCAGACGGCCGTTCTGGGAGAGGGCCGTCGTCGTCTCGTCCACCACGAGGATCTGCGGCTTCATGTAGGTCGCCTTGACGATCTCCACGAGCTTGCGGTCCTCAAAATTATAGTGGTCGATCATGTCCCCGGCCTTGATGCGCCCGAAGCCATACTCGTTGAGCAGGCGCTGGGCCTCGCGGTTCATGGCGTGGCTGTCCTTGACGCCGAAGTGCATGAAGGGCCCCTCATGGCCGAGGAAGATGTTCTCCGCCACGGTAAGCCCCGAGAGGGTGCCCATCTCCTGCACGATGATGGCGATGCCCTCGTTGTTGGCCTCGACCTGGTTGCGGGGATGGATCTGCTTGCCGTTGAGGGTGAAGGTGCCGCCGCCGATGCTGTAGATGCCGCAGAGCATCTGGGAGAAGGTGGACTTGCCGGAGCCGTTCTCGCCGATCAGGCCGCGGATCTCGCCGGCGTCGATGGTGATGGACACATCGTTGACGGCGTGGGTGATGCCGAAGCGCTTGTCGATATGCTCGGCGACGAGAAGCGTTTTGCCCTTGGAGGCGGCGCTTTTTTCCTTGTTGAGATTGATCTTGTTATCCATGCCCGTCACCTCACTTCACTACGCTGCCCTTGCTGCCGCGGGCCGTCAGGGAGACGATCGCGAGCAGGGCCGCGCCCGTGACCACGTTCTGGATGGTGGTCGGCGCGCCGAGGGCCACAAAGCCGTTGAAGATGATGGAGATGATGAACTCTCCGACGACGATGGCCGTGATCGGCATCTTGTACTTGCGGAAGGCGACGCCAAAGAAGGTGCCCATCAGCGGCTGGAAGTTGCGGCTCATGGTGCTCATGCCGGTCAGAGCCGTCATGGTCGTGCCGTAGGAGACGGTGAGGATCGCCATGATGCCCACGAAGAAGTGCAGGAGCATGAAGCCGATGAGCTTGTACTTCTTGACGTTGATGCCCATGTTCTTCGCGACGAACTCATTGGAGCCGATGGCGTTGCAGTAGGTGCCGATCTTGGTATAGTTCAGGATGAAGTACATCAGGAGGAACGCAAGGCCCGCGAGGATGATATTGCCCGGCGCGCCGGAGAAGAAGCGCAGGTTCTCATCCAGGGTCTGCTTGACGCCGCCCGCCACGAAAACCGCAAGGCTCTCGAAGATCAGCATCAGGCCGACCGTCACGATCATGGAGGGCACGTTCAGATTGTTGTAGAGCATGCCGATCAGAAAGCCGATCAGTGTGCCGCAGCCGAGGCAGCCGAGGATAAAGCCGGCATACCCGTAATGCTTGGACAGGATGACGCCCACGATGGACGAGAGCACGATGTTCGCGCCCACGGCGAAGTCGAACAGGCCCATCACAACGATGAAATACAGGCCGCAGCCGCCGACGGAATAGATGATGGACGACTGCAGGTAGGAGTACAGATTGCTGGGGGAGCCGAAATTGCTCGGCGTCAGGATCTTAAAAAAGCCATAGAAAAACAGAAGCATCGCGGCCAGCAGGATCAGACCGTAATAGCGGCTGCTTTTCAGCTTCTCAATGGTTTTCGACATGGTATGCCGCTTCCCTCCCTTAAGGATTTTTTCAAAAAAAGGGTGCGGGTCAAAGACCCGCATCCTTTCAGTTTATGTGCGATCAGCCGGCGTGGCGGGCAACAACGTCTTCGACAGACAGGGACGCGCAGGCCTTGGCCAGGTCGTCATAGCTCAGACCGGCCAGGGAGACGATCTCATCGTTGTAGTAGGGCAGCTCGCTGCCGGTGAAGTACTTGGCGTAGTTGGCGTAGTCCTCGGGAGAGGCAACGTACATGTACGGGAAGACCATGTCATAGAAGCCGTCGGTCGCAACGGGGTAGTTGCCCTTGATGGCGTTGTAGACCATCAGGAAAGCGAAGAAGGGGTCGGCATAGTGGCCGCCGGACTCGGCTGCCATGGCGCCGGTCTGGAGCTTGACGTCGAGGTCGGGCAGGAAGTCGGTGGAGACAACGGCGATCTTGCCGGTCAGGCCCAGGGCCTCGATGCCGGCGATCGCGCCGAGCAGGGTGTCACCGCCGCCGCCGGCAACGATCAGAGCGTCGATGTCGGGATTGGCCTGGATGATGGCCTCGGCAGCAGCGCGGCCGGTGTCGGTGGTGGTGCGGCCGTACTGGGGCTCAAGCAGGGTGATGGGATCGTCGGCGTGCTCGGCATTCCATGCCTCAACGCCGGCTTTGTAGCCTTCCCAGCGGCCGAGGAAGGTGGCGTCGCCCGGCTCCCAGCCTTCAAGGCCGATCTTGCGGCAGCCCTTCTCGCCCAGGATGGTCACGAGGGTCTTGCCGTTGTCGAACTCGGACTCATGCACAGCGCCGACATAGTAGGGGGAGGCGGAAGCCTGCGCATACTCGTCGGGGTTAGCGTCCTTGTCGATGACGCGGAAGAACTGGGCCACATAGACCTCGTTCTCATCGCAGGTCTTGATGACGGAGCCCATCTCTGCGGAGGCGGAGTTGCAGATGATGATGCCGTCGCAGTCAGCCAGAGCGAGGGTCTCGGCAGAAGCGGTGACCTGCTCGGAGATGTGGGCCTGGTCGACCCACTGGGTCTCAACGCCCAGTGCTTCGGCCGCGGCGTCGATCATGCGTTTGCATTCGCTGCCCAGGGTATCGGTGGAGCTCCAGATGGAGATGCCGATCTTGATCTTGTCGTCCGCCGCGAAGGCCGGGACAGACAGGCTAAAGACCAGGGTCAGTACAAGTACGAGTGCCAGGATCTTTTTCATTGTGATTCCTCCATTTCATATTTGCCGTACAGGCTTGAGATAATTATAAAATTCCAAGCTTTATTTGTCAACGAAAATTATTCACCCTGCACAACATTTTTCCAGCCGCGGCTCCCGCCCGGCGTTTCCGTGCCTCCCCTTTGTCCGGCACACGCTGCCGTCAACAGCGATAAAAAAGTATAGACAGCGATCCTCCTTCTGACCGCTGTCTATACAAATGAAAACCAGGTTTTTATCGGCAGCCGGCGGCCCATCTCCACAATGTCCGCCCTGCCGGAGCTGATGCTTTCCTCCATCTGTTCCGGATCACGCTTACCAGCCGCCGGTGGCGCCGCCATCCCTGGACTCACCCCAGGTGGCGGTTACGCCGGCAGATCCCGTGCCATCCCATCCATCGACAGATGTGAAGACAATGCCGGTATCTTCTTCACGCACCTCGATACCCCTACCGAACAGGCGCTCGGAAACCGTTGATACACGCGGCTTTCCGAGCCCCTAAATGCGTATTATACGAGCACTGCGAACTGGCACAGGAACAGGAAAAGGCACTTCTCTTGAAACACAGATTTATGTACAGCGTTTTTCCCCAACCAAAGTCGGGAATAATGAATCGTCCAGCATATTGACTTTTCGTCCAAAATTCATTAGAATTGGACGAAAGAATAATTGACTGGACGAAAGGAAGCTTCCATGAGAGATTTTGATTACAGCAAGCTGGCAGAGCGCACATGGCCGTCAGATATTTTGAATCTCGTCGCAAAGATCCATGAGTGCAGGGGGCGGCAGGATATGTTTGTCAGGCAAAAGCCCGTGGAGCTGGATCGCCTGGTGGAGATCGCCAGGATTCAAAGCACTGAGGCATCCAATAAAATAGAAGGCATCGTTACCACCAGCACCCGTATGAAGCAGCTCTTTGAGGAGAAAACGACGCCAAGAAACCGTGATGAAGATGAAATCATGGGCTATCGGGATGTGCTGAACACGATCCATGAAAGCAACGAGTATATTCCCATTCGCTCCTCCTACATCCTGCAGCTCCACCGTGATCTTCTGCGGCGGGCGGGGGCCTCCTATGGCGGCAGTTTCAAGAATGTCCAAAACTTTATCCGGGAGACACGTCCGGACGGAACAAGCTTTATCCGTTTTACGCCGGTCGCGCCATACGAGACTCCGGAAGCGATGGACAGATTATGCGCAGCGTATGAGCAAGCAGCCGCGAAAGAGAGCATCGACGCGCTGATCCTCATTCCGTGTTTTATTGTCGATTTTCTCTGCATCCACCCGTTCAACGACGGGAACGGCAGAATGAGCCGATTGCTGACCCTGCTGCTTCTCTATAAGAACGGCTACAGCGTCGGCAAATATATCAGCATCGAAAAGCAGATCGAAAAAACCAAGGATCGCTATTACGATGTGCTGGAGACGGCGGATGCCGGATGGCATGAGGAAGAGAATGATCCTACACCCTTTATTCGCTACATGCTGACGGTGATCCTCGCCTGCTATACAGAGTTTGAAGATCGTGTCGGACTGATGGATATCTCCGGCAAGCCCAGTACCGCTTATGACGTGGTGAAAAAATACGTGGAAGAAAAGGTCGGTAAGTTTACCGGCGCGGAGGTAGTTGCCAGCTGCCCGAGCATCGGAAGATCTTCTGCTCTGGCCGCGCTGAAAAAGCTGGCGGACGAGGGCGTGATCCTCCGACAAGGCGCGGGACGGGGGACATACTATATCCGTGCGGACAGCATAGAATAATAGTATATCATAAACGCCTGTCTCGGCAACGATCACTTGTTGCCGGGACAGGCATTTTAGCTGCTCGCCCTGTATAGGGCAAATCAGGCAATAGAGAACAGCGGAATGAACCCATCTTTCATTTAGCTTTCGATAAACGGTTGGGTTTTTCGGTATAACATGGCGCACCTCCACACTTTTCAACAGGGCTGACGATCAACGGCAAGCACAATTCAATCTAATTGCATCTACTCAACATACACATTTCAAAGATTATTATACTCAGAAAATCGCACAAATCAATAAGCTGTACGAAAAATCCGTCAAGCGATCTTTGATCGCGCAGCTTTCAGATGCAATCTGAAATTCTGATCCATAAAGTGCCGTTAAAGCCTGATGTGTCCAGGGTTTCACGGCTCGTAAAGGGTCAGATAAAGGGTCAAAGGGCAGCAAAAAACCCTGTAACCGTTGAGATTACGGGGTTTTCGCTGTCTTGTGCGTCCGAAAAAGATATGCTTTAACAGTATCAGATCTCTGACGCAAATCTCCTCACTTCATCAAGCATTGCTTCGATGTCATCAATTTCTTTTCTTAGAGCCATTGAGTTTTATTTTCCTGGCAGCAGCCGCATGAGAGTTTAGGTATCATTATTTTTAGTATCTTTTGGGCCTGTTTCGCGTTCCAAAAGTTACCAGTCCCCTGCGTTACAGAATTTCTTCTCTTGTCTTCCGGGGCAGAAATTTCTTTTCCAAAAATGAAGCCAGAATCTTTCGGTTCCAGCTTCATCCTCCATGGGACTTCTGATACGTATAAGACTGGAGACGACGCTGTGTCTTGACTATCAGGGCCTTTTCTGTTACTATTTTAATAGTATCTCTGTCTTATATGGGAAAGGAGAAAAAAATGAAAAGAATCATCAGTGTTTTCTTATTTATTGTATGCTTCATGGGGATGATTCCTGCGGGACATGCTGAAGAGGCCCCACCGAAAGTCACCGCCATTTACTGCGCGGTACAGGGGCAGATTGTCACCAACGCGGAAGGAGAAAAGGAACTTGCGGATACCATCATCTATCTCTTTGATGACGGTACTTACCGCCAGTATTTTGTTCACAATGGGACAATGGAGATCTACAGCATCGGAGAAGTCATAAAAAACGGTAACCCGGAGGATCTGAGCGACCCGGTCATCGTGACATTCCACGCTCAAAAGATGTGGAAGGATCAGGATGAGTACATGGATGTGGACATGAGCTATGATGTCAATCTCTCTGAAAAAGGAGAATTCTGTCTTTATCCTGTCGGCAGTGAGGAGGGGCTTGTGCTGGATTCGGTGTTCATGCAGGCGGAAAAGCAGAAGTTGGTTCTGAAAGACGGGTCAGAGCGCTATCTTTCGACCATATGGCTATACTATGATAACGGAAGCTTTCAGCAGTATGCGCTGATGCCGGAAGCAAGAGAAAAGCTTCTTTTCAGCACCGGGGATTATGTCATAAACGGAGACTTCGCTACGCCAAAATCAGTTCTGACGCTTCATCGTACACAGAAGTATGCAGACGGTATCGGGCTGAGTGAATATGACTCCCTTCATGATTATTCAATCGGTGAACTTGGCTTTATCAGAGTATATCCATTAACCTGACAAAGTAAAAAAACAGCTTAATTTGAAGGGCCAAGATTCCACATAACGGATCCTGGCCCTTCTTGCGTAAGCGTCAAACGAGCGCAAAAAAGAGCCCGCCGGAAGCGGACTCCAAGATGTGAAGTTGTATTACGTTAAATGCGCCCTCTTATGTGTTTTCCCTCCTTCTTCTTTTATCTCGTTTTACATGTTTTGTATGCTCTTCATCACCACCTTAAATGCTTCTAAGAGTGAAAAAAAGGTTTCCCCCGAAATTCAGGGGGAAACCTCTTTATTAACAAAAAATTCATAATTTAGGCAAGCCAAAAAAGGCGGAACCTGCGAAAAACTCGCAAATCCCGCCTCGAAATTGGGGCTGCAAGGGTTCAAATCCCTCCTATACCCCTCGGATATCTTTTTATTTCAACCTCAAAATGGGACGTAAAAAAACCCGGAAACCGTTGAAGTTTCTGGGTTTTTCGGTGCGATATCTTTTTTTGTCGCACAATATGTCTTGTGCGTCCAAAAAAGATATCAGGCAAAACCAGTCTTGAAAAATCAGCTTTGGAAAAGCTGGTATTTCAAGGCTTTTCACAGCTTTCGCCACGTCCCTCAGTTTTGATATGCTTAAAACAGTGTGCGACCAAAAAAGATGTTTGAGCCGCTTCACGACTAAAGTTGAGTTTTTATTGAAAATGTGCCTTTTCGGCATTTGTACAAAGATCCTAATTGCTAATCTTGTCAAGTGAAATCCCAGCTTTTTTCTTGACAACAATTCTTAGGGCAATACCGCATAATTCGGCAAGAGCAGATTCGCAGATGTACTTTGTGTACCTCAAGAAAAAGTGACGAAATCAGGGCACAAATTTTCCAGGAGATGCCGAAGGCGGATTGTGCGGTGTTGCCTTAGCTTATAAGCTTGTCCCCCACAGCGGAATGACGTTAATAACCGGTTCCTCATAAGGATGTACACGCTTGATTGCTTCCATCGTTTCCCTTAGTTTCTCTGTCCGAATCGTAACCTCGACCTTCAATTCAGGCTCAATGCTAATCACATTTTCTTTTCCGATATAAGGGTCCGTTCCTGCTAACGGCCGCCACGTGCTCATCACCTGGCTGTAAGAAAGGCAGCAATCGTAATTGCCGATGTGCCCGGCGTCAACCTCGCGCAATACAGCTTTCAGCGCGCCAAGATGTGTCTCCGGGATAAAAATTTCAAGTTTTAAAAACGACACATTCATCATTTTTCAATATCTTACCTCATCAAATATGCTCGGCAGGGCGCGCCCTCGCTGCCTCCAAGATTGAGCGGCGCGGCATGCAGCATATACATTCCCTCTGCTGCGTCCGCGAGCACAATTCCATCCAGCAGCACAGCCCCACAGCCAACACGCTGGGTGTCAATTTTTATGATACCGCCTATATCTATCTCGGCAGTGAGGCTGCTGTTGGAGAAATTCAGCTTGTTGGTGCTTCTTCCGCAAGCGGGATGGCATAGTAGCCGTACAGATAGTCCAGCCCTCTCTCCCAATCTCCCGGCATGAGAGACACGCGGAAATAGGGACCGGCATGGGAAAGCCCCAGGGCTTTCAGCTGTCGAAAGGCTGGATTTTCTGGATTGTCCGGCGTCTCACTGTCGTCCCGGAGTATGCTTGCACAGAATTTATAGTAGAAAATATGCTGCGGCGGGCACAGCTCTACCACATCGTTGAGCGGCAGGTGCAGACGCTCGACAGCGTCCTGATCCGCCAGAAACCCCCACACGGTTTTCCCGTCCGTATCGGTCTTTCTGGCCGATTTGATGATAGGAATATAGCTCATCCACTGGTTTAGGATCTCATAGATGCGCGGATCGTTCAGAAAGGCATGTCCGTCCGTATGCGGAAGGAAATACATTCTCCTGCTGCGGCGGATTTCCCAATCCCAGGGGCGCGATTCCAGCGCTTCCTTCCAGCGGCAAAAGTCGGCATAATCCTCCGTCAGGGCCTGATCCAGTGCGATCTCCTGATGTATGAGTTCCATTTTCTCATTGAAAAGCCGCTCCACCTGGGCGTTGACCATGCTGTGCTCGTTCAGGATGCCGCGTATCTCCCGCAGCGTCAGGCCGTAATTGCGAAGGCGTATGCTCTCGATCAGATAAAGCGTCGTCTGAAAGGGGTAATAGCGATACCCACTCTCGCTGCGGATGGATTGGATGATCCCCATGTCCTCATAGTGCTTGAGCAAGTCGGGGGTTACACCCAGGTATTTTGCGAAATCACCGATGCGATATTGTTCCATGATCTGTTTTTCCTTGTATATGAATGACCGTATCTCTTCCGAGCATTGGGAAAATCTGTTGTTGTCTCAGTATAACCGAAGGAAATGGTTTTTTCAATCCTCATGCTTGACCTGCGGCTTACTCCCTGCCCTATAATGGTTAAAGCAAATGCTGAACCCAAAATTTATTCAGGAGGATAAAACATGAAACAGCTTTCCCGCCGCGATTTTCTCAAGGGCGCGCTGGCCGGCTCCGCCGCCGTGGCCCTGTCTTCCGTCACCGGTATGACCGCCTTTGCCGATGAGGCCAAGGGCATCTACACCCCCGGCACCTACTCCGCCACTGCCACCGGCATCGGCACCGTGATGGTCACCATGACCTTCAGCGCCGACGCCATCACCGATGTGGTCCTGGACGTCACCGGTGAGACCGCTTCCATCGGACAGGCCGCCGCCGAGGATTTGCGCAATGCCCTGATGCAGAAGCAGAGCGCCGAGATCGACGCCGTCTCCGGCGCAACCATGACCTCCAACGCCGTCATGGAAGCCGCCAACAAGTGCATCCAGCAGGCCAAGGGCGAGATCCCCGTGGAGGTCATCACCCATGATGAGGCCGATGCCGCACCCGCCGACTGGCTGGGCGAGGCCCCCGAGATCAGTGATGCCGACATCAAAGAGACCCTCGACACCGACTTTCTGGTTGTCGGCGCGGGCAACGGCGGTCTGTGCGCCGGCGCATACGCCACCAGCAAGGGCTACAAGACTCTCGTGATCGAAAAGGGCACCACCCACGCCCGCAGACGCGGCTGGTACGGTGTGTGCGACTCCGAGGATATGCTGGCCGCAGGCGAGCCGCCGATGGACCGCGCCGCCATGCGCCGCGAGCTCAAGAAGTTCTCCTCCGGCAAAACGAATCTCCAGACCTTCCAGACCTGGTTCAACGAGTCTGCCGACATGCACAAGTTCATCAAGGAGTGCTATGCCAAGTACGATCCCAATGCCAAGCTCGACGTGACCTTCGGCGACGAGTCCCACTGGCCCGAGCCCGAGACAACCGGCTACTTCTTCCCCGCTGAGGAGCACTTCTGGACCAGTGATCTCGACCGTCTGGATATGTTCATGCAGATCATTGAGGAAGGCGGCAACCAGATCCTGTTCTCCACCCCGATGGTTAAGCTGGAGCAGGACGACACCGGCCGCGTGACCGGCATCATTGCCCAGAAGGAGGACGGCTCCTATCTGCGTATCAACGCGAAAAACGGCGTGCTGCTGGCTACCGGCGGCTACCCGCGCAACGTCGCCATGATGGAGCAGCTCGATCCCCTGGGCACCGCCGTCACCACCTACGACAACAGCTGGCCCGGCGATACCGGCGACGGCATCAAGGCCGCAAAGTGGATCGGCGCCGCCATGCAGGCCGAGCCCGCCCCCATGCTCTTTGACCGCGGCATCGTCGCCCCCGGCGTCGATGCGGGCTACGCCGTCTCCGCCGTCGGCGACAAGTACTTCCCCGCAACCGAGGGCCAGTTCAACATCGGCACCCAGCCTTTCCTGAAGGTCAACCGCAAGGGCGAGCGCTTCGCCTGCGAGTCCGGCACCTATGACCAGATGTCCTACGCCGCCTTCAATCAGCCCGGTCATGTCTACGCCTCCATCTTCGACGCTAATATGCCCGAGGACGTGCAGAAGTTCCACACCATCGGCTGCTCCGCACAGACCCGCTCCAACCCCGAGAGAATGCTGGGCATGTTCGATGATCAGGTTGCAAAAGGCAACGCCTTCAAGTGCGACACGCTGGAGGAACTGGCCGACAAGCTGGGCTTCCAGGGCGAGGCGAAGGACACCTTCCTGGCCACCGTTGCCCGCTATAACGAGCTGGCAGAGAAGGGCGAGGACGAGGACTTCGGCAAGCTGCCCTATCACCTTTCCAAGATTGAGAAGGCTCCCTTCTACGGCTTCTGGCTGGGCGCCTGCCTGCTGACCACGGAGCAGGGCATCCTCATCAACGAGAAGGCCCAGGCCATCGACGAGAACCGTGAGCCCATCCCCGGCCTGTTCGTGACCGGTGACTGCTCCGGCGGCTTCTTCGTCAACAACTATCCCTGCCTGATGGCCGGTATCGCCATGGGCCGCACCATGACCTTTGCCATCAAGGCCGTCAAGGTCGCCATGGGCGAAGAGTAATCTATTCAGAGCATAATATAGTTCAGGACGCGGCGTCAATCAGCGCCGCGTCCCTTTTTCTCATTTCTTTTCACCGACCACCTGATACATTCATCTGAAATTAAAGTGCAATGATGAAGAAAATTCCCGCTTTTCTTCCTTTAGAGCAGAGGCTGAAAAACGCTATATCCCGAGGACAGAAGATTTTGCTCACCCAACTCCTCTTGTCTGTTGCTTTTTTTGTGGTAAGATAGTAAAAAAACAGGAGGTTCTGCTGCGCAGAGATGTTCTTTCTGCGACAGCATAAACACCATGCTTGACAGAGATTTTGCTGAAAAATTCATTGACCGCGTTGCTGAAAAATTCATTGACCGCGTGACCCGCTATACAGACTATAACGTGAACATTATGGATGAGCGAGGCATCATCATCGCCAGCCGCGACAAAGCCCGTATCGGACAGTATCACGAGGTCGCATATCGACTTGTCACCGGAACCGAGGAGATCGTGGACACCACCGGCATGTCTTTCCCGAACGTCCTGCCGGGCATCAATATGGTCATCGCCACCGGCGGCGTGCGCGAGGGCGTGGTGGGCGTGACCGGTGTGCCGGACGAGGTGCGCCCCGTTGCCCTGATGGTGAAAATGGCCTTTGAGACCATGCTCAAGTATGAACGCCAGCAGGAGGAGCAGCGCCGCCGCGCCAATAAAAAAGAGCACTTCATCTATCTCCTGACCCAGGTGGAAAACGCCGACCCCGCCCTGCTGCGGGAGATGGCGCGCGATCTGGGCTATCCGGAGGAAATGGTGCGCGCCCCGATCCTCCTAAAAACCCGGCCGGGCGAGGCAAGTGAGCTGCTGAACATCCTGCGCAATGGGCCGCTGCACACGAACCGGGATTTCAGCTTTGCCCTGGACGACAGCCATGTGCTGGTGTACAAGGGCTTTCAGCAGCAGAATAAGACCCAGAACGCC
>CADARY010000052.1 GCA_902790375.1 Oscillospiraceae bacterium | reverse complement strand
TTTTCCTCGACAGGCAGACCGTCCAGTATGCTGGTTGTGATGATGTCCTCGGTCTCGAAACGGATGACCTCAAGGGTGAGCGCTTCGTATTTTTCCATGGTTTACCGCCTCCTTTAGCTGCCGAAAGCTTCCGCAGCCTTGTAGTAGTTGTAGAACGCGGTGAGCGCCGCCTTCTCGTCCGCCTCGTCGCGGTCGCTTGCCAGCACGGCGCTGACATAGGTCAGGGCCGAAACGCCGATATCGCAGACAAGGACTCCGTCCGCAGTGAACACCACCTTGTATTCCTCGTCCAGGTTGTTCGCCGCAATGTTGGGGATCTCAATGTCGTACACATTGCCGCCGAGACTGGTAATCTCCCAAGGCTTGTCGTTCACCGTCGCGGTAAGCGTTCTCGCGGATTTGAGCTTGACACGCACATGCAGCGTGGTACGCTCGGCGAAGGTGTTGTAGTAACTCACGGAATCCAGAATGACTGTGTTAGATCTGTACCACTTGGTCTTGTAAGGCTCCAGATCCTGCGCTGTCGCGGGCTTGAGGTCCTCGGTGGCGGCGGGCATTGCGGCATACTCGCCGCCCTCGCCGACGGTGAAGCCATGGAGCCTCGCAAGGTAGAGCTGGATATAATGGCCGTAGTCTCTCACGGCGGCGATCAGGTCTTGAAGCGGCGGATGCGCCGGATAGGTTCCCTGCGCTATGTCCAGATAATCCTTGATGGAGGCGGTGAGCGTCTCGGTTTTGGCCTGACCGTCCTGCGTGTAATGGAAGACCGCCGTTACAGGCTCCATCATTTCGATGGAATACACCGGGCAGGGGAAGATTTTTTGGCCCTGCGTGGCGCCCTCCTTGCTGGCTTCGGCCTCGGAGAACGGAATTTCGATGGTTCTGCCGTGGACGGTAAGGCTCATGTATGCGCCGGTCGGGTCAGCGTTTTCGGGCAGGGCCACATAGAAGCGGAAATCAAGCGTACCGTCGAGCACCAGATCCGCGCCGGTGATGAGCGGCTTTGCCAGGAACATGACCTTACGATATTTGCTCAGGTCCCCGCCCGGATCGGTATTGACGGCAATATACTCCTTGCCTGTGACGCCAAACGCATCCTCCCAGCCGGTACCGGCAATGGCGTTTTTGACGTTGCCTACGATAGCGGATAGCTGGTTTCCTGTGGCGATCACACAGGCTCCGTCTTCTATCACAACGCTGCCGTTGTTCTCCGGCTTGCTGTATATGCCGTATACCTGTGCTGCGGCCATTACATTGGAGCCGGCTTTTATCACAACGCTGCCATTGGAAGCAATACCGTTTTCTCCGGTAGTTTTCACGGTGCTGTTGCTGATTACGATGCCTTCCGTGCCCTGGATGCACACAGGATGCCAACCCGTCGCGCTTGCGTACACGGTGGCGTTTTCGATCGTGAGCACTTTTGCGGAAGTGATGCCATAGTATTTGCCGATAACGTCAAGCTTTCCTTCACCGGTAACCGTCAAAGCGCCCCGGCCTTTAAAATAGTCGCCTTCATTGTTAATACCATAATCGAGATCCTCACCGCTGATCTTGTTCTCACCGACCAGGACGAGCTTCAAATCATTCGTTCCGCCATAGTAGATGCCATTCATCCACTCGCGCACTTTATGCCCCGTCGTGATGTTCGCGCCGGTGAGCGTGAGGGTGGCGGGATCGGCGCCGTCCGCAGGGGCGAAGGTGACCGTTGCGCCCTGGTCCGCGTCGCCCAGAACATCGTCCTGGTTGGCGCTCGTCACCTGTGTGCCGCCGACCCACAGGGGGTAAACGGCGGGGAACTGCACCTTCTTATAGCTGCTCAAATCCTGCCCGGTGGCGCTGACCGCGATAGCCGCCTCGCCCTGGGTGCCGTCCACATCCGTCCAGCCGGTACCGGCGATGGCGTTCTTGACATTGCCGCTGATGCCCTGCGTACCGCCCGTGGCGGTCAGCTTGCCGGCGGCGGCGACGGTGACGTCTCCAAATGCCCAAACGCCGCAGCTGTTGCCATTCGTCGCCTCACCGCCCGCGGCGTTCAGCTCGCCGGTACCGGTGACGGTCACGCTGCCTGAGCTGCTGTAAACGCCGTAGCTATCGCCCGAAACGGTATTGGGGCCTCTGACGGTGCTGGCCGCCGTCACGTTGATGGTCAGATCGCCATCGGCGTAGATGGCAGCAACGCTGTTACTCATACCGAACGTATACCCGTCCGTAATGCTCGCGCCGCTCAGCGTCAGGGTGGCGGCGCCGCTGTCCGCGGGGGTGAAAACGACCGTTGCGCCATCGTCCGCGTCGCCCAGCACGTCGTTCCGGTTGGCGCTCGTCACCTGCGTGCCGCCGACCCACAGGGGATAGTCGATCTGCGTTCTGACCCATTTGTAGTCACTGTTTTTCGCCGCGTCATACGCCTCCGCGGGCTCGCCGTCGCTGCTGGCGCTGCCGAATGCCGTGATGCCTTCTGCGACGGTCGGCGCTTTATTCAAAGCGGACCTTGCGCCTGTGGCTGTCACGGCGCCGCCGTTGATGACGATCTGGCTTGCCTGGGCATCGGGGTCAACGCCTATGCCGTGACCCGGCGCGCCATTCGTGCCCCCTGTTGCGAAGACCATGCCGCCGTTGACGGTCAGCGTTCCGTTCACACTCAAGCCATATCCGTCTTTGTTTTGCGCACCGTTTCCTATGGCAGTGAGTGTGCCGCCGTCAATGGTGACGCTGCTGCCATTGAGGGATGCAAACACGCCTTTGGTGCCGCCGGTGGTGTTGACGGTGCCGTCCTTCATGACCAGCTCGGAATTATCAAAAAGATAGATGCCGTTCACCGTTGCGGTAAGATCGAAGTCGCCGTTGAGGGTCAGGGTCTTTCCTCCCTCGATGTGTATGCCGAATCCGACATTTCTGACAGAGCCGCTTCCCGTCACAATGAGGTCGTCGGTGGTATAGATGGCGGCGGTGGAGCCTTTGACCTCATATCCCGTCGTGATGTTCGCGCCGCTCAGCGTGAGGGTGGCGGGGGTTGCGGGAGTGGTGCTGTTGTCCGCAGGGGTGTAGACGACTGTTGCGCCCTCATCCGCGTCGCCCAGCACGTCGTATTGGTTGGCGTTCGTCACCTGCGTACCGCTGACATAGAGGGGATACGCGATGATTTGCGTCAGCGTCAGTTCGTTGTCGCTCTTTACAACCGCATAGTCGCTGCTGTCGCTTGCGAATTTGTCGTAATAGTCACTCGCCTTGACAGGATCGGAGCTTTTGGTGAACACGCCGGGCTGAGCCATCGTCACGCCGACAGGCCTGGTGTTCGTCAGCGTGCCGACGACGTTGATCACTTTCTTGCTGGCCGCGTTGTTCAGATAGACGTTACTGTCGATTCCGTTGTCGCCCTTCACGTAAACGCCGGAACCCGTGTCAATGCGGCCGCCCTTGACGTTGTCCGTGATCGTCGGGCTTCCGGATATGTTGAACCTGAGTCTGTTCATGTACACGCCGCCGCCGTCTCCGCCTGCGTTGTTGCCGGTGATCGACCCACCGGACAGGTTGAAGGTGCCGCCGTACACTTCCACGCCGCCGCCGCTCTTGCCTGCGTTGTTGCCGGTGATCGACCCACCGGACAGGTTGAAGGTGCCGCCGCACACTTCCACGCCGCCGCCGCTCTTGCCTGCATTGTTGCCGGTGATCGACCCGCCGGACACAGTGAGGATGCCATCACCCAGAAACACGCCGCCGCCGTCTCCGCCTGCATTGTTGCCGGTGACCGTACCCCCGGACAGGTTGAAGGTGCCGGATCTGACGTACACGCCGCCGCCGTCTCCGGCTGCATTATTGCCGGTGATCGTACCGCCGTATACAGTGAACGTGCCGCCATAAACAAACACGCCTCGGCCGGGGCACTTTCCTTCTCCGGCGGCATGGGTGATCGTTCCGGCATTTGCTGTCTCGTCGAACAGATTCAGCGTCGTCCCGTTTGCTACGCAGATGACATCGATTCTTTCGCTGTCTTCTTTATCAAATATGATCGCATGCCCGTTGAGACAGAGGTTGGTTGTGCCGCTGGCTGGCTGCCACTGTTCGCTCAGCGTCACGTTATCCGTCAGGTAGTAGCTGCCCTCCGAATAGGGCAGGCTGTTGGTGCTTTCCCACGGGTCGAAGGTGATGGTATTCTCGCCCAGGGTATGGGTATGGGCTGACGCAGGCTCTGCCCACGCCGCCGCGCTCACTGCCATCACCAGCACCAGCATCAGCGCGAAGGGGAGCAGGAAACACAGCCGCTTCCTTCCTGTTCTCTGCCTCATGTAAAATTCCTCCTTTTTGTTCGCCGGTGTATAATATTTCCAGCAAAAGTATAGCATTCGCCAAACCTGAATGCAAGGGCAATACCGCTTCTTGAGGTACACAAAGTACATCTGCGAAAAAGTGCCTTTATCAGAACCCAAATTTTCTCAGGATCTGCTCTTGCCGAATTATGCGGTATTGCCCAAGATTTTTCGTGAGGGTTCCAGCTGGTGCTGGCGCAGCTGAGAATGATGGTATTCTCCGGATTTCCGTCGTCGACGCCCGTCGCCCCGCGTGATGTGGAAGTACACGTTATCTGGACGCCTGCCGTCCTGGTTGTTGGCATCGTCCCACACCTTGACGGTGAGCACGTTCTTCCCCATGGCCGCCGCAGACCGTCTCGTCCTCGTCGTTGTAGTATAAGCCGTCGTCAATATAGACCGCTTCGTCTGGGATGATCCCGGCTTTTTTACCCGGATGAGGCCGATGAAGCCGCGTTTCCCCGCCGGCCTCTGTATTTTTTACCGCCCGCTGCCGAGCCAGCCCTCCAGAATCAGGCTCGCCGCCACGGCGTCCACGCTCTTGCGGTGCTGCTTTTCCTTTTTGCCGGCGCTGTGCAGGATGGCGTGGGCCTCGATGCTGCTGCGCCGCTCGTCCCAGAGGATCACGGGCAGGCCGGTCTCGCGGATCAGCAGCTCCCGGAAGACGCGGCTTTTCTCGGCGCGCGGCCCCTCGGTGCCGTCCATGTTCTTCGGCAGGCCCAGCACCAGAGTACCCACGTCCCGGGCCCCTGCCTCCTCGGCGATGCGCCTCGCAGCCCGCTCCATATCCCATTCCTGCATGGTCCAGGCCTCGCCCGCCAGGATGCCCAGCGGGTCCGAGACCGCAAGCCCGATGCGCTGATCGCCGTAGTCGATTGCCATGGTGCGCATGGGAAAGCCTCCTTTTATTTTTTGTGCTTGAGCTTTGTAAACAGCCGCGGGGCCGCCTCCCCGGCCTTTGCCACGAGGCGGAAGGCGAGGTAATTGAGCGTGACGTTTTTCGTGTGCATCACGGCGCAGAGGCTCTGCACCGCGGGGCCGCCGAACACGTCCCGGCTGCGCGCCTGCACCCGTTCATTCTCCAGCGTCCGGCGGATCTCGGCGCGCTTCTGCGCCCCGGTGAGCGTGCATTTCGGAGAAAACAGAGTGGTCAGGCAGGAAAAGACGCTCTTGACGAACATGTAGCGAAAGTCCCGCTCGTCCGAAACGGAGAAGCGGCGGCAGAGCGCCTCCATCCGCTTGTCCGACTTCAGGCACACGTCCAGCTTTTTGTCGTAATAACGGGTGATCAGGCTCTCCCCCGGGTACATGATATAGGCATACTTGCACTCCGGCAGCACGGCGACGCTGCGCGCGCGCTCCAGACAGTCATAGATGAAAAGCCTGTCCTCGCCCCAGCGGTAATCCTGAAAGCGGATGGCGTTGTCCAGCACGAGGCTTGCCCGGAAGAGCTTGCCCCAGACCTGGTTTAAGAGATTGGCCTTGTACAGCCGCCCGAGGCTTTCGCCCAGGGTTTCGGGCGTATAGCGGGCCGCCGGTTCAAAATAGCGCTGCTCGCTCCCGTCCGGCTCCAGGATGGAAAAGCCCATCAGCACAAGGTCCGCGTCCCCGGCGTTTTCGATGGCGTACAGGAGCGCGTCCGGCTCGAGCAGATCGTCCGCGTCGGAGAACATGAGGTATTCCGTCCCCGGCGGTACGGCGTCAAGGCCCGCGTTCCGCGCCCTGGCAGGGCCGCCGTTCGGCAGCCTGATGGGCAGCAGGCGTCCGTCCTCCCTCTGCAGGCGCGAGAGGATCGCCGCCGTCTCGTCCGTCGAGCCGTCGTCCACCACGATCAGCACGAGATCCCCCATGCTCTGCCCGAGAATGCTGCGCACGGTTTTTTCGATGGTGCTTTCGGCGTTGTAGGCGGGCATGATCACCGCCGCCCGCGGAGCGCTCCGCGTCAAGGGCTTTTCTCCGATCATCTTGCCTTCTCCTCCTCCGGGCAGGACAGCCAGATCTCAGCCAGGAAACGGTACAGCGGCATCAGTTCAACAAAGGCGTCGGCCACGATCCCCGGCAGCTGCGCGGTATAGGCCGCGCCGCCGAGATCGAAATTCTTCTGTACGCCCACATATTTTAAATTGTACCAGGCGTCCAGCAGCGGATCGTCGTGCAGGGCCTTTGGGCGCTTGTATGCCTCGCCCATAAGTGCCCAGCCCCCGCGCGAGATCGCCTTCACCATGCGCAGAAAGCGGGCGGGATTGGCGTCGATGGCGCGGCGGTAGGCCGCCATCTGGGCGGGGCTCGTCTCCCAGAAGCCCATGCCGTAGCGGTAGGCGGACGGGCCGATCTCAAACCAGAAGGCGGGGCCGTGCTTGGACACGTCGCTGGTCCAGAGCGTGAACCAGAGGTGATCCTTGTAAGGCCCGCGGCCGAAGAGACGCCTTGCGTCCCGGTAGATGCGGGAGATGTGCACAAAGCCCTCGAAATCGGGCAGGCGCTTTTTTACCTCGGCGAAGGTGTCAGCCGCCATGGCCTTGAAGGGGGTGTTGACATAGTCCTCAAATTCCTGCTTGTGAGCCAGAAACCAGGGCCGTTCGTTGTTGAAGGCGAGATCCCAGAGGAAGGCGCCGGTTTTTTCGCTGAATCCGGAAAACATGTGCGTACCGTCTTTCTTTAAAATCAATCCACTTTTAAGCCGCACATCCAGCGGCGCATCATGTCAAAGGCGTGGTTGCCCGCCATGCGGCGGATGAAGCTGCGGGTGCGAAAGGTGCCCATGTGCGTCTCGCGCACCCACGTCCCGTCGGACGCTGCAAGGCCGATGAAGACGGTGCCCACCTCGTGCACCCCGTCCCCGTCGGGTCCGGCAAGGCCCGTGACGCTCACGGCGAGATCGGTGCCGAGTCTTGCGCGCACCCCCTCGGCCATGGCGGCAGCTGCCTCGCGGCAGACGGCGGTCTTCTCTTCAAGAAGCTGCGCGTCCACGCCGAGCAGAGCCGTCTTGACCTCATTGGTATAGCTCACGACGCCGCCCTTGAAAAAGGCGCTCGCGCCGGGCAGCTCCGTAAAGCGGCGGGCGATGTCCCCGCCGGTGCAGCTCTCGGCCGTGGCGAACGTCAGCTTTTTCTCCTGCAGCAGCGCCATCACAGCCTGCTCCAGGCATTCGATATCCTCACCGTAAATGAGCTCGCCGAGCTTTTCGCGCACATGCGCCGCCACCGGGGCGATCATGGCCTCCGCCTCCGCCTCGCTCCCGGCCTTGGCGGTGATCTGCAGCAGGCAGTCGCACTCCTTGGCATAGGGGGCCATCGTGGGATTGGTCATGCGGTTCATCTCGTCGGCAAATAGATCGTCCACGGCGCTCTCGCCGATGCCGAAAATTTGCAGGGAGTGGGAGACGATCACCTCATCCGAGAGCTTTTTGAGATAAGGCAGGGCGTAGTGCCGGAACATGGGTACGCACTCCTTGGGCGGGCCGGGGAACATGAGCACGTGTTTTCCCTCCGCCTCAAAGGCGCAGCCGGGGGCCGTGCCCCATAAATTGTGAAATATCTCACAGCCCTCCGGTACCAGCGCCTGACTGTAGGTGTTTGGGGTCAGGCCGCGGCCTGTCCTGATATACTCGTAGAGGCCCTGCGCCTCTCGCTCGCTCTTGACGAGCTTTTTGCCGAAGGCATCAGCCAGGATCTGCTTGGTCAGATCGTCGCAGGTGGGGCCGAGGCCGCCGGTGGTGATGAGGATATCGGCGCGATTTTTGGCGATCTCCACACAGCGGCGCAGCCGCTCGGGATTGTCGCCCACCACCGTGTGGTATTTTACATTGATCCCGATCTTCGAGAGCATTTCGGAGATATCCCGGGCGTCGGTATTGGTGATATGCCCCAGCAGGATCTCTGTGCCGACGCACAGGATCTCGGTATCAAAGCTCTTCTTCATAACCGACGGGAATCCTTTCCAGCCCCGCAAGGGCTTCGTTCACCAGCGCCTCCACATCGAGGGCGGCCTCGGCCTCCTCGACCTCCTGCACCGTGGGATGGGTGCGCGGATGGCGCGGGGTGAAGACCGTGCAGCAGTCCTCATAGGGCAGGATGGAGGTCTCGAAGGTGCCGATCTTCCGGGCCTGTTGGATGATCTCGCTCTTGTCCATACCGATCAGCGGCTGCAGGACCGGCAGACTCAGCACCGCCTGGGTGGAGGCCATGGCCTCCATGGTCTGGCTTGCCACCTGGCCGAGGTTTTCGCCCGTGACGATAGCTTTGGCTCCGTTGTCCAGAGCGATGCGCTCGGCAATGCGCATCATGAAGCGGCGCATGATGAGAGTGAAATACTCCTCGGGGCACTTGTCGCGGATCTCCTCCTGAATATGGGTGAAAGGCACGACCTCCATGCGCATGCGTCCGCACCAGGGGGTCAGAAGGCTTGCAAGCTCGATGACCTTCTCCTTGGCCTGCTGCGAGGTATACGGGAAGGAGAAAAAGTGGACCGGGATGGGCCGCACGCCGCGCCGGGCGATCATCCAGGTGGACACGGGGCTGTCGATGCCGCCGGAGAGCAGCGAGATCGCCACGCCGTTGGAGCCCACGGGCATCCCGCCCGCGCCGGGCACCGGAGAGGCGTGCACATAAGCCGCGAGATCGCGCACCTCGATATGCACGGTGAGCTCGGGGTTATGTACGTCCACCGCGCAGTCAGGAAAGGCGTCGTCCAGCTCTCCGCCGACGTACTGGCTGAGCTGCACGCTCGTCAGGGGGAAGGACTTGTCGGAACGGCGGGTCTCCACCTTGAAGCTTTTGGCGTGCAGCATCTCGTCCCGGAGATAGGTTTTGGCAAGCTCCACAATGGCGTCCTTGTCCTTTTCGCAGGCGGCGGCACGGGAGATGGCCACAATGCCAAAGACCTTCTGCAGCTCTTCAAAGGCGGCGTCCATGTCGGCGTTCTCCTCCGCCCCCTCCACATAGATGGCGGACTGGAGGATATAGGCCCTGAATTTGCCGATGCGGCTCAGACGCCAGCGGATATTGCCGAGCAGCTTCTGCTCGAAGCGCCGGCGGTTGAGGCCCTTGAGAATGATCTCGCCGACCTTTAAGAGGATGATATCGTTCATGCTTTCTCCTTTTGAGCCGCCTGCGGCGCTTTCTTGCGCAGTTTTGCCGCATGGGGCCTTTTCACAAACGACGGATTCGCCTGAAAGAATATCTGCGAATCCGTCGTTTTCTGTATGTTCTGTCTGCTTATTTTGCTTTCCCGTCCTGCTTGCGGAGCTCTGCCAAGATCTCGCCGAGCAGCTCTTCGGTAGTGGGCTTGGGATCTTCGGCAGCCTTGGCTTCCTCTTCTTCCTTCTGCTTCTTCATCAGCTTCTCGCCCATCTCCTTGGCTTTGTTGATGGCCTTGATGACGGAGAAAAGCGCAAAGGCGATGACCAGGAAATTGATGATGGTGCCGAGGAAGGTGCCGAGGCCGAGGACGATCGGCTCTCCGCCGTCCGTGGCGGCGCGAAGGGTGATGTTCAGCGCGTCCGGATTCGGGGAGTTGAACAGGGCTGCCAGCAGCGGTGTGATCACGTTGGTGACCAGGGAGCTCGTGATGGCCCCGAAGGCGCCGCCGATGATGACGCCGACAGCCATGTCCATGACGTTGCCGCGGGAGATAAAGGTTTTGAACTCTTCAAAGAATTTTTTCATGCTTCTCATCCTTTCTTTTATTATGGTTTGGAGTTAAGGTGTTCTTTTTCATGGCAATACCGCATCATTCGGCGAGAGCTGATCCTGAGAAAATTTCGGTTCTGATGAAGTCAGCCTCAGATCACAACTTTTTCAGGAGCTGCGCAGGCGGATTGTGCGGTGCTGCCTTGATTGTTCTCACTTCTTCGGCGTCAGGATCTTTGTGCCGCCCATGTAGGGCCAGAGAACCTCGGGGATGGTGACGCTGCCGTCTGCCTGGAGATGGTTTTCCAGGAAGGCAATAAGCATGCGCGGGGGCGCGACGACGGTGTTATTGAGGGTGTGGGGAAGGTAAACTCTGCCGTCCTCGCCCTTGACACGCATTCTGAGACGGCGTGCCTGGGCGTCGCCCAGGTTGGAGCAGGAGCAGACCTCGAAATACTTCTGCTGTCTCGGGCTCCAGGCCTCGATATCGCAGGACTTGACCTTGAGATCGGCAAGGTCGCCGCTGCAGCACTCAAGCTGGCGCACCGGGATTTCCATGCTGCGGAAGAGCTCCACCGAGTAGCGCCACATCTTCTCGTACCAGGCCATGGAGTCCTCGGGCTTGCAGACGACAATCATTTCCTGCTTTTCAAACTGGTGGATACGGTAAACGCCGCGCTCCTCAATGCCGTGGGCGCCCTTCTCCTTGCGGAAGCAGGGAGAATAGCTGGTGAGGGTCTGGGGCAGGCTCTGCTCGGGAATGATCTGGTCGATGAACTTGCCGATCATGGAGTGCTCGCTGGTGCCGATGAGGTAGAGATCCTCGCCCTCGATCTTGTACATCATGGCGTCCATGTCGGTCTGGCTCATGACGCCCTCTACCACGTTGCCGTGGATCATGAAGGGCGGGATGCAGTAGATAAAGCCTTTGGCGATCATGAAGTCACGGGCGTAGGCCAGAACGGCGGAGTGCAGGCGCGCGATGTCACCCATCAGATAATAGAAGCCGTTGCCGGAGACGCGGCCCGCCGCATCCATGTCCACACCGTTGAAGCGCTCCATGATCTCGGTGTGATAGGGGATCTCAAAGTCGGGCGTCACGGGCTCGCCGAAGCGCTCCACCTCCACGTTTGCAGAGTCGTCCGGGCCGATGGGGACGGACGGGTCGATGATGTTGGGGATGTTCAGCATCAGATGGCGGATCTTCTCGGCGTACTCCCCTTCCAGGCGCTCAAGCTCCGCCAGGCGCTCGTCATTGGCCTTGACGGCGGCCATATTGGCGTCGATCTGAGTCTGGATGGCAGCCTTCTCTTCCTCGGAGGCCTTCTTGAGTTTGCCAAACAGGGGGCCGTTTGCCTTGGAGAGCTGGTTCTTCTTTGCGCGCAGGTCGCTTGCCTCGGTGATGGCTGCGCGGTTGAGGCGGTCGAGCTCTATGACCTCGTCCACCATCGGCAGCTTCTGATCCTGGAACTTCTTTTTGATGTTCTCTTTGACGATCTCCGGGTTTTCTCTCAGAAATTTGATGTCAAGCATTGGTGTTTACCTTCCTAAATAAATATTTCTATCACAGGTTTTGTCTTGGAGCGAAGCTCATTTCAGCTTTTCCAGCGCCTCGATCAGCGCTTCCCTGTCGTCCGCGCCGTAAAACTCGATTTCAATGCGGCCGATCTTCTTGCCGTCAATCAGCTTTACCTTGCGGCCGAGGCTGAGACTCAGCCGGTTGGCTACCTCGGCGGCATAGTCCACCTGGATGCCCTCCTCGGGCTTGGGCTGCTTCGGTTCCTTGAGAAGGCGGGCGGCAAGCTGCTCGGTCTGGCGAACGGAGAGGCCCTTTTCAACGACCTCCTTTGCCGCGGTGGTCTGAAGCTTATCGTCCAGAATCGGCACCAGAGCGCGGGCATGGCCGGCGGAGAGCTGCTGTTTTTCCACCATTTCCAGCACTGCCGGGCAGAGACTCAGAAGCCGCATGGCGTTTGCCACTGCCGGGCGGGAGCGGCCCACGCTTTTTGCCGCCTCCTCCTGGGTCAGACCGTATTCGTCGATCAGCGCGCGAAAGCCCCTGGCTTCTTCGATCGGGTTCAGATCCTCACGCTGCAGGTTCTCTACCAGCGCAAGCTCGGCAGTGCGGCGGTCGTCGGCCTCGATGACGCGGACCGGCACCTCGGTCAGGCCTGCAAGTCTTGCCGCGCGCCAACGGCGTTCACCGGCTATGATCTGATAATAGCCGCTGTCCAGTCTGCGCGCCGTGATGGGCTGGATCAGACCATACTGGGCGATGGAATCCGCAAGCTCCTGCATGCTCTGCTCGTCAAAGATTTCCCTCGGCTGGTCCTGGCGGGGCTCCACCTTTGTGATGGGCAGGATCTGAAGCTCGGTCTCCTCGTTCTCGTCCACGCCGAACAGCGCGTCAAGTCCGATTCCGAGACCCTTCTTTTCTTTTGGCATAAATTCTCCTTCCTTAAAAGCTCCCTCTCCGAGGGAGCTGTCGCCAGTCGGCAAACTGGCGGCTGAGGGAGTCGTTTCTTGTACTGCTCGCCCGGCTTGGGCGACGTTGACTCCTTCCGCTGCGGCCTCGCGGGGGATCGGTCGCGCAGTCTCCCTGTATGAGGGAGGCTGTTTTTATTTTTCGTTTCTTCTGATAAATTCCACGGCCAGGGCCATATAGCCCTTGCTGCCCCGGTTGACGCGGTCATAGACCACGCCGGGGATACCGTGGCTGGGCGCCTCGGAGAGGCGGACGCTGCGCGGGATCACCTCGGTGTAGACCTTATCGCCCAGAAACTTTCGCAGCTCGTTTGCCACCTGCGTTGTGAGATTGGCGCGGGCATCATACATGGTGAGCACAATGCCCTCGATGCCAAGGCGTTTATTCAGATGCTTGGAGCACATCTTGATGCTCGTCAGCAGGTCTGCGATTCCCTCCAGCGCGTAGTATTCACACTGCATGGGGATCAGGACGCTGTCCGCCGCCACCAGAGCGTTGACGGTCAGCAGCTCCAGGGAAGGCGGGCAGTCCAGAAAGATGTAGTCGTATTCGCTGTAGAGCGCCGAGATCTTATCCTTGAGCACATACTCGCGCCGATCCGCGTGGATCAGCTCCACCGAGGCGGCGGCCAGCTCCTTGGATGCCGGGATCACGTCGCCGTATTCGGTCTGTGCCACGCACTCCGCTGCTGTTTTGTCTGAAATCAGCATATCATATGTATTCGGCCTGGTGGTTTTCGACACGCCCATGCCGGAGCTTGCGTTGCCCTGAGGGTCGCAGTCTACCAGCAGGATTCTTTTTCCCATCAGGCTCAGAGCTGCGCACAGATTCACACAGGTGGTCGTTTTTCCGACGCCGCCCTTTTGATTTGCGATAGCGATGATTTTTGCCATAGGACCCTTGTCCTTTCTTTGTGTTGTGGGGTCATTATAGCAGTATCGTTTTCACTTTGCAATGTTTCATGTGAAACATTTTTAAATCGATGTTGGGTCAGGCGTGCTGCCTTGGAAGTTTATCATTCCCGCAGCGCCCTATTCAGACGCGGATTGCTCGTGTCTGTAACGAAAGGAAAAACATGTTTCACGTGAAACAATCTATCTCGATATGCAACGAAAAAGAAAAGATCAAAAATCATAACTCCTCATTCATCCGACCAGCGCGTCCACGTCGCCGATTGTCAGATCCCGGTGCAGGGCGAGATTCAGAGCGTAGCCGATCAGTCTGCCGCCGGCACGTACCAGGCTGTCGATATCCCGCGGGGTGACAAACATACCGCCGAGCGCCTCCTCTCCCAGAAAGCCTGCGTCGATCACAGTGGGGATGCCGATGGAGACAACCGGAACACCGAGTGTCTCCATGCTCAGCTCTCTCCTGTCATTGCCGACGCCCGATCCCGGAGAAATGCCGGCGTTGGACACCTGCACACTGCGGCAGAGAGAGTCCGCCTCGGAGCCGGCCAGAGCGTCGATCACGACCACGGCCTGGGGGTCCAAGGTCTGGCACATAATGCGTATCTGCTCTGCAGACTCGATGCCCGAGGTACCGAGCACACCGGGACGGCACAGGGCCAGAGAACAGAAGGCGCCGAATTTATCCGGCTGCTTCTCTTTTAAATGTCTCGTCACAAGGATAGACCCCGCAGCCAGAGAGCCCAGGGCGTCGGGTGTGATGTCGGGATTGCCAAGTGCCGCCACCAATACCCTTTCATGCTCTCCAGGCAGGCAGCGCCCGATCAGCTCTGACAGGGCAAGCACCGTATCGCTGAAGCTCTCGCTGCCCCGGTCAAACCATCGCGGCAGGCTCAGGGTATAATATTGACCCTTCGCCTTACCGAGACGCAGCTCCCCCTCCCTGCTGAAAATATCCACGATGAAAACCGGCAGGCCGCGCAGCTTCTCCTGTTCACAGCCGACACCCGGCAGCTCTCCGGCCTGCCGCCGCCGTAGCTCCGCCGCCATATCGGTTCGAATGCTTCTTCTCTGATTCATTTTCATCCTCCGTCCGCAACATGAATTGATACATAAATATCAAGATATAGTATAGCCTGTCCGGTTCAGACACAATCCATAAGCCCGCAAAAAAAGCGAAAATTTTTTTAAAAAAATACTTGCTTTTCGCCATCTTCTTTGCTATACTTACTAAACGCGAGTTAAGTTATGTAACTCAATTTTATAGGAGGAGGTGGCGATTGAAACATGGCCAACATTAAATCTTCTGCAAAGAGAGACCTTAAGTCCAAGGAACTCAGAGCCAAGAACCGCGCTGACAAGACCGAGCTCAAGACCATGGTGAAAAAATTTGACGCAGCTGTTGCCGAAGGCGACAAGGACAATGCCGTCGATGCCTATAAAGTTGCTGTTAAGACAGTTGACCGCGCGGCTGCCAAGGGTCTGCTTCACAAGAACAACGCAGCTCATAAGAAGTCCGCAATGGCAAGCAAGCTCAACAAGCTGGCCTGAGCCGTCAATATGGGTTATTGGAACCGGGAAGGAAACTTCCCGGTTTTGTTTTCTCCGTTGACTCTCTCTTCGATATTCGTTATAATTGATTCGTTGCGAACACACTCCACTACGCTTCGTAAAGCGAGGTTATTTTATGTCCAATTCCCTCATGCTGATCGTCAACCCCATGGCTGGGCGCGGTGCATTCAAGTTCAATTTTGGGGAGGCCATGGCGCTGCTTGATAAGGGCGGCTACCGCACCACTCTTTTCTTTACCCGCGCCAAGGGTGATTCCACCCGCTTTGCCGCCCGCTACGGTGCAGATTTTGACACAGTTGCCTGTATCGGCGGCGACGGGACTCTCAGTGAAGTGCTGTCTGGGCTCATGCAGCTGGATAATCCCCCGCCGGTGGGCTACTTTCCCATGGGCACGGCAAACGACGTGGCAACCACGCTCGGCCTGCCGAAAAACGATACCCTGGCCGCCGCGCGCTGTCTGCTTGCCGGAACGCCCCATGCCTTCGATGTGGGCGGCTTTGGGGATAAGGACTACTTTGCCTACATTGCCGCCTTCGGCGCCTTTACCGAGGTAAGCTATGCCACCCCCCAGGACCAGAAAAAGATGCTGGGCCATCTGGCCTATGTCCTTCAGGGCATGCAGCAGCTGCCATACATTGCTCCCATTCCGGTGCGCGTGGACTATGACGGCGGCAAGTTTGAAGGAAAGGTCCTCTACGGCAGCGTTTCCAACTCCACCTCCGTGGCAGGCATCGTCCATCTGCCGGATGCGATGGTGAGTCTCGGCGACGGGGAAAGCGAGCTGGTGCTGGTGCGCGATCCCGGCAATATCGCCTCCTTTGCCGAGGTGGTCAATTCTGTCCTGACCGAGCGCTTTGACAGCAACAATCTGATTATCCTGCACACGAAGAAGGCCCGCTTCCGTTTCGAACGCCCCGTTGCCTGGACAAGAGACGGCGAGGAAGGCGGCGAGTACACGGATATTGAAATCCGCAACATTCACAGCCCTGTGAAGCTGATCTTTTAAACTTGCATTCTTTTGCGCGTCTTTATATAATAATAAAGTCATTCTTTTTCACATAGAAAGGAACATGTCCCATGAAGCGTCAGAAAATTGCCGGCCTTTTTGCCGACGCAAGTGCCTTTGCCGATCAGACCATGACCGTATGCGGCTGGATCAGAACCGTCCGCGATATGAAGAACTTCGGCTTTATCGAGCTCAACGACGGCTCCTGCTTCAAATCCCTGCAGGTCGTGTTTGAGCGCGGGAAGCTCCCCAACTATGACGAGATCGCTCATCAGAACGTGGGCGCGGCTCTGATCGTACACGGCACACTGGTGCTGACGCCGGGCGCCAAGCAGGCTTTTGAGCTCAAGGCCGACACCATCACGGTGGAGGGCGCCTCTACGCCCGATTACCCCCTGCAGAAAAAGCGCCACAGCGTGGAGTTTCTGCGCACCATCCAGCACCTCAGACCCCGCACCAATCTCTTCTCCGCCACCTTCCGCGTCCGCTCTGTCGCAGCCCAGGCTGTACATGAATTCTTTCAGCAGCGCGGCTTTGTCTATGTGCATACGCCCCTCATCACCGGCTCCGACTGCGAGGGCGCGGGTCAGATGTTCCGCGTGACCACGCTGGATGCCAAGAATCCCCCGCTCAAGGAGGACGGCAGCGTCGATTTCAGTCAGGACTTCTTCGGCAAGCCGACGAGTCTTACGGTCTCCGGCCAGCTTAACGCCGAGAACTTTGCCATGGCCTTCGGCGACGTGTATACTTTCGGCCCCACCTTCCGCGCCGAGGTGAGCTATACCCAGCGCCACGCGGCCGAGTTCTGGATGATCGAGCCGGAGATGGCCTTTGCTGACCTCAATGATTACATGGACACCGCCGAGGCAATGGTCAAATATATCATCAACCGCACCCTCGAGCGCTGCCCTCAGGAGATGGAATTTTTCAACTCCTTCGTGGACAAGGGTCTGCTCGACAGACTCCACAACGTGGTCTCCAATGACTTTGGACGCATCAGCTACACCGAAGCGGTGGATATTCTCATGAAGAGCGGCCAGAAGTTTGATTACCCCGTGCAGTGGGGCATTGATCTGCAGACCGAGCATGAGCGTTATCTCACCGAGCAGGTTTTCAAAAAGCCCATCTTTGTCACCGATTACCCCAAGGACATCAAGGCCTTTTACATGCGCCTCAATGACGACGGCAAGACCGTTGCGGCGGCGGACTGCCTGGTGCCCGGCGTGGGTGAGATCATCGGCGGCAGCCAGCGTGAGGAACGCCTGGACGTGCTGGAGGCGCGCATGGACGAGCTGGGCCTCAACAAGGAGGATTACTGGTGGTATCTGGATCTCAGGCGCTACGGCTCCTGCCGCCACGCGGGCTACGGCCTGGGCTTTGAGCGCATGGTCATGTACCTGACGGGCGTGAGCAATATCCGCGACGTGGAGCTGCACCCCAGAACCACCGGCAACGCCGATTTTTAAATCAGAGCGTCATTTATCCGGAAGATGCCGCAGGCGGATTGTGCGGTGTTGCCCTAAGGGAGCTTTCCTAATAAATCAAAAAGTGCGTATCGGCTTTAATCAGCATGCACCAGTTTCCGGTCTGTCATTGCGAACCAGTGACCGATGTCACTGGTGTGGCAATCCGTACTCCCAGCGGCCAACCAGGATTTCTGAGATGTGAAGTGCCTCCGGCGGGCGGATTGCCACGCCAGTGTGCGCACCAATGTCATTAAGCTAAAAATCTAGTAATCTGTGAAAATGAGCTTTCTGTAAAGGAGG
>CADARY010000051.1 GCA_902790375.1 Oscillospiraceae bacterium | reverse complement strand
TTGAGTCAATGTTATCGTCCTTTCCATGCTCTCTATTCTATGGATAGGTGACATTTTCTCAAGTTAATTGTAGGGTGACATTATCACAAGTTAACAACAAGATTATGTTATTGAAATTTACATCCTGCCGTTTTTCGTGCTATAGTTATCGTGCAAGTATCCAACTAAACAGATAGCGCCAGCCTTCCGGCGCGCCGGAGCTGCGGGCTTCCTGCCGCTCGAAATGGCCGGGCAGATTCTTCTCTTTCACCGCCAGATGAAAATGGCAGGCAGCGATCCCGGTGTCGACCCGCTGGATGGCAGGCGGGTTCTCAGCCAGCGCCTCCTTGCCAACAACGGCGTAGAAGTGGAATGCCTTGTCATCCATAACCACACGCCAGGGCTGGGCATTGGTGGCGGAAGGAGCCAGGCGAAGCAGCTCCAGTGCTTCGGCATAATCCCCCGCGTCCGCTTCCGTGAGCGGTGTGTGGAAATCAGGAAGGAAGAATAGTTCCTTCCAGGGCTTGCGCTGGGAGGATTTCATTGTGCCTCGCATCATGCGCTCCTGCAGACTTCGCTTCTCAGCTGGATAGCCGATAGGACTGATGGCGGGCATCCACTCGTCATCTCGCACGTGCATTTCCTGCGTAAATGCCTCGCGGTTCAGCGTAGCTGCCAGCCAGCAGGTCCCAAGCCCCAGATGCGTGGCATAGAGCACCAGTTCCTACATGGCGTACCCGGCCGCTTCCAGACCCAACAGCGCCTGCGGCACGACCACCCCCAGAAAGCTGCCTGCGCCTTTGATGACGCCGTAAGTGCCCAGCTTCTTCGGCTGCTCGGAGCTTTCGGTCTCGATCAGGTGGATCGTCACAGGGATGCCGAAGGTCACGCTGCCCCGCTCGCGATGCAGTACGCGCTCTAACTCAGGAATCAGGTCAGCAGAGATCATTGCGGCAGTCTTTACGCCGTCACGGTGGGCATAGTAAACAAGTTCGTCCTTGTGTTCCATGGCGAAAATCGCACCGGTGGGGCATACCTCTACGCAGCGCCCGCATCCGACGCACTCGCTCTCGGCCATAGGTTTCCCAAAAGCAGGCCCGATGGTATATACCAGCGGATATGGCAGCACCCGGGAGAGTTCCGTCGCCATTTCTCTGGCGCGCACTTCCACCATTTCCAGAACCTCCGGGCCATACAGGAACTGACTGCCGACCACGAACCAGAATTCATATTGTTTCCTCGTTTCTTTTCTCCTGTTGTTCAAAACTGATATTTGCCAGCTGTCACATTTTCTGTTCTCCCGTCTGCCAGCCGAATCTCTGCCGTGCAGTTGGAGGGAATCGTGATGCTGTATTGTATACCGCTTTCGGTCTTCGCCCAACAGCTCTTGACCTTGCCGTACAAGCTCTTATAGCTGGCCTCGGCGTGCGTCAGCACGCCGCCAGGGATGGGGGTGATCACGAAATGATTTTCCCCCATCACACGGATGCCCGCGCAAGTATCGAACAGCCACTGGCAGACCGCGCCGGGAGAATAGTGGTTGAGGCTTCCGGAGTCGCTCTTGCCCACATAGCCCTCCCAGGTCTCCCAGACTGTAGTCGCGCCCTGCTCCACCTCATAGAGCCAGCCGGGCTTCTCCGGGTTCATCAGCACGTTGTAGGCTGTCTCTGCTGCGCCGGCCTCGGTCAGCTCGCCGAGCAGAAATGGCGTGGACAAGAAGCCGGTTCCGACCCGATAATGGAAGTTTTCCGCCGCCTTCACAAGCCTTGCCTGGGCTTTTTTCTTTTCCTCACCGTCCAGCAGCCCCAGGGTCAGCGGACGCACCAGCTTGGCCTGCCGGTCGGTGTCCAGCTCGGCATATCTGGCATAGACTTCTTTTGCCTCTCCGGCGGCTTTTTGGTACTCGTCACAAGGCTCTCCCAGCAGAGAGGCGATCTCGGCCATAGTGGACATGGTGAGATACAGGTAGGCGGTGCACTCCTCCGGGTGTTTGGCTTTCGCACCGTAAACCTTGTCGCGGAACTCAACCGGCTCCAGCCACTCGCCCAAGTGAACGCCCTTTTCGTAGTGCCCGTCCTTCTCCCGGTTCTTCAGCAGGTAGTCCGCATACTTTTTCATCATCGGCCAGCACGAGCGCAGCAGCTCCTTGTCCCCGAAACGCTGGTAATAGCGGTACGGAACAAGATAAATGGCATCCGCCCAGCCAACGGAAGAGCCGGTGGCCTTGTACATCATCTCGACCCCGTTATAGGGCAGCACCGCAGGGATCAGGCCATTTTTATACTGTCCGTCTTCCATGTCGAAAAGCCATTTACGGAAGAAAGGAGCGGTGTTCATGAGATACGCTCCGGTGTGGAAGAACACCTGTGCGTCGCCCGTCCAGCCCAGCCGCTCGCGGGTGGGGCAGTCGGTAGGCACGTCCAGGAAGTTGCCTTTCATACTCCAACGTGTGTTCTTGATCAGCTGGTTCACCCGCTCGTCGGAGCACGAGAAATCTCCTGTCTGCTCCAGATCGGAGTAGACCGCGATGGCGGTAAAGTCTTCGGGCTTGACGTCCACAGTCCCGAAAACCTGCGCGTAGCGGAAGCCAAAGACGGAGAAGGAGGTCTTATAGCTGTCCTCACCGCCGGAGCAAGTGAACAGGATCTCGTGCAGCGGCGTTTCGACGCTCTCGCCGCTGACCTTCTGCGTCATCAGTTTCTTGATCAGCTTCTGCTGCGTCCAGCCGGCGGCTGGCTTGGTCTCTGCGGCATTGCGTATGACAGTCTGTTCCTTCGCATCATATAGTTCTGTGCAGACGATGCGGATGCGCTGCCCCTTCTTTCCCTTGATCCGGAAGCTGAGATAGCCCGCGATATTCTGACCGAAGTCCAGCACCTTTCCGGGCAGGAGCGACGGGGTAAAGCACTCGTGCTCCATGACCGGCACGTTATCCGAGGCACAGAGCGCGACGCCCTTGGGAGCTGTCACGACTTGTGCCTTGCCGGAATAGCTCGGCCGCATCGTCGCGTTATACACCTCGCCGTCCTTGAGATCGGCAAAGCGGATCGGACCGTCGTTGGACCAGGCCCAGCTTTCATCGGTGCCGATCGTCTGCACTGTGCCATCGGCCAGAGTCAACTCAAGCTGGACCAGCACGCTCGTCTGCGTACCGAAGACGTTCGTCACGCCATAGGCCGCCACGCTCCCGCGGAACCAGCCGTCGGCCAGGCGCAGCTCAATCGTGCTATTCTCTTTCAGGAAGCCCGTCACGTCATAGGTCTGTACCTGGATGCGCTTGCGGTAGTCCGTACTGCCCGGGGCAAGGATAAAGCCCTCGATACGTCTGCCGTTGATCGTCACGTCATAGACGCCGCGGGCCGTGGCATAGAGGCGCGCCTTGACGACATCCTGTGCGGCAAATTCCTTTTTGAAGCAGTCCACCGGATAGCGGCGCTTGGGATCAGGCTTATAGTCGCCACTGATCCATTTGGCCGTCCAGTCGCTCTCGTTTAAAAGTCCAAGCTCAAAGTGGCTTTCGCTCACCTCACCCGGCTGGCTATTTTCGTCCCAGAGCCGGACGCTCCAATTCACCATGTCCCGGCTGTGAAGGTCGTGGCCGCCGTAAGGGATATGCGTCATAGAAGCGCTTTCCACCTTGCCGCTGTCCCATGCGGTTTTACCCGCGCGGGTGCAGATGATCTGATAGGCGGTTTGGGTAACGCCGCCCTCCGCGTTCCAGTAAAACCGCGGCTTCGCATTGCCGAGCCCAAGCGGCTCGGTCAGATATTCGACCTGTAAATGCGTCGCTCTCATCGGATTTTCCTCACTTGACCATGATTTCCGCTGTGCCAGTCATGGTGCCGTCGCTTGCTTTTATGCTTACCGTTCCTGCCTCGCCCACCCGGACGACGGCGAGAGCGCGTCCATAATAGGTGGTAAAGCTGCCGGTGTGATACTGCTCCTCGGTACAGGGGTTCGCGCTGCCGAAGGCCAGCAGCTCGCCGCCCTCCACGGTGACCTTCAGCTTCCGGTCGGCATTGGATTCCACGATGCCGTTTACACCCTCGATTTTCACGGGGACATAGACGATCTCACCGGGCTTGGCTTCCATCTTTTCCGGCTGCACCGCGATCTTCAGCGGCGCGTCGGCGGATATAAGCTCACTGCGTCCGGTCTCGCGGCCGGAGGCGTCATAGGCCACGGCCGTGACCGTGCCGGGCTGGTACTTGACCTTGAAAATCGCCTTGCATTCCTTGACCTTCTTCTGTCCAACACTTTTACCGTTAATCAGCAGTTCCACCTGCGCCTGATCGGAGTAGACCTCAACCTCGGCTTTGTTGCCCTTGCAGCCCGCCCAGCTCCAGGAAAGGATCGCGTTGGTGCCGCGCCAGACGGATTTCGACGGGCGCACGCCGGGGTGGTTCACCGGTTTTACCGCGATCACGGGATTTCCTTCCAGCCCCCAGACTGTGGAGGCGTATTTGCAGCTGCCGTCCGGAATGCCGAGAATGTCGATGACACCCGCTCCCGCGAGGATCCACGGATAAGGCCGGTTGAAGGGCATGCCGCCCGTGTAGCTCCAGGCGCCGATGCCTGCTTCACCTAAGTAGTCCCAGCTTGTCCACATGAAGTCGCCCACCAGATAGGGGTACTTCTTCACCATCTGCCAGTTCTTCCAGATATCCTGCGGGAAAGTCTCCGAGCCGAATACCACACGGTTCGGGTGCGCCTTCTCCTCCAGCGGATAGCGGCCGGAGCCGTAGTTGTAGCCCGCGATATCCAAGGCGTCCAGGAACGGCGTGGTCAGTTCATCTGCCTTCTTGGAGTTTCCGGCCTTGTTCATACCGCTTCCGATGAAGGATGCCATGATGTTGAAGGCAAGGCTGGCGTTGCCGCCTTCCTTTTTCTTTTTCCCATCCCCGGCGGCGGTGTTGCTCTCTCCGTCCTGATAGATCCCGCTGCCCTTGGCATAGCGGGACATGATCATCAGGTTCGTCCCGCAGGTGACGGGGCGGGAGGCGTCGAGCTTGTGGCAAAGCTCGACCATCTTCCTGCCGTAGTCCAGTCCCTTGGCCTCGGCGGGCTCGCCCACCTCGTTGCCGATTGAATAGAGAATCACGGAGGGATGGGTGAAGTCGCGCTCGACCATCGCGGTTACGTCCGATTCCCAGCATTTCTCGAAGTCGCAGCCGTAGTCATGGGGGTTCTTGCGGTTGTACCACATGTCGAAGGTCTCGTCCATGACGTACATGCCGAGCCTGTCGCAGGCGTCCAGCAGCGCCTTGGAGGCAGGGTTATGCGAAGAACGGATGGCGTTGAAGCCGTTCTCTTTGAGGATGCGCACCCTTCTCTCCTCGCTCTCAGAATAGGTGGCGGCGCCGAGGATGCCGCTGTCGTGGTGGACACAGCCGCCCCGCAGCAGGGTCTCTTTGCCGTTAATGAACAGGCCCTTGTTGGACCATGTGATCTGGCGGATACCGAAGGGAATCTCCACGCTGTCGCCCTCGCCTGCCGTGATCTTCGCAGTAAAGAGGAAGGGCGTATCGTCGCTCCAGAGCTTCGCGTTCGGGATCGTCAGTTCAAAGCTCGTGCCCTCGCCGCTAATGCCGTCCACATCCGCCTTGACGGAAACGGGGCTTTCGATCTTCACAACAGCAGGATCGATGGATACCGTACTGATCTTCACACACTCGGGACGCAGGCCGCTCTTTTCGCAGACGTGCAGCCATACGGGGCGATAAATGCCGGAGCCGGAATACCAGCGGGAGTTGGGCAGTTTGGAGTTGTCCGCAACCACCGTCAGCGTGTTCGACCCACCGTAAACGAGGTCTTTCAGCTCCACAAAGAAGCCGGTATAACCGTAGGGATGGAAGCAGAGCTCTTTGCCGTTGAGGCTGACGGTCGCGTTTTTATACACGCCCTCGAACTCCACGAGGATCGTTTTGCCTTCCCACTCCTGAGGAGCGGTGAAAGTCTTTTCATAGGTGTAGAGGCCGCCGAGGAAATAGCCGTGGCCGCCGTTGGAGACGTCCTTGCCGCGCTTCTCGCTGATCTGCGCGTCGTGCGGCAGGGTAACGGTTTTCCCGTTGCAGATCCAGTTCCTGTTAAAGCTGATTGTATTCATCCTTGTTTTCCCCTTCCTTTGCGTTTAAGCTTCCCAGCACCTTCAAGCTCTCTTTAGGATAGCGCGTCTGGGTCTTCCGGTCAACCACGATTAGGCCGAAGGTCTTGCCGAATCCGGCCTGCCACTCGAAGTTATCCAGCAGGCTCCAGTACAAGTAGCCTTTGACCGGCACACCTTCCGCTCTGGCCTGCATCACGCCTGCGAAAGCCTCCCGGATAAAGTCGCAGCGGCGGGAGTCGTTATCCGTCGCAATGCCGTTTTCCGTGACGATCAGCTCGCCCGGGAATTCCTTTGCCACTTTTCGCAGCACATGGCCGATGCTCTGCGGGTAGTCCTCATATCCCATCTGGGTCAGCGGCGCATCCTTCGCCGGCTCCCGCGCTCCCTTGGCGTCCACGATCTTGCGGGAGTAGTTCTGCACGCCCAGGAAATCGTCGTCCTGAATGTAGGGAAGGTACTGGCCGAAGTCTTCCTGCCAGAGCTGTGCGGCGACTGCTTCGCCACCGTCAACCGGCTGATAGTCAAAAAGGGATAGGGTCAGCCCCACCTTGACCTGCGGTGCTGCGGACTTGAGCGCCTGCTTTGCCGCCTGGTGAGAACGCATGACGATTTTCTCCTGCTCGGAAGAGCGCGGACGCAGAAAGGCGCCGATCTTCAGAGGATTGCAGCGGAACGCGACGCCCTGCTCCAGCATGCTCAGCAGGATCTTCTTCATGTCAAGCTGCACACCCACCTGTACGCTGCCCTCCCGCTGGGAGGCTTTTTTCATATCGTCCATGACCTTGTGCAGTTGGAAGCCCATGTTTGCCTCGTTGATCGTGCAGACGTATTCCAGCTCATCCTTGAGCTACATCGCCACATAGCGGGCGTATTTGGCAAAGGAATCCACCGTGCATTCGTTGGTCCAGCCGCCCTTGCGGATCAGCCAGGCGGGGCTGGAGAAATGGTGCAGGGTCACGATGGGCGTGATCCCGTTTTCCCGGCAGCAGTGCAGAACTTTGCGGTAGTGTTCGATCTCTCCGGCGTCATAGCGGCCCTCCTCCGGCTCGATGCGCGCCCACTCGATGGATAAGCGGTAGGCGCTGCAGCCGGCGTCCGCCAGGAGCTTGATATCTTCCTCGTAGCGGTTGTAGTGACCCACCGCCAAGCCCGAGGGCTCGGCAAAATCCGAGTGCTTCAGATTCTCCATGATCCAGAAATCGCTGTGGATGTTGTTGCCCTCTACCTGATGGGCCGCCGTGGCCGCTCCGATCAGAAAGTCTTTGTTCATCTTCCCATCCTTCCTCTCAGCTGTTGAGCATGGCGAGCATACCCTGAATCTGCTCCATGGGAACGTTGCCGAAGGTGGCCAGGGAACCCAGAGGCATTTCCATCATCATGCGTCTTGCCATCTCTGCGCCTCCCTCACCCAGCGCGTCAGTGCCGTCCATTTCCTTGGACTGCTGCATGCCGGCCATCATCCTCTCGAACAGGGCACGACCTTTTGCGGTCTTCAGCAGGGATCCAACAGTGGAGGTCAGCGTATAGACGTACGGAAGCTCCACCGTGCCGTTGACAGATATTTCTGCATCCAGACGGATATCCCGGCTGGACGCTCCGATTTCAATCCCGTAGACACCGGAGGGAACAAAGAAATCGTGGATTTTTTCTTCGTAATAGGCGAAGGCGCGCGCGGAGAGCGTAAAGCTCACTTCTTTTTCCTCACCCGGCCGCAGCTCGACCTTGGCAAAGCCCCGCAGCTCGCGCAGCGGACGCGCCGTGTCGCAGGCTGCGTTGCGGACATAAAGCTGCACGACCTCTTTCCCTGCCACACTGCCGGTATTCTTGACCTTGCAGCGAACAGTCAGCGCGTCCTGATCCGTCATCTCGGATCTGTCCAGACGCAGATCGCTGTAAGCGAAGTTCGTATAGCTCAGGCCATAGCCGAAGGGGAAGGACACGTCCATTTCCTTCTTGTCATAGTAACGGTAGCCGATGAACACGCCCTCGGCATAGTCCACCACGCCTTCCGTGCCGGGGAAGTTGAGGTAGGCCGGGTTATCCGAGAGCTTCTTCGGCCAGGTCTCGGCCAGCTTACCGCTGGGGTTTTTCTCCCCGTACAGAAGTTATACCGCCGCTTTGCCGACGCTCTGGCCGCCCAGGTACATACAGAGCACAGCCTTGACCTTTGAAATTCACTCTGTCAGCATGGGCGCGCCGCCGTGCAGCACGACCACGGTGTTGGGATTGGCCGCGGCCACAGCCTCGATCAATTCGTTCTGATTGGCCGGCATGGCAAGCGTGTCGCGGTCAAAGCCCTCGCTCTCAAAGCTGTCGGGAAGCCCCGCGAAGACCACGGCGACATCCGCCGCTCCGGCGGCCTCCACGGCCTCGCGGAACAGGTTTTCATCCGTTCTGGAGTCGCGGGCAACGCAGCCCTGTGCATAGCTCACGGAATATTCCTTCGCCGCATCCAATGCGGAGATCATATTTTTCGTATTGTTATGGCTGCTGCCGCTGCCTTGGTATCTCGGAGAGGCGGCAAACTCCCCGATAAAGGCCACCCTGCTGTCCTCCTTCAGTGGCAGCAGGCCGTCGTTTTTCAGCAGCACCGCACATTCGGCGGCAAGCGACGATCAGCGTCGTAATGGCGACGGTGCCCTGCATGCTCACGTCACCGTAGACGTACTTGAAGTAATAGGTCGTGGCGTTCTGCATGTTGTTCACAATAAAGGTGATGAGCATCAGGCCGACGATGATAAAGAGATACTTGTTCTTCGAGATGGCGGACAGCGATTCCTTCATGGTGAGATCATTGGTGGTGCGCTTGCCGTCCTCGTTCGGTTCGTCCTTCACGAGCTCCTTGCAGAAGATAAAGCGCAGGATGCCGAGGACTGCCATCACAACGCCGAGAGAGATGACCATGCTGCTCCAGCCGGCCAGGGTCTTGCCGCCTGCGGCCAGAAAGCCGGGGAACACGATGTTGAACGCGATGGAGCAGATCATGACGATGGCGCCGTTGATGGAGATAGCTTTGATCTGATTTTGCTCAGTGGTAAAGGCGCGGGCCAGATACACCGAGTCGATACCGCCGAGAGCCGTAGCGCAGATAGCGTTGATCATAATGTACATGAAGCCGATCCAGATATACTGAACCGCCTGGCTTGCGTGCTGCGGGGTGTTGAACAGAAGGATCGTAAAGAGCCACTCTAAAATGATAAAGACCTCGTAGGGGCGCGCCTTGCCCCAGCGCGTGTGGGTCTTGTCCAGAATGTAGCCGAAGCCCAGATCCGTGAAGGCGTCGACGATTCGGGACGCCAGTAGGATGCCGCCGATGATGGTGGGATTCAGGCCGAGAAGGTCTGTGCTGTAAAAGGTGACGTAGACGACCAGTACCACGTTGATGGCCGCCGAAATGCCGCGGGTGGACCAGACCGCGCCGTACCAGATCGGCATCCGCTGTCTGGCACCGTAAGGGACACCTTTTTCGTTGATCCTTTCTCTCTTTGCCATATATTGCTTCCTCCCTGAATAATAACGCTTATTGCTTGCTTTTCTGATAACTGCGCTGAATACAGTTTATCAGAAATACTCTCAGTCTGTCATTGACATTACTAGACGCAAGCATTATCATTTAGGGACATGGAGGTGGTTGTATGTATATAGATGAGCTGTCGGAATCTTTCGAGATGAGCAGGGTCGAGATGATCCTGAAGGAATTGATGGCAGAAAGAGACGATCTCACGGAGAAAGCGCTCTCTTCTGATGAACTGACTGCCTATGTCGGCTGGATCATCGAACGGTATTCGCAAAAGAATGCCCACCATGCTATAGGCGATCTGCCTGCTTTTAATAATCGTACGGACATTGCTTCCTTTACGAAGGAACTCAGCGAAAAACCTGACCGACGCAAAGCTGTCGCACGGCTTTCCAAAGCACTGGCTGTTCAGAGCGATGCGGATTTCCTGCTGCCAGGACAGGAGATCTCAGTAGCCAGGATGCCGAGGTATTATCCTTCTCAATGGCACACGAACGCCTATTTTCAGGTATGCTACGCTCCCGCAGGCGAATGCCCCATATACTTTCAGAACGAAACAATTACATTAAAAAACGGTTCTGTCCTCATAGTCGCCCCGGGAATCATGCATGCGACGCCCTGCTTTTCCGATGATGCCGTGCTAAAACTATACTATCTGCGCACCGGGACATTCCGGCATATTTTCTGGAACCAATTGGGTGAGGATAATCTGCTGTCGAAGTTCTTCCGCATTGCGCTGGACGAAAATGACACCACGGCTTACCTGCACTTTGAAACGAACGGTGATCCGGCGATCCGGCGGGTGCTTTTGCAGATCGATCAAGAGTATCAGACCGAAAAACCGTACGGTCGGCAAATGCTGAACTCCCTGATGCGGCTGTTTTTCCTTCAGCTCCTTCGCAACTATGAAGGTACTGTCAAACTTCCGCGTACGGAACACTTCTTCTGGAAGCATCAGTTTTCAGGCATTCTCAGTTACATCCAATCCCATTATCAGCATGCGACATTGAAAGACGTGGCAGAACGGTTCAATTACAGTCCCAAGCAGGTCGGGCGGATCGTGAAAAACTGCACCGGCACATCCTTTGGAGATCTGATTCGGGAGATGAAGATGAAAAAGGGGGCGGAGCTGCTTCTGGACAGGAAATACCCTCCCGAGCAGGTCGCGGCCATGGTGGGCTTTTCTACCGTGAACAGCTTTTATCGTTCCTTCAAGGATTATTACGGTCTTCCTCCGGTCGAATGGGCAGAAAAAGAAGCCGGAAAGCGTTCGATGCAATGAACCGGTGATACACAGTCGTTTTTAATTCCGTAGACCTCGCCTCTCGCCTCAGCCTCGGCGCGGTGGAAGGCGCTGATGCCGGCGGTGATCTGGGGCATCTCATCCTCGACCTTATAGAAGAGCACGATCACAGCGCTCACCGCGGCGGAGATCAGCGGCGTGCCGAAAAATCAGAAGGTGAAGAAGCTCCGAACGCCTTCGTTCTGTACAATCTCCTGCACGGTAGAGGTGGGCGCCTGATAGCCCAGGGCGGAGATGCCGCCCAGCAGGATGGAACTGGCAATACCGGTGCAGACGGTGATGATAACGCTGTAAATGGAGGCGGAGCAGCCATCCGCACGGAACTTGTTGGAATACTCAATGTGGTCAAGGCTCTCGGCGATCTGCGCAGCCATAACACAGGTAGGCACGGTGCCGATGGACTTGATGATCAGCGCGAGGAGGATCAGCGTGAAGTTGACCTCGGCAGCAAAGGAGAACAGCAGGCCCAGCGCGCAGCCGACCACGGCGATCACAAGACCGATGGCAGTGACGCGGCGTTTGCCGAATTTGCCGACCAGCGGCCAGAGAATGATGATACCGATGCCGAGCGGCGCCTGGCCGATCACGTTGACCAGCACCCGCAGCCCGGTGCCGCCGTCCACGGAACGGGCCAGAACCCAGTTGCAGTATGCGGACGTAGACTTCCTCCCGAATCTCTTCCGGAAGACTCGGAAAATAGTTCTGATAGCGGCTGATCGCCACCAGTTGCTTTGCGTCATAGGCTTTCATTTTGCACCTCCCATTTGATCTCCAACGACCCAATAATCGCAGATGCCGTCTCCGTTTGCGATCGTGTGTTCCCGGAAAAGCTTTCCGTGCTGCAGGCGGAACATGACCTCATCCGTCGCGCACAGGGCGGGCATCAGCTCCGCAATACCCTCCCGCTCACAGAATTCACAGATCGGGCAGCGCGTAAAGTAATAAAAGCTTCCATCCTTGTGTCGGGCTTCATCGAAATGAATGTTCCAGTTGACCGGATAGTCTTTGCCGTATTTATCAAACCAGGCCTCGTACTTTTTCATATCTCGGTACCATTTCTTCGGCTGCCTGTTCAGGTCGGTCATGCCGAACACAGTCCGAAGGAGCTTCGATTCCAGAACATCCGTCATAACAAGCGCCATCTCATCCGGCGTAATCTTCCTGCCGCTCCCCAGCCAGGCCGCTGCAAATACATAAGCAAAGTACGCGTTCATCGCCATGGGATTGCCGGGGCCCAGATCATCAGCGCGGGACAAGAGCCTTTTGTATTCCTTCTTTCCTTCGCGTATCGATTGCACCGCCAGGGACGAATCAAATCTTGCACGGATACTCTTTTTGATCATCGGCGCAAACAGCGTCCAGTATATTCCGACGTATTTCATTGCAAGTCCCTCTTCGTTCATTGTGTTCTCATGGTTTGATCCAGCAGTGCGGCGTATTCCTCCGGATGTTCATGGAGGAACTGACAGTGCCCCATGTTGAGGAACACCCGTTCGGTCATGGAGGGAAGGACTTTCTTTAGAAGCGCCGCGCCTTTTTCCGGATAAGGCTCCCGGGAGCCGCGCTAGAATTCTACTGTGGATGATGTATTTCTAAGCTCATCGGATATCCGATAAGAATATACATCCCGACACGCATTCCGGCAGGTCTCGACGGTGATCCCCGGATAGATCATTTGAATCATACTGCGGTTTCCTTTCCCCATAAACAGATCGATCAGGAAGCCGGGCACGTACTTTCTGTCACGGACTCTTGCGACGCCTTTGGGGAAAACCCGGCTATAGCAGCCCTTGAGGAGCCCCATATCCACACAGAAGGCGGCGTCCAGAATTGTTCTTTCGATCTGAACCCTGCCGCGGCTCAGAAGGGAAACCGCGATCGTTCCGCCGAGAGACAAGCCGACCATGCCGTGGATCCGACCTTGGTGGTTTTCCGTAACATAGGCTTCGATCTGTACGCATTCATCGTCTATGCTCCGGAAGATCTGACTTTCATCATAGTGTCCGTCCAGTTCGCAGAGAACGATATGCCATTGATTCTGTAAGCATCGGCCCACTTTCCCATAACAGCTCTCGGCTGTTGCGGAAAGCCCATGTATAAACAGGAGCGTCGGAAACGCTTCCGACCCCATTGTGATAAAGCGCATATCCTTATTTCCTCAATCTTTCTCAGGCTCAAACCGCAACCGGTATTCGCAGGCTCTGGCCCCTTCTGAAACCGCCGAATTGCGGTTATAACGGATATGTCGAAAACCCTGCGAATACGCCTTATCCATATGACAGATTCTTTCCGCTCCTCGTTTTTTTAGGCTTCATTTTGACGTGAGTTCCATAAACTCGTCGATCGCCTTCAATACAGGCGCGGTGTACTTCTCCCCGCCGAAAAGCCACTGCTCATGCTGCATGTCAAATTCCCGGATCTCCGGATCCCGGAAATACTTTTTGTAGCGCTTGAGATATTTCTCGCCCATCTTATTGGCATAGATGAAATGGACCTTGGTGCCCTCCACCTGGATATCGTCCTTGAGCCAGGTGAGCAGGTCCGTGTAATACTCGTTTTTGATGGACTCCGGACTGAATCTGGAAAAGCAGCCCATAAAGCGGTCTGCCGTCTCATTGTTCATTTCAAAAAAGCTCTTGAGCTTTTCCCGGGTTTTTGTCCTCTTTTTCTCGTTCTTGGTAAAGCTGGTCAAAAGCGGCACCACGAGCTTCGACTGCAGCAAGGCGCTGACTTTCCCACTCTGATCCAGATCCGGGCTGCCGAAAATGCCGTGGTCGAGATGGATGTTTTCCCGCTGGATCAGCTGCCCGACAAAGCTGCTGCCCAGAGAGGAGCCGATCGCGCCGTCGATTCTCCCGTTGTAGTTGTCCTTGATGTACCTTTCTATCTTCTCCGTGACGGTGATCATATCGGGAAAGATCGAGCCGCTTCCGTCAAAGCCGTCGTAATTGACGCAGATCAGGTGATATTTCTCTCCCAGCCGATCCAGCACCGTGCCGAAATTCGTCTGATAATCACAGGCCGTTCCCGGCAGCAGCATCAGGGTCTTTCCCGACGGATTGCCCATTTCAACGAATTGCATGCTGATACCCTCCTATTTCAGGATCAGGGTCATGATCCCGGAGAGTATGGCGGCAATGACCGCCATGCCCACGGTTCCCATGAGCCATTTCTGTTTCTTGTCCTCTGTGGTGATATACGGTCTCAGATCCTCTGTGCCCGGGATGATCCAGGCCCTGGTATGGCCGACCCAATACTCGTCGATCAGAAAACGGTCAATCAGATTCATGATGGACAGGATCACGAAGCTCTGCCAGAAGCCGGACCAAAAGCCTCGCGCACCGTTGATCGCATATACACACACGAGCACATAGATCAGATAGCCCGGGAGGCATAGGCTTCGGAAAAGCACGCTCCGCTTCCGGATTTCCTCCGCTGTCGTCAGGACCAGCGCGACGACGCGTTCCTGCACAGCTTTATCATACAGATGCACCATACCGACGGCGCCGTTTCGAATGCCGATCGCGCAGATCAGGTACAACAGGAAGCCCAGACCAAGACCTTCCAAAATGAGCTTTAGCGCAATCATCAGTCAGCCTCCTTGTCGTCATTCTTGATTGCCTGGATTCCCCCGAGGAACATCACAATCCAGCCAAGGCTCTCGAAGCCCGACGCAAAGCCCATCGGGGCTGCCAGCACCCAGCGCTTTTTCAGCGGCAGCACGCCCTTCCAAATGATGGCGAACCAGCCGACGGTGGTGGTGAGCTCCAGCACGACAAAACTGGCCCAATATGGGACAGCCTGGACCAGATAAGCCCGATTCCAGGCCGTAACCGCCCTTTCCGTATCCCCACCGACCGCCTCGAAGATGACATTGTATGTATGGATCAGCGTTCCGCAGGCCAGATGGAAATACATGAAAACCATGCAGCCCCAGTAAAGGCCCACAATAAACAGCTTCAGGAAACGGCGGCCCCATTTGTCGCTGCATTGGGCCAGCTTCTCATTCAGATATCGCACAAAAGCCAGGGCGGCAACCATGTACAGTGCGGTACCGATCAAACCGTCGATATGAGACAGGGCGATCCGCCAGCCTTTCGGCTCAAGGCCCATGCAATAGTCGCCGATGATGCACGGGATCATGGCCGGGATGATCCACAGCATCCGCTTTGTGATCTTATCCCGTTCCTGAGATGTCATGCTTTTTCCTCCCTCTGTCTGCCATATCGGTGAACCGCTTCCACCTCTTGGATGAAGCGCTCCGTGTTCTCGCCCACCAGGCCGCCGTGACCCATGTCCTCAAAGATCTTACAGGTGAACGGATAGCCCTTTGCTTTCAGCTCTTCCAGGTTGGCGGACAACTTTTTGTCCACCGTCCCCTTGATCCCGTACCAGATGTGCATATCTGTGTGGCAGAAAGCGCTGTAATCCGTCTTTTTGCCGATCAGGCACAGGTGTCATAAACGAAGGCAATTCCCTTTTCGTGGTTTTCCGGGTTGAGCCGGATCTTCCAGGTGTTTCCCCATGCATTACCGCGAAAACGTTCTGCCTTTTTCTGATAGCTTCTCAAATATCCGTATATCAGCTTTACGATCCAGCGGTGCTTGAGGACCTTGTTCAAATCGAAGTGCGAGAGCATGCGAATGCTCTTCCCCATGGCCGCATCGATCATGCTTTGCAGATCCTACGGAGTAAAGCTTCTGTCCACCGAATCATAGAATGCAAAAAAGCGTATGCCTCCAGCATGTTGCTGGCCATTGCATTTTTCCGGCCGCCCAGGTCGCCCTCCTCCCGGATCCACTTATCGTCCAGCGCGACGGTACGCTCCCAGCGCTTCTTTGCCTCCTCCGGGGAATAGTGCTCTGCCAGCCACTTTTTCATGGCCGGTTCAAAGATCTTCAGATACTTGTCCATTTTGCTTTCTCCTCTTATTTCCGTATCTGTCGCAAGAGTTAGCGTTGTCTAACTGTATTATAACCATTCTTTGTCTCCTAGTCAATGAATACTCTTCAAAATATTTATTATGAAGTATTATAAGAGCTTGGCATTGACAAGCTCTCCATAAAATGATAGTATGCGCATGATTTAGCGTATGCTAACCGAATATTAAATTCCTCAGTTTCCACGTGTTTTGACATGATTCCCTTCCCCTGTCCAGACTCTTTATGGTGGTTCTGCTTTTCATTTCCTTCGTCTTTCTTGCAACCACGATGGATTCCAGTGCCTTTGCGGCAGCCGAGATGCCGGCTGTTCAAACCGGTTCGGATGATCTGGCCCCGCGCTGGCTCAGACTTGTGTGGGCCGTTGCGGCTGCAGTGATTGCCTTTATCGTTGTCCAACTCAGCGGCGCGCAGGCGGTCAGGTCCGTCTGTTATATTGCCGGTCTCCCACTTGCGCTCATCGTCTTTCTCATCATGTATTCTGTCTTTATCATGCTGAGGGAAGACTATGTGCGGCATTCTGCGATCCCTTTTTTCACGGACTACGACTTGGGAAAAAAGAACGGAT
>CADARY010000050.1 GCA_902790375.1 Oscillospiraceae bacterium | reverse complement strand
GGCTCTACCAGATCCGCATGGCGGCATCAGAGCTCTCCTGGGCCAAGAGCATGGAGGACGCCCTGGACGCCTATGAGCGCATGGGCCAGCTTCTGCGCGACACCGACACCATCGAGGACGTCAGCTGGGAGGAGATGGTGGGCCATTACCTGGATCGCATGAACGATCCGGCGCCCCCGAACTACCTGACATGGGGCATCCCGCAGCTTGACGAAACGCTGTGCGTGTCCCCCGGCGATTTCTGTGTGCTGGCAGCCGACAGCTCCGTCGGCAAGACCGCTTTGGCGCTGCAGTTTGCCTACCACATAGCGGCTACGGGCAGGAAGACCCTGTTCTTTTCGCTGGAAACCCCGAAGGAGAAACTGGAAGACCGCCTCATGGCCGAGAAGCAAGTGGCCGCCATCCCGATGCTGCACACCAAGAAAAAGGCGCTCTCCAGCGACGACTACCTGCGCGCCGGTGATACCGGCATAAAGTCCAACAAGGTGCCGCTGCGCGTGATCCGCCGGGCGGAGACGCTGCCGCAGATCCAGAACCGGATCATCATGCACAACGCCGACGTGGTGTTCATCGACTACCTACAGATCATCCGGCACAAGGCAAGCAGCCGCTTCGAGACGGTGACGGAGATCTCCATGGAGCTGCACCGCATGGCCAACCGCCTGGGCGTGACCATCGTGGCACTCTCCCAGGTGACACCGCCGGAGTCCGGCGAGATCACCATCCAGGATCTGCGCGAGAGCGGTCAGATCAAAAACGACGCCGAGATCATCCTGCTGATGATGAAAGACAAGACCTTCCCAGGTGCGCGGCGGCTCGTGATCGGCAAAGACAAGGACGGCGCGACAAACAGGAAGCTGCTGCTGTCCTTTGACCCGCAGCACATGACGTTCTCTTATGCCAAGCGCAAAGAGGCCGCCCAAGTACCGGGACAGGGCGCGCCCATGTTCGACCTGGACGATGACGAAGGAGGTGACAATCCCTTTGAATAACTGTCCGTATAAGATCGGCGACATCGTAAAATTCAAGCCCTGCAGCTGCGTGAACGCAAGCGCCGGCTTCGGCGAGGAGCTGGGCCGCGAGGTGGCCGGGCCCGTGGTGCAGCTCCACGAGGAGCACCGCTGGTACCGGGCCAGCTACGAGACACCGCAGGGCACCCGGTACGAGTGCTTCAAATTCTGATTTTCTGAAAGGACCACGAAGACATGAAAATTTACGCTGTAGCAAACTTCAAGGGCGGCGTGGCCAAGACCACGACCGTCATCAACCTTGCGGCCCAGATGGCACGGGACGGCGACCGCGTCCTCGCCATCGACGCCGACGCCCAGCACAATCTGACGGACTTCTACTGCCCCGACTGGGACGGCATCACGCTGACGGACGTGCTGACCGGGCGGTCTGACCCCGTCCCGGATCGCAACATCGCGCACACGGCATACGAAAACCTCGACCTGCTGTGCGCGGACATGCGGCTTTTAACGCTGGATCTGGCCGCGATCCTCAGCGCCGCCGACGGCCAGGATCTGCGCCTGTTCGACTTCATCCGCGAGGTGCGCGAACGCGACGACTATGACTACGTCATCATCGACTGCCCGCCCAGCTTCACGGCCTCATCCGTGGCCGCGCTGGTGTGCTGCGACGAGGTGATCCTGCCGGTCAAGGCGGATGCGTTCTCCCGCACCGGCGCCCTGGAAATGATCCAGCAGGTCAGGAGCCTCGGTGCCTACCACATTGCGCCCCGTTTCCGGGTGCTGGCAACGATGGCCGACCGCAGCCGCCTGTCCCGGCAGGCCCGCGACCTTTTGAAGGCCGACGGGCTGGACGTGTTCGAGACGGAGATCCACGCCAGCGTGTGCGTAGGCGAGTCCACCTTCAAGCGCATACCCCTGTATGAGTATGTGCCGAGATCCCGCGTCGCCCAGGACTACGAGGCCCTGCTGAGGGAGGTGCGCGAGAATGAGTAAGCGCCCCTTTACCATCGGCGAAGAGCTCAAGCGTGCGGGCGTGCCCGGAATGGACACCGGCCTTGAACAGATCGAGTACATCCCCATCGACAAGATCGACCCGGACGACCGGAACTTCTACAGCGTCGACGACGTTTCGGAGCTTGCGGCCAGCATCGAGCTGGTGGGCCTGCAGCAGCCGCTGCGCGTGCGCAGCGGAGAGCGCGGCCACGTCACGGTCGTGTCCGGCCACCGGCGCCGGGCGGCCATCCTGCTGATCCGCGACGGCGGCAGCACGATGTTCGAGCGCGGCGTGCCCTGTATCCGGGAGCGCGGCGACGTGTCGAAGGAATGGCAGGAGCTCAAGCTGATCTACGGCAACAGCGCCACGCGCATCCTGACCGCGTCGGAGATCTCCATCCAGTCCGAGAAGGTGACGGAGATCCTCGGCAAGCTGGAGGAGCAGGGCGTGAAGTTCCCCGGCCGGACACGCGACCACGTGGCGGCCATCCTCCAGACGAGCAAGTCCAGAGTCGGACGACTGCACGCCATCCGGGCGAACCTGGTGCCGGAGCTGCTGCAGGAGTTTGACGGCGGCGGCCTGGGCGAGACGGTGGCATACAGGCTCAGTCAGGAGGACGCCGCCGTGCAGCACGACCTCGCCGCCCGCCTCGGCCCCGCCGTGCGCGGTCTGACCGGCGACAGCGCCGAAAAGGTGCTCGGCCAGATCAAGCAGCCGCTGGTGACCAAGCCGCCGGAGCCGGATCCCAACAAGGCCATCGACGGACTCAAGCGGTATCTGGACGAGCGCGAGAAGGAAGATCGGGAGTTCTGGCACCTCATGCAGAAGATCGCCGACGACGTGCTGATGCGCAGCTTTTCCGCCGGTGCCGGTCTGAACCGCAAGAAACTGGAACGGCAGCCCCTCCACCTGGGACGGCAGCAACAAGGGCATGGCCATCGGCGTGGGCCAGAAGATCACCCGCACCTGGACGGAGGTCTACGACGCGGTGGCTGCCATCGCCATCAATCGGTGCCGGCATGCGATGGTGGACGCGAAGGCCAAGCGGAACGCGAGGCCCAAGGAGGGCGTGCCCGCAGTGGGCACCAAACCGGAATGGCAGACCGGTGTGCCGGATGCCCCCGGCTGGTATTCGACCTGGGCGGTGTACGCCGTCGGCGGCCGGAGTTGGGATCCCGACTACGAGACCCTGTACTGGAACGGAAGCGGATGGGCCGAGGGCGAGGGCGCGCACGAGGCCAAGGACTACGAGGTGCTCGGCTGGTACCCGCTGCCGGGCAAAATGGAGAAGGAGGCGTGAGCTATGTGGGATCGTGAATTTGTAGAGGAAACCTGCACGAAGATCTGCCAGAGTGTAAGCTTCAGGATCTCCGATCTGATCCTCGGCTATCCGGACTTTATGAGACCGATGGTGATCGGCACGATCAGAGCTTGCATGGAGGCCCAGCTAAAGACCATGCCGGCCAAGGACCGGGAGCTCTGTGACCTGGTGATGGAGAAGATGGAGGTCGTGTCCGTCCCGGAGATCTTCGACCCCAGGAGGAAGGGAGGGCCGACGCCAGGATGATCACGCTGGAGGAGTTTTCTGAGCTGCTGTTCGTCGCCGGGAGCGAATGGACGGTCTGCTATGTCTACGACGAGGAATCCGATCTTTACTTGAAGGCCGAAGGCGAGCACCCCGAACCGCTGTTCAGCCTTTGCTCCGCGTATAAGCCGAGCATGTATCTCAAGCCGAGATACGCGAAGGCAGAGGTGCGCGGCTTCTATGCGCTGGAGAGAAACGCGCTGGCTGTGTGGATCGAGGTCAGCGACAAGTGAAGATTGGATTCACCAGATACAAAGCACGCCCGGAGGACAAGGAGAACGCGACCAACGCTGCCGGAGATCCGCTTTACCGTCTGCACATCGACGGTGAGCCCGTCCGGGAGGGCTTAACCATCGACCAGGTGGTCGAGGCGATCAACCGCCGGGACGAGGAGGAGCTCGGCAGCCGGCATACAGCAAGATGGGAGACCCCGTGAAAAAGTATTGCGATGTTTTTTATTGCGAAAGGCGCCACGATTACCTCTGCTGCAGCACATGCCAGTCCCGCGGGCGCTGCAAAAACCGCTGCCTCAATGACCCGAGCCGCTGCCGGCTGGAGGACGTGAGGCGGCGTATGGAAGAGGAGGCTGCGCGTGAGAGCCAAAAAGAGCAGCTACCGGAATGCCCGGTATGATATGCTGCGGCGGTACAACTGCTGCACGGTGTGCAAGAGTCAGGACGAGCGGACGAGGAACGGCGGCGCGCTTTGTGCGCGCTGCCTCTCGGAGAAGCGGCGAAAAGCCGAGGAGAGGAAGGAGCAGACAAAGTTATGCTTATAAAAATCGGAAGCGCCTGGATAGACCCGGAGGAGATCGCCATGATCCTGCCCGACCAGCCGGTCGAGGACTGGACGCCGGAAGACTCGCAGAACATCTGCGTGCAGCTCCGTCATGGGAGCAGCATGTGGATCCGCGCCACCATGGACGAGGCTGAGGCGGCACTCATCGACGCCGGGTACATCGAGAACCCGTACCCGGAGGACGACACGCCGGAGCTGACAGGGGAGGAGCGCGAAGTGCTGAGCGGCCTGTATGTCCGGGACTTCGAGTATCTGGCAAGGGACGCGGACGGCAAGCTCTACGCTTTCCGCGACAAGCCTGAGAAGGACGGCGCGTACTGGAACAGCTTCGCAAACAAGGCCGAGCCTATCGACGAAGACTTCGACTTTGTTGCCTACGACGACGAGGAGCCGTGGAGCATCCCCTACCTCCTGCTGGATTAGGGTTTTCGGCGGTTTCCCGCGTCCCCTTGACTTTCCCGCGCAGCGCGGTTTATCCTTATAAGCACCATAGCACAGGACGAGAGCCTGCAGGGCCAAGGTCTGCTATCACCGGAGAGGAGTGGCAGACTTTGGCCAAAATACTCAAACTGATTGACGCCGGCGGCCTGCAGGTGGCGGCGCTCTACAACCGGCGCACCGGACGCGAGAGCCCCAAGGTGCGCGCCGCCAAGCAGAAGGCCAGCAGCGAGGCCCAGCGCCGGATGAACCGGATCTACTCCTATCAGAAGCTGGAGCTCATGCTGGCGGTCAATTTCCCGCGTGCCGGCAGCGCCATGGTCTGCGCCGCCACCTTCGACGATGAACACATGCCAAAGAGCCGCCAGGAGGCGCAGCTGCGCTTCAAGTATTTCCTCAAGCTCCTGCGCGCCGAGCGCAAGGCTGCCGCCCTGCCGGAGCCGGTCGTGTTCTGGGCGCCGGAGATCCTCAGCTCAGAGTCCGGGCGCTGGCACTTCCATTTTGTCCTGGACAACACCGGGCAGGATCTGGACATGATCCGCCGGTGCTGGATCTACGGCACTGAGATCGAGGCCGACAAGCTCCAGAAGCCCGGCCGGCTGCACCGCGTAAAGTGGATGGAGGAAGTCTCGGCCGAGGCCGGGGATGAGCCAGACAACCTGTACAAGGCCCTCGCCATCTACATGACCAAGGAGCTGCGCGAGTGCCAGGAGTACGACTCCAAGCCCGGCCTGCACGGCTGGAGCTGCACCCGCAACGCCAAACGGCCGGAGATCGAGACGCTCACCGTGGACGATGACTACCAGCTCACCGCACCGGAGGGCAGCGAGGTGCTTTATGACCGGCGCGAGTCCACGCAGTATGCCAGCTGGCAGGTGCTCAAGTACTGCTACGACGGCAGCCGCCATCCTGCGCCGCCCCGTGCCAAGCGCAGACGCCGGCTCTCAGCCTGACCTTTTTATTAAATTTTTCAGCCTTGAAACCAATATTATTCTCAGGAAAAAGAGGGGTGTTTGTCTTGCCAACTGCCTGCGCGTGTGATAAAATAATCCCGACAAAAGCCGGATGGATCGCCTGCCCGGTGTGCGGGTATCCTCGGCTGAAGAAGATCAGCGAGGACGAGTCGGCGGAGCTGGTGTACATCCACTGCCGACGATGCAAAAACGAAATACCCCTGACGCTTAAACAGGGCCAGAGCCTACAGGGCCAGAGCCAGCGAGTCGTGTGATTTCACACGCTGCTGGCTCTGGCTTTTTGTTTTCCCCGGAGGTGACGCCGTGGCCACGCTGCCACTCAAACCGTGCCGGCATCCTGGATGCCCGGTGCTGACCCGCGAGGGCTGGTGCGATAAGCACAGGCCGCAGCACAAGCGGCGCGTGTCCGCTGCGTACCACGCCTGGTACAATCTGCCGATCTGGACGGATCGCCTGCGCCCTGCGCAGCTGCTGCGTGAGCCCTTCTGCCGCGAGTGCAGCGGCGAAGGGATCAGGACAAGGGCGACGGTCGTTGACCACATCAAGCCGCATCGCGGCGACTGGACGCTGTTCACCGATGAGGGCAACCTGCAATCCCTGTGCAAGTACCACCACGACCGCAAGACGGCGCTTGAGATGGCACAAGATCGACGCGAATCGAAGTCGTTTTGATGCACTGCATCGGCGTCGATGCTTCGCCTGACGCGCCGACGCGCGCGGCCTCGCGTGGGCCGCGACGCCTGGGCGTGCGCGGGCGCGGCAGTGGTTGACCCCCTCCCCCCGCCCCTCAAAAGTTTTGAGGCCAGCCCCTGAATGCCCCGTGTCGTCTCGAACGTGTAAAAATTTCCCCGATCAGGTTTCGGAGTGCCCGATTTGGACAGCAGATCCGGGCGCCGGGTGCCGGATCGGGATGGAGGTGTTCCCCTTGCCTACCCCTGTCAAGACCCTCAGCAACATGAGCAAGCACCTGACCGAAGACGAGCGCGAGGCGCGTCAGGCCCAGGAGGATAAGCTCCCCTCCCGGCCCCCGAAGAAGCCGAAGCTGCTCAAGAATGACAAGGCCGCGACGGCGCACTGGACGCGGATCCTCAAGACCATGCAGGGCGTCGACATCCTGGACACCCTCGACTCTGACATCCTGGGCATCTACTGCGCCAAGCTTGCCCGGCGGGATGAGCTGCAGGAGATCTACCTGGGCCTCCGCGCCGAGTATGCAGAAGACCACGACCGGCTGACGCTCAAGTCCATGCTTGCCGTCGGCGACGATCTGCAGGCCATTGAACGGGAGCTGCTGAGTTACGCCTCCAAGCTGGGCCTGACGCCGGAGAGCCGTGCGCGGCTGTCCAGGCGGCTGGCAGAGCAGGGCGACGGCGAGGCGGACGATGATCTGTTCGCATGAAAAACCCGTGTGTGAGAAACTGCCCCGGCAGAAGCCCGGGGTGCTGCTGTCAGCGACGGCTGGATTGGCTTGAGGAGCACCAGGCGCAGAAGCGCCGGCAGCGCGCTGAGACCACGCTTGCCGGCTACCAGCACGATGCCAAGAGAGACTCCAAAAACCGGCACAAGGAACGCCACGACTGGAGGCACCCATGAGCGACAACTTCCTCATAGACGGATGGGAGGATGAGCAGTACAAGGCTTTTGTCGATAAGTTCAAGACCAAGAAAACGACCGACGACTGCTACACCCCGCCGGAGATCTACGAGGCCGTGGCCAACTGGGTGGCCGAGACGTATGAGGTGGATCGGGCAGGCTTTGTGAGGCCCTTCTATCCTGGCGGCGACTACGAGCGACACGAATATCCCGCCGGCTGCGTGGTCGTCGACAACCCGCCCTTCTCCATAATCAGCAACATCGTGCGATTTTACCATGAGCGCGGCATCCGTTTCTTTCTGTTTGCCCCGGCACTCACGCTTTTCTCTGCAGCTGCTGCGGAGACCTGCATGGCGCTGCCTATCGGCGTGACTGTGACCTATGCCAACGGCGCCGAGGTGCCCACCTCTTTCCTCACGAACTTGGAGCCAGACAGCCTTGCGGTCCGCACTGCGCCGGATCTCTACAGGGTGGTAGACGCCAAAAACCGCGAGCTGCTGCGCGCCATGAAGAAAGAGCTCCCCAAGTACGTTTACCCTGACAACATCCTGACGGCAGCCATCGCGCAGCGCCTGTGCCGGTACGGTGTGGAGTACACGCTGCACCGCAGCGACTGCCTGCGTATATCCGGCCTGGAATCCCAGAAGGCCGTCGGCGCCAGCATCTTCGGCGGCGGTTTCCTCCTGTCCACGAGAGCGGCAGCGGAGAGAGCGGCAGCGGAGAGAGCGGCAGCGGAGAGAGCGGCAGCGGAGAGAGCGGCAGCGACATCCTGGCCGCTCACTGAAGTAGAGCAGTTTTATATTGCCTACATGGACAAGAAAGCCCCGGACGAATGACCCACGCCCGGAAGTCTTCCACAAGGAGGTTGACCTGATGCCGACAAGACCGACGGGACGGCATCATCTTGTGACCCGGATCGCCCGGAAATACGTGGAGGGCGACTGGCGGCGCTTTGCCGGGCCCTACGAGCTGAAGGCGTACGAACGCCACCTCAAGGATCTCGAACGGCAGGGCACGCCGGAGTTCCCGTATGTATTCGATGAGACCAGGGCCGACCGGATCGTGCGCTGGTTTCAGCAATGCCGGCACGTGCGCGGCCCTCTGTCCGGGGAGCCGATCAGCCTTGACCCGTGTCAGATCTTCGACCTCGGCTGTGTGTACGGCTGGGTGGAGATGGACACCGGTGCGCGGCGCTTTCGCATCACGTACAACAAGCGGGCGCGTGGCAACTGGAAGAGCACCGAAAAGAGCGGCCAGTGCTTGTACCACATGTGCGGCGATGCGATCTACCCACCCTACCAGCCGGAGCTTGCGCGCTACGAGCTGGCACCGGAGGTGGAGTGCGCAGCTGTCGACCGCGGGCAGGCCCAGCGCGTTTTCGGCGACGCCCGCCTGATGGCGCTTGCCTCGCCCGCCATCGCCAAGCGTTTGAAGATCCCCAAAAGTGAGACCGCCATGATCCGGCACCGCAAGCTCGGCGGTTTTATGCGCGCCCTGAGCAAGGACACCAAGAACAAGGACTCAGGCGCCCCGTGCTATATCGTTATCGACGAGTACCACGCGCACCCGACGTCGATGATCTACGACACGGAGAAGGACTCCATGGGCAAGCGTTTCCAGTGCCTGCTGGATGCGATCACGACGGCCGGCGACGACGCGCAGACCAAGCCCTGCTACCGCGAGGAGCTCTACGCCAAGCAGATCCTCGACGGCGATGTACAGGATGCCGAGCACTACTTCGTCATGATCCGCGAGTGCCCGACGGACGCAAACCCGCACGACAGGAGCCTTTGGCCGCTTGCAAACCCCGCCCTGCGCGCGGCCGTCCTGGCAGACGAGCTTGCGGTAGCGGAGGCCGCTGCCGACGGGGAGCCCCTCCCGTCCGGCTGCAGGGAAATGAAGGCAGCCGCCCTTTTCGGCGGGCCGGAGGCGCTGCGCGTGGCCGCGATCTACGGGCGGACGCTGCTCAAGAGCATCACCGACGACTACAAGGACGCTTACGGCAGCAACGACCCGGACAAGATCCGCGCTTTTCTGACCAAGCGCCTGGACATCTGGCAGATCGGCGCCATCAATCACTACCTCAATGAGCACTGTATGGAGCTGGTGAGGCAGTGCATGGTGCCGCCGGAGGAATTTGCAAAGCTCACGGACGGGCTGGAGTGTTGGCCGGGCTTTGACCTGGGCAAGCGGATCGACCTGTCCGGCGTGGGCGTGACGTTCCTGCTGCCGGATGAGTTTGTGGCCATGAAGATGCACGGCTTCATCCCGGAGGGTGCCGCTGCCCGGCACGAGAAGTCCGACCGCGTGCCGTACACGAGCTGGGCAAAGGGCGGCTACATCACGCTCACGCCCGGCGACGTAACTGACAACAGCTATGTGGATAGCTGGATCAAGGCCGGCGAGGCCGACCACGGCTGGCAGGTCGTGACCATCGGCTACGATGGCCACAATGCAACGGATCTGGCGATCTCCATGAGGGAGGAACGGGCCAACGAGGACATCTGCGTGGAAGTCAACCAGAGCTGCGCCGGGCAGAACATCGCGGTCAAAGGTTTCCGCGACCTGCTGCTGGCGCGCAAGCTCATCCTGGAATACAGCCCGCTGGCGCTCTGGTGCCTGGCCAACGCCGTGGAGATCCAGAACAACTACGGCGACATCAAGCTCAACAAAAAGCACAAGGACGACACCGAACGCATTGACCCGGTGGCCGGATCAATGAACGGCCTGGCACTTGCCTTGCTGCGCCGAAACAACCCGAACCTGAGCGACCGGATGGACGATAAGGAGTGGAGCCTGTGAGAACCGGCAGGGACGAGCCCACAGTGGACACGGAGGAACCGATATGCCGAATGACATTTTTGATGATGCTGCCGATCTGAGCGCGCGCATAACCTTCCAGCGCTTCACCGGTTTGCGTGACGCTCTGGGCGATCTGCACTATCTCGACGACAGCTGCTGGGCGGACTGCGTGACCTGCTGGGCGTGCGTGCGCACGATTTCCGCCGGCGAGTTCTACCGTGCGGAACAGAGCACGAGCTATGTGACGCACAACATCAAGATCCGTTACCGGGAAGGCATCCTGGCAGAGATGCGGATCCGCCGCGGCAGGAAACGGTACAGGATCAAGTCCCCGCCGATTGATCTGGGAGGCCATCGGAAATGGCTGCTGCTCAAGGTTGAGGAGCTGGTGCAGTGAAGGCAGACACAATCACGTTCGACATGAACGATCTCAGAGCCTTTGAAGGGACGCTTGCCGCCATGGGCGGCGTGCCACAAAAGGTGGCAACCAAGGCGGCGTCCAAGGGCATGACGATAGTGCGCCGTGCGGTGAAAAAGCGCATCCCCACTGGGGAGACCGGAAACCTCAAGCGCGGCCTTAGCCGCAAGGCCGAAAAGAGCCGCCATGTCGGCAAAAAAATATATGACCTCAGATACAACCCCGCCATGAACCACATTTTTCAGAAGCCGATCAAGCGGCCGGGCTTCTATGGCGGGAAGCATTATACCCATGGCTATTATCCCAACAGCGTTGAATATGGCTTTCTCACGCGCGCCAAGGGCGGCGGCATCGAGTACAGAACATTCAGCCGGCTGACTGACGAGTGGGTCAAGACGAAGGGCCACTGGCGGCGCAAGCGCGTTGACGAGGTCGTGAAAGGCTATCAGAGCCGCTGGGTCGAAGGGGAGCACCCGATGCGCAAGGGCGCGGAGGACGCCGACCGCGCCGCCCGCGACAAGATGGCCGACACCCTCATCAAGGAGGTGGAAAAGGTATGGACGAAAGACTGACGCCGGATTTTTTCATGGTCAGGACGCTGGAAGGCATCCAGGATCTGGCCGAACAGATCTGGCCGGGGCAGCCCAGGAAAAACGCAAAGCCGCCCTTTGCGTTCTATATCCAGACGGACGACGGCGAGGACGACGCGCTGGATCGGCTGACAGGCTTACAGCACACGGGGTATCAGCTGCATGTTGTAGCTGCGGATTACCGCAAGCTGCCGATCCTCGGCGGGAAGATCAAGGCAGCGCTCACTGCGTTGGTCGGCCAGGTGTGCCCCCGCGCCGACACGGCCGTGTGTGACATCGCGGTCTGTGATGTCTCCGAAATTGGAACCGACGGGGATGCACTGCTGTTTGAGGACGTTTCCGTCAGGCAGATGTCCCCCGACCTCTACGAGGAGGATGTACTGCTGTTCCGGCGGATCTACCAGGTCGACATCGACTACCAAACAGAGAGGAGCGAAGGCACATGAAAATCAAACTGTACGGGGAACTCGTCAGCGACGACTGGGTGTGGATCTACGATTTTTTCGAGATCCCGTGCTGCTATCCCGGCATCGTGCGCGACGCCATCGCGGCCCTGCCGCGCGATGACGAGCTGGTGCTGGAGATCAACTGCCCCGGCGGAGACGTCTGGGCCGGCTTTGAGATCTTCGGGATGCTCCAGGGCTGCAGCGCCCACACGGAGGCCCACGTGATCGCCATGGCGGCCAGCGCCGCCACGACCGTCATGAGCGCCTGCGACACGGTGCTTGCCTCCCCAGTCGCCCAGGTCATGATCCACCAGCCGGCAGCGCGCCCCAATGGCTTTCTGAACAACGACGGCGCACGGGGACTGGTCAACTACCTGGACTCTATCAGGGCAAGCATCATCAACGGCTATGTGTTGAAGGCTGCCGGCAAGGCGCCCAGGGCACGCTTTGAGCAGCTGGTGGACGAGTCCACCTGGATGCCCGTGCAGGACGCCATCGACCTCGGCCTGGTGGACGGCATGCTGGACACCGACGAGGAGACCGCACAGCGGATCGCAGCGGCGGGCGGCCTGCTGATCACCAACATGGCCACACTCTCCACGCCCCCGCAGGCTCTCCTTGAGCGCTACGAGGCCGCCGTGAGGGCCGGGAACGCGGAGGAGGTGCCGGGGCATCCGGTGGAGCCGAAAACGCCGGACGCGGCCACGACGCCCGTCACAGCGCTCGAAAATGCGGTCGGCACGAATGGCGGGAGCAACTGGAAGCTGCAAGCCGCGATTGATCTTGAGAGAGCGAGGTGCGTGCTGTGATCGCTTTCGAGCGCGGGCTTGCCCGCCTCGCCGGGGCAAGGGGATCCCCGCCCCCGGTGCGGGACGCCGTGACGGCACAGAGCCTCGGCCTGAGTCCGGCCCCCATCCGCACGGATCAGGACGCCGCGATGCGGATCTCCACCGTGAGCCGCTGCATCGACATCCTCAGCGATTCCATCGCCAAGATGCCGTTTTTCGTCTATGACCGGGACACCCGCGTGCGCGTGGAGCACCAGGCGCTGCAGCTGCTGGAGCTGAGACCCAATCGCTGGCAGACGCCGACGGTGTTCAAGAAACAGCTGGAGGCGGAGCGCGTGGCCAACGGCAACGGCGTGGCGTGGATCCGCCGGGATCCCCATTCGCTGCAGCCGACGGAGCTGGTACCGATCCCGCACGGGTACTGGACTGTGCAGCTGCTGAAGGACGGCGACGCATACTACACCATCCAGCACCCCTTCACGGGAGAGACGATCCGCTGCGGGCGGATGGACGTGCTGCATGTGATGGCCTACTCCAAAAACGGCTACAAGGGCATCGGGTACCTGGAGCGCGCGCAGGAGATCATCAAGGGCGCCAGAGCGGCCCAGGAATACTCCAGCAGCTACTTCCTCAACGGCGGGCAGCCCATCGGCATCCTCAAAACGGACAGCGACCTGAGCGGCAAGACCACCGTCACCGACCCCGACGGGACGGAGCGCACGATCTCCAAAAAGGACAGGATGCGCGAGGAGTGGGAAAAACGGTATTCCGGCCCGGCCAACGCCAACCGCATCGCGGTGCTCGACCTGGGCGTGGAGTACAAGCCCATCAGCGTCAGCAATGCCGACGCGCAGTTCGTGGAGCAGATGGCGCTGAGCGTCGAAGATCTCGGCAGGATTTTCGGCGTGCCGCTTTACAAGCTGCAGGCCGGCAAGCAGGCGTACAGCTCGAATGAGCAGAACGCCATCGAGTACGTCGTGGGCACGGTTCACCCAAACTGCACGATCTGGGAGCAGGAGCTCCTGTACAAGCTGCTGCTGCCGCAGGACATAGACAAAGGGCTGCGGATCCGCGGCAACCTCATGGCGGAGCTGCGCGGCGACTTTGCCTCTCGCGGCACCTGGTATAAAAACATGCGCGAGAGCGGCGCTTTCAGCGTCAACGAGATCCGCGCCCTGGAGGACATGCCGGATGTCACTGGCGGCAATGAACACTATGCCAGCCTCAACTACGTGCCACTGGAAGACTGGAGAGAGCTGTCCCGGATCCGCGCCGAGAAGGGCGCAGGGAACGGAGGCGACGCGAGGTGATCAGCCTGCTGATTTTTCTGGCGGGCCTTTGCTGCATCGTCATGGGCGTGTCGATGGTCTGCATCCCCGCGGCCTGGATCACGGCAGGCGTCGGCCTGATCGTGGTGGCCATTGTATGGGCGCGGGGAAGCGCCGGCACTGATAACCATTAGCATATCCGCGGCGGTCGAGCCAGGAACGTCGCGCGTTTCTCGCGCGTCGCTATGCCGCTGATATAAATATCTTTTTTACGGAGGAAAAACCATGAAAAGAAAACTCATCGCGCTGGCGGCCGACCGCAAGGCCGCACTTGACGCCGCCGAGGTGGCGCTGAACACCGGCAACCAGGAGGAGTACAAGTCCCAGATGGAGAAGGCGGCCAACATCCTCACCGAGATCAACCAGATCAAGGATCTGATCGCGGAGCAGGAGCTGCAGGTGCTTACCTCCCAGCCCAGCGCCGCCGAGGCCAACGACATGATGAGCGAGCGCGGCAATGATCTCAAGAAGGGCCGCGCCATCGCGCTGACCAACACCGAGGTGTTTCGCGCCCTGCGCAACGCCGTCACCATCACCGGCACGCTGGTACAGCCCACCGGTACCGGCACGGAGATCCACGACAATCAGCCGGCCATCTCCAGCCTGCTGGACATGGTGCATGTCGAGGACATGACCGGCCTGAGCGGCTGGGAGGAGCCCTATGTGATTTCCGAGTTTGACGGTACCGTGGCCGACCCCGTCGCCAAGTCCGGCACCGCCAGAACCCCCAGCACCGACCCCACCTTCGGCATCGCGCAGATCGTACCGATGGAGATCACCACCACGAGCTTTGTCGACCGGAACATCGAGAAGCTCAGCCCCGCGCGCTACTACGAGAAGGTGCTCCAGATGGCGCTGCGCGCCCTGCGCCGCAAGGCCGTCAACCTCATCGTCAACGGCGCCGTGGACGGCACCAAGACCTCCTACGGCATCAAGACCGCGGTCAACAAAGCCGGCGCCAGCATCATCGTCACCGACACCTACACCGCCATCGACGAGAATACGCTGGACGAGCTCTACTTTGCTCTCGGCCCCGACACGGAGTTCACCGGCGAGGCCGTGCTGCAGCTGCGCAAGGCCGATCTGAAGGCTTTCGGCCAGCTGCGCGGCACCAATGAAAAGCAGAGGCTTTTCAACATCACCAAGCAGGGCAACGGCAATCGCGGCGTGATCGCCGACGGCGGCGTGCAGATCCCCTATGTGATCGTGCCCGATCTGGTTGCCGGCGATCTGATCTACGGCAACCCGCTGAACTACATGCTGGGCCTGTTCGGCGGCTACGAGATCCGCGTCGATGAGTCCGCCAAGGCCATCGAGCGCATGCACACCATCCTGGGCGACGTGATGCTGGGCGGCAACGTGGTCGAGCACCAGGGCTTTGTGTACCACCACGTCTAAGCCATGGCCAGAAAGTCGGCAGCGGTGTTAGCCGCAGAAGCTGCTGAGGAAGAGGCGGCAGCGAAGGCTGCCGCCCTCAAGGAGTGCCTGGATTACATGCACGTGGACGAGGACGACGCCAACGTCGGCCGGATCCAGGATGAGTTCATCCCGGCAGCCAAGGCGTACCTGCGCGGCAGCGGCATCGAGGAGCCGCAGGAAGACAGCGACCCGCTGGACGTGGCGCAGTACAAGCTGGCGATGCACTCCCTCACGCTGCACTACTACGACCACAGGGACTCGACCGGGACGGAAGCCCCCATTCCGCTCGGCCTGCGCCCGATCCTCAACCAACTCAAGCACAGCGGCGAAATGCCGCTGTAATCGGGCCCACTCTGGGCACATTGACAGGAGGTACCCATCATGAGCAAATCCAATTCCAAGGGCACACAGCTCAAGATCAACAACAAGGTCGTGGGCGGCCTGACCAGTATCAACGGCATTGAGGTCAATGCCGACACGGTGGATCTCACCGCGATGGACAACGCGACCGGCTACCGCGAGAAGGCGGCCGACTTCAAGGACGTGGGCGATGTAACCGCAAGCGGTTTCCTGGACGGCGAGGATGCCGGCCAGGAGGAATGCTACAGCCTGCTCGACAGCGGCGATGCTGTCACCTGCCAGATCATTTTCCCGCCGAAAATCGGCAAGACCTGGAGCTTTACGGCGAGCGTCGTGCGCTTCTCCACCGGCGCGGAGCTGAGCCAGGGCGTGAGCTTTGAGCTTGGCCTTGCCGTCACCGGCAAGCCGACGCTGGCAGCGACCACGCCTGCCACCGGCGGCTGAGGAGGGATAGGCAATGGCAGAGACTAAAACCCCCGAAGAGACGCTGCCCCCCGTGATCGAGCTGGGAGGCCGCCAGTGGGAGCTGCGGCTGACGCACAATGTGATGATGCTGTACTCCAGCATCACGCGCGTCCCCCTTGACCAGCTGCAGAACCAGATCGCGCGCTATGACTTCATGGTGCTGCTGCTGTGGCTCATGCTGCACGAGCAGGACGGCCAGCTCAAGCGCGATAAGTTCGACCGATGGCTCGGCGATCTGGGCGTGCGCGGCGTGCTGTCGACGCTGATGGAGCCCATCACCGAAGCCGTGAAGGCCGCGTTCCCGGAGGCCGAGGAAGAAGACGAGGACGACGAGGCCGGGGAGGACGACGCCGCGGGCCCTACGTAAAGGGCTATTTTGAGGGAAGCATGCAACTTGCCGCCCAGATCGGGCTGTCTGTCGCCGAGTGGAGGCAGATGACACCCAGGGAGCTGCGGATCTGGGCGGATGCCTACCTCAAGCAGCAGAAGCGAATGCAGCATGACCGCAAGGTCATGACCTATAACCTGTCGGCGCTTATACGCTCCATGGTCTGGAAAAAGCATGCACCGCGCTATGAGGACGTGTACCCTGATAATCGGGGGCCCATGGACGACGACGCGATGTACAGCACCGTCAGGGCGCTCAACAAGCTCTTTGGCGGAAAGGAGGAGTAATGGCTGGTGTAACAAAAAACTTGATGGTCAGGGCTGGCGCTGATTTTTCAGCCATTACCGACCAGAGCAAGAAGGCGTCAAAATCCATGCGCGACATGGAATCGAGCGTCGGCAAATCCTGCAGGGGCATGCAAAAGGCCGTTGCGGGATTCAAAAAAGCTTTCACCTTCGCCGCTGTCGTTTACGCCGCCAAGAGGGTTTACCAGGCGGCTACCGACGCCGCCGAGGCATACGACCAGCAGGCTGAGGCCGAGATGAAGCTGGCGCGCGTTATGCGCAACACCATGGGCGCTGCAAACGGCGAGATCCAGAGCATCCTGGATCTCGCCTCGGCACAGCAGAGGCTGGGCGTGATCGGCGACGAGGTACAGCTGGCAGGCGCGCAGGAGCTTGCAACCTATCTGAGCATGAGCAGCACCCTGCAGACGCTGATCCCCGTCATGAATGACATGGCGGTCCAGCAGCATGGCTACAACGTGACAGCGGAGCAGACCACGGCCATCGCAACGATGCTGGGCAAGGTCATGAACGGCCAAGTGGGCGCTCTCAGCCGTTACGGCTACACGTTCAGCGCGGCCCAGGAGCAGATCCTCAAATACGGCAACGAAGCGCAGCGCGCGGCCGTACTGGCCGAGGTGGTGGAGCAGAGCGTCGGCGGGATGAACCGGGCGCTTGCGCAGACCCCGACCGGGCGCATGAAGCAGCTGTCGAATACCCTGGGCGACGTCAAGGAACAGTTCGGGCAGGCTGTGCGCACCATCGGCGTACTGTTCATCCCGCTTTTGAACAAAGTGGCAGACATCCTCGCGGCGGTGGCCACGCTTGCCAACCGTGTGGCGCAGTCCTTCGCCAACGTGTTCGGCGGCGGTCAGGGTGCCGGCAGCGAGTGGAAATACATCCCGGGCGGCGTGGGGGAGATCGCTGACGGGTACGACGACGTCGCCGACGGCATAGACAGCGCGGCCGAAAGCACCGAAGATCTGACAAAGGCCACGAAAAAGGCGGAAGAGGAAGCCGAGAAGCTGCGGACCCTGGCGGATTTCGACCAGCTGCATGTACTGGCGTTTCCTGAGACGGC
>CADARY010000049.1 GCA_902790375.1 Oscillospiraceae bacterium | reverse complement strand
GCCTGATGAAGACCGCATACGACGTCATCATCCGCCCCATCATCACCGAGCAGTCCATGGAAGACCTGGACATCAAGAAGTATGCCTTTGAGGTCGCCAGGGACGCCAACAAGATCGAGATCAAGAAGGCCATCGAAGAGATCTTCGACGTCACCGTGATCAAAGTCACCACCACCAGCGTCCACGGTAAAGAGAAGCGCCAGGGCGCTTACCCCGCAGGCAAGACCGCTTCCTGGAAAAAGGCCGTTGTCAAGCTGAGCGCCGATTCCAAGAACATCGAGCTCTTCGAAGGCATGGTTTAAGGAGGAAGAATAAATGGCTATTAAAACCTACAGACCGACTACTCCTTCCAGACGCCACATGAGCGTCTCCGGCTTCGACGGAGTTGACAAGCATGCCCGCCCCGAGAAGAGCCTGACCGAGGTCCTCAAGAAGCACTCCGGCCGCAACAGCTACGGCCACATCACCGTCCGCCATCAGGGCGGCGGCAACCGCCAGAAGTACCGTGTCATCGACTTCAAGCGCGACAAGCGCGACGCCGAGGGCAAGGTTCTCCGCCTCGAGTACGATCCCAACCGCAGCGCCTACATCGCGCTGGTTGAGTACGCCGATTCCGAGCGCCGCTACATTCTCGCCCCCGTGGGCCTGAACACCGGCGACATCGTGATGGCCTCCGCCGCGGCCGATATCAAGCCCGGCAACGCCCTGCCCATGGCAAACATCCCTGTCGGCACCGTCATCCACAACATTGAGCTCTACCCCGGCAAGGGCGCGCAGCTTGTCCGCAGCGCCGGCGTCGCCGCCCAGCTCATGGCCAAGGAAAACGGCATGGCCACCGTCCGCCTCCCCTCCGGTGAGATGCGCAAGGTCCGCATGGACTGCTTCGCCACCATCGGCCAGGTCGGCAACATCGACCACGCCAACGTCCACATCGGCAAGGCCGGCCGCAAACGCCACATGGGCATCCGTCCTACGGTCCGCGGCTCCGTCATGAACCCTGTCGACCACCCGCACGGCGGCGGCGAAGGCAAGTCCCCCGTCGGCCGTCCCGGCCCTGTAACTCCTTGGGGCATCAAGCGCCGCAACGCCAAGTAAGGAGGGAATCGTAAATGAGCAGAAGCATTAAGAAAGGCCCCTTCGCCGCTCCCGAGCTGCTGAAGAGAGTCGACGAAATGAATAAGAGCGGCAACAAGCAGGTCATCAAGACCTGGAGCCGTTCCTCCACGATCTTCCCGTCCTTCGTCGGACACACCATCGCCGTCCATGACGGCCGCCGTCATGTGCCCGTGTACGTCACCGAGGATATGGTCGGCCACAAGCTGGGCGAGTTCGCCCCCACCCGTACCTTCCGCGGCCACGCCGGCAGCAAGACCGGCAAGTAAGGAGGTCAGACAATGGACGAAAAGAAAATTGCCCGTGCGGAGCATAAATACGCCCGTATTTCTCCCCGCAAGGTTGAGATCATCTGCAACATGATCCGCGGCAAGAACGCCAAGCTTGCCATGGCCCTGATGGAGAACACCCCCAAGGCCGGCTGCGAGCTGATGATCAAGGTGCTCAAGAGCGCCATGGCCAATGCCGAGAACAATTTCGAAATGGACCCCGAGAAGCTCTACGTCTGCGAGACTTACGTCGGCGCCGGCCCCATCCTCAAGAGGGGCATGCCCAGAGCTCAGGGCCGCATGTACCGCATCAACAAGCGCACCAGCCACATCATGATTGCTGTGGCTGAGAGAGACTAAGGGAAGGAGGCAGAATTATGGGACAGAAAGTTAATCCCCATGGCCTGCGCGTCGGCGTTATCAAGGACTGGGATTCCAGATGGTATGCACGCGAGGACAAGGTCGGCGATCTGATCGTCGAGGACTACAAGATTCGTGAGTTTCTGAAGAAGACCCTCTATTCCGCCGGTGTCCCCACCATCGAGATAGAGCGCGATTCCGCCAAGGTTCGCATTTATATCCACTGCTCCAGACCCGGTGTCGTCATCGGCAAGGGCGGCGAGCAGATCGAGAAGCTCCGCCAGGACGTTGAGAAGATGATCGGCAAGTCCGTCGCTCTCTCCATCGTCGAAGTGCGCACTCCCGACACCAATGCCCAGCTCGTGGCCGAGAACATCGCCCAGCAGCTGGAGAAGCGCATCGGCTTCCGCCGTGCCATGAAGAACGCCATGGGCCGCGCCATGCGCATGGGCGCCCGCGGCATCAAGGTCAAGTGCGGCGGCCGTCTCGGCGGCGCTGAAATTGCCCGCAGCGAGTGCTACCACGAAGGCACCATTCCTCTTCAGACCATCCGCGCCGACATCGACTACGGCTTTGCCGAGGCGAATACCACCTACGGCCGCATCGGCATCAAGGTCTGGATCTACAAAGGCGAGGTCCTCTCCCAGACACTGCGCACCACCCCGCGCACCATGGATCTCTCCAAGCCCGCCGGTGAGCGTCGTCGTCGTGACGACCGCAGAGGCGGCGGACGCCGTGACGATCGCCGCGGCGGTCAGGGCGGCTTCAACCGTGAAGGCCGCGCACCCCAGGGCCAGAACGGCGAGCGCCGTCAGCCTTACGGCAGCAGACCCCAGGGCCAGGGCGGCTTCAACCGCGGTCCCCGTCCCGCTGCTCAGGAAGGAGGCAACAACCAGCGCGGCCGTATGAAGGGCAAGGCCCTGCGCGGCAACGTCGTCAACTACGGTGAGTTCGGTCTGGCCGCGCAGGAGCCCGGCTGGATCACCTCCAACCAGATCGAAGCGGCCCGTATCGCCATGACCCGCTACACCAAGCGCGGCGGTCAGGTCTGGATCAAGATCTTCCCCGACAAGCCCGTTACCGCCAAGCCCGCTGAAACCCGTATGGGTTCCGGTAAAGGCTCCCCCGAGTACTGGGTTGCTGTCGTCAAGCCCGGCAGAGTGATGTTCGAGATCGCAGGCGTGCCCGAAGAGACCGCCCGCGAGGCTCTCCGCCTTGCCAGCCACAAACTGCCCATCAAGACGAAGATCGTCGCGGCGGGCACCGAGTCCGAGAACGGTGGTGAATAAGATGAAGGCAAACGAAATACGCTCCATGTCCGTTCAGGAGCTGGAAAGCAAGCTGGTCGACCTGAAGAAGGATCTGTTCATGCTCCGTATGCAGCATGCCACGAATCATCTTGACAACCCCACCAAGATTTCTGCGACCCGTCGCGATATCGCGCGCGTCAAGACCGTGCTCCGCGAGAAGCAGAACTGAGGAGGTAAGGAATAATGAACGAAACGAGAACTACTTCCCGGAAGACCCGCGTCGGCAAGGTCGTATCCGACAAGATGGACAAGACCGTCGTCGTCACCGTTGAGGACCGTGTTGCCCATAAAACCTACAAGAAAATCATCGGCCGCACCTATCGTCTGAAGGCCCATGATGAAAAGAACGAGTGCGGTGTCGGCGATATCGTGCGCGTGATGGAGACCCGCCCCCTGTCCAAGGACAAGAGATGGCGCGTGGTCGAGATCGTTGAAAAGGCAAAGTAAGGAGGCGCCAGAATGATACAGCAGGAAACTTATCTGAAGGTCGCCGACAATACCGGCGCCAAAGAGTTAAAGTGCATCCGCGTGCTGGGCGGCTCCAAGCGCAAGTACGCGAGCATCGGCGACGTGATCGTCTGCTCCGTCCGCAAGGCGGCTCCGGGCGGCTCCGTCAAGAAGGGCGACGTGGTCAAGGCCGTCGTCGTCCGCACCGTCAAGCCCGTTCGCCGCGCTGACGGCACCTATGTCCGCTTCGACGAGAACGCTGCGGTTCTGATCAACACCGGTGATAAGAACCCCCGCGGCACCCGTATCTTTGGACCCGTCGCCCGCGAGCTGCGCGACAAGGAATACATGAAGATCCTGTCGCTGGCTCCCGAAGTGATTTAAGGGAGGGCACAGAGAATGAACATTAAAAGAGACGATAAGGTCGTTGTCCTGTCCGGCAAGGACAAGGGCAAGCAGGGCAAGGTCATCAAGGCCGATCCCAAGGCGATGAAGGTCATCGTCGAGGGCGTCAATGTTGCCACCAAGCATCAGAAGCCCCGCAAGCAGGGTGAAGAGGGCGGCATCTTCAAGGTCGAGACCCCCATCTACACCTCCAAGGTTCAGCTCGTCTGCCCCAAGTGCGGCAAGGCCACCCGCGTTGCCCACAAGATCACCGACGGCAAGAAGACCCGCGTCTGCAAGAAGTGCGGCGCAGAAATCTGAGAGAAAGGAGTAAACTGACATGACAAGAATGAAGAAAAAGTATCTTGAGGAAGTTGCTCCTGCTCTGATGCAGAAATACCAGTACAAGTCTGTGATGCAGATCCCCAGGATCGACAAGATCGTCGTCTCCGTGGGCTGCGGCGACTGCAAGGACAACGCCAAGGCTCTCGAGGCCGTCATCAAGGACATCTCCGCCATCACCGGTCAGCATGCGGTTGCTACCGTGGCCCGCAAGTCCGTCGGAGTTCCTGGATCGTCTGCTCAACGTGGCGCTGCCCCGTGTCCGCGACTTCCGCGGCATCAGCGCCGACGCCTTCGACGGCCGCGGCAACTACAGCCTGGGCCTCAAGGAGCAGATCATCTTCCCCGAAATCGAGTACGACAAGATCGAGAAGCTGCGCGGTATGAACATTGCCATCACCACCACCGCACAGACCGATGAAGAAGCACGCGAGCTGCTCAGACTGATGGGCGCCCCGTTCGTGAGCTGATAGGAGGACGAAACAATGGCTAAGAAATCAATGATTCTCAAACAGCAGGCCCCTGCGAAGTTCTCCAACCGCTGCAAGATCTGCGGCCGTCCCCACGCTTACCTGCGCAACTACGGCATCTGCCGTATCTGCTTCCGTGAGCTGGCGTACAAGGGCCAGATCCCTGGCGTGAGAAAGGCTTCTTTCTAAGATCAAAACTAAGGGCGATGCGAAAGCATCGCCCTGTTTTGCAATCCAAGGTGAGACATAGCTCTTATGATTCGAGTGCCTGACTCGATTTCGTAAAATCCTCACAAAAATATGCAAAAAATTTCGGCGCAACGCCGACAATCCTGTAATATATGGAATGTTCGGGCGGGAACTGATCACTCCCGGCCGCAACCGATAAAGAAGCATGATTTCACTCCCTTACGAAGCGCTGCGCATGACGGAAAGAGTCGCCTTAACAGATTCCTTTCTGGCGTGGGATTTCGGGGGAGCAAAGCGCTGTTTTGACACTGATGGCAAAAACAGCTTTTTGTAAGACCGAGTCGCGAAACACCCGGGCGCGTTGTGTGAATGTTCCGTACCGCTGGCACAACCAGGCAGGCGGGCCGCAGCACAGCGAACTCAGGGTGAAAAGCGGAGTGGAGCGAGCTTGCGCCCCTCTGACAATTCAAAACGAAGCCCAGCGAAGCGGGTTCGTTTTGAGGAGGAAGAAGGAGGGAGCGGATACGCAGCTTTCACGGCGCTTACGGAAACCGCGAAAGCGGAGTGGAGCGAGCTTCTTCTGACGATGAAAGGCCGTGGCCAATCAGGCATTGGCATGGAACCTCATCGCCATCACCGGGCAAATCCCGGTAACTCTAAATACAGGAGGAAAACCACATGCAGATCACCGACCCCATTGCCGATATGCTGACCCGCATCCGCAACGCCGGAAGCGCCAAGCATGAGTCCGTCGACGTTCCCGCCTCCAAGATGAAGAAGGCCATCGCCGAGATCCTTCTCAACGAAGGCTACATCAAGAACTACCAGGTGATCGACGACGGTACTCAGGGCATCATCCGCATTACCCTCAAGTATCTCCCCGGCAAAGAGAAGGCCATCCAGGGCCTGCGCCGCGTGAGCAAGCCCGGTCTGCGCGTTTACGCAGGCGCTGACGAGCTCCCCCGCGTGCTCAAGGGTCTGGGCATCGCCATCATTTCCACTTCCAAGGGCGTCATGACCGACAAGCAGGCCCGCAAAGAGCATGTCGGCGGCGAAGTCCTGGCGTTCGTATGGTAAGGAGGAAGAGACATGTCTAGAATCGGTAGAGCACCCATCCATGTTCCCGCCGGCGTTGAAGTCAAGGTCGACGAGCACAACCACATCACCGTCAAGGGCCCCAAGGGCAGCATCGAGCGCACCCTCGTACCCCAGATGAAGATCGACATCCAGGACGGTGTGATCCACGTCACCCGCCCCGACGACACCAAGGAGAACCGTTCTCTCCACGGTCTGACCCGCACCCTCGTCGACAACATGGTCGTCGGCGTGACCAAGGGCTTTGAGAAGAAGCTCGAGATCAACGGTGTCGGTTACCGTGCCCAGAAGGAGGGCAAGAACCTGGTCATGAACCTGGGTTACTCCCACCAGGTCACGATGTCCGAGAATGAGGACATCCAGATCGACGTTCCCGACGCAAACCACATCATCATCAAGGGTATCGACAAGCAGAAGGTCGGCCAGTTTGCAGCCGAAGTCCGTGGTAAGAGACCTCCCGAACCCTACCCCGATACCAGAGGCCAGCGCATCAAGCGCCATCAGAGAGTACGCGGCAAGATCTCCGGTACCCCCGAGAGACCCCGCCTGAGCGTATTCCGCAGCGAGTGCAACATCTATGCCCAGATCATCGACGACGTGGCAGGCAACACGCTCGTGTCCGCCTCCAGCGTTGAGAAGGGCTTCGGCGGCAACGGCGGCAACGTCGAGGCTGCAAAGAAGGTCGGCGCCATGATCGCCGAGCGCGCCCTCAAGAAGGGCATTGAAGAAGTCGTGTTTGACCGCGGCGGCTACATTTATCACGGCCGCGTCCAGGCACTGGCAGAAGGCGCCCGCGAGGGCGGCCTGAAGTTCTAAGGAAGGGGGATAACGAAATCATGGCTTACAACAATGACAGACGGGATCGCCGCAATAAGGAAGAGGCTCCCTCTGAGTTCATCGAGAAGGTAGTTTCCCTCAACCGCGTCAGCAAGACCGTCAAGGGTGGCCGCGTGGCGAAGTTCTCCGCGCTCTGCGTCGTCGGCGACGGCAAGGGCCGTGTCGGCTTCGGCATGGGCAAGGCCAACGAAGTCTCCGAGGCGATCCGCAAGGGCCTCGAGGATGCCAAGAAGAATATCGTCACCGTCACCCTCCAGGGTACCACCATTCCCCATGAGGTCATCGGCGCGTTCGGTGCTGGCCGCGTGCTGCTCAAGCCGGCCCCCGAAGGCACCGGCGTTATCGCCGGCGGCGCTGTGCGTGCGGTCGTCGAGGCGGCAGGCATCTCCAACATCCGTACCAAGTGCCTGCGCACCAACAACCCCGCCAACGTGGTCGCCGCCACGATGGAGGGCCTCAAGTCTCTGCGCAACGCCCAGCAGGTGGCCGCCGTCAGAGGCAAGAATCCTGAAGACGTTCAGGGCTAAGGAGGGCGAAAGATGGCTAATCTCAGAATCAAGCTCGTCAAGAGCCTCAACGGCAGACACGACAAGCACATCGCAACTGCCTATTCCCTCGGCCTGCACAAGATCGGCAACGAGACTCTGCAGCCCGACAATCCCCAGACCCGCGGCAAGATCGCCAAGATCGGCTATCTCGTCCAGGTAACAGAAGAATAAGGAGGGCCAGAGAATGTTTATCCATGATCTTTCTCCCGTCGCGCAAGGGCAGAGGCCACGCCACCGGTAACGGCAAGACCGCAGGCCGCGGCCACAAGGGCCAGAAGGCCCGCAGCGGCGGCGGTACCCGCATCGGCTTTGAAGGCGGCCAGATGCCTCTGGCGCGCCGCATCCCCAAGAGAGGCTTCAATAACATCTTCGCCAAGCCCCTCGACTCCCTGAACGTCTCCGTCCTGGAGCGCTTTGAGGAAGGCTCTGTTGTTGACGTCGAGGCCATCAAGGCCGCCGGCATCATCTCCCACTGCAAGTACGGCATTAAGTTCCTTGGCAACGGCGAGGTTACCAAGAAGCTGACCGTAAAAGCTTCTGCTTTCTCCGAAACCGCAAAACAGAAGATAGAGGCGGCCGGCGGAAAGGCAGAGGTGGTTTAAGTGCTTCAGACATTAAAGAATGCATGGCGGATCGAGGAGCTGCGCAAGAAGATCCTCTTCACGCTGCTGATCCTGGCGCTCTACCGTCTCGGCAACGCCATCCCTGTCCCTTATGTCAATGTTGACGCGCTGCAGGCCTACTTTGCTTCCCTGCAGAACACCGTGCTGGGGCTGCTGAACGTCATGTCCGGCGGCGCGTTCTCCCAGGCCACGATCTTTGCTCTGTCCATTCAGCCGTACATCAATGCCAGCATCATTATTCAGCTGCTGTGCATTGCCATCCCGGCTCTTGAGCGCATGAGCAAGGAAGAGGGCGAGGAAGGCCGCAAGAAGATCGCCTCCATCACCCGTTACGCCACCGTTGCCATCGGCCTGCTGCAGGGCTTTGGCTTCTTCATGCTGATCAGGAACTACGGCCTGCTCAAGCCTGAGGCCAACGGCAACATCTGGGCGGCGATCGTCATCGTCCTGACCTTCACCTCCGGCTCCGCACTGATCATGTGGCTGGGCGAGCAGATCACCGAGTTCGGTATTGGCAACGGCATCTCCATGATCCTGTTTGCCAGCATCATCTCCCGCTTCCCCACCGCCATCATCACCACCATCACCAACATCATCCGCGGCCAGCTCCAGTGGTGGGTCGCCGTGCTGATGTTCCTCGGAGCTCTCGCAATCGTAATCCTGATCGTTTACGTGAACGACGCCGAGCGCCGCATTCCCGTCCAGTACGCCAAGCGCGTGGTGGGCCGCAAGATGTACGGCGGCCAGAGCACCTACCTGCCCATGAAGGTGAACATGTCCGGCGTTATGCCGATCATCTTCGCACAGTCCATTGCCTCTGTTCCCGCAACCATCGCGGCCTTCACCGGCAAGACGAGCGGCTGGGTCAACACCTGGTTCGGCACCAACTCCATCCCCTACGCCATCATCTATCTGCTGCTCATCATCTTCTTCGCTTACTTCTACTCCACCATTCAGTTCAACCCCGTGGAGGTTGCCAACAACCTGAAGAAGAACGGCGGCTATATCCCCGGCTTCCGTCCCGGCAAGCCGACCAGCGAGTTCATCCAGAAGGTGCTCAACAAGATCACCCTCTTCGGCGCGCTGTACCTCGGCGTCATCGCCGTGACCCCGATCCTCATCTCGCACTTCTCCAACGCGGCCGCGCTGACGGGCCTGTCCCTCGGCGGCACCTCCATCATCATCGTTGTCGGTGTTGCGCTTGAGACCATCCGCGCTCTCGAGGCCCAGATGCTCATGCGGAACTACAAGGGCTTCCTTGACTAAGGAAAGGAGCGCAGCATGAGACTGATCCTCCTTGGCGCCCCCGGCGCAGGAAAAGGAACACAGGCGGAGATCCTCTCGAAGCTCCTGGGGATCCCCACCATCTCCACCGGCAATATCCTCCGCGCCGCCATGAAGGCCGGCACGGAAGTCGGCCTCAAGGCCAAAAGCTATGTGGAGTCCGGTCAGCTCGTCCCGGATGAGGTCATCATCGGCATCATCCGGGAGCGCCTCGCAGAGCCGGACTGCTCCAACGGCTATATTCTCGACGGCGTTCCCCGCACCATTCCCCAGGCCCGGACCATGGAGGACATGGGCATCGAGATCGACTGCGCCCTCTCCATCGAGGTGGAGGACGAGGTGATTGTAAAGCGCATGTCCGGCCGCAGGACCTGCAAGGACTGCAGCGCTACCTTCCACGTGGAGAACAATCCCCCCAAGGTCGAAGGCAAGTGCGATTTCTGCGGCGGCGAGCTCACCATCCGCAAGGATGACGCGCCCGAAACCGTCAAGAACCGTCTGCGCACCTACCATCAGGAGACCGAGCCGCTCAAGGCCTTCTACGCCGAGCGCGGCAAGCTCCGTGAGGTGCAGAACCAGCCTACCATCGAGACCACCACGGCCGCGATCCGGGAAGCTCTCGGTATTTGAGCATGTCCGACACAATCTATATCAAGTCCAAATCAGAAATCGAGATCATGCGTCAGGCCGCTTTAATCGCGGCCGGCGCAAGATCCATGGGCCGCCAGGCTGTGCGGGATGGGTTGACCACCCGGCAGATCGACAAGGCGGTGCATGAGTTCATTGTAAAAAACGGCGCAAAGCCAAGCTGCCTCGGTTACGCCGGTTTTCCGGCCGCCACCTGCGTCTCGGTGAACGAGCAGGTTATCCACGGCATCCCCGGCAGGCGCACAGTGAAAAACGGCGACATTGTCTCCATTGATCTCTGCGCCACCTACAAGGGCTTCGTGGGCGACTGCGCGGGGACCTATCCCTGCGGCGAGGTGAGCGAGGAAGCCAAAAAGCTGATCGAGGTCACGCGCCAGGCCTTCTTTGAGGGCATCCGCTTTGCAAAGGTCGGCTACCGCATCTCCGACATCGGGGCGGCGGTACAGGAGTACGTGGAAGGAAACGGCTTTTCCGTGGTGCGCGACTTTGTTGGCCACGGCATAGGCCGCAGCATGCATGAAGCGCCCGAGGTGCCCAATTACCGCGCCGAGCGGGGAAGACCGAATCCGCGCCTGGTAAAGGGCATGACCATCTGCGTGGAGCCCATGGTCTGCGCGGGCGACTGGCATGTGGAGATCCTCAGCGACGGATGGACCGTCGTCAGCCGGGATCGCTCTCTCGCAGCCCACTACGAAAACACCATTCTGATCACCGACGGCGAGCCGGAGATCCTTACAATGGCAGACGATATTTGATGAGACTTGGGAGGAATCACCTTTGGCAAAAGACGATGTAATCGAACTTGAGGGCACGGTCGTCGAGTCTCTGCCCAACACCATGTTCAAAGTGGATATCGGCAAAGGCCACATTATCCTTGCCCATATTTCCGGAAAGCTCCGGATGAACTTTATCAGGATCCTTCCCGGCGACAAGGTCACGGTGCAGATGTCTCCCTATGACATCACCCGCGGCCGCATCGTGTGGAGAAGCAAGTAGGAGGTATAACAAATGAAAGTCAGACCTTCCGTGAAGCCCATGTGCGAAAAGTGCAAGATCATCAAGCGCAAGGGCAAAGTCATGGTCATCTGCGAGAACCCCAAGCACAAGCAGAGACAGGGTTAAAGCAGAACAGCGCTGAGAGTGAAGAGCGCAGGGAAGGAGCGCATCCGCCTCTGCCTCGGCTCCGCACTCCACGCTCTGCAAGCGTCCCCGAGGCGCATGCCTCACATCAACTTCAGCGACACGGATTATAAAAGAAATCCTGTCCTTATACACTCATCCCGCATGGACACGGAGGCTCCCTCCGGCGGGAATAAGTCCCCGCGTCGTATCAATGCGGAAAAAATTCGAAAGGATGATCAATTAGTATGGCACGTATAGCCGGCGTTGACCTGCCCAAGGACAAGAGAATCGAAATCGGTCTCACCTACGTCTACGGCATTGGCAGAACCAGCGCAAACAAGATCCTGGAGATGACCGGGATCAACCCCGACACCAGAGTCAAGGACCTCACCGACGAGGAAGAGGCCAAGCTGCGTGAGTGCATCGACCACAACTACATCGTGGAAGGCGATCTGCGCCGTCAGACCGCGCTCGACATCAAGCGCCTGACCGAGATCGGCTGCTATCGCGGCCTGCGCCACCGCCGCGGCCTGCCCGTGCGCGGCCAGCGCTCCAAGACCAATGCCCGTACCCGCAAGGGTCCGAAACGCACCATCGCGAATAAGAAGAAGTAAGGAGGGATATGAGCAATGGCAGCAAATAACGCGAAAAAGAAAGTCAGAACCCGCAGAAGAGAGCGTAAGAACATTGAAAAGGGCCAGGTTCATATCAGCTCTTCCTTCAACAACACCATGGTCACGGTGACCGATACCCAGGGCAACGCTATTTCCTGGGCCTCCGCCGGTGGCCTGGGCTTCCGCGGAAGCAAGAAGTCCACTCCCTTTGCCGCGCAGACCGCAGCTGAGACGGCCGCCCGTCGAGGTCTTTGTCAAGGGCCCCGGCTCGGGCCGTGAGGCCGCCATCCGCGCCCTCCAGACCGCCGGTCTCGAGGTTACGATGATCAAGGATGTCACCCCCATTCCTCACAATGGCTGCCGTCCTCCGAAACGTCGTCGTGTATAAGAAAGGGAGGATAGACTAATGGCTAAGAACAGAGAGCCCATTGCGAAGCATGCAAAGGCGCTGGGCATCAGCCCCGCCACCATGGGCTACTACAAGAAGGAAACCACCAGAAATTCCAACAGCCAGGTTAGGCGTAAAAAGTCCGAGTACGCCATGCAGCTGCAGGAGAAGCAGAAGGTCAAATTCGTGTACGGCGTGCTGGAGAAGCAGTTCCGCGGTTACTACGAGAAGGCCGAGCGTATGCCCGGCAAGACCGGCGAGAACCTCCTGTTCCAGCTGGAGAACCGCCTGGACAACGTCGTGTTCCGCCTGGGCTACGCCGCTACCCGCCGCGAGGCGCGCCAGATGGTCAACCACGGCCACTTCACCGTCAACGGCCGCAAGGTCAACATCCCCAGCTACCAGGTGAAGCCCGGTATGGTCATCGCCCTCAGGGAGAGCAGCCGCAGCATCGAGCGCTTCAAGGTCAATCTCGAGGCAAATGCTTATCACGTCATCCCCAAGTGGCTTGAGTTCGACGCAAACAATATGGTCGGCAAGGTTGTCGCCGCCCCCACCAGAGAAGATATCGATCTGCCCGTTGAAGAGCGTCTTATCGTCGAGTTGTACTCCAAGTAATGACAGATACCCTCAAATTGGTAAGCTGAATCACCGCAGCCCTTTGTGGGGCAATCTTATAAGGAGGGTTATATAATTATATGATCGAAATTAAGAAGCCGCGTATCGAGTGCATTGAAACACCTGCAGACAGCTCGTATGGCAAATATATCATCGAGCCTCTGGAGCGCGGCTACGGCACTACGCTTGGTAACTCTCTTCGCAGGGTACTCCTCTCTTCCCTCCCCGGCATCGCATGCACCAGCATCAAGATCGCCGGTGTTCAGCATGAGTTTTCCACCATCCCCGGCGTCAAGGAGGATGTGACGGAGATCGTGCTCAATGTCAAGAGCATCATCGCCCGCCTCCACAGCACCGGCCCCAAGACCGTGTACATTGAGGCCTCCGGCGAGGGCCTTGTCACCGCCGGCGACATCAAGCCCGACGCGGAGGTGGAAATCCTCAACCCCGAGCAGCCCATCGCGACACTCGGCCCCGACGGCGCACTGAGCATGGAGCTCGTTCTTGACCACGGCAGAGGCTATGTCTCCGCCGACAAGAACAAGAACCCCCAGATGCCCATCGGCACCATTCCTGTCGACTCGATCTATACGCCGGTACTCAAGGTCAACTATACGGTGGAAAACACCCGTGTCGGCAATCAGACCGACTTCGACAAGCTGACCATCGAGGTCTGGACGGATAAGACCATGACCGCAAGGGACGCCGTCTCTTTGGGCGCGAAGATCCTCTGCGACCACTTTACGCTTTTCACCAATCTCTCCGATACGATCGGCAGCAACTCCACCGTTGTTGAGAAGGTCGAGAAGGAGCCCGACACCATGCTCAAGATGACCATCGAAGAGCTGGATCTGTCTGTGAGAAGCTTCAACTGCCTCAAGCGCGCAAACATCAACACGGTTGAGGATCTGGTAAGCAAGACCCAGGACGAGATGATCAAGGTCCGCAACCTTGGCCGCAAGTCCCTGGAGGAGGTTGAGCACAAGCTCACCATGATGGGTCTGTCCCTTGCCAGCGACGACAATCAGTAAACGCAACCTGTAAGCTCTCAAATTAGGAGGAAACGATATTATGCCTGGTACAAGAAAACTCGGCAAGACCACTTCCCAGCGCATGGCGATGCTCCGTCAGCAGGTGACCGATTTCCTGGCCACCGGCCGCATGGAGACCACCGTCACCCGCTGCAAGGAGATTGCGCCCCTGGCCGAGAAGATGATCACTCTCGGCAAGGCGAAGGACCTGGCCGCCTATCGTCAGGCGCTGGCGTTCATCACCCGCGAAGACGTGGCCAAGAAGGTCTTTGACGAGATCGCACCCAAGTATGCCGACCGCAACGGCGGCTACACCCGCATCACCCGCATCGGCGCCCGCCGCGGCGACGCAGCCGAGGTCGCTGTGATCGAGCTCGTCTGATTCGTATAAACGAAAAAACCACCGACTCCGGTCGGTGGTTTTTTCGTCCGATTGACAATCCGCTTGTTTCTTGTTATAACTAAAATAGAAAACTGTGGGCTTCGCGGCATATTAAAGGAGGAATCAACCTTGTCAGAAGCATTGAAAATCATTCAGGATCCGACCCTCACCTATAAGCAGGAGCTGCTGGCGCTGGCCCGCCTCGGCGAGAGCACCGACGATACCCTGCGCTATTCCGACGCCTACTATGAGGCCAAGAGAAAGGGCGCGCTGTGCGACCTGAACGAGGGCGTCATGCCCTATCGTCCCCGTTATATCTGCCCGGACTACGAGCTGCTGTTTCAGAAGGGCTGCAAGTTTCTGGCGCTTGACCCGCCCAGGGATCTGCTCGAGGCGGTGAACGTGCTGGAGATCTTCTACTGCCACGTGCCCTCCATCACGTCCTTCCCCGTGTATCTGGGGGATCTGGACAAGCTGCTGGAGCCCTTTGTGATCAAGGAAGACCGTGCCTACGCCAAGAAGGTGCTGGGCCTCTTCCTGCGGAACATCGACCGGGTGCAGACCGACTCCTTTGTCCATGCCGACATCGGCCCGGAGGACAGCGTTACCGGACGCCTCCTGCTGGAACTCACTGAGGAGATGCAGCTTGCGGTGCCGAACATCACCCTCAAATACGATCCCGAGCGCACCAGCGAGGACTTTGCCCTTGCCTGCGTCCGCTGCATGCTCAAGACCGCCAAGCCCTCCTTTGCAAATCACCGTATGTTCGTCAGGGAGTGGGGCGAGCGCTATGCCATCGCCTCCTGCTATAACGGCCTGAACATCGCGGGCGGCGGTTACACTCTGCCCCGCATGCGCCTGTATGAATGCGCCCTGGACGCCAAGAGCCCGGAGGACTTCCTGCAGCGCGAGCTGCCTCGTCACATCGACCTGCAGCTCGAGTACATGGACAAGCGCGTAAAGTTCATTGTCGAGCAGTCGAGCTTCTTCAAGACGAATTTCCTCGTGACAGAGGGCTTTGTCAAGCAGGAAAATTTCACCGGCATGTTCGGCGTGGTCGGCCTTGCGGAGTGCTGCAACTATCTTCTCGGCATCGAGGACAAGAAGAAGGGCTTCGGCATGAACAAGGAGGCCACCGCGCTTGGCGTGCGCATCATGGACGCCATCGACGCGCGCGTCAGGGCACATGAAGCCCCCTACTGCGAAGCCTACGGCCACCGCTATCGCCTGCATGCCCAGGTCGGCATCGACACCGACGGCATGGACGACGCCCCCGGCACCCGCATTCCCATCGGCGCGGAGCCCACGATGCTTGAGCAGCTTGAGGTCAATGAGATCTTCCATCCCTATTTCCCCACCGGCACCGGCGATATCTTCAAGTTTGAGGAGACCTGGGCCAAGACCCCCGAGGCGGTTCTGCCGATCATCCAGGCGTCGCTGGAACGCGGCCTGCGTTACTTCTCAGGGTATCTTGAAAATAACGACGTGGTGCGCGTCACGGGCTATCTCGTGAAGAAGAGCGAGATCGAGAAGCTGCGCGCCAAAAAGCAGTCCCTCAACAACGTCACCGTCTTCGGCATGGGCGCGCAGGACGGCGGCCATGCCCTGGACCGCCGCATCCAGAAGCATGCTTAAAGCGCCGGTCAACAGGATCATCCCCTTCTCCAATGTCGACGGGCCGGGCAACCGCACGGCGGTCTTTTTCCAGGGCTGTCCCTTCAACTGCCTTTACTGCCACAACCCGGAGACGATCCACCTCTGCCAAAGCTGCGGGGCCTGCGTGAAAACCTGTCCCGCCGGGGCCCTCACCCTTGGCGGGGACGGCGCGGTCCATTGGGACAGCGCCGCCTGTGTCCAGTGCGATACCTGTATCCGCACCTGCCCGCATGACGCCTCCCCGAAGGTCCGCTGGATGACGGTGGAGGAGCTGATGACAGAGCTGCGGCGAAGCATGCCCTATATCCGGGGGATCAGCACCTCCGGCGGGGAGTGTACCCTGCAGAATGAATTTCTGATCGAGCTTTTCACCGAGGTTCGCAAGCTCGGCAAGACCTGCCTCATCGACTCCAACGGCTCCTTTGATTTTGAAAAGGACCCGCGTGTGCTCCGGGTGTCCGAAGGCGTGATGCTGGATGTGAAGGCCGTGGAGAAGCGCTGGTCGGATCAGCTTATCTCTCACCCCCGGGATACGGTGCTCAAAAACCTCGACTATCTGCTCAAGGTCGGAAAGCTCTATGAGGTGCGCACCGTCATCCTCCCGGACCGGGACCGGGAGAATGAGGAGACCGTCCGTTATGTGGCCGCGCATATCGGGGACGGATGCTTCTATAAAATCATCCGCTACCGCCCCTTCGGGGTGCGGGAGCGGTGGCAGAAGCTCCTGGGCGAGTTTGAGACGGACAGGGATTACGCCGAGCGCTATGCGCAGCTCGCCCGAGACCTGGGCGCAAAAAAGGCATACGTGGTATAGCATACAAGGTAAAAAAGCTTCCATAGAAACAGGACAAGGTCTGTCTGCTTCTATGGAAGCTTGTTTTTTACTTTGTCAGCAAGGTCTCGTCAGAGTCGATGCTGCCGCCCTTCTGGGCAAACAGGTCAATGAGCTGCTGCTTGGTGAGCTTCTTTTTCTCCTCCCCCTCGATATCGAGGATGATGTGCCCCTCGTTCATCATGATGAGGCGGTTGCCGTGGCGGATCGCGTCCTTCATGTTGTGGGTGATCATCAGGGTCGTGAGATTATGCTCCTGCACGATCTGGTCGGAAAGCTCCAGAACCTTGGCCGCCGTACCGGGGTCGAGGGCGGCGGTGTGCTCGTCGAGCAGAAGGAGCTTCGGCTCGCGCAGCACCGCCATCAGGAGCGTGACCGCCTGGCGCTGGCCGCCGGAGAGCAGGCCCACCTTGGAGGTCATGCGATCCTCAAGCCCGAGGCCAAGGATCTTGAGCCGTTCGTGGTATTCCTCGCGCTCTTCATTGGTGACGCCCCATTTGAGCCCGCGGGGCCGGCCGCGCCGGGCCGCAAGGGCGAGGTTTTCTTCAAGCTGCATGTTGGGCGCGGTGCCCATCATCGGGTCCTGGAAGACGCGGCCGATCAGGTGGGCGCGCTTATGCTCCGGCAGGGCGGTGATGTCGTGCCCGTCGAGGATGATGCGCCCCTCGTCCACAGGCCAGACGCCGGCAACGGCGTTGAGCATCGTGGACTTGCCCGCGCCGTTGCCGCCGATAACGGTGACAAAGTCGCCGGGCTTCAGGTGCAGGCTCAGCCCGTTCAGGGCTTTTTTCTCATTGATGGTGCCGGGGTTGAAGGTTTTGGAAATGGATTCAAGCTTCAGCATACCCTCAGCCCCCTTTCTTTCTCAGCTTGGCGAAGGAGCTCTTCTGCTGGCTCCGCAGATAGGGCACAGCCAGGAACAGCGCCACGACGATCGCGGTGAAGAGCTTGAGATCATTGGAGTTGAGCTTCAGCCAGAGCACAATGACGATGACAAGATAGTAGACGATGCCGCCGATGACGGTGAAGCTCAGTGTGCCGTAGAAGTTCAGGCGCTTGCCGAGAATGGCGTTGCCGACCACCTCGCCGATGATGACGGCGGCAAGACCGATGACGATGGCGCCGCGGCCCATGTTGATGTCCGCAAAGCCCTGATACTGGGCAAGCAGGCCGCCGGAGAGCGCCACGATGCCGTTGGAGAGGGACAGGCCCAGCACCTTCATGTTGTCGATGTTGATGCCGAGCGCGCGGCTCATGGCGGGGTTGTTGCCGGTGGCGCGGATGGCGGAGCCCTGCTCGGTACCGAAGTACCAATAGAACACGCTCACCAGCGCAAGGGCGATGACAGCCCCGGTCAGGATCGCGGAGGGGATGTTGCGGGAGGAGAGAAGCAGGTGGTATTTATCCACGCTGACCGCCTTGTTCGCAGCCATGCCCATGATATGCAGGTTCACCGAATAGAGCGAAAACTGCGTCAGGATACCGGCAAGGATCGCGGGGATACCGAGCTTCGTGTGCAGCATGCCGGTTACAAAGCCCGCGAGAATGCCCGCCAGCATGGCGACCAGCAGCGCCGCCCAGGCAGGCCAGCCCGCGAGGATCAGCATGACGGTCACGGCGCCGCCTGTGGTAAACGAGCCGTCCACCGTCAGGTCTGCCACGTCCAGCAGGCGGAAGGTGATGTAAATGCCCAGGGCCATGATGCCCCAGATGATGCCCTGGGACACGCCGCCGGGCATATTGCGGAAGAGCTTCAGTATATTCAGGGAAGCGAAGTAGCTTGTTATTGTCACAGATCACACCTCAGATTAAATCAATTGCGAACCATGTTCGCAATTGAGGACTCGCGTTTATCGCACGCGGCGGTGCGTGACACGCCGCGTTTGGTCGACGCGAGGCCTCGCAGAGCTCGGCTCAGGGTGTTTTTGAGGGAGCAAAGCTCCCTCAAAAACGTATTTAATTCATTTGGAAATCAGCTTGCTTTGACGGGATTTACGCGTCAGCCTCGATGGCCTCGTAGGTCTCGGGAACGGTGATGCCGAGAATGTCACAGTTGGTCTTGTTGAACTTCTTGGCGAAGGGGGCGTACTCGATCTTCATGGTGGACACATCCGCGCCCTCGGCAAGGATCTTTGCGGCCATCTCACCGGTCACGGTGCCGAGATCGTAGTAGGAGATAGAGAGCGTTGCCACGCCGCAGCCGGCGCAGAGGTTCTCTTCACCGCAGACGATGGGGACCTTCTTGGCCAGGGCTACGTTGTTGATGAGCTCGGCGTTGGAGGCAGCGGTGTTGTCGGTAGGGATGTAGAGCACGTCGCAGTCGTCGCAGGCGTTGTTGGTGACGGCGGAGACATCGTTGGAGTCAGCAAAGGTGAAGTCCGTGACCTTGTAGCCCATCTCCTCGAGAACGGGGCGCATCTCATCGGCCTGGAACTTGGAGTTGGGCTCGCCGGAGCAGTACAGGAGACCGACGTTCTTGACATCGGGGAACAGCTCATGCAGCACGCCCGCAAGCTCAGAGGCGGGGACGCCGTCGGAGGTGCCGGAGATATTGGCGCCGGTGCTGCCCGTCCAGTTGTCAATGTCCAGGGCGGAGGCATAGTCGGTGACGGAGGTGCCGAGCACAGGGATCTTGTTGGTGGCAGCCTGGGCAGCCAGCAGCGCGGGCGTGGCATTGGCCAGGATCAGGTTCACATCGTCAGAGACGAACTGGTTGCAGATGACGGCGCAGGTGGCGGAATCGCCGGAGGCGTTCTGCTCGACAAAGCTGACCTTGTCGCCGAGGGCCTTGGTCAGGGCGTCCTTGAAGCCCTGGGTGGCGGCGTCAAGCGCGGGGTGCTGCACGAGCTGGCAGATGCCGACGGTGTAGCTGTCAGCGGCAAAGGCGGAGGGGGCGGCCAGCGCGAAGACCATGGTCAGCGCGAGGGCGAGTGCAAAAATCTTTTTCATTGTTCTGTTCTCCTTTGATTGTATTTTGTCTGCGTGTGTACTGGGAAAAGCAGCAGGGAGGGGCAAATCGAACGCCGCCCGGAGCTCGGTCCGCGCGGCGCTTATCACGGGGCTTTGCCCGTCTTCATAAGAGCTTTCCGTGCAGCACGAACCACCTATTACCTCTTATAATAGGAATAGGGATACCGTCCGTATGCATGACGAAATCTCAACATGAACATATCTCCCCTTTGGTGATGACAGTACTTTAGCGCTTTTTGGCGCTAAAGTCAATGCCGTTTTTTCCCTGTTTCGTCTTTTCGGTAAAAAGGTACAGGAATTGAAAGCGCTTGAAAACTTCTTTTGTGGAGTTTTTTCACTGCCCTGTATGATTTCCCACAAAACGGGAAATACTCCCGAGTGAAATGCACATGTGACGGCAGCGTGCGCGCCGCTCCCTTGCAGGGACAGATCGGATGCGGGAGCGAAAGGCCGTGCCGTCACAGGGAAATATAGGGCATTTCGCAGATGTACTTTGTGTACCTCAAGAAAAAGTGACGAAATCAGGGCACAAATTTTCCAGGAGATGCCGAAGGCGGATTGTGCGGTGTTGCCATAGGGATTCCTGGTTAAAAAAGGGGCGAGGGAAATGAACAAGAACAACTGGAAGCGCTGGCTCATCATCGCCGGCGGCAGCGTTGCGGGCCTGATGCTGGCGGTGGTCGGCGGCTATTTTTTATGGGAGAGGCCGCCCGAGATCGCTGCGGGAAATCCGGTGCTGACAGAGCTGAACCAGAGCGCCGCAACGCCGGCGGCCTCGCCTGCGGCGTCGCCCAGCCCCACGCCGGACCGGGGCACCGCCTTCGAGACCGCGCGGCAGGACGGGGTATACACCCTTCTGCTCGCCGGCAGTGACGACGGCACCGGCAACACCGACACCATCATGGTGGGCAGGCTTGACACCGTGCGCCACACGGCTAATTTCGTCAGCATCCCGCGGGACACGCTCATCAACATCGACAGCCCCATCCGCAAGATAAACGGCGTCTACTGGACGGCGGTCTACAGCGGCGCCAGCGGCAGCGAGGCCCTCAGGCGGCATGTAAAAAAGCTGACCGGCTTCGACGTGGACTGCTATGCCGTGATTGAGCTCGACGCCTTCCAGCGGGCGGTGGACGCCCTGGGCGGCATCTGGTATGACGTGCCCCGGCGCATGTATTATGAGGACGGCCCGGTCATCGACCTGCAGCCGGGCTACCAGCTCCTGAACGGCGAGCAGGCCATGTGGCTCTGCCGCTTCCGCAGCGGCTATGTCAACGGGGATCTGGACCGCATCGAGGTCCAGCATGATTTCCTCAAGGCCGCCGCCGACCAGTTTCTGCAGCTCGGCAGCATCCCCAACATCCCGGAGGTGGCCGCCATCCTGGCCGAGAGCATGGACACCAACATGACAGCCTCCAACATGGCCTGGTTTGCCCGGCAGTTCCTGCGCTGCCGCAGTGAGGATGTCCGCTTCTACACCGCGCCCAACACCCCGGCCTACGTGCACGATCTGAGCTACACCTTCCTGGATCTGTATAACTGGATCCAGATGATCAACGACTGCCTCAACCCCACTGACCGGCCTGTGAGCGAGGGACAGCTCGACCTCGTCTATCTGCGCGGCGGCGAGGTCTGCTGCACCACCGCCATCCAGGGCATCTCCTATTTCTCTCTGGGCAGGCGCGAGAGCGCACCGGCACAGAGCGGCGCCGAGGAATATGTCGAGGAGGTCGAGGAGCTGCCGGAGGAGCTGCCGCCCCCGCCGGAGAGCTGGATCACCGAGACGCCGGCAGGGGAGGCTCCGGGAGCTGCGCCCGTTCCCTACACCGCCCCCACGGACGACGACTGGCTCACAGAGCTGTAGCAATACAAAACCACGGCGGATATCGTGATTATTTCAGGGAGTGGAAACAAAACGGTTCCACTCCCTGTTTTGCTTATGGAACAGCAATAAAAGTGTAATTATAGTTTATAGCAAAGGTTGCTGCTGTTGAGCCAGAGTTGCCAAGTAGCGCTTAATTTATCATGTCTTTGGTTCATATATCTTCTTCCTTATGCGGTCAAACACTTTCGCAGCGGAATACCGTGCAGCGGCAAGATCTGCAGCTTGATTGTTTTCACGATCTGGTATTCCTGTTCCTTTTCAAATAAGTGCGGCTGCATCAGATCGCTGATTGTTCGCGGGTGCCGAAAAAAGCAGACGCTTCCACTCTTCTCCATAGATACAAGGATCGCGGGAAAGATTTGGTACAGTGTTTGTTGAGACTATTATTTGAAAGGGGTATGAGATATGGGAATTCAAATACAAGCAGAGAGCATGGGCTTTCGCATCGTGGGGACGCTGGTTCGACACAGGGAGCCGGAGCCGACGCATGTGTATCAGTGCTTCCTCGACGAGGCGGAAAACGAGTACATCCTGCGGCGGGGTATTCTGACGATCATCGCCGCCGACGGAAGGGTGTACTGAAGAAAAATCGGCCCGAATCCGAGAGCTTGATTTCCTCGGATTCGGGCCGGTACTATTATATGATTTTGGTCAGATCACGTCTGCCATAAACAAGCGTTCGCACTTCCATCACATGTCCGATTACCACATAAAACACGAGATAGTTCTTGACCGGGATAGCATAATATACATACTTGCGATCTTTCTTTGACCGGTACGGCTCAAAAGCCTCGGGCGCTTTCAGGCGTTCAAGAATGGCCGCCTCCACAGCATCAACGAAATCCTCGGCTGCAATTGGATTGCGCAGGCGAAACGCGATATAGTCAGCCGTTTCCTGGAGCTTCTCTTCAAAAAGCGGAAGGATTCTCAGCTCATAGCGCTTTTCTTCCATAGATATTCTTCCTTATGCGGCCAAATACTTCGTCGGCAGAATAGCGGACATCGGAAGAAACCGCCGCGCGATCCGCTTCATCCAAGGCAAGCTCGATCCCGTCTGTCAGGGCGGAATATTGCTCCAGACTCATGACGACCATGGAGCCATAGCCGTTTTTTGTCAGGAAGACCGGCTCCCCGCTTTTCAAGACAGCTTCTTCGATCTCGGGGTATTTGTTTCTCAAATCCGATACCGGGCGAATGTTCAGCATAATGCGCCCTCCTTTCTGTCGCTATCAAAATTCTATCACAATATTATCATATTCGCAAGGGAAAGTTTTATCCCGGAAAGCGAGCTGCCCAGCAGACAAAACATCCGTTCTCCGGCATCACCAATACCCCTTCTCTGCATCCGCGCTGTCGGATCAGGAGACATTGCCAGACTTCGCCCCGCGAGCACAGCGCTGCATTGTCCTCAATAAACTGACGATCGGCCAGCATGTCCGTGATGAAGTTTTCATAGTCCATCTTTCCCAGCTCGATTGTTTTCACGATCCGGTATTCCTGTTCCTTTTCAAATAAGTGCGGTTGCATCAGATCGCCGATCGTTCGCGGGTATCGAATAAAGCAGACGCTTCCACTCTTCTCCATAGATAGCACTCCTATTCTATATAGACATTATTGCCTATAACACTTCACCACCATTATAGGCAATAATGATGATAATGCAAGTGCTTTGAGAAGGGAGGGTGCTGTATGATCTCTTACGATCCGTTGTGGAAGACGATGAAGGAACGCGGTGCAACAACCTATACGCTGCAAGTCAAAGGTCAGATCAGCAGCTCCACGATTCGCCGCCTCAAAGCCGGAGATTCTGTCTCAACAAATACCCTGGACGCGCTGTGCAAGATTCTCCAGTGTGATCTTTCAGATGTCGTTCTTCATCTCCCCGATGAAGTTCAAAATTGACCCGAAGCCATCGCTTATGTGCTTCGGGTTTTTGTTAGCAGTCTCACATTTTATCTATAAATATATCGTGAAATTTACAAATATATTCTTGACATGATTTGCTGTTGCATATAATATAAGCATGAGAACAATGTGAAGGAGGGCTCGCAATGGATCAGCTTTCTACGTTGGGAATGATGAAGAAAATTGTACCCATTACCCGTTTCAATAAGGGTGAAGCCAACAAAATATTTGATGAGGTGCAGATAGGCGGCCCCAAGATCGTGATGAAGAACAATCGTCCGGCCTGTGTTCTTCTCTCACCGGAGCAGTACGAGTCCATGATCGAAATGCTCTCTGATTCTCTCCTGCTGGCTGAGGCGGAACAGCGCATGGCCATGAACGACGATACGCAGAATTTGAGCCATGAGGAAATGATGCAAAGCCTCGGCATTACCCAGGATGAACTGGACGCCATTGATGTGGAGATCGAGGAATGAACTGGAAGATCGAATACATCAAAGAAGCCCAACGGGATCTGCAGAAGCTTGATGCTAATAATCGCCGGATCATCCTTAAAGCAATCGAAAAGACAGCACAGCGCCCATTGTCACCGCCGGATGGGGTCGGAAAACCTCTCGGCAATCATGCGGCTGCAAATCTCAGCGGCTATTATAAAATCAAGCTGCGCGATCTGGGTTATCGTGTTGTGTATGGTCTTGTCCGGGAAGGAAATGTCATGAAGGTAATTGTCATTTCCATCCGTGATGACGATGCCGTTTACCGCGAAGCCGAGCGCAGAATTGCCAATTTGACAAAGTAACCATCTCTCCCCGAAGCTTTATCAACGGCTTCGGGGCTACTTGCACTCAAATGCAAATTTGCATTTGATGCACCGATTTTTCACTTTCAAATGCAAAAGTGGTCAAAAATGGCCATTTTTGCGTTTGCTTCCAGAACGTCCTCCATACCTCTGCATGAAATTTCCCGGGGCGGGAAATACTAACACCACTCTTTCAAAAAGGAGTGGTGTTTTTCATGCTGGGGAAGGTCGAGATCTGCGGGGTGAACACGGCGAAGCTGCCGGTGCTCAAAGCCGCCGAGACGCGCACGCTGCTGGAAAAAGCCAGGGGCGGCGACCGGGAGGCGCGCCAGGCGCTGATTGCCGGCAACCTCCGGCTGGTGCTGTCGGTGATCCAGAAATTCTCCGGCCGCGGCGAGAGCATGGACGACCTCTTTCAGGTCGGCTGCATCGGTCTCATCAAGGCCGTGGACGCCTTCGACCTGAGCCAGAACGTCCAGTTTTCCACCTACGGCGTTCCCATGATTGCCGGGGAGCTGCGGCGATTTTTGCGGGACCACAGTGCGGTGCGGGTGTCGCGCTCCATGCGGGACACCGCCTACCGGGTGCTGCAGGCCAAGGAGAAGCTGACCGCCGAGACCGGGCGGGAGCCGGATGTGGAGCAGATCGCCAAAAGCCTCGGCATCCGGCGGCAGGAGGTGGTCTTCGCTCTCGAGGCCATCACAGACCCGGTATCCCTCTATGATCCCATCTATTCCGACGGCGGAGAGAACGCCACCGTCATGGATCAGATCGGCGACAGCCGCAATACCGACGAGCACTGGCTGGAGCAGATCGCGCTGGAGGAGGCCGTCAAGCGCCTGGATGAGCGGGAAAAGCGTATCCTGGCCCTGCGCTTTTATGACGGGCGCACCCAGATGGAGGTGGCCAAATGCGTCGGCATCTCCCAGGCCCAGGTCTCGAGACTCGAAAAGAACGCGATCCGCAGGATCAAAAAGGAGCTTGGGAATTAAAAGGGGAACGGCGTGTGCCGTTCCCTGTAATACATGATTCTGTTTTCTCAGCCGCCGAGATAGGCCTTCTGCACCTCTTCGCTGGCGGCCAGCTCCTTGCCGGTGCCGCTGAGGGTGATGCGGCCCGTCTCCATGACGTAGGCGCGGTCTGCGATAGAGAGCGCCATTTCCGCATTCTGCTCCACCAGCAGGATGGTAGTGCCCGCCTTGTGCAGGGCGCTGATGATGTCAAACACCTGCTCCACCAGAATCGGCGCGAGGCCCATGGAGGGCTCGTCCAGCATGAGGAGCTTCGGGTGGGACATGAGGGCCCGGCCCATGGCCAGCATCTGCTGCTCGCCGCCGGAGAGAGTGCCGGCGATCTGCCTGCGGCGCTCCTTGAGGCGGGGGAACTGCTCAAACACGCGCTCCTTGTCGGCGTCGATGTTGCCGCCGCGCACGGTAAAGGCGCCCATGTCCAGGTTCTCCTCCACGGTCATGCTGGTGAAGATGCGCCGCCCCTCGGGCACGTGGGCGATGCCCAGCTCCACGATCTTGTGGGCCGGGGTGGAGGCAATGCTCTTGCCCATAAATTCGATCTTGCCGCCGCGGCTGCGCATCAGGCCGGAGACGGTCTTGAGCGAGGTGGACTTGCCGGCGCCGTTTGCGCCGATGAGGGTGACGACCTCGCCGTCGTTGACCTCAAAGCTCACGCCCTTGACGGCGTGGATGGGGCCGTAGTATACATTCAGATCCTCTGCCTTGAGCATTATTCCTTGGCCCCCTTTCTGCCGAGATAGGCCTCGACCACGGTGGGATCGTTGCGGATGGCCTCGGCATTGCCCTTTGCGATCAGGCGGCCGAAGTTCAGCACGGCGATGCCCTCGCAGATATTCATGACAAGGCTCATATCATGCTCGATGAGCAGAATGGCGATGTGGAAGGTGTCGCGGATCTTGACGATGTTCTCCATGAGCTCCGCGGTCTCGGAGGGGTTCATGCCCGCCGCCGGTTCGTCCAGCAGCAGGAGGGACGGGTTCGTCGCAAGAGCACGGGCGATCTCCAGCCGGCGCTGAGCGCCGTAGGGCAGGGAGCCCGCCAGCTCGTCCGCGTGCTGCTCCAGATGGAACAGGGCCAGATACTCCATCGCGCGGTTTCTTGCGATCTTCTCGGCACGCCAGTAGCCGGGCAGACGCAGGATGCCGCCGAGCATGCCGTAGTCCATCTCATTGTGCAGCCCGATGAGGACGTTGTCCGCCACGGTCTGGTTGTGGAAAAGGCGGATATTCTGGAAGGTGCGGGCGATACCGGCGCGGTTGACCTGAGCGGTGGTCATGTTGGCGGTGTCCCTGCCGTCCAGGAGAATGGTGCCGTGGGTGGGCTGGTAGACCTTGGTCAGAAGGTTGAAGATCGTGGTTTTACCGGCGCCGTTCGGGCCGATGAGGCCGGCGATCTCGGTGCGGCCGAGGGTGAGGTTGAAGTCCTCCACCGCCTTCAGACCGCCGAAGGAGATGCCGAGATTGATGCACTGGAGAATGGGCGACTTGTCCACGTCGCGTTCCGGCACATAATAGGTGGTCTGTACCGGGACGACCGGGGAGACGCTTTCCAGCCCGGCCCGGCGTTTTTTGGGTTCACTCATGATGCGCTCGCCTCCTTCTCGCTGTTCTTGCCGAATTTGCTGCGCAGAGAAGCAAAGTAGTTCTTGAGGATGGGGTTGTTGGTGGTCAGCATGACGACAATCAGCACGATCGCGTAGATCAGCATGCGGTAGGTGGAGAAGCCGCGCAGCGCCTCAGGCAAGATATAGAGGATGACGGTGGCGATGATGGAGCCCCAGATATTGCCGAGGCCGCCCAGCACCACAAACACCAGCACCAGAATGGAGGTGTTGAAGTCAAACTTCGCCGCGGCGAGGTTGGAGTAGTTCAGGCCGAACAGGGCGCCGGCGGCGCCGGCCAGGGAGGCGCTGGTGACAAAGGCCATCATCTTGTACTTGGTCACGGGAATGCCCACGGAGTCGGCCGCAATGCGATTGTCGCGCACAGCCATGATGGCGCGGCCGTGGCGGCTGCGCACCAGGTTCTGTACGATGACGAGGGTGATCATGATCAGGATAAAGCCGGCGGTAAAGGTGGCGATGGTTTTGGTGCCTGTGGCCCCTTGCGCGCCCTTGATGATGATGCGCCCGCCGTCGAGGAGGGTCAGGTCATTGGCGGTCTTGCTGCCGTTGACGTTGAAAATCACATGCAGGCCCTTGGAGTCCACGCCCACGATGAGGCAGGTGATGAGCTCCTTGATGATCTCGCCGAAGGCCAGCGTCACGATAGCGAGATAGTCGCCGTTGAGGCGCAGAACCGGAATGCCGACGAGAAAGCCCACGATTGCGGCACAGAGCGCGCCCACGACCATCGCCAGCGCGAGGCGCATGGGGGCGGAGGGGATCACGTTCATAAGTCCCATGGCGGTGATGACGCCGCTGAAGGCGCCGACGCTCATGAAGCCGGCATGGCCGAGGGACAGGTCGCCCAGGATGCCCACCGTGAGGTTCAGGGACACGGCCATGACGATGTAGCAGCAGATCGGGACCAGCAGACCCGTCTGGGAGCGGTTGAGCATGCCGTTGCCCTTCATGGCGGAGATGACGAGGAAGGCGATGATGACGCCGGCATAGGTCAGCAGATCGGCGCGCGCATCCTTGAAGTAGCGTTTCATATTCATATCGGCACCTCCTCAGACCTTCTCCTGCGTGCGCTTGCCCATAAGGCCCGCCGGGCGCACCAGCAGGATGATGATCAGCACCGCAAAGACGATGGAATTGGAAAGCTGCGTGGAAATATACGCACGGCTCAGAGCCTCGATCACACCCAGCAGAATACCGCCGATGAAAGCGCCGGGAATGGAGCCGATGCCGCCGAAGACGGCGGCGGTGAAGGCCTTGATACCGGGCATGGAGCCGGTGGTCGGCATCAGGGTGGGCGAGAAGGAGCACAGCAGAGCCCCCGCGACCGCCGCCAGCGCAGAGCCGATGGCAAAGGTCAGGGAGATGGTGCGGTTGACGTTGATGCCCATGAGCTGGGCCGCGCCCTTATCCTCGGAGCAGGCGCGCATGGCCTTGCCCATTCTGGTCTTACCGGTAAAGGCGGTGAGGGCGAGCATGATGACGATGCAGCAGACCACTGTGACGAGGGAGACATAGGAGATGGAAAGCTGACCGCCAAAGAGCTTGAGCGTGCCGCTGACGACAGGGGTGTATGCCTTGGGGTTTGCGCCGAAGATCAGCAGGGCGGCGTTCTGAAGGAAATAGCTTACGCCGATGGCGGTAATGAGAACGGCAAGACTCGGCGCGGAGCGAAGCGGACGGTAGGCCAGCCCCTCGATCAGGATGCCGAGCACGGTGCAGAACGCCATCGCGACCAGTACGGACAGCAGCGCCGGCAGGCCCAGATTCGTAGCGGCCAGGAAGGAGATATAGCCGCCGACCATGATGACGTCGCCATGGGCAAAGTTCAGCATCTTGGCGATGCCGTAGACCATCGTATAGCCCAGGGCAATGATGGCGTAGATACTGCCCAGGGAGATTCCGCTGACCAGATAGGCCAGAAACTTCATAGGATACACCTCTCTTAATTGTCTCTGCCTTGGAAAGCAGCGCGGAATCGCCTGTTTCCGCGCTCTTTTTCAAGGCAGAAAATACGGTTTTGGCTTCCCGGGGCATGCGCCCCGGGAAGCCTGTGGTTTTGGGTTTGCGTAAGTTGTTCTTAAAGCTGCGCGCTCAGATCACGGGGTGACGTAAGCGCCGTCCTTGATGACGATGGCCATGGGGGCCTTGGAGACCTCGCCGGTGGCGGCCCAGGTCATGCCCTCGCCGGTCACGCCGTCGACCTTCAGGGTGGTCATCACAGGGATGACAGCCTCGCAGATGTCAGCGGGGGACATGTCGGGCGTGCAGTTGGCAGCCTCAAGAGCGGCCTTGATGATGTACACGGCGTCGTAGCCGTCAGCGGCGAACTGGTTGGGGATCTCGCCGTAACGCTTCTGGTACTCGGCAACGAAGGCCTGGGTGCGGGCGTCCTCAGCGTCAGCGGAGAACGGGGTCAGCAGGTAAACGCCCTCGGCCAGGGAGGTGTCGAAGTTCTCCACGGTCAGGATGCCGTCCATACCGTCCACACCGAAGAAGGTGGGCTTGTAGCCCATCTGGTTGGCCTGCTGGAGGATAACGGAAGCGGGCGTGTAGTAGATGGGCAGGAACAGGAGGTCAGCGCCGGCGTCGCGGGCAGCGGTGAGCTGGACGTTGAAGTCGGTGGAGGTGGCGTCGGTGAAGGTGCCTTCATAGACAACGGAAACGCCCTTGGCTTCGGCTTCCTTCACGAAGGTGTCGCGGATGCCCTGGGAATAAGCGTCGTCGTTGCGGTAGATGACGGCGACCTTTGCGCCGGCGAAGTTGTCGGCAAAGTAGTCAGCGGAGGCGATGCCCTGGTTGGGGTCGGTGAAGCAGACCTGGAAGGCGTTGTCCTTGTCGGCAATGAGGTCGACGGAGGAGCCGGACGGGGTGAGCAGGAAGGTGCGCTCGTCATAGGCCTGGGCAGCGACGGTGATGCCGGAGCCGGAGGTGACGGGCCCGAGCAGGATCTGCATGCCCCAGTCCATCAGGGTGTTGTAGGCGTTGATGGCCTTGTCGCCGGAGTCGGCTTCGTCGTCCTGTGCCTGGAACTCGAACTTGATGGCGCTGTCGGAGGCGTTGATCTCGTCAACGGCGATCTGGGCTGCGTTCATAACGGCATTGCCGTAGATGGCGGCGCCGCCGGTCAGGGGGCCCTGTCCGCCGATCTTGAAGGTGCCGTCGGCGAAGGCGGCGGGAGCGGCCAGCGCGAAGACGAGCGTGAGCGCAAGAATGAGTGCAAGTGACTTCTTCATGGTGTTTTCTCCTTTTCTCATGTTATTTGCCTGAACACTGTTGTACATACAAAGATCGGCCCCGACCAAAACGGTCGAGGCCAATCTGTGTATCAGATTGAAACCGCGAGGGGTTTTGATCGTCTTGCCTCGGGGGCTCGAAGCAGGATGCGCAGAACGGATACGCCCACCAACCCGAATACCGCGAAAATGCACAGGGCTGCCAGAATATCCGCCGAAACAAAAATTGACACTGCGATCACAGTGTCAACCAGAAGCAGCAGGGCGGCAAAGAAAGAAGCGCAGAAAGAGGCAGACTCAAACCCGGTGCCGGCTGAGCCCTGCATATTGGAGCTGTTGAAAAAGCGTCCAAACATTGCTGCTTCTCCTTCCTTGAAAGTGCCTACACTTTAGCACAGCAAATCGAAGCTGTCAAGCGGCTGACTTTATTTTTTGTGATTCTGCCAACTTTTCAGGCAGAGACGATTCCCGCTTGTGAAATTTGACCGGAAAATGCGGCGCGAAATCTGCGTTTCGCCTCTTGTCCGCACCTGCCGGATATGGTAGACTATACACATCTTTCCTGATATACGAATATTTACGGAGGTAATGCCCTATGATTATGAACTGCGAACAATATACCGGCAAATGCGTCTGCGGACGCGAGCATACCCTGGAGACCCGCAAGGTGGTCGTCGCCGAGAAGGCGCTTGAGCATTTTGAGGAATACATGCAGGAGCTGGGGCTGACCGGGCGGCGCGCTGTGGTCTACGATGAGATCACCTGGAAGCTCACCGAGGGCAAGCACGTCAAGGCCGACCAGAACATCGTGCTCGATCCCCACGGTCTGCGCGCCGAGGATGTGCTCATCGAGAAGATGATGAAGGATCTGGACAGACCCGAGGTGATCGTGGCTGTCGGCGCCGGCACCATCATGGACTTCGGCCGCTACCCCGCCTTCAAGCTGGGCATCCCCTTTGTGGCGATCCCGACCCTCGCCTCCTCCGACGGCTTCACGGCCAACATCTGCTCGGCGATCATGAACGGGCAGAAGAAGTCCACCCCCATGTGCGCCCCCGTGCTGGTAGTTGCCGACCTTGACATCATCAGCGGCGCGCCGATGCGCCTGGTGGCAAGCGGCATCAACGACATCCTGGCAAAGTACACCTCCCTTGCCGACTGGCGCATATCCCACCTGGTGGACGGCGAGTATTTCTGCCCCATGGTGGCGGAGCTGGCCGAGCATGCCCTCAAGCTCATGCGGGACGCGGCAGACAAGTATGCCGCCACCGGCGTCGTCGACCACGAGGCCATGACCATGGCCCAGATGGAGAGCGGCCTGACCATGCAGCTCATGGATAACTCCCGCGCCGCCTCCGGCGCCGAGCACCTGATGGCCCACCTTGTGGAAATGAAGCCGCCGCGCTTTGAAAACGCCGAGGGCATCCACGGCGAGTGCGTGGGCGTCGGCACCTTCCAGTGCATCCGCGAGTACCACAAGCTGGCCGGCATGAAGCCCAAAGCCAAGCCCTTCAAGCCCCTGACCGAGGCCTGGGTCGTCGAGAAGTTCGGCGAGCGCCTGGCCCCCGGTATCCTGAAGGAGAACGAGAACGACGTGCTTGCCACCTTTGATCCCCAGAACATTGTGGATCACTGGAGTGAGATCAAGGCCATGCTGGATGCGCTGCCCTCCGTGGAGGAGATGGAGAAGCTCTATTCCGACTGCGGCTGCAAGTACCTGCCGGAGCATATCGGCATCGACCCGGCCCTGGCCGACGAAATGCTGGACATCTCCGCCGCCATCCGCAACCGCCTCACCCTGGTGCGCATGAAGCGCGTGCTGGATTTTGAATAAGCCATAACATGAGCAACAGCCCCGGGACGCACGTCCCGGGGCTTTGTCATCGGCTCACACCAGCGGAATATCTTCCTTGCGCACCTTATCCCAGGAGAACACCGGCAGCAGATCTCGCGCGGTAACGGGCTCGTCCCGGTCTATAAGGCCGCACAGAAAGGCGAGGCGGCCGATGATCTGCTCCGGGGCATACTCCTTTCGCAATACCTCGGTGCTGAGGCTGCCGAGGCGCTTGGAGAGCTTGCCCGCCCCGCCGGTGAGCAGGGGGCAGTGGCAGTAGTCCGGCGCCTGCCCGCCCAGGGTCTCGATGAGCCATTTCTGCCGCGGCGCGGAGGAGAGCAGATCGCGTCCGCGCACCACCCGCGTCACGCCCATGAGCATGTCGTCCACACTCACCGCGAGCTGATAGGCGAAGATGCCGTCTGCGCGCCGCACGATGAAGTCCCCCAGCTCCCGCGCCGGGTTCTGGGTGAAAGCGCCGTAGTGCCCGTCCGGAACCGTGATCGCCGTGTCCGGGCTCCGGAGCTTCCAGGCCGGCCTGCGGTCTGCGCGCAGCAGCGCTTCCCGCTCGGCGCGGCTCAGATGGGCGCAGCGGCAGCCGCTGTCAAATTCCCGCTCCCCCGGATGGGGCGCGGAGGCCGCGGCGAGGCGTTCGCTGCGGGTGCACCGGCAGGGATAGACCAGGTCCCGGTCCAGAAGCGTCTGAAAGGCCGTCTCATAGATCGCTGTCCGCGCCGACTGGGCACAGGCGGGCTCCTCCGGCCAGCCCCGGTCCCAGTCGAGGCCCAGCCAGCGGAGATCCGCCGCCATGGCCTCGGCGTAGACGCGCTTGGAGCGCGCGGGATCCAGATCCTCCAGGCGAAAGACCAGCTCTCCGCCGAGGCTGCGGCAGTCCAGCCACGCAAGCAGCATGGCGAGCAGATTGCCGAGATGCATATACCCCGACGGGCTCGGCGCAAAGCGGCCGACAACAGGGCCGGTCATCTCTCCTCCGTCAGCAGCAGGGGAGTGCCGTCGCAGAAGAGCGTACCGCCCTCCACGCGGACGGTGTTTCCGCCGATGTGGTTGAGGTATTCGCCGCTCGGCAGCGGAACCTTGACCTTCGCGCTCTCGCCCAGCAGGGAGAAAACGCCGACACAGCGGCGCTCGGGCCCGGAGCGCTCCATGACCGCGATTTTGCGCCCGTCGTCCGCCGTAGCCCAGAAGTGATCCTCCCCGGTGAAGAGGGCCTTCTTCGCCGCCGCCATCTTCTTCATCAGCGGCATGAGGTTCATACCCGTCTCCCGGTCGATGGGCTCCTGCTCAAAGAGACTCGGCAGGTGGCGGTCTGCCCACTCCTGCCCGGCGTAGATGAGGGTGGTGCCCTTGAGGAAGTAGAGCATGGCGGTCCAGTTTACCAGGGCCTCCATGTCCGGGACGAAGGAGGCGATGCGCGGCTGGTCGTGGTTTTCGAGGCAGCGCATCTTGTTATAGTTGGCGGGGTACTCGCCCTCCTGGAAGTTCAGCATGTCGATCCAGTGGGACAGCGGGCATTCATGGCGCAGGAGCTTGTCGAAGACCTCGCGGATGTCGTAGTCGTATTCCATGTCGAAGGCCTCAAAGCCGTCGGAATCCCGCATGGCGTCAAAGCCCAGCCGCCGCGCCTCACAGGCAAAGCTGAGGTGCACGGACTCCGCCAGCCAGATGCAGTCGGGGTTGACCTGCTTGACCTCCGCGCGCGCCCGCTTCCAGAAGTCCAGCGGGACGAGGCTTGCCACGTCGCAGCGAAAGCCGTCCACGATGGAAGCCCAGTAGCGCAGGGACTCGATCTGGTAGTCCCAGAGCCCGGGGTTCGTGTAGTCCAGGTCAATGACGTCGGCCCAGTCGCCGTAGCGGTTGCCGGGTCTGCCCTGGGCGTCGTGGTAGAAAAATTCGGGGTGCTTCTGATAGAGCACGGAGTCCGGCGAGGTGTGGTTGTACACCACGTCGATCATGACCTTCATGCCCCGGGCGTGGATCTTGTTCACCAGCTCCTTGAAGTCCTCCAGCGTGCCGTAGGCGGGGTTCACGCTCCGGTAGTCCCGGTTTGCGTAGGGGCAGCCGAGGCTCCCCTTCTTCCCCTCGATGCCGATGGGGTGGATGGGCATGAACCAGATGATGTCCGTCCCGAAGGAGCGTATGCGGTCAAGGTCGGGGATGACGGCGCGGAAGGTCCCCTCCGGGGTATGCGCGCGGACGTATACGGAATAGATGACCTGCGTCTGTAAATTCTTGTCGGTGTCGTGTGCCATGGGCGGTTCCTCCTGTGTGTTTTTTCTCTATCTTACCACAAAAACGAAAACAGGCAAGAGCGGGATTGCTCCTGCCATAATCAATGGTGAAAATGACCGTTCCGCGTCATTGCGAACCAGTGACCGATGTCACTGGTGTGGCAATCCGCCTGCCGGAGGCCCTGACCCAATCAAGAATCCTGACTTGGCCGCTGGGAGAAACGGATTGCCACGCCAACGCTGCGGCGCTGGCTCGCAATGACGCGGTTGGAAGAATGCCGCAAATAGTAAATGCTGTCGCCATGCGCAAGGGGTGACTTGCTCTTGTAATCCTGCGCTCTCCGGTATATGATAACGGTGAACGAACAGGGCCGGGAACGCCCAATTCATTGGACAACGGGGTATTATACATGACAGATACGAAACAGAAAAACGCGGCGCGGGCGTTTGCGGAATACTGGAAGGACAAGGGCTACGAAAAGGGCGAAAGCCAGGCGTTCTGGCTGTCGCTGCTGCTTCGGCGCGCGTCGGCAAATTTTGACTGGTCGGAGATCAGCCCCACCATTTTCGGCGCGGTGTTTGAAAGCACCCTGAACCCGGAGACGCGGCGCTCCGGCGGCATGCACTATACCAGCATTGAGAACATCCACAAGGTCATTGACCCGCTGTTTCTGGACGCGCTGAAAAAAGAGCTGGAAGAGATACAGGCCATCGAGGTCTGGAAGATGAAAGAAAAGGGCCTGACCACGTTTCAGAAAAAGCTTGCGTCGCTTGAATTTCTGGAAATTCCCCTACCGAAATTGATACAAAATCAAGCGGCATAATTAAAAGGTTCAAAAAGGCTCGGTAGAATAGAAAAAGGCTCGGAAAAACGAGCCCTCGGATGTCGGGATATCCCGGCTATTTTTTCGGGTAGAATTCTTCATAATCGGTAATTATAATGATAAGCACAAATCGGGATTTATGGAGGCCTTTGGCATGGGAAAAGATTTATCTAAAATGACATTGGAAGAGTTATGGGCATTTCACTTAATAAGGGATATACTGAAAACGGATTTGCGGATAAAGTATATCATATCCATCTGCGGTACGCCGGGGACAATGATGAACTGTACTTCCGTGTTTATTTGAACGAGCATCCTGCCGTGGCAAAAGAATATGAAACCTTGAAGCTCCAGCTTTGGAAACAATATGAGCATGACCGGGATGCATATACAGATGCGAAGACGGATTTCATCTCCAAATGGACGGCAGAAGAACGAAAGGAATATGGAGACCGATACTGACATATTTAATCTTGACGAGGAAAAAATGATCATACTGATTACGGGTGCATCTCACACTGGAAAAACGCTTC
>CADARY010000048.1 GCA_902790375.1 Oscillospiraceae bacterium | reverse complement strand
GCGTATCCGTCCGGCAAAAGCGGAGAAGTACAGCTACGCCGGGGACTACGAAATCATGACCACGCTGAAGAACATCGCGGATGAATTCAATATCACGATTCTGCTGGTCCACCACACGCGCAAGGAAGAATCCAGCGACGCCTTCAACATGATCTCCGGCACCACCGGCTTGCTCGGCTGCGCGGACGGCGCGCTGGTTCTGCAGAAGCCGTCCCGTCTGTCGCCGGAGGCAACGCTTGATGTGACCGGACGTGAGATGGCGGACATTCAGCTCAAGCTGCGCTTCAACGATCAGACCCGGCATTGGGATTTCATCGAGTATGGACGCGACGAGCCGAGCCAGCGGGATAAGGTGCTGGAAGCGGTGCGGATGTTCATCTCCGACTGTCACGAATGGCACGGCACAGCGACGGAGCTTCTGGAAATCCTGCGCGACAGTCTGGAGCCGGACACCAAGCCGAACACCCTCTCGCGCCGCCTGAACGCCTCGGCCTCGAAGCTGGAGCAGGACTATGGCGTGGATTACCGGACAAGCCGCGGACATAAGGACAAGATCATTCACCTGGCCGACCTCACCTGCGTCGATGCGTCCGATAGCGTCGATATTCTGGAGGCGGCATCCGGTCCCTGAAATACCGACGCAATCGACGCAACCGACGCAAAAAGCCCTCCCGTCAAAAAACGGCGGGAGGGCATCACAAAAATCTTGATTTAAAGTGTTAAAGTGATATAATCAGAGTGGAATCTGTTTTAACAGGTACAGGTTCAACGCTGAGGAAAGCGAGGTATTATTGGGCAACAAGAAATCGACCAAGAATGCAAGAGGCGGCGGTACAATTCGCAAACGTGCTGACGGACGGTGGGAAGGTCGTTACTCCGTGGGCTTCGATACCCGGACAGGGAAACAGATCCAGCGCTCCATTTACGGTGCGTCGCAGAAGGAAGTGCGCGAAAAGTTGACAAAGGTCACGGCGGAGATCGACGACGGCAGCTATCTTGAACCGCTCAAGGAATCCGTAGGCGAATGGCTGCAAGTCTGGCTCGAAACCTATGTTGCCGTGTCGGTCAAGCCCTACACGCGAAACTCCTATGAGAGTGTATGCAGGCGCTTTCTGATCCCAAGTCTGGGCCGCATTCGTCTGACTGAGCTGGCCGCGCCGCAGATCCAGCGCATGTACAATCGCCTGCTTCTGGAACGCGGTCTGTCCCCCAAGACGATCAAGAACGTCCATGGGATTCTGCACCGGGCTTTGACCCAGGCGGTGAAGCTGGGCATGATCCGCAGCAACCCGGCGGATATGTGTGATCTTCCGCGAGCGCGCAGGAAAGAGATCAAGCCTATGGAGCAGGAAGACATTGCGGTTTTTCTCAAGGCCATTCAGGGCGACCCCTACGAGCATCTGTTTCTGGTGACGCTTTTTACCGGGCTGCGGCAGGGCGAAATCCTCGGCCTCACCTGGGACTGCGTGGACTTCAAGCGTCACACGCTTTACATCAACAAGCAGCTTCAGAAGACGAACAAGGTCGGCGGCGAGTATGCCCTCGTGCCGACCAAGAACAGCCGAAGCCGTGTTGTGACCGTTGCGGATTCCGTCATGCGGTTTCTGGAGAAGGAAAAGCGGCTGCAGAAGCATCGTCAGGAGATCGCGGATGTGGCGTGGGACAACCGGTGGAATCTGGTGTTCACCAATGAGTTCGGCGCGCACCTCTGCCACTTCACCGTTTACCACCACTTCAAGGATATCGTCCGCGAGATCGGGCTGGACTGGCTGCGCTTTCACGATCTGCGGCACAGCTATGCCGTGATCGCCATTGAAAGCGGGGACGACATCAAAACCGTGCAGGCAAATCTCGGCCATGCGACGGCGAGCTTCACGCTCGATGTGTACGGGCATGTCTCTCAGAAGATGCGGCAGGCGTCGGCAGACCATGTAGAGCAGTTTTTCCGGCAGGTTTCGGGCACTTCAATTCCATAAAGTGCCGTCAAAGCCTTATGTGTCCAGGGTTTCACGGCTCGTAAAGGGTCAGAATAAGGGTCAAAGGGCAGCAAAAAACCCTGTATCCCAGAAGGAGGGATTTGAACCCTCGCGCCGGGTCTAAACCGGCCTACTCCCTTAGCAGGGGAGCCCCTTCGGCCTCTTGGGTACTTCTGCACGATGCCGCCTGAGTATGATAACACAGCGTCGGGTATATGTCAACAGGAAATTTTCCCCCGACGCCCGGTATTTTTTCCCGCATCCGGGAACTTTTCCTTCTGCGCGCCGTCTAACGGGCATACAATACAAACGAAGGAGAGTGCACCATGGACGATCTCAAATACGATCCCTCCGCGCTGCTGATTCTGGGCATCCTGATCGGCGTGGTATATGCGCTGCTGTAACGGCTGTTCACATCGGGGGAGAATAAAGCGGAAAGGCGGTCCGGACGGGCCGTCTTTTCCTTTTTAAAAGTACATGCATAATCGTGCGCGCGCGGGAAATACTGAGGCACAGAGGGACCGATTCCGGTCCCGGATTTGGAAAGGAGATTTTCGATGACCACTAAAGAACTTCTCTACGTGGATGATGCCCTGTCCCACGCGCAGCTGCTGGCGTCGCAGTTCGACAATGCCGCCGCCCGGCTGCAGGACAACGCCCTCAGAACCCAGGTGCAGCAGATGGCCCAGCGCCACCGCCAGGTATACCGGAAATTCTACGAGCTTGTGTGAGGTGAACGATATGGATGACAAATGCATTATGGAAGGCCTGCTCCTGGACGCGAAGGGCGTCTGCGATCTGTATATGCACGGGGCGATCGAGTCCAGCACCGAAACCGTGCGGCGCACCTTCTCCGCCGCCTTTGACGACGCCCTCTCCATGGGCGACAGCCTCTACCAGCAGATGGCCGCCAAGGGCTGGTATCAGATCGACACCGCGCCCCAGCAGAAGCTCCAGCAGACAAAGCAGAAATTCAGCCCGAGCTGTTAAACGCTTACCGGGAGGACCGCCGTCCTCCCGGCTGTTTTTTATTCCATGGCCTCCAGCTTCTCCACAAGCTGACGCAGGGCCTTGCCCCGGTGGCTGATGCGGTTTTTCTCCTCGGCGCTGAGCTCGGCCGTGCGCAGGCCCCGCTCCGGCAGGAGAAAGAGCGGATCGTAGCCGAAGCCGTTGCCGCCCTTCTCGTCGTGGGCGATCTCGCCGTAGAGATAGTCCTCCGCCGTCACGGTCTTTCCGTCCGGCCAGACCAGGGCGATGGCGCAGGTGTAGTGGGCCCCGCGGTCGGAAACGCCCTCGAGCTTCTGCAGCAGGAGGCGGTTGTTGGCTTTGTCGTCCCCGTGCACGCCGGAGAAGCGGGCCGAGTAGATCCCGGGGGCGCCGCCCAGCGCGTCGACGCACAGGCCGCTGTCGTCGGCAATGGCGCAGCAGCCGGAGAGCGCGGCAAGCTCCCGTGCCTTTTTCAGGGCATTTTCCATGAAGGTCTGCCCGTCCTCCACGGTCTCATGCTCGATCCCCGCCTCGCGCATGGACTGCACATCGTCAAAGAAGGGGGCGAGGATGGCCTTCATTTCGGTGAGCTTGTGGGCATTGTTGGATGCAATGATGAGTTTCATGTCTGTCTCCTCTTTCCGGCGTGTCGCCGCTGTTGTCTGGCGCTATTGTACTATAAATTCGCCGCGGCGGCAACTTGAATTACAGGCGAAGGCATGGTATCATATTGCAGAATATACCCAGGGCAATACCGCATAATTCGCTTTTTCGCAGATGTACTTTGTGTACCTCAAGAAAAAGTGACGAAATCAGGGCACAAATTTTCCAGGAGATGCCGAAGGCGGATTGTGCGGTGTTGCCCCAGAGCAGGAGGACAACGCCATGAAGATCACATACCGCCCGAAGGGGGTCTGCTCCAGACTGATGGAGATCGAGGTGGAGGACGACAAAATCGTCTCCGTGGAGGTCACCGGCGGCTGCGACGGGAACCTGAAGGGCATTGCAAGCCTTTTGCGCGGCATGCCCGTGGACGAGGCCATCCGCAGGATGGAGGGTATCCGCTGCGGCTTCAAGGCCACATCCTGCCCCGATCAGCTCTCCAAGGCCCTGCGCGGCTGGCGTGAAGCCAATGCGTAAGACCCTTCTCGGCGCGCTGCTCGCCCTGACGCTGCTGCTCGCAGAGCCCGCGCAGGCGGCGCTTGCCGCGCCCTCGCCCACGCCCCTGCCGCCCCTCGCGCAGCGGGAGACACCCGCGAATTTCTCCGCCGTGCCGGTCTACCTGGACGGGCTGCTGCTCTCGCGCGCCTATCAGTGGGGCGACACCGTGTATGTGGCGCTGCGGCCCCTGTGCTACTGGGCGGGGCTCGAGATGAGCTGGACGGGGGACGCGGAGCATCTGTCCCTGGAGCTTGACGGGCTCAAGGTCGAATGCCGGGCCGGCGACCAGTATTACCTGGCCGACGGGCGCTATATCTACGCGCCGGAGAACTGGTTCGTGCGGGAAAACGAGCTCTATCTCCCCCGCTACGCCCTCTGCAAGCTCCTGAATCTCCGCAATGAGCTGCGCGACGGCGCGCTGCTGCTCGACGGCAGCCAACTCCGGGTCCTGCGGGGCGGGAAGGATTATTACGATCTCAACTTTCCCCTGGAGGATGTCTACTGGCTCTCGCACATCATCGGCTCCGAGGCCGGGATCGAGCCCATGGAGGGCAAGATCGGCGTGGGCAACGTCGTGATGAACCGGGTGCGGGACCCGGATTTCCCGGACACGGTCTTCGGCGTGGTCTATGATTACGAGCACACGGTGCAGTTTGAGCCCGTGTCCAAGGGCACCATCCACGACGACCCGAAGCAGGAGGACATCATCGCGGCCTACATGGTGCTGGAGGGGGCCAACACCGCGGGCGAGTGCATCTATTTCGTCAACCCCGACTACGGCAGCTTCTGGTTCGACAACAATCTGGACTTTGTGAAGAAGCTGGGCCGCCATAATTTTTATGTCAGAAAAGGGAGCGGCAATGGCTGAACAGCAGTTGGAAACGATACTCCGGCAGGGGCTGGAGGAACAGGGCCTCCCAGCAGACGGCGAGACCCTGCGGCGCTTTCGCGTCTACTATCAGAATCTGGAGCAGGCCAACCAGGTCATGAACCTCACCGCCATCACGGGCGAGGAGGACGCGGCGCGCCTGCATTTTCTGGACTGCGCGGCCCTCGCCGCGGCGGTCGACCTGCGGGGGAAAAGCCTCATCGACGTGGGCACCGGCGCGGGCTTTCCCGGCCTGGTGCTCAAGCTCCTGTGCCCGGAGCTCAGGCTCACGCTGCTTGACAGCCTGGACAAGCGCCTGCATTTTCTGGAGGACACCTGCGAAAAGCTGGGCCTTGCGGATGTGGCGCTGGTGCATGCGCGGGCCGAGGAGCCGCCGGAGGGCTTCCGCGAGAGCTTCGATTTTGCCTCGGCCCGGGCGGTGGCGCGGCTCAACGTGCTGTGTGAGCTGTGCCTGCCCTATGTGAGTGTGGGCGGAGCCTTCCTTGCAATGAAGGGGCCGGAGCTGGACGCGGAGATCAGGGAGGCTTACGTGGCGCTTAAGACTCTCGGCGGGGCGGTCGAACAGCAGCTCCGCTACGCCGTGCCCGGCACGGAGCTCGACCACCGCATCGCCGTCATCCGCAAGACGGGGCCAAGCCCGAAAAAATATCCCCGCCGCTGGGCGCAGATCCGAAAGAAGCCGCTGTGAATATTACACAGGCGTGTGTTCGTCTCTGCGTGCAGGATTTGTAAGCATTTCCCAAACCTTTGGGGATTTCTCGATCTTTTCTTGCGCTTTCAACATGGATGTGCCATAATTCTTTTGTTTTTTCTGTTGTCTGCAGCGCGGTGCGTCGGCTTGCACAGAACCGCAAAACACTGCTTAACGATTTAGGAGGCCAGGAAGATATGGCAGAATTCCATCGAATCATCATTGACACGGACACCGCGGGCGATGACGCCGCGGCTTTGATCATCGCTGCGAAGAACCCGAACATTGAAATTCTCGGTGTCACCGTCCTGGCGGGCAACGTCTCGCTGGAGCAGGGTGCGAAGAATGCGCTGGCTGTGTTGGAGCTGATTGACGATCCTTCCCCGGTTTATATGGGGGCCTCGACCACGTTCTCGGGAGAGGAGAAGACGTGCTTCTCCGTTTTCGGTGCTGACGGTATGGGCGAGGCGGATTTGATCCACCCCAGGAGCAAGCCGCAGGAGAAAAACGCCGTTGATTTCATTCTTGAAACGGTCCGCGCCAACCCCGGTGAAATTGAGATCGTGGCGCTCGGTCCTGCCACCAATCTGGCCCTGGCCATCCAACGCGACCGGGAAACGATGCTGAAGGTCAAGCGCATATGGGCAATGGGCTCGGCGGGCTTCGGACCCGGCAACGCCACGCCGGTGGCAGAGTTCAACGTCTATAAGGACGCGCCGGCCTACAAAATGATGATTGAGCTGGGGGTGCCTCTCACGATCCTCGGTCTGGATATGAACAACGAATTCACGTGGGTCTACGTGGAGGAGCTCCAGGAAATGCGCAGCGGAAACAAGATCCAGCAATTTATGGCAAATTGTACGCGCAAGCTGTTGGAGTTCAAGCAGCGCAACGGCATCCCGGCAGTCGATTTTCCGGACGCGCTGGCGATGGCGTGCCTTGCCTGGCCCGATTTTGTCGAGGAGACCACCCTCTGCAGCGCAAGCTGCATCACCGAGCCGGGCGAGACTTACGGTATGCTGATCTTCTATAAGGCAGGGCATACATACGACTCCATGCCCACCATAGTCGGCAAGCCCAACATTTCGGTCGTTTCCAAGGTAAAGAGCAGCGAATTTGTGAAGCGGATGAACGCGGTATTTCTTTCCTGAAGGGCGCCCCGGGCTCGCCGCCGAAGCCGGATTCGTCATACGGCAGGCCGAGATTTGCCTTGAACCATGAACATACTGTTAACTTTTGCCCCCGAAACCGACGTTTTCGGGGGTTAAAATTTGACAAGTGCGCTTTTTTGTGGTACAACATGCGAAACTCATCGAGATTACATGGAAAGAAGGGATTTGATGAGTACAAACAAAACCATGATGCAGTATTTTGAATGGTATCTGCCGAATGACGGGCTCTGGTGGAAGCGCTGCGCCGCGAAGGCGGACAACCTCGCCGCCCTCGGCATCACGGAGGTTTGGCTGCCGCCCGCCTATAAGGGCACCTCGCAGGAGGATGTGGGCTACGGCGTATATGATATGTATGACCTTGGGGAGTTCGACCAGAAGGGGACGATCCGCACCAAATACGGGACCAAGGAAGAATACCTGGAGGCGATCCGCGCCTTCCACGCCGTCGGCATCGAGGTCTTTGCCGACATCGTGCTCAACCACCGCATGGGCGGGGACGAGCTGGAGGAGATCACCGCCGTCACCGACAACCCCGAAAACCGCTGGGAGCAGATCGGCGACAAGCAGACCATCCGCGCCTGGTCGAAGTTCACCTTCCCCGGCCGCAACGGTACATACAGCAAGTTCACCTGGGATCACCGCCACTTCACCGGCACCGACTGGGACGAGGACGCCAAGGAGCAGGGCAATATCTACCGCTTCACCGGCAAGAGCTGGGATCAGACCGACCCGGAGAAGGGCACCTTCGACTACCTGATGGGGATGAACGTGGACATGTCCAACCCCACCGTCGTGAAGGAGACCAAGCGCTGGCTCAAGTGGTATCTCAAGGAGACGGGGGTGGACGGGCTGCGCCTCGACGCGGTCAAGCACATCAGCTTCCCGTTTTACAAGGAGCTGCTGCACGATATCCGCGAGGAAAAGCACCGGGAGCTGCCCGCCGTCGGCGAATACTGGAGCGGCGATCTCGAGCGCCTGCTGCACTATCTGGACGCGGTGGACAATGAGATGAGCCTGTTCGACGTGGCGCTGCACTACAACATTTTCCACGCCTCCCAGGGCGGGGAGAACTACGACCTGCGCACCATCCTGGACAACACCCTCGTCAAGGCCCGGCCCATGAACGCCGTGACCTTTGTGGATAACCACGACACCCAGTACGGCCAGAGTCTGGAGTCCTTTGTGGAGGACTGGTTTAAGCCACTGGCCTACGCGCTGATCCTGCTGCGGCAGGAGGGCGTGCCGTGCGTGTTCTATTCCGACTATTACGGCAACCCTGTCAAAAACCGCCCGCTGGTGCCGAATCTCGGCAAGCTCATCAAGCTGCGCCGCAACTACGCCTACGGCGAGCAGGAGGATTCCTTTGTGAGCGAGCATCTGATCGGCTGGGTCCGCCGGGGCGACGAGGAGCATGAAAACGCCGGTCTTGCGGTGGTCATGTCCAACAACGCCGACGGCGGCAGCATCCGCATGTACATGGGCACGCAGTACGCCGGCGAGAGCTTCCACGACGTGCTCGGCAGCTGCACCGAGCCCGTGGTCATCGGCGAGGACGGCTGCGGCGATTTCGCCACGCAGGGCAGCAACGTGGCCATCTGGGTACGCAAGGCCGCCTTTGAGGATCTGGTCGTCAACGAGTAAACGGCGTTACGCGCAAGGAGCCTTCGAGGATTGATTGAATACCGTATCCCGGGGCCTCCCGGTACGCAGGAGGAGGAGAGAAAACGATGGAAAAAAACAGTACGCTTGTCAAGGCCGATCGGGATTCCAGATTTGAGCTGATCAGGATCCTCGCCATGCTGGGTGTTCTTGCCGGGCATTGCAATACGTTCGCGTTCAGCTTCAAGGAGGAGTTTCTCCCCTGGCCGTTTTCGGTCAACTATGCTTTTGCAATGGCTACAAGTCTGCTCTGCCATACAAGCAACTGGTTTTTCATCCTGCTCACGTGCTGGTTTTCCGTCGGCAGAGTCAGCTTTAAGGCAAAACGCCTTTTGAAGATACTCTGGCAGATCTGGACGACGTGCGTGCTGTGCGTTCTGCTGGCAGTTCTTCTCGGGCTTGACACGGTAAATATCAAGACCGTGGCGCTTGAGCTGATCACGCCGCTCAGCACGCAGTACTGGTATGCCACCGCGATGGTCGTATTTATCATCATCCTGCCGCTGCTGCAATCGCTTGAACAGCATCTGGATAACGACAGGCTGATCGTTGTCTGCGTCCTTCTGATCCTCATCAGGCCCATCCGCAGCATCTTCACCGCCATGCTTGCCGGGGAGATCTGCGATTTTATACTCGGCTTCTTTCTCGTCTGCTATCTGAAGCGAAACCCCGACAACTGGTTCAAAAAGCATTACAAGGCCGGCATCCTGCTTGTGCTGGCGATGACCGCCGCCCTGATCCTGGGAAAGGCGCTGCTGCCGCAAAAGCTGTTCGGCTTCACGCTGTTCAGCAAAAGCGGAGGCCTGTTCCCGGCGCTGATCCACAAGCTGTCAAAGCGCAGTCTTCACCAGCTCATCCTTGCCGTTTGCCTTTTCTATGCGATCATGAATCTCAATCTGCGCCCGAGCAGGTTCATCAATGTCCTCGCCAAATATACCTTCGGCGTCTATCTCTGGCATTACAACTACGTGTTCCGGGAGATCATCTGGAAAAACCTGCTCCACGCCAATTACGCTTACACCAGGAGCAATCTGTACGGCGTCTTCATCATCCTGGCCCCGATGCTGGTGTTTGCCGCGTGCAGCGCGGTGGAATGGGCCCGCAGCCGCGTGCTGGACGACTGGCTGTATCCGAGGCTGCCGTGGAACAGCAGGCTGGAGGCCCTGATCGACAGGCATTATCACTGGTAACAGCATAAAAATTCCCGGAGTCTGACGACTCCGGGAACATTTTTATACCGCAATTCTCGTCGGCTCCTTGGGGTGGATGCCGAGACAGGCAAGCAGCTCCTCCACGTCCGTGACGGGGACGATCTCGAGGGCCTCCTTCACCTCGGAAGCGACCTCGCGCAGATCGTCAAGGTTCTCCTCGGGGATGAACACCTTCGTCACCCCGGCGCGCTGGGCCGCCATGAGCTTTTCGGGCAGGCCGCCGATGGGCTTGACCTCGCCCTGCAGCGACACCTCGCCCGTCATGGCGATCGTGGGCGGCACGGGGACGCCGGTCACGAGGGACGCCAGCGAGCTTGTGAGCGTCACGCCGGCGGAGGGCCCGTCCTTGGGCGTCGCGCCGTCCGGCACATGGATGTGCAGGTCGTTGTGCTCAAAGAGATCGGCATGCTCCGGGAAGAGGTGCTTGACAAGGCTCACGGCGATCTGGGCCGACTCCTTCATCACGTCGCCGAGGCGGCCGGTGATGACGGTCTTGCCGCTGCCGCGGGTCAGGAGCGTTTCGATGTACAGCACGTCCCCGCCCACGGGGGTCCAGGCAAGGCCTGTGACCACGCCGGGCTTGCTCCCGTCCTTCACATGGCGGTGCGGAAGCGGGCGCATGTCCAGCAGCTCCCGGAGATCGCCGGGCGTGACCCTCAGGGGCTTTTCGCCGCCGCGCACGAGATGCACCGCCGCCGAGCGGCAGAGCGTGTCCATGCACTTTTTAAGGCCGCGCACGCCCGCCTCGCGGGTGTAGTCGTCAATGATCGCCTGCACGGTCTCGGGCGCGAGCTCCAGCTCCCCTTCCCCGATGCCGACGGCCTCCATCGCCTTCGGCAGCAGGTGCAGCCGCGCGATCTCCTGCTTCTCCGTGGGCGTGTAGCCCTGGAAGGAAATGACCTCCATGCGGTCGAGCAGGGGCTGGGGGATGGTGTCGAGGGAGTTTGCCGTGCAGATAAAAAGCACGTCCGACAAGTCAAAGGGCACGTTCAGATAGTGGTCGGTGAAGCTCTTGTTCTGCTCGGGGTCGAGGACCTCCAGCAGGGCGCTCGCGGGGTCGCCGTTATAGGACATGGAGAGCTTGTCCACCTCGTCGAGAACCATGACTGGGTTGGAGACGCCGCACTTCTGGATGCCGTCGAGGATGCGGCCGGGCATGGCGCCGATGTAGGTGCGGCGGTGGCCGCGGATATCGGCCTCATCCCGCACGCCGCCGAGGCTCACGCGCACGTACTCGCGCCCGAGGGCCTTTGCGATGCTCTGGCCGATGCTGGTCTTGCCGGTGCCGGGGGCGCCGACGAAGAGCAGGATGGAGCCGGACTGGAGCCTGCGCAGATTCATGACGGCGATCTGCTGGATGATGCGGCGCTTTACCTTGCTGAGACCGAAGTGGTCCGCGTCCAGGATCTTCTCGGCCTCGTCGAGGTCGATGTCCTTCGCCTCCGCCTTCTGCCAGGGCAGGCTTGCCAGAAAGTCCAGGTAGTCGTACAAAAGGCCGTATTCCGCGCTGTTCTTGCCCTCCTGCTTCAGGCGGGAGAGCACCTTGCCGCACTCCTTGCGCGCAAGCTCGTTGAGAGGCGCGTCCTTGAGGCGCTGCTCCAGCTTCTGCAGATCCGAGATGTTCTCGGGGTGCATTTCGTCAAGCTCGTTCTGCAGGTACTCAAGCTGCTTTTTGATGGCGGCCTCGCGGTAGAGCTTCTGGTGATCCTCCTCCTGGGCGGTGCGCACCTCGTTGCCCACCTTCATGAGCTCGAGGTTTTCATAGAGCATCTTCTCCATCATCTCAAAGCGCCTGGCCTTGCTGTCCTCAGCCAGCAGGGCGTAGCGCTCCTCGCTCTTGCCGGGCATCCACGGGGAGAGGCCCGCCGCAATGTCGCCCATGGTGGTCCACATGGACGCGAAGACGCGCAGGGCCGCCTGCCAGGGCTTGCCGTCGGCAAAGGCCAGCACCTCCTCCTTCATGGCGGTGACGCGCCGCTGCGCGTCCGCCGGGTCGAGATCCTCGATATCCGGCCGGCGCGAGACCTCCACCTTGATGGTCTTGTCCGGCTGGATGGTGAGCTCCTCGATATTGACGCGGCTTCTGAGCTCCACAAGCACGAAGCCCTGCACGTCTGTCTCGCGCACGATGCCGGACACGCCGACGGGATAGAAGCTCTCGGGCTTCACCTCGGCGCGGGCCATGGGCTCTTTGGTGACGACGAGGATGACCTTCGCGTCCTGCTGCGGCTCGCGCCCGGTCATGCTGCGGTAATAGTCGGGGCGGAAATAGACCGTCGAATCCGGTACGGCGACGGCGTTATGTACGGGTAAAACAGGCATGGGATTCCCTCCTTGACATAGAAGCGGGGACTTTGGCACTCTTTTCCTTTGAGTGCTAAGTCCTGGGCAAAAAAGAGCTCCCCGCTGGGGGAAGACTCTTATCCTTGACAGGTGTAAAGATTCTGACTGCATCATAGTACAGGCCTTTACACTTGTCAAGGTACTTTAAAATAAGTTTACAAATACCCCTGCCGCTCACCCGCGGTTCTTGGACTTGCGCAGCTTGATGCCCAGAAAATCCTTATCGAAGCCCAGCATGATTTTCTCGTAGTCCCCGGCGAGGAAGCGGGCGCGCGGGAAGCGCCCGTTCCAGCGCTCCTGCAGGAGCCCGGCGAAGGCCTTCGCCGTCTCGGAGTGCCTGGCCGCCGCCGGGGCGAAGAAGAGCGCCAGCGCCGACCTGTCCTTCCGGATGAGCTCTGCGCGCTCCCAGAAGGGCCGGGACCTCCAGCGCGCCTCGGCCCCGCGCAGGATCTCCTCCGCCTCCGCGTCAAGCCGCGTCGGCTCCAGGGCGTCAAACCAGGGCCCGGCCGCCTCCTCAAAGGCCTGGAAGCAGGCTGGGTAATGGTCGTAATCAAAGCAGGCGAGGTAGGGATGGGCGCCTGTGAGAAGCTCAAAAAAGTCCATGTTTTTCCCCTTTTGTTCTGTTTTTCGTCTTTGTCATTATATTCCCGTTCCCGCAAAAAGGGAAGAGGGAAAAACGTCTCAGCCGCGCCGCGCCGTGCGCTCTGTAAATTTTGCACAAAAACGGCGTGAAAAATCGTGGAACTTGCCCGGCGCATTTCGCTTGACCTTTTTCCCGGAAATCATTAAAATTACTTTATGATCTGCCTAGCAGACAAGTACGTGAGCATTGCTCAAAAAAACAAAAATGAAAGGATGTAACTATGAAAAAGCTCATTTCCGTCCTGCTGGTCCTGATGCTGGTTCTCAGCCTCTCCTGCACCGCATTTGCAGAAGGAACCGCATTCGTCTCCTGGTACACTTTCGGTGACGTGTACCTCACCTCCGTCCGCAACGCGCTCGATGACGCCTTCAAGGCCGAGGGCATCGACGTTACCGACAAGGACTCCAACGGCGTACAGCAGACCCAGATCGACGACATCAACACCGCTCTGGTCACCGGCACCGACGCTCTGGTCATCAACCTTGTTGACTCCGGCGCCATCGGCACCGCTCAGAACCTGATGGACGTTGCCCGCGCGCAGGGCAAGCCCGCCGTGTTCTTCAACCGCGCCGTCTCCACCGACAACAAGGAAGCCTCCGAGCTCTTCCTCGGCTACGACAAGACCGCCTTCGTCGGCACCAACTTTGAAGACGCCGGCAAGCTCGAGGGCAAGATGATCGGCGAGTTCCTCGTTGCCAACTATGACAAGGTCGACCTCAACGGCGACGGCGTCATCTCCTACGTCATGTTCAAGGGCGACGAGGCCAACCAGGAGGCCATTGCCCGCACCAAGTATGCCCAGGAAGTTGCTGACGAGCTGCTCAAGGCCGCCGGCAAGCCCGAGCTGAAGTTCTACGACGACGCCAACACCAACAAGTACCTCGTTGACCTCAACGGCACCTGGTCCAACGTCGCCTCCTTCGAGTACCTGCAGACCATCCTGGCCCAGTACAACGAGGCCAACAACAACATGGTCGAGCTCATCATCTGCAACAACGACGACATGGCCATCGGCGCCATCAACGCTCTTGCCCAGGCCGGCTACAACACCGGTGAGGCAGGCGCAAAGGTCATTCCCGTCTTCGGTGTTGACGCTGTTGACGCTGCCAAGGAGCTCATCAAGGAAGGCCGCATGACCGGTACTGTCCTGCAGGATGCCGTCGGCATGGCCAAGGCCACCGCGACCATCACCAACAACCTCATCAAGGGTGTTGACAAGTTCGAGGGTCTTGCCGAGAACGTCGTGATCGTGGACGACTGGTTTGTCCAGATCCCCTACGCGCCCTACACCGGCGAGTAATGCTTTAACCGCAGCCGGCTCGCGTGATCCATGCGCGAGCCGGTTTTTGTATGCAATCATAAGGGCAATACCGCATAATTCGGCAAACTTTTTCGCAGATGTACTTTGTGTACCTCAAGAAAAAGTGACGAAATCAGAGCACAAATTTTCCAGGAGATGCCGAAGGCGGATTGTGCGGTGTTGCCATAAGCGTTGCCGGCGGGACCGGCGCATTCAGCCGGTTCCGGGCCGGTTAAAACCAGAGAAAGGAACAGCACGGCATGGATAATCAAAATGTACTGCTGCGGATGGAGGGCATCAGCAAATACTTCCCCGGCGTCAAGGCGCTCGACCATGCGCAGCTTACCGTTCGTGCCGGAACGGTGCATGCCCTGATGGGTGAAAACGGCGCAGGCAAGTCCACGCTGATGAAATGCCTCTTCGGCATCTACAGCAAGGATGAGGGCCACATTTACCTGGACGGGAAGGAAATCAATTTCAAAACCTCGCGCGAGGCGCTTGACAACGGCGTCGCCATGGTGCATCAGGAGCTCAACCAGGCCCTCAAGCGCAACGTCATGGACAACATCTGGCTCGGCCGCTACCCCAAGATCAAGGGGCTGCCCATCGTCAGCGAGAAGCAGATGTACGAAGACACCATGGCCGTCTTCAAGGAGCTCGACGTCAACGTCGACCCGAAGATGATCATGGGCAAGATGCCCGTCTCCCAGCGGCAGATGGTGGAGATCGCGAAAGCCGTCTCCTTCAACTCTCGCATCATCGTGCTCGACGAGCCGACCTCCTCCCTGACGGAGACGGAGGTGGAGCACCTCTTCCGCATCATCAACATGCTCCGCGACCGCGGCTGCGGTATCATCTATATCTCCCACAAGATGGACGAGATCCTGCGCATCAGCGACGAGGTGACCATCATGCGCGACGGTCAATACATTGCCACCCACGCGGCAAAGGATCTGACCAAAGCGGAGATCATCCGTCTCATGGTCGGCCGCGAAATGACCAACCAGTTCCCCCCGAAGCTCAAGACCGCCTCCACCGAGGACATCCTCCGGGTCGAGGGGCTCACCGCCATGTATTCCCAGCTCCAGGACGTCTCTTTCAGCATGAAGAAGGGCGAGATCCTGGGCGTCGCGGGTCTGGACGGCTCCGGCCGCACAGAGCTGCTTGAAAACATCTTCGGCGCCGCCACCCGCAAGAGCGGCAGGCTCTATAAGGACGGCAAGGAAATCCGCAACCGCACACCCAAGGAGGCCATCGCCAACGGCTTCGCCCTGGTGACGGAGGAGCGCCGTGCCACAGGTATTTTCGGCATCCTGTCAATCCGGGAAAACACCGTGATCTCGAGCCTGAAGAACTATCTGTCGGGCCTGCTGCTGCAGGAAAAGAAGATGATCAAGAGCACCGACGATATGATCCAGGCCATGCGGATCAAAACACCCAGTCAGAAAACGCAGATCCGTTCTCTCTCCGGCGGCAACCAGCAGAAGGTCATCTTCGGGCGCTGGATCCTGACGAGCCCGGACATTCTGCTGCTGGACGAGCCGACACGCGGTATTGATGTCGGCGCAAAATATGAGATCTATCAGCTGATTCAGGATCTTGCCAAATCGGGCAAATCCGTCATCATGGTATCCTCGGAGATGCCGGAGCTTCTCGGCGTGTGTACCCGCATCCTCGTCATGAGCGGCGGGCGGCTGGCCGGGGAGGTTGACGCTGACAATACCAGCCAGGAAGAGATAATGACACTGGCTGCCAAATATGTGTAAGGGGGACGGAACTATGTCTCAGACAAGCGCAAAGGCCAAACAGCCTGTCAATATAACAAACTGGATCCTGGATCACGCCATGATCCTGATCATCCTCGCCATGGCGATCTATGTGGAGATCCGCCGCCCGCAGTTCTTCGGCGTCGCCTCGCTGATGAACATCGTCAACCTCACCGCCGCCCGCCTCCCGATGGCGCTGGGCGTGGCAGGGTGCATCATCCTCGCCGGCACCGACCTCTCCGGCGGCCGTGTCGCCGGTCTGACCGCCTTCCTCTCTGCCATCCTGCTGCAGAAGGCCGGCGTCAGCAACCGCTTTCTTGAGGGCGGAAACCCCTGGTTCGTTCCTGCGGTCATCCTCGTCGTCATGGTGGTCGGCGGCTGCGTCGGCACACTCAACGGCTTCTGCATGGGCAAGTTCAAGCTGCATCCCTTCATCGTTACGCTGGCGACTCAGCTCATCACCTACGGCATCTATCTGACCGTCTCGAACTCCAAGCAGATCTCCAGCCTGGACCCGAGCTACACCACCAACTTTGTCACCAGGCCTCTCTTCCGCATCGGCACGACAGCCGTGCCCGTTTACGTGCTGCTGGCGATCATCCTGACCGCCCTGATGTGGGTGATCTGGAACAAGACCACCTTCGGCAAGAACATGTTCGCGGTCGGCTCCAACGAGGAGGCCGCGCGTGTCTCCGGCGTCAACGTCCTGCTGACCATCATGGGCGTGTTCATCATGGCCGGCGCCCTCTACGGCTATACCGGCTTCATCGAAGGCGCGCGTATCGGCACCTCCAGCCCGTCCCTGGGTCTGAACTATGAAAGCGACGCCATCTCTGCTGTGGTTATCGGCGGCGTCTCCTTCGTCGGCGGCACCGGCAAGATCAGCGGCGTCATCCTCGGCGTGTTCATGATGCAGCTCATCATGAGCAGCATGACCTTCCTCGGTATCAGCGGCAACGTCACCTACATCATCAAGGGCGCTGTCATCCTGGTCGCCTGCATTCTGGATATGCGCAAGTACCGCCAGAAGAAGTAATCGAAAGACACAAGCAGTGAACGGCGCCCCTGCGGGAGCGCCGTTCAAAAAAACACCGCCGGAACGCGTCTGCGTTTCGGCGGTATTTTCTTCATCGCGTATCTGATTACTTGGCGGCCTTGGCCATCTCGCACAGGGCGGTGAAGGCGGCGGCGTCGTGAATCGCCATCTCGGAGAGCATCTTGCGGTTCATGTCGATGCCGGCGAGCTTCAGGCCGTGCATGAAGGTGGCTTCTTCTGCTTGCGGCCGACGTAAGCGTAACGGCCGGACTTCATCAGCTGCTCGTTTGCCATCTTATAGTGACGGGACTTGTTGCCCCAGTAGCCCTTAGCAAGACCCAGAACCTTGCTTCTGTGCTTGCGGGTCATCATTGCGCCTTTAACTCTTGCCATAGTTCAATATCCTCCTATATAACGTCAGCCCTTATTTGTAAGGGATCATTTTCTTGATGGTCGCCGCATTGGTGACATCCGCGTATGCCACATCGCGCAGACGACGGCCGCGCTTGGTGGTCTTCTTGGTGAGGATATGGCTCTTGTAAGCGTGTGCGCGCTTGACCTTACCGGACTTGGTGAGATTAAATCTCTTCTTGGCACCGCTGTGGGTCTTCAGTTTAGGCATGGTAATTTCTCCTTCCGTACTTTAGTCAATTGCGAAACACCCTTGAAGAAGCGAAGCTCCTCCAAAACAATCATGAATCCCGCGCAAGCTTTTCCGTTCTCGCAATCGGCTTTATCAATACAGGGATTTCTCCCACTGTATACAAACTTATTCGGCCTCGGGGGCGGGGGCGGGCTCTGCCGCGCTCTCGCTCGCCGCCTTGGGCTGCTTGGGCTTCGCCGGCTTTTTCGGCGGGGTCTGGGGCTTGGGAGAGAGGAACATGGACATGTTGCGCCCTTCCAGCTTCGGGGCCTTATCCATGTTGGCGATCTCCGTGCACTGGGCCGCGAAGTCCTTGAGGAGGTCGGCGCCGATCTCGGTGTGCGCCATTTCCCTGCCGCGAAAACGCACGCTGACCTTCACGCGGTCCCCGTCGTTCAAAAACTTCTGCGCGTTTTTGAGCTTGGTGTTGAAGTCGTTCGTGTCGATGCCGGGAGACATGCGGATCTCCTTGATTTCGATCACGCGCTGATTCTTTTTGGCTTCCTTCTCCTTCTTGGCCTGTTCAAAGCGGAACTTGCCATAGTCCATGATCTTGCAGACGGGAGGGTTGGAGCCCGGAGCGATCTTGACCAGATCAAGCTCATGCTCGGTGGCGATGCGCAGGGCCTCGTCGACCGACATAATACCAAGCTGCTCGCCCTGATCGCCGATCAGGCGCACTTCCTTGTCAAGGATCTCTTCGTTGATTTGATGAACAGCGTTAGCGATTGGAAACACCTCCGGAAAATTAAAAGCTCGGATGCACGGCATCCGAGCGTAAAAACACAGTCTCGCCCCATTGAGGCGGTGCTTTTATTGACCGCGGCTGGCGCAATTGCCGCCGGGTGAGGCAGGGTGGATGCCGTACCTTCTTTGTTTTAGCTTATGTAATATAACAGCTTTGCAGGACAATGTCAAGAGATATTTTCAGGCTTTTTCGCAGATGTACTTTGTGTACCTCAAGAAAAAGTGACGAAATCAGAGCACAAATTTTCCAGGAGATGCCGAAGGCGGATTGTGCGGTGTTGCCTTCAGTATTTCTCGTCCGGTGCGCCGGACTGGTTCTCCTGCTCCATGGCGAGCTTGACGATGCGGCTGGTGCCGAGGCGGTCCGCGCCGAGGGTGATGAAGTCCTCCGCGTCCTGGAGGCTTGCGATGCCGCCGGCAGCCTTGACCTTGAGCGTGGCCGGGGAGTTTTCGCGCAGCAGGGCCACATCGGCCCGTGTGGCGCCCCCCTTGGAAAAGCCCGTGGAGGTCTTGATGAAGTCGGCCCCGCAGTCGGAGACGATCCTGCACAGGTGAATCTTCTCCTCGTCCGTGAGCAGGCAGCACTCGATGATGACCTTGAGGATGCTGCCGCGGGTGGCCTCGCGCACGGCGCGAATGTCGTTTGCCACATCCACCCAGCAGCCGTCCTTGACCATGGAGAGGTTGATGACCATGTCGATCTCGTCGGCCCCGTTCTTCACGGCGTCGGCCGCCTCGAAGGCCTTGGCCGCGCTGGTCATGTAGCCGTTGGGAAAGCCGATGACCGTGCAGATCTTGAGCTTATCGCCCACGTAGCGCCTGGCTCCGGCCACATGGCAGGGCGGGATGCAGACGCTTGCGCAGTGATAGCGGATGCCCTGGTCGCACAGGGCGCGGATCTCCGCGCTCGTGCAGTCCACGCGCAGGAGGGTATGGTCGCATTTTGCCAGAATGTCCTTGATATCCATAAAAATGATCTCCTTTTCGTCTTTTTAGTCTCCTCATTATATCCCATAGCCCCGGCATATTCAAGAGCCCCGTCGGAATAAGATGGACTATCTCACACGAAAAGGACGGCAAGGGCATGGACATGAATCAGGAAAACAACCGGGTGCTCCTGTGCGGCACGATGGCCGGAGCGCCGCAGTATTCCCACAGCGCGGGCGGGCAGCGCTTCTACAGCTTCCCGCTCCGGGTACAGCGCCTGTCCGGCAGCAGCGACGTGCTGAACATCGTGCTGCGGCGCGAGCAGCTCGCCGCCGTGGAGCTCGGGGAGCAGGAGCGGCTGCGCGTGAAGGGAGAAGTGCGCAGCTACAACAACCGCCGGGGCGAGGGGGCGCGCCTCGTGCTGACGGTGCTGGCGCGGGAGCTTGCCCTCACAGACGAGCCGGACGAGAACCGCGTGCAGCTGCGCGGCACGCTCTGCCGCGCGCCGAACGCCCGCGTGACGCCGCTGGGCCGGGACATCTGCGATCTGCTGCTGGCGGTCAACCGGCGGGGCGGGCGCTCGGACTATCTGCCCTGCATCTGCTGGGGCAGCCGCGCCCGGGAGGCGGCGCGCTGGCAGGTGGGCGACGCGGTTCGCCTGGAGGGCCGCTTCCAGAGCCGGGGCTATCTCAAGCTGCGCGAGGACGGTCTGGAGCGGCGGGTGGCCTATGAGGTGTCCGCCGCCTCGGCGGCGCTTGCGGACGATCCGGTATGGAACGAGCGCGCGCCGACGGCTTTGGTGTAAATTCTGGCTGAGGCTCGGGTATACTGAGCGGCAGGAGGTGGTTTCATTGCTCAGAAAAAGCTTGCTGCTCCTGGCGGCGCTGCTGTTTGCGGCCGGGGCAAACCTGCGTCCCGTGTGCTGCTATGAGCTTGCCGGGAAGCCGATCGCCCCCGGCTGCGGCATCCGCACCGCGGCGCGCGCCGAGAGGGCGGCGCAGGCGGCGGCGGAGGAGATCCTGCGCTTCGAGGCCGGGCCGGGCAAGGTCACGAAGCGCCTGCGCCTGAGTCTGCGCAGGCCGCTCGGCAGCGCCCCGGAGCTGAGCGCCGCGCTGCTCGCCGCGACGCCCGGGATCGCGCTGCGCTGCGAGGTGCGCGTGGACGGACGCCGCCTCGGCTGGGTGGAGGACGGCGAGGCCCTGCAGGAGGCGCTGGGCCGCTATATTCGCGGCACCCTGCCCGCCTGGGCAAGCGGCGGGGTGCTGAGCGGGGAGCTCACGCTCAGAAGCCTCTACACCCGCGACGCCTATCTCACCGCAGAGCGGGACATGCTGCTGCTCATCACGGGCGCGGCCCCGGTGTTCTACTACGACCAGACCGGGCGATACGCAAGAGCGTAGCACTGAAACAGCCTCAGGCAAAAACGTAGGAATTTGCCTGAGGCTGTTTCTATTATTTGCTTTCACCGCTGGGACTCGCGCGGTGATCCGCTGCTGCTTCTCTGTTAAAGTTTCAGTCTATTTTTTTGCTTAATCAGCAAACTTATCATCCACCCAATGGCCCTTCAATACCTGACCGTTGCTATAGGTCTGAACACCATAGCCGTTGGCCATTCCGGCCTTCCACTCACAGTCAAGGATGTTCTCGGTGTCGAGCCAGACGAGATAACCCTTGCCTTCCATGTTATTCGCCTTCCATTCGCCGCTGTAGAGCCTACCATTGTCTTTGAACAATACTGTGCCTTTGCCGTCGCGGATGCCATTGACAAAATCGCCGAAATAAACCATCCTCTCATTGACATGGACGCCGATGCCGTTCAAAATGCCGTCAGCCCAGTTGCCAATGTAAACGCTGCGGTCATTCATCACCCAGCTTCCATATCCGTTCGGCAGGCCGTTTTTGATTTCGCCGATATAAGTACCGTTGGACGTCTTGAGCACGCTGGCGGTATTATCAGAAGATTTCTCCTGCAGGCCGTTATTGAGCCAGGTGCCTGACTCGATGGTGCCGTTGTTAAAGAACAACGTACCCTGTCCGGTGAGCATCGAATCCTTGAGCTCACCTACGTATATATTACCATTGGCCCACAGCACGGCACCTGTTCCCTCCAGATTGTTGCCATTCCATTCGCCAATGAAAACGTCTCTACCCGAAGAGTACAGTATACCCCAGGGCTTCTCTGCGTTGTTCTCCAAATTGGTCATAAACACATTTGCGGGTTCTTTTCTGATTACAGTCTTATAGCCTGTTTCGACATCGTCTTTCCACTCACCCAAAACCAACATGCCGTTTTCCCAGGAATCAAAGGCCCTTCCATTAGCAACGCCGTTTGCCCATTCGCCGGTATGCACGTACCCGTCTATCTTCGTCAAAGTCCCGTAACCGGAACGGACACCGTCTTTCCACTCGCCCTCGTAGCGAGACCCATCTGCGTAAATCATCGTTCCCTGTCCATTGGGGACACCGTTTTCAACTGAGCCTTCATATGTGTCCGTCTCTGCAAAAGCCATTGCAGTGCTCGGCAGGAGCAGCGTCAGAAAAAGAGCACACAGAAGAATAGCGGCTGTTTTTTTGCTGAATGATTTTCTGCTTGACATCATGAATTCCTCTCTTTCAATTTCTATTTTTCCCAATTTTTCCAAAAGTGTGAACTTTCACCCTTTACAAGATACCACATTTATATGAAAATGCAATATGAAAAATAATAAAAAATCGTGCTGCATCATTTCGGTAAACAATGAATGTTGATAAAATAGCACCTCAGGCAAAAATGCAAGGTGCGCGAATCTGCCTTGCGCCTGTTATCTTAGTGCCGCTTCAGTCCGCCCTTTCGCCGCCCCAGAAGAAGAGGGCCACGGTGCCGGGGCCGGTGTGCGCGCCGATCAGCCCGCCGATGTTGTTGATGAGGACCCTGCCGTTGAGCTTCGGGAAGCGCGCCTCGACGAGGCGGGCCACCTCCTCGGCATCCTCCCGGCAGGCGGACATGGAGATGAAGCACTTGCCGTCGTAGTCCGTGCCGTTTTGGGCGTTTTCCTCCATGCACTGCACGATCTCCCGGATGACGTTCTGCTTGGTGCGGATCTTCTTGCGGGGAACGAGGCGGCCGAGACGGTCCATGTTCAGCAGCGGGCAGATCTCAAACACGCCGCCGAAGAAGGCCGCGGTCCTGGAGATGCGGCCGCCGCGCACGTAGCTTGTGAGGTCGGTGGAGAAGAACCAGTGGTGCAGCCTGAGCCTGTTTGCCTCCAGCCAGGCGGCCAGCTCCTTCGCGCTCATGCCCTTGTCGCGCATGGCGGCGGCGGTGTCGAGCAGCAGGCCGTAGCCCGAGGACGCGCCCAGGGAATCGACGACGTAAATCTCCCGCTCGGGATACTGCTCCTTTACCATCAGGGCCGCGTTGCAGGCAGAGTTGTAGGTGCCGGAAATGCCGGAGGAGAGCGTGACATGCACGATATCCTTCCCCTCCTCGCAGAGGGCTGTGAAGTAGTCGATGTATTCGGCGATGTTGATCTGAGAGGTCTTGGTCAAGGCGCCGGAGGCCATGCGCTCATAAAACGCCTCGGCGGACAGGGTCTGCCCCAGATCGTCCGGATAATCCACGCCGTCCATCGTATAGTGAAAGCAGATATACTTGACGCCGATACGTTCAAAATGCTCCCTGCTCAAATCGGCGGCGGAGCAGCCGCTCAGGATATAATCTGCCATGGTGCGGTTCCTTTCTTGCTTTGTAAACATTGTAATGCGTCGGCATACGGCGCAGCCTTCCTGTTTTTCCCTGCGATTCTATCACAAACCGGGCCGCTCTTCAATCAGAAAATCGTCGCCGGCTTTCCCCTCAGGAAAGCCATCGGCAGATTTTCTCCACATTCTCGTCGGAGTATTCGATCTCGGCGGAGAAAAGGCGCAGGGCGTCGGCGCTGTAAGCCTCCAGCGCCGCGACGAGGCGCACGGCGTGAAAGCAGAACTGCAGGCGCGCCGCCGCGTCCGCCTCGCTCTCGGCAGAGGCAAAGTGGCGGTACACCAGGTACTCCGCGATCCGGGCATGGCGCGGGGCGCTGAGCGCCGGCTCCCGCTCCTCTGCGGCGGCAAGGGTATGCAGGAGCGCCGTCCAGGCCGGGTCCATGCGCTCGAGCGTGAGGAAAAAGCGCGCCGTCTCCCCGGCGCGAAAGGCGGCCAGGGGCTTTCCCAGCAGCGCGAGGGCGCGGCGCAGCCGCTCCGGAAGGGGCGCGGCGTCCTCCGCAAGGATGGTGAAAATGTCCCCCCGCAGCCGCAGAAGCGGTGTCGGCGCCGGCGTCCCGTCCCCGTCGCTTTCGACGAGCAGGCGCAGATGCCCCTCTCCCGCCGTCAGCAGGCGCGCCGCCTCCTCGCAGCACAGGCCGAGCCCCGCCTCCTCCCGGTCCGGGTAGTCGTTAAAAAAGCGCGGGTGCAGGGCGCAGATGTCGCAGAGGCTGTCCTCTCCCAGGGTGAGGATCAGGCGGCAGAGGCCGTCCTCCCGCAGGAAGGGGCAGCGCTCCCCCGCCGCGAGGCGAAAGTGCGGCGTCGGCTCGAGGGCGATGTTCTCCCGCAGGGCGCGCCCGATCTCGCCGCGGGTCCCCTGATAGCGCCGAAGGCTCTCCTCGTCCACGTCGATCTCCCAGCCGACGCAGCAGCTGTGGCGGCAGGCGGAGGCCAGGCAGTGAAACTCGTCATAGAAATCCGGCCGTACAAAGAGCATGGCTGTTCTCCTTTGTCGTTTGGCTCCAGCATAGCATACGCGCGCCCGCATGGCAAGCAGGCAGGCGCGCAAAATAGTTCTCGAAAGCGGTTGACAGCGCCGCCCCTTTCGCGTTATTCTTTTTATAATCGTATATGCGAAAGGAGACAACCATGAGTCAGAGAACAGACAAGCTGCTTGAGCAGTTTCACGCCCTGTTCGGCGATAAAAAAGCGCGCATCTGGTCCGCCCCCGGCAGAACCGAGATCGGCGGCAACCACACCGACCACCAGCTCGGCAAGGTGGTGGCAGCCTCCGTGGACATGGACATGCTGGCCGCGGCGGCGGCGAACGGCAGCAGCAGCGTGAACGTCAAATCCGAGGGCTATGACATGATCACGCTCTCGCTGGATACGCTCGCCCCCGTGAAGGAGGAAGAGGGCACGACCAGGGCGCTGGTGCGCGGCATCTGCGCGGAGGCGGCGGCGCGCGGCTTCAGCATCGGCGGCTTTGACGCCTGCATCACCTCCAACGTCCTGCAGGGCAGCGGCCTTTCCTCCTCGGCGGCCTTCGAGGTGCTCATCGGCGCGGTGGTCAACGGCCTCTTCTGCGACAACGCCCTCGGCGCCAAGGATCTGGCGATCATGGGCCAGCGCGCCGAGAACCGCTTCTTCGGCAAGCCCTGCGGCCTGATGGATCAGATGGCCTCGGCCTGGGGCGGCATCATCGCCATCGACTTTGCCGATCCCGCCAACCCCGCGGTGACGCCCGTGGACTTTGACTTTGCCTCGGCGGGCCACAGCCTGTGCATGATCAATCTCCACTCCGACCACGCCGACCTCACGGCGGAGTATGCCGCCATCCCGGCGGAGCTGCGGGCCGTGTGCGTCCACTTCGGCAAGACGGTTCTGCACGAGGTGGACGAGGACGCCTTCTATGCCGCGCTCCCCCGCCTGCGGCTGGAGGTGGGCGACCGGGCCGTGCTGCGCGCCATCCACATCTTCAACGAGAACCGCCGGGTCGACGAGATCACGGCAGCCCTGCGCGGCGGCGACTTTGCGCGCTTTCTCGCCCTGGTGCGCGAATCGGGGCGGTCCTCCCTCGCCTGCCTGCAGAACGTCATCGTCTCCGGCAATATCTACGGTCAGGCGGCGGCCGTCGCCCTGGCCCTGTGCGAGAAGGTTCTCGGTGAGCGCGGCGCCTGCCGCATCCACGGCGGCGGCTTCGGCGGCACGGTGCAGGCCTTTGTGCCGAACGACATGCTCGACGAGTTCCGCACGCGCATTGATGCCGTCTTCGGGCCGGACAGCTGCCGCGTCATGCAGATCCGCCCGGTGGGCTTCACCGAGATCAAGCTGGACTGAATCGTAAAGACTATAACGCCTCCTCTGTTGGCATTGTCCTTCGATGCCATTATAACTACTTATCTGCTCCATATCAAAAGAAACAAAACACCCAAGCCTTCCCGGAGGCTTGGGTGCTTTGTTTTGGACGGAAGAACCGTCCCTATGTGATGATGTTACGGCTGAGGCTGGGGCTGATTACTACCGCTGCTGCCACTGCCGGAATCAATGAAGGTGGACGTTACAGCATTACCATCAATCTTAATGCCATCAGCAAGAGTATAGCTAACAGTGGTTGCATCAGTGGAATTGATCTTGGTGATATCAACACCAGCAATATCCTTCATGCTTGAAGCACTCTGCCAGTCAGCAACAGTCTGTTTCTTATTGATGGTTGCAGTCTGAGGGGTATCAGGATCGGTCAGAGCAGATGCAGCAATCTCAGCATAAGCAGCACGAATGTTGGATGCGTCAGTCGCCTCACGGCTCTTCTCGAGCTGGTTGGTGAAAACCGGGATGGCGATGGCGACGAGGACTGCGATGATCGCAACGACGATCAGCAGCTCTGCCAGAGTAAAACCACGATTGTTTTTCTTCATTTTTTATCCTCCTTATATGTTTTGTTTTTATTTCCTGGCCTCCGGGAACAGCCGCAGAAATCATCAGTAAGCCCGTGCTGCCGGGCGTATGCCGAGGCGGGACAGCCTTTCGGCGTGACCCGGGGAGAGTTTGCCGTCGGCAAGCTGTTGGCGCTGGGTTCTGATCCAGCCGACCATGGAGCGCCCGTCGGGCGCCTTGAGATCGCGGGGCCAGAGGGGGAGCCGGTCGTGGGCGTCGCGGTATTCCGAGACCCAGCGGTACATCTGCTCCCAGGCGTCGGCGCGGAAGGCAAGCGGCTGCCATACCATGCCGATGCTCTCGAGGCGGTGAATCTGTTCCGCGCTCAGCGCGCTTCCCTTCCTGCGTCCCTTGTAGAGGACTCGCTGCCGCGCGATCCAGACGCCGAGTCTGTTTCCGTCCGCCGTCACATAGTCCGGCGGTACGCGCAGATTTCCGTGCGCGGCATGATAGGCCGCAGCGTCGGAAAACCAGTCCTCCCAGGCGCGGGGCCGGGTGCGGAGGCTCCAGTTCATGCCGCGCTCTTCCAGATCCCCGATCTCCTCCGGCAGCAGTTCCCCTGCGGCATAGCGCAGGCGCTGCTTGACAAGCCAGTCTCCCAGGCCGTAACCGTCGAGGACAAAGCTGTGCGGCACGTCGATATTTCCGTGCGCCTGGGCATAACGGTCAAGGACATCCATCCATTCCTTCCAGGGGCGGCGGTACTCCAGCTTCCAGACCATGCCGATCCGTTCCAGAGCTTCTGCCTGAACGGCGTCCAAATGCCCGGTTATGGAGGGGACGTGATTGTATTTGGCCCGCTGGCGCTCGATCCACCGACCGAGCTTCTCACCGTTCGGACAGACATAGTCCCGCGGGATCAGCAGGTCGCCGTGCTCACCGTAATAACGGGCGGCCAGCAAATACCACTCCTCCCAGGACAGAACATTTCGTCTCTTCCCGGCTTCTTTCACGGCACAGTCCTTTCCCTCCTGTGGGCTGGAAAAAGGCGCATGATTGTCCGGCGGCACGGTAAACCACCGTTTTCCCGGAACCGCAGGCAGAGGAACCGCCTTGTGGAGAACAACAAAGGCTTTACCCTGGCCATCTTGAAAACTCAGCAAGGCATCTTGCCGCCCGACGGCAAGCATCCTGTCTCTGAATGCGGTAACAGCGATCCCGCAAAGTGCCGAAAATAACGCGCCTTTTTCCAACCCGCAGAAGCTGAATGCAGAAAATGGCACACTGGACGTTCAACAATGTGTACATTCTTGGATCGTTTTTTTGCTATCTGCTGATGCTGATTATAGCACAGATATTTCAGAAACGCAACAGCAAATTCGGAGGATTTTTACAATTTGTCATCTGTCTGCCGTCAGTTTGAAAATGTTCAAGAATGTACACATTTTCGGATCGTTTTTTTATAATATTTTAATAGTATTATTTTGGAAGTCTATTGCCCCGCTCCGTTTCCAACGGCTTCACAGGCCCTGGCATGGTAATAAAAGGTCGATTTCGGCATCCTGCATTCGGCGGCCGCCTTTGTCACGCTGATTGCGCCCGCCCGCCATCTTTCGGACACCTCGCCAAAGTTTTCCGGCAGCGGCGCTGTCGGCCTGCCGAAGCGAACGCCTCGCCGCTTTGCGGCAGCGATGCCCTCCGCCTGCCGCTGGCGGATGTTGGAGCGCTCGTTTTCCGCCACAAAGGAGAGCACCTGCAGCACGATGTCGCTGAGAAAGGTGCCAACCAGATCCTTTCCCCGGCGCGTGTCCAGCAGCGGCATGTCCAGGACGCAGATATCCGCGCCCTTCTCCTTTGTGAGTATGCGCCACTGGTTCTGGATCTCCTCATAGTTTCTGCCCAGGCGGTCGATGCTCTTGATGTACAGCAGGTCGCCCTTCTTGAGCCTGCGGGTGAGCCTCCGGTACTCCGGGCGGATAAAATCCTTGCCGGACTGTTTGTCCATGTAGATGTTGTCCGCAGGCACGCCGGCCTCAAGCATGGCGAGCATCTGCCGATCCTCGCACTGCTCCTTCGTGCTGACGCGCACGTAAGCGTATACATTAGCTGAAATGCCAAATCATCCCCTTTTTGCAGAAATAAAACAACCCCGACGAAACGCACACCGAACACGGTGCGGCTTTGCCGGGGCTTTCCGCGTATTGTGTTGTTCTTCCGCCGGGACGGAGAGGAGGGGGATCGCCCCCTGTGCTTTCTTCCCGGCTCATGCCCTTCCTTACCGCCTGTACTTTTCGTAGCAGTCCGCCGTTTTGGGATAGCCCTTCTTCCGCAGCAGCGCCGCCGTGCGCAAGCGCACATCCTCGGTGCTGATGATATCCTTTTCGGCGGTGAGCTTTGCGAAGACCTCGTCGGCGATGACCTGCGCCTTTTTGCGGTTCATCTCCTCCGTCATCGCGTCGACATTGGCCTTCAGAATACTCCTGACGACCTTTTCATCGTCATACATCTGCACCCTTCCGTTTTTCTTTGTGATATACATGCCATGACCTCCTGTCCTGTTCTCGATTCAGGCTCCTGGATAATCGTATTATAACACGTTTTCCGCGCCGGAACAAGAGAGCCGCCGCGAAACTGTTTCAGCACTTGCGCCGCATGCCGTTTTCTGCTACACTGTCTTGTTGTAGTTACGGTTTTTTCCTTCGGAGGCATAAGCATGATCCGCAAATTATTCCGACAGATGATGGTGACGCAGATCGTCTCCTCCATGACGGTGACGCTGTGCATGCTCATCGACAGCATCATGATCGGCCGCTTTCTCGGCGTGGACGCCATGGCGGCCTACGGCTTCAGCCAGCCCGTGCTGCTGGCCTTTGCCGCCCCCGGCGCCATGATCTCCGCGGGCATCCAGGTGGTTTGCGGCAGGACCCTGGGCAGCGGCGACCGGGAGGGGACCGACGCCTGCTTCACGGTATCGGCGGCCCTGACGGCGCTCATCTCGGCGGTGGGGCTTGTGTTTGTGCTGCTTTTCGCAGGCCCGCTCTGCACCCTGCTCGGCGCGGGAGATCCGGGCCCCGGCAATCCGGTTTTCTATCTCACCCGGGATTATCTCCGGGGCTTCATCCTCGGCGTGCCAGCCTTCCTCACGGCCCAGATCATGGTGCCCTACATGCAGATGTCCGGCAACCGGACGCGGCTCGTGGCGGCGGTGGTGCTCATGACGGTGAGCGACGTGGTCTTTGATTTTCTGAATGTGCTTGTCTTCCGCGGCGGCACCTTCGGCATGGGCCTTGCCTCCAGCCTCAGCTATTATGCCGCGGTGGCGGTGGGGCTTGGCTATTTTGTGCGCAAGGACTGTCTTTTCCGTCTCCGGCGGGATGGGCTTCGGCGCGATACGGCGGGGGCGCTGCTCCTGAACGGCGTGCCCACGGTCATCAACCAGCTCAGCCTTGTGCTGCTGGTGCTGCTGTTTAACCGCATCCTGCGCGCGGTGGGCGGGAATCTCGCCGTGGCGGCCTATTCGGTCATCTCCACCGTCAGCAATCTCTGCTACGCCTTCTCCTCCGGCATCGCCTCGGTGGCCCTCATGCTCTCCGCCATCTTCTGCGCGGACGAGGATCGCTCCTCGCTCTGCACGCTGGTGAAAACCATGAGCCGCAGCGCGGTCGCGGTGCTCTCGGCGGTGACGGCGCTGGTGCTGCTGCTGGCCCGGCCGATGGTGGGGCTTTTCCTCCAGGACGACCCCGAGGCGCTCAGCCTTGCGGCAGAGGGGCTGCGCCTGTTCTCGCTGTGCCTTGTGCCCTGCGCGCTCAACACCGCCTTCAAGTTTTACTACCAGGGGATCGGCCGCGTCCGGCTGATGGAGGCGATCTCTGTGCTGCAGAACCTGGTGCTGCCGGGCCTTGCGGGGCTGATCCTCAGCCGCCCGCTCGGCGCCACGGGCGTATGGCTTGCCTTTCTGTGCGGAGAGACGGCAGCCCTGGGGCTGATCTGCCTCCATGTATGGCGCGCAAACGTCCGCGTGCGTCTCAGCGCCGAGGATTTCGCCCTGCTGCCGCCCACCTTCGGCGCGGCGGCGGAGGACTGCTTCGAGTGCACGGTGCGCTCGACACAGGAGGCGGTGAGCTGCTCGGAGCAGGCGGTGGCGTTCTGCCTCAGGCACGGCCAGGGCGAAACCTCCAGCTCGCTGATCGGCCTGTGCATCGAGGAGATCGCCTGCAACATCATCCGCTACGGCTTTTCCGACGGGAAGGAGCACAGCGTCGACGTGCGTCTGGTGATCCAGGGCGGGACCCGGGTACTGCGCATCCGCGACAACTGCGCCCGCTTCGATCCCATCCACTATCTGGAGCTGCACCGGCGCGACGATCCCTCGGCCCACATGGGCATCCGCATGGTCATGGCCGCGGCGAAGGACGTGAGCTATCTCAACACCTTCGGGCTGAACAACCTCACCCTGCGGGTGTAATAAAAACGAGGCTGTCTCCTTTCGAGACAGCCCTGTGCAGGAACGCATGCCGCAGGGGCCGCATCGGCCCCTGCGTTTTTGCGTCCCGCCGCGCCCGTTTCAGCCCATCAGATAGGGCTTGAGCTTTTCGGGCATGCCCTGCTCGAGATAGGCGGCCAGGCGCTCCTCCGGCAGGTTCCAGCCCTTGAGGGACCACTCCGCAAAAATGTGCAGGCAGGCGTAGACATACATCCTGAGGTAGAAGCTCAGCTCCTCCGGCAGCTCCGCAAAGCCGTGCCGGCGGCAGATGAAGGCGGCAAGAAAGCTGTAGGTGTTCTCGCCGCTGAGCTCGGCGTAGTGATTGACGATGCCCTCGCCGAAGTCCGAGCGCAGGTAGTTGGCATTCTGCGCGTAAAAGCGGATGTTGTCCATGGTCAGGTCATGGAAGCTGTACCGGTTCCCCTCCAGCCGGGCCAGCATGCGCTCGCCGCCCGACTGGTGCAGCCAGTGCACAAGATCCTCCTTGTCGTGGAAGTGGTTATAGAAGGTCTGCAGGCTCAGCCCGCTCTTCTCCACGATCTGCTTGACCGTGATGCGATCCACCGGCGCCGTTTTTGCCAGCGCCATCAGCGCGTCGCCGAAGACCTCCTTGGCTTTCTGTCTCTTCACCCGTATCTCCCTCACTTCAGTGTGCTGAGGATCAGCTCCTCCCAGCCGGCATAGTCCCGGCCGCCCACCAGCAGCTCGGAGAGGATGGTCCCCTCCCCGTCGACGAAAACCGTCGTCGGCACATAGCCGCTCTGTAAGCCGTCAAAATCCTTGCTGTAGCGCAGGATCGGATAGCTGGTCGAGCTGTCCTCCAGGACCTTGTCCACATCCGCCTCCTGCCCCTCGGCAGAGTAAATGCCGAGGATCAGAAAGCCCCTGTCCCGGTAGTCCTCATAGAGCCTCTCCAGATCCGGCATCTCCTTCACGCAGGGCGGGCACCAGGGCTCCCAGAAATTGAGCATGACGAGCCTTTGCCCCCGGAGGATGGATTCATCCACCGCATTGCCCTCGCGGTCCGTGGTGCGAAAGCGCAGCGCCGGGACCTCCGCGGCCCCGGTCGGCGCGGCGGGCTGCCGGGCGGCGCAGGCGGCGAGCGCAAGCAGCGCAAGCGCCGAAAGAAAAACACAGATCCTTTTCACGGCAGGGCAGCCCCCTTTTGTACAGAAGATTGAGTGATTATACCAAATACGCTTATAAAATGCAATGGAAAATCCGGTGAAACGCCCCGGAAAAACCAGACGCCCCCGCGTGAAAAACGCAGGGGCGCATGCTTTATCCGGGGCTTCAATAGAACGTGGCGACGGCCTGCTCGGGCGGCTGGCACTCCTCGTGGCTGATGTAGGTCAGCACGGGGCCCTTGCGCCCGTAGGCCATGGAGAACTTGAAGCTGATCTTCGCGGTGAGGATCACCCAGCCCTCGTCCTTCATGGTGTCGGCCTTGTCCCAGTTGCACACCAGGGCCGCAAACTGGATATCCTCCACGCAGCAGGTCATCACATGCCGGCCGATGACAAAGGTTTTGGGCGGCAGGCGCTTGCGCTGCAGGGTCTTGGCCTTGAAGCGCACGGTCTTGCCCTCGTACTTTTTGGGCTCCTCGCTCATGTCCCGATACCAGAGGGCGTAGTCGTCGTCCCCGATCTCGATGATCGGCGCGTCCACGTCGAAGGGCAGCGGGTCCTCAATGTCGTCATAGACCACATTGCCGTCCGGGGCCTCGTAGGCGATGTCCGCCCGGCGGGAGGCGCCGCGCACGATTTTGTGAAACTCCAGCTTGTCCATGGCGGGGGTGAAGCGGTTGAACACCACAAGCTCGCAGCTTTTGAGCTTGTCGAACACAAGCTGGCGCATGTTGGCGTTGTAGCTGAGGAAGGTGGTCGCGTCGGCGAACATGAATTCCTGGTAGACCATCCATGTGTCGGGCATGGCGGTATAGAGCGCATCCAGCAGCCACATGCCGTTATACTCGACCACCACGCGCTCGGCCCTCGTCTCCCTGGCAAAGCGGACGAGGTTTTCCTGCGTCAGCTCGCTCTGATCCCCGATGACGCGGATCTGAACGGTTTTGCTTGCAAACTGCTCGGGCGCGTATTCCTCCTCGCCCTCCTCGCAGACGAGAAGCAGCGTGCGCTCCCCGTTGCAGAAGCGCTTGTCCTCCAGGGTCTCCTGGATGAATCTGGTCTTCCCCGCCTCCAGGAAGCCGGTGAAGAGATAGACGGGCATATCCCGCCGTTCGGTATCAGCCAAGGTTGAACAGCTCCTTCAATGCCTTTTCGTTGATGTGCGAGCCGATCACGCAGAAGCGGCCGGTCACGGCAGGACTGCCGCGGCGCAGGTCGATCTCGCCGGGGACATAGTCGAAGTAGAACCACTCGCCGTCGGAGGCGTCCACAATGCCCTTGGCGCGCAGGACAGCGCCGTAGCGCTCGCCGTCCTCGAGCCTGGACAGGATGGCGCGCAGCTCCTCCTCCGTAAACTTCTTCGGGGTCTCCATGCCCCAGCTCTGGAAGATCTCGTCGGCGTGGTGATGATGGTGGTGGTGCTCCCCGTCCCCGTCGTGGTGATGGTGGCACTCGCATTCCGGATCGTCGCACTCCTCGCCGTCATGGTGGTGATGGTGGTGATGATGCTCATGCTCCTCATCCCCGTCGTGGTGATGGTGGCACTCGCACTCCGGATCATCGCACTCCTCGCCGTCGTGGTGGTGATGGTGATGCTCGTGCTCCTCATCCCCGTCGTGGTCGTGGTGATGATGGCACTCGCATTCCGGATCGTCGCACTCCTCGCCGTCGTGATGGTGATGGTGGTGGTGATGCTCATGCTCCATCTCCTCCAGCTCATGCCGGAGGCCGTTTTTGTCCATGGCCTCGAGGATCTGGGCGCCGCTGAGCTGCTCCCAGGGGGTGGTGATGAGGCTTGCATGGGGGTTGAGGGCGGTGAGGATCTCGGTGGCCTCCAGGATCTTCTCCGGCTTTGCGGTGTCGGTGCGGCTCATGACGAGCAGGTCGGCATTCGCGACCTGGTCGTTGAAGAACTCGCCGAAGTTGCGCATGTACATTTTGGCCTTGCCCGCGTCCACCACGGTGACCCTGGCGCCGATGCGGGCGCCCTCCACGCGCTCGACCGCGGCGGCGACATCGGAGAGCTTGCCGACGCCCGAGGGCTCGATGAGGATGCGGTCGGGGGCATAGTCGTCCATGACCTTTTTGAGGGCCTTGGTGAAGTCGCCCACCAGCGTGCAGCAGATGCAGCCGGAATTCATCTCCGTGATCTGAACGCCCGCGTCCTGCAGGAAGCCGCCGTCAATGGCGATCTCGCCGAACTCGTTTTCGATCAGCACGAGCTTTTCCTTCTGATACCCCTCCGCGATCAGCTTGCGGATGAGGGTGGTTTTTCCCGCGCCGAGAAAGCCCGAGAAAATGTCTATTCTTGTCATGGTATTCTGTCTTCCTTCCATGTTTATTTCCAGAAAGGTATTATATCACCCTTGTCAATGGGTTATCCCGTGCGGAAAGAGGGGCGGCGGAAAAGCTTTACCGTTTATTCACAAATGCGCGCGTCCCGGGAGCCGAAGCCCCCGGGACGCATGGTTCAGGCAATACCGCATAATACGGTTTCGCAGATGTACTTTGTGTACCTCAAGAAAAAGTGACGAAATCAGGGCACAAATTTTCCAGGAGATGCCGAAGGCGGATTGTGCGGTGTTGCCTTCATTTCTCCAGCTGCTTGCTGAGCTGATCCGCGCCGGTCGCGGCAAGGCCCGACACGATCCCGACCGCGGCCGCGCTCATCAGATCGGCCGCCGGGAACTCCGGGATCAGATACTTGCCCGCAACGCCCAGCGCGCCGCCCAGCGCGCCGCAGAGCAGCGGGATCCATTTGTTGCCGAGGGGGCTGAGCTTGACAGCCTCCCCGGCAAGCCAGGCGATGATGCTGATCGAAGCCACGCCCGCCATGCCCATAAATTCCATTTTCTTTCCCTCCTACTCTCTGTTTCTCTCCAGATCCTCGATCCGGTGGTTGATGACCTTGATCTGCTCCTCCACCACGGGCATGCGCCGGGCGAAGTTGTTGTGCTCGCGCACCTCCCGCGTCAGATCCTCCAGCCGCGTCTCGGTGATGGCCTGGGCCCGGCTGTTGCTGGCCAGGACCCCGATCAGGGTCAGCAGCCCCACCACGACAGAGCCGAGGACGCTGATCCATGCCTCGCTCATCTGTCCGCCTCCATTCCTTCCGTGAATGCCCTGAGGGCTGAGTAGAAGGCCGCAGAGGGCATCCCGTCCGTCGTATCCCAGCGGCCGGCAAGGCGCATCAGAAGCTGCAGCGCAAGGACTGCAAGGTCGGGCTCCCTCTCCGCTGCCGCTGCGGTATGCGGCTGAGACGGATCGGCTCCCTTCACCAGAGCCTCAAAGCGCCCGGAGCCTGCCACGTCCGTGTCCACGCATCCGCCGTAGCCCTCGATGCGCCCGCTGTCGCCCGTCTGCCAGAGGTCGCAGGGAAACGACGGCGGCGCGCCGCCCCACTTTGCGACCCACACAAGGCAGTCCTCCGGCAGCTCGTCCGCTCGGAGCTTTGCCCAGAGCGTCCCGGCCGAGCCGTAGACCCCGGGGATGCAGCCCCCCGCGCGGATACCGGCGCACCAGGCGCGCACCAGGGCCAGGAGCCTCTCGCGCGGCAGCGCAAGCTGCTCCGCCTCCTCCACATCGAGGAAGACCCCGCAGGGCATCGGAAAGCCCCGGAGCGTATCCAGCAGGAAGGCCGCCTCCGCCGCGGCCTCCTCTTCGCTCAGCGCGTGGCTGTAGCAATAGCAGCCCACCGGGAAGCCCAGCCCGTAAGCCTCGCGGTAGAAGCCGAAGGCCGCGCTGTCCACAAGGCGGTCGCCCTCCGTCAGCTTGATGACGGCAAACGCCTTGCCCGCCTCCCTGATCTGCCGGATCGTAAGCCCCCTTTGATAGTGCGAGATATCGACGCCGTTCATTTCTTTCCTCCCGCGCTGCCCATCACGATCAGCGTCACCATGATGCCGAGCGCCGCCCCGGCGAGAAAGCACTCCCACGCCGGGATGATCGCAAGGTCGCTCAGCCATTCCCACTGATAGTACATTTTCGCCCTCCTA
>CADARY010000047.1 GCA_902790375.1 Oscillospiraceae bacterium | reverse complement strand
GCCTTTGCAATACAATCTGTGCCTTGACTAATGATTCAATCAGGCACATCACTGGTCGTAACTGGATTATCAATTGTTTTAATTAGAGTTTAGTATCAAACCGTTTGTTGAAGCACATACGGAATTGGAGGTAACAGTGTTGTCAGGCGGATTATTCATGGATGGTCATCCGCTTTCGGCATTTCCGTATATGAGTGACACGAATAAAAAAATTGCAGAGATGTTTGGCGTGGTATTTGGTCAGCCATATCAAAATCTGTTAGAGACTGGGAATATGATTCCGAACTCTAATGATGCGGCAATAGGATTTGGAGTTCTCAGAGATTACTTACCTGAAAGAGAACACGTTAATCTCGCGTCGAAGATGCATGAAGCGTTCTATTTGGATGGTAAATCGCTTTCTGATGTGGAGAGTATCAAATCAATTGCCAAATCCTATGGTCTTCCTGCAGACGATATCGCAGAGAAATTCATCAGAATTTCTGCACAAGGCAAGTATCATCCGGACTTTTACGAGGCTAAAAAATTTGGAGTCACATCGTTCCCAACACTGCTTGTTGAAATAAACGGGAAATATTATGATTTGAAAGGAAGTGCAATTACGCTCAATGATTTAGAGAGAAATCTGAGTGTTATTAAGGAAAAGGGCGGAATCATCGGTAATGAAACCAATACGCCCAATGCTTGCAATATAAACGGCACGGGCTGCTGATTGTCTGCCGTGCCAGCATTTCGCACATGCGCAAATTCTGCCGCACTAAACAATGGCAAAAACCTTTGCCAGCGATTATTTGCTTGCGATTCGGGCTGCATCGCCCCTCTCCGGCATGGAACGGATCGCGCCTTTTTTCGTGGTTACCAGGTATGCGGCTGTGTTGGCAAAGCGGAGCATTTTGTGAAGATCATCAGTGGATAAGGCATCAAGCCCGTGCTCCAGCACGTAGTTCAGGACACAGGCGCAGAAGGTATCGCCCGCGCCGGTGGTCTCGATCACGCCGCCCAGCTTGCAGGCCGGCTCGAACACAGACAGATCGCCACAGTAGGAATGGTTGCCGTCAGCACCTGCTGTCACGTTCAGCAGCCGGATGTTCGGATACTGTTCCTTCAACGCGGCGGCACCCGTATCAAAATCCTCATAACCGGTCAGAAACAGCAGTTCGTTATCCGCGATCTTCAGGACATCGCACTGGCTGAGCCCCCAACTGATCTCCCGCCGTGCGTCGTCCATGCTGCTCCACAGCGGAGGACGCAGATTCGGGTCGAAGGAAATCAGCGCGCCGCTCTCTTTCGCCGTGCGCACCGCGTAATAAGTGGCGGAGTGGCAGGGCTCGTGTTACAGTTGCGGCGCAGACCTTCGCGCCCACGCTGCTTGGCGCAGGCGTTCCTGCTCTGGCTGCCGCCGCTATGATCCATGCGGGAGCCACGGTTCTGGACTCTCTGCCCCACGGCTCGTTCTTCCACGCTACCGGCGGCTCCGTGGGCATGAGCATCTCAAAGCGCATGAAGCTCATCCCCTATGAAGCACTGATTGGGCTGACCAGCACCATTGCCGCCGCTGTGTTCTACCTGATCGCCAGCTGATACCATATAACAAATCGAGGTCTGACTACAAAAGCTCGGACCTCGATTTTTATTGCGCATCCTATTGGACACATCAGCCAACGTCAATTCACCAAGCATAGTGGTTTTTCTTGACTGAATAGCGCAATTGTAAGAATCGTACGCATTTTACCGGGTGATCCGTAAGAAAACTTCGCGGATGAATGAAAAAATATCCCCAAAAGGTCTTGACTTGGAGTTAACTTCAGGGTTTATGATTTGCAATGCTAATATATGTGAACTGCTGAGGTGAAGAAATGACAATCAAAGAAGCTGCTGAGAAGACAGGGGTCAGCGTTGATAATCTACGTTTCTATGTAAAAATTGGGTTGATACCTGCTGCTCCGAGGACATCGTCGGGCATCCGCAATTTCGACGAGGCGACGCTCTCCTGGGTTGAGTTTGTTCTGCGCTTCAAGAGAAGCGGAATGCCGCTCGAAACGATCCGCCGCTATGTGGAGCTGGCCTTGCAGGGAGACAGCACCAAGCAGGAGCGGAAGGAGCTTTTACTTGCTGCGAAAGAGGATCTTCTGAAAAAGCAGGAACAGATCCAGGAGAGCCTTGACGTTATTAACTATAAGCTGGACACATATGAGCAAAAGTGCGGCCCCATTACCGCAGAGATGGTGGCGGCGTGGAAAGCCAAGCAGCCCAGCGAATGAAACAGAAGATAATACGCCTGTTTAACTGAGCTGCTGGAAAAATTCAATATCCGCAGACTGACCAGCGCCCGCGTGCATCTGGCGGCGGGTCTTCTGCTCACCTGGGTGGGTGAACAGAAAGCAGCTTTCAAGGCCTATCTGTTGCAGAACAAGGGCATGAAGGATGTAAAAGCGTGGATCGACGGCAGAGAGACGCAGATACAAAAGGCCGAGGCTGCCAAAGCAAAGTACAGCGCAGAGCTGGAGAAGGCGCTGACCGAGTATCACGATTTGGAGGCCCGCGCTGAATCGCTTGACCCGGAGAAACTGGAAGCAGCCCGACTCTTCCTCCGCCCGGAGGAAGAAAAGCGGGCTGTTTCTATTGTGGAAGATGTTTACGGCAAGAACTACGATTCTACCGTCATGCGCGAGGCGAAAAATCAGCTTTCAAATCTGCTGGGTGAAAAGTCCAGCGACGTCACATCCTGCTCCCTCCGCGAGAATCTCAAGCAGAAGCAGCAGGAGGGTCACCATCGCGAAGCGCCGCACAGGAAGACGTCGCAGGATTTGGAGCTGTGATTATTGCCGAAAAACAAGAAGCTTTACCAACTGATTGCTGTTGAGCCGATGATGACACTTTCCATGGAGGAGAGCAGCCGCTTGTCGGCGGCTTGCCAATCTCGTCTGTTCATGGTGATGGCGACTGTCGAATATGACTACGATCCCGATGATCACTACGCAAAGCTCGGCATGGAGATGCAGAAGTATCTGGCCGATATGTGCACCCGCGAGGAGCTCGCTCAGGCTATCCAGAATTACTGGGCAAATGTAACCCCCGTACAGCGCTGATTTGATTATCTCCTGTAAAGACAGCTTACCCCCGCCCTTGCCGGGGCGGGGGTAATTCTTCAGGGGCGGAGCACCCAACCGAGGCCCCGGTCGATATATCGGTTCCAGAAGGTCCAGTTGTGGCCGCCGGGGCCCTCCTCATAGCAGAAGTCTGCCTCTTGCGCTTCAAGAAAGCGGCGGAATTCCTGATTGGCGTCGTATAAACTGTCTTCGGTGCCTATAGCGAGATAGATGGATGGAATATCCTTTCCTGCCGCTCGAAGGTTTAGATACTGGTATTCCGGGTTTCGGTCGGAGTCAATCAGGGAAGCGGGATCGCCAAACACATCCCGGAACATCGCCGGCGGCATGACGCCGTCCTGCCTGCCGGCGGCAAGGGCGTGGATGCGCAGCGCGGAGGATAACGCAATGCAGGCCGAGAACCGCTCCGGCCAAGCGAGCGCCGTGTGCAGCGCGCCGTACCCGCCCATGGAGAGGCCCCCGATGAACGTGTCCTCCCGCTTTGCGCAGAAGCCGAACACCTTTTGCACATAGTCCGGGAACTCCTCACCGACGAAGGTCCCCCAGTTGCCGCCGCGGTAACCCCGGTCCAGGTAAAAGAAGTTGCCTGCCGTGGGCATGAAAACCGCGAGATTATACTGGATGGCCATCTCCTGCGCGACGCCGCCGAAAAGCCAGTCGGTATCTGTCCCCGTCAGGCCATGCAGCAGGATCAGGGATTTCGTCGGGCGGTCATAGTGCCGGGGATCTCTGACCTCTGCCATCTCAACGTCATTGGGCAGAACATAGGCAAAGTTCGCGTGCTGCATGATGCTCTGGGCATGAAACTCCATTCTTCCGCTTGCCATAATACCGTGTTCCTCTCTTTCAGCTTTTCTGTATAGATTGTACGGCGCTCTCTTCCAAAGTCGTACCGCCCCAGGCATATCGAACCGGTAAGCAGATATTCACCGGATTCGGGATGTTATCGGCGTCAAGAAGCAGCTTTACCGCCTCCTCCGCCATGCGGGGGATCGGCTGTACGATCGTCGAACAGGGGTAACGCCCGGTCGCATAGTCGGCCAGTCCGTCGTAACCGATGATCTGAACGTCCTGCGGGACACGCACACCGTGCTCGGCAAGAAAGGCGATTACCCGGCAGGCAAGGCTGTCAGTATTGCAGAAAATGCCATCGAAGTCCAGCTTCCCGCCGTGAATATGCTCTGACAAAAAGGTATAGAAGGGCGCTTCGGTATCTTCATCGTTCAGGATGATTTGCTCATAGTCCGTATGCAGCCGACGGCATGCCGCTTCAAAGCCTGCGCTGCGCTTATCTGCTTCGCCCAGGATGCGCGGCCCGATGCGCATGAACAGAAGTTTCCCACAGCCCAGCTCCACGAGCTTTTCCGCAGCCATTTCACCGCCGCGGAAGTTGTCCGAAGAGACGCAGGGAATGCTGCTGCCAAAGTGACGGTCGATGGTCACCAAGGGGATCGTGCCGTCAACATCAAGATTTGGACTATAGGTAAGGGCAATCACGCCGTCCACCTTGTTTTGCTGCCCAAGGATGAGGCATTTTTTCTCCGCCTCCGGGTCGTAGTTGGTGATCATCAACAAGCTGCGGTAACCGTGCTTCATGAGGCAGGCTGTCAGCTCGTCAGTTAAAATGGCAAAGAAAGGGTGGCGCAGAGAGGGCATCAGCAAGGCCACGCAGTTCGTTTTGTTGGTCTTCAGACCGCGGGCATAACTGTTGACGTGATAGCCCAGCTTCTCTATCGCGTCCTCCACACGTTGGCGATAGCTCTCTCCCACGGGAATGTTGTTGATGACCTTGGACACGGTGCCGAGAGCGACGCCGGCCTCTCTGGCCACATCCTTCATGGTGGGACTGTCCGTTTTCTTCATAGTGTACACACGCCCTTTACTCTGTCTGACCATGATTATAGCAACGCAAATCCCGATTGAAAAGTCTTTTTTTATTTGCTTTCCGGGGCTTCTGGCACGGAGCATTCATACTTTGTTCAAAATGTTGAATTCTGTGATGAAAAATTGTCGCAGCTTCACAAAAAAACAAGGGGAACAGTAAAATGCTTTGGCATGCCGGCCATGCTATGTTATCTTTTTATCGAGAAGATGTGTAACGTTTCATCTCAATGTCAGAGGCAGTCGCTTCAGGCTGTCGAACGGCAAAAACGGACGGAGCACAAAATCGAAAAATATTTATGAAAGGAAGAAAAAAATGAAAAGAGCAATTGCACTGATTCTCATGCTTGCCATGGTCATGGCGCTTTCCCTGTCCGGCACTGCCTACGCGGCAAACAAGGTCACCCTCACCATCTTCAACTCCAAGATGGAAATCCAGAGCCAGATGGAAGAGATGGCAGAAGAGTACATGGACACCCACAAGAACGTTGAGGTAGAGGTTTACTACTCCAGCGACACGGTCGCGGCGCACATGTCCACCAAGTACGCCTCCAAGGATCCCTACGTCCTGGCCATGGTCGATGCGAAGGACATCTTCTCCCTCGGACCCGACCACGCCCTTGACCAGACCGGCGAGCCCTGGGTCGCAGAGACCACCCAGGCCATCTCCGTTGACGGCAAGGTCCTCGGCTTCCCGTTCTGCGTGGAAGCCCGCGGCATCCTCTACAATGCTGACGCCATCGAGAAGATCATCGGCGAAGCCTTCGATCCCGCCGCTTACAAGACCACCGCTGAGTTCTCCGCCCTCTGCGACAAGCTCGTTGCCGGCGGCATGGAAGGCCCCACCGGCCTCCAGAAGGAGGACTGGTCCCTTGGCGCTCACTTCATGCAGGAAGTCTATGAGATGCACGATGATCCCGACGCCTTCATCGCCGGCATCAAGGACGGCTCTGTGAAGCTGGCCGAGGATAATGTCTTCAACGCCCTGATGGACACCTTCGACGTCCTGAAGGCCAACAACTGGATGAAGGCCGCTCCTCTTTCCGCTGTCCGTGAAGATACCGAGATGAACCTTGCCCAGGGCAAGATCGCCTTCAAGTTCGGCGGCAACTGGGACTGGTCCGATATCAAGGACTTTGATCCTGCCGAGAACATGGGCATGATGCCTGTTCCTTCTGACCTTGAGGGTTACAATGAGAAGCTCGTCGGCGGCGGCTCCAAGTACTTCTTCATCGACAACTCTGTCTCCGAGGAGCAGCAGGCTGCTGCCAAGGAGTTCCTCAACTGGCTCGTTTTTGAGGAAGACGGTCAGAACTTCCTGGTAAACACCTGCGCGCTGGTTCCCGCCTTCGGCAACATCACCCTGCCTGTCTCCGATCCTCTCGGCGCTTCCGTTAAGCAGTACGTTGACGCCGGTGCCATGATCGCTGACTATCGCTACGCTCCCGACGACCACTACGCCAAGGTCGGCATCTCCTTCCAGAAGTACCTGGCCGATCAGATCGACCGCGCCGGTCTTGCTGACGAAATCACCGCTTACTGGGCTACCGCCGAAGTCGGCGCTCACTAAGCTCACATTGCACCCAACCGGGCATCGGGATACCGGTGCCCGGCCTTCTCATACCGCTCAATGCGTACAGGGAAAGTGAGGCTTTATGAAGCAAGATTCTTTATCGTATAAAGTAAAGCAGTACCTCATGTTTGCCGGACCGGGAACCGTGCTGTTCCTGGCGGTCGTGATCGTGCCGTTTGTCTACGGCCTGTATCTTACCTTCACCAGCTGGGACGGCGTCAGCCTTTCCAAGCCCTTTGTGGGTCTGCAGAATTTTGCGGACGCCTTTAAGGATACGACCTACTGGCAGGCCATGGGCCGTACTGTGATTTACTCCATCTTTGCCGTTATCCTGATCAACATTGTCGCCTTCCTGCTGGCGTATCTTCTGACCAGCGGCGTCAAGGGACAGAACTTCTTCCGCGCCGGCTTCTTCGTGCCGAACCTCATCGGCGGCATCGTCCTTGGCTATGTTTGGCAGTTCGTCTTCAACCGCGCCTTTGTCGCCATCGGCAAGGCCCTCGGAAACGCCGCCGCTGTGTCGCTGCTGTCCACGCCGAACGGGGCCATGTTCTGCCTGATCCTGGTGTCGGTATGGCAGTACGCGGGCTACATGATGCTCATCTATGTGGCCGGCTTTATGAGCGTTTCCAACGATGTGAAGGAAGCCGCCATGATCGACGGCTGCACACCTTCCCAGGCAATGTGGAACGTGACTGTTCCCCTGATGCGCTCCTCTTTTGTGCAGTGCATCTTCCTGAGCATTACCCGCTGCTTCGTGGTTTACGACGTGAACCTGTCCCTGACCAAGGGCGAGCCGTTCGGTTCCTCCGTCATGGCGGCCATGCACGTGTACAACCAGGCGTTTACTTACAAGAACTACGGTCTTGGTCAGGCTGAGGCTGTCATTCTGTTCCTGGTCTGCGCCGTTGTCGGCGTCACCCAGGTCATGGTTGGCAAGAAAGGAGAGGTTGAAGCATGATGACCGATATTGCCGACAACGAAAAAGCCGCGCGCCGGCAAAAAATCTCACATGTCCTCATGTGGATCTTCCTGCTCCTGATGTTCTTCTGCTTCGTCTTCCCCTTCTTCATGGTCATTATCAACGTTTTCAAGAGTAAGGCCGATATCGTCTCCAACCCGCTCGCGCTGGTCGGCGCACACGGCTTTACGCTGAAGAACTTCCCCGAAGCCATGAAGAAGATGAAGTTCTGGACGGTGTTTACCAACTCCTTCGTCATCACCTGCTCGGCTACGGTTTTGACGATCCTTGTCTCCTCCATGATGGCATTCGTCATCGTGAGAAACAGCCGCTGGAAATTCTGCACGCTGATCTTCTCCCTGATGATCGCCTCCATGGTCATCCCCTTCCAGGTGCTGATGGTCCCCCTGGTGAGCGTCTACGGCGGTATCTTCAACGTACTGAACCACAGGCTCACGCTGATCCTCATGCACGTTGGCTTCTCGACCTCCATGGCGGTGTTCATGTTCCACGGGGCAATCAAAACCAATATCCCGCTGGAGCTTGAGGAGGCCGCCACGATTGACGGCTGCTCCCGCTGGCAGACCTGGTGGAAGGTCGTCTTCCCCCTGCTTAAGCCTACCATCGCCACCGTCGGCATCATCAATGCCATGGCTTATTGGAACGACTACCTGCTCCCCAGCCTGGTGCTGACCAAGAAGAACCTGTACACCATCCCCATCGCGACCCAGGCGTTCTATGGAACCTACTCCACGGACATCGGCCTTGTTATGGCGGCGCTCCTGCTGGCCATGCTGCCGATCCTGATCCTCTATCTCTTCCTGCAGCGCTATATCGTCGAGGGCGTTACCGCCGGCGGCGTCAAGGGCTGATCCCCCGCACAAGACATATACCCCGCCCCTGCCGGGGCGGGGTATTTCCATAAAATGAATTGACGCAGGCACACATTGCCTGTTTTAAGCCGGGAGGGAAGCGGCTGATGAAGTGGTTTTTTGATATGGATAACCCCGTGATGCGCACGCTGTCGATGCTGGCGGATATCGTGATCCTGAATCTGCTGACGCTTCTTTGCTCTCTGCCGATCGTTACGGCAGGCGCGGCTTTCACGGCGCTCAACGATGCCTGCATCCGCCTTGTGCGCATGGAGGATGGGGAGCTTGCCAGGGACTATTTTCGTGCCTTCAAGGCAAAGTTCAAGAACGGGACGCTTGCAGGGCTGCTGTTTTTGGCGTGTGCGGCGCTGCTGTACCTTGACTATCTCGCAGCCCTGGCCTACGTGCCGCAGATGCGCGCTGCGATTGCTGCCCTGGCGCTGATCCTTCTTGCGCTGGCCTTCTATGTCTTTGCCCTGCTCTCCCGCTACAGCACGCCTCTTTGGAAGACGATTCAGAACGCGGCGCGGCTTGCCGTGGGCTTTTTCCCGAGGACGCTTGTCATGCTCGTCTTTGCGCTCGTTTTCTGGCTTGCCTGTCTGCACTGGTTCAGCTTCGGCTCCTTGATCCTGCTTCTGGTGGGGCTGTCGCTGCCTGTTTATGTATGCGCCGTGCTTCTCAACGATGTGTTTGATAAAATCGAAAAATAATTCACTTTTTCTGTGATTTTCATATTCTGTATTTTAAAGGAGCAAATCTGCATGAGTATCCTATTTGACAAGGAAAAACAGACCTTTACCCTGCAAACCCGCAGCACAACATACCAGCTGCAGATCGGCCCGCTGGGCTATCTGCTGCATCTCTATTACGGCCGCCGCGCCGAAGGCTGCTTTGATTACCTCCATCTTCCGCGAGACTGCGGCTTTTCCGCCAATCCCTATGAGCTGCAGGATGACCGCGGCTGGTCTCTGGATACGATGCCGCAGGAATACAGCGGATCGAACGGGGCCGATTTCCGCCTTTCCTCTGTAGAGGCGGAAACGGAGCGCGGACAGATCGGCGCAGACCTGCGCTATCTCCGCCATCAGATCCGGCCCGGAAAATACGCGCTGAACGGTCTCCCCGCGGCCTTTGACTGCGGCGGAGAGTGCGAGACGCTGAGCATCACGCTCTCGGACGCGGCTTCGGGTCTGGAAGTGGAGCTGCTTTACGGCGTATTCGAGGCCAAGGACATGATCACCCGGGCTGTACGGTTCCGCAATGGCGGCGATCAGATGATACGGCTGCACAGGGCAGCGTCGGCGTGCCTGGATATTCCCTTCGGAAGCTGGGAGCTGATCCATTTTCACGGACGCCATACGCTGGAGCGGCAGCTTGAGCGGCGAGCGCTGCTCAACGGTATCCAAACCATCGCCTCCGGCCGGGGCGCCTCCAGTCATCAGCATAATCCCTTCGTGATCATCTGCGAGCCGGATGCCACAGAGACGGCAGGGACCTGTTATGGCGTCATGCCTGTCTATTCCGGCAATCACCGCACGGACATTGAACTGGATCAGAGTGGTTCCGTACGCATCGTATCGGGCATCAACCCTGACGGCTTCTCCTGGTGTCTGGCGCCGGGACAATGCTTTGAGACGCCCGAACTGCTGCTTACATACAGCGCGGAGGGCTTTCACAGGCTATCTCATACCTTCCATCGTTTTATCCGCGAAAACATCTGCCGCCATGACAGAGAGCTTGCCGAACGGCCGATCCTCCTCAACAGCTGGGAGGCCATGTATTTCGACTTTGACGAGACGAAACTGCTCAATCTGGCGCGTGAGGCAAAAGACCTGGGCGTAGACATGCTGGTGATCGACGACGGCTGGTTCGGCCATCGGGATGACGATCACAGCAGCCTCGGCGACTGGACAGCGAATCCGCGCAAGCTGCCGCACGGCCTCAAGCCGCTCTTGAAACAGATCAGCGACCTTGATCTGAAGGTCGGCCTCTGGGTCGAGCCGGAAATGATCAGCGAAGATTCCGATCTCTACCGTGCACATCCCGACTGGGCGCTGACGGTGCCGGGAAGGAAGCCCGCCGTGGGGCGCAATCAGCTCGTGCTGGATCTTTCGCGGCGGGAAGTTGTGGACTGGCTCCACGAGACGCTTTCCGGGCTGCTGCGGGAACTGCCCTTGTCCTACGTCAAATGGGATATGAACCGGCACCTCACCGATCTCTACAGCGCTTCTCTTCCTGCCGACCGGCAGGGCGAGCTTGCGCATCGCTATGTGCTGGGTTTATACGAGCTTCTGGAGCGGCTGACCGAAGAATTCCCGGAGGTGCTGTTTGAAGGCTGCGCCGGGGGCGGCGGACGCTTCGACGCCGGGATGCTTGCCTATTGCCCGCAGATCTGGTGCAGCGACAACACCGATCCCATTTCGCGGCTCTCCATTCAGTACGGGACTTCCTTCGGATATCCGGTGTCGTCCATGGGGGCGCATGTCTCCACAGCGCCCAACCATCAGACAGGGCGTACGACCCCCCTCGGCACAAGGGCCACAGTGGCAATGAGCGGTACCTTCGGCTATGAACTGGATCCCGCCAAACTGACGGCGGATGAGAAGCGCGAGATCCGGGAACAGCTGCGGCGTTTTCGCGCCTTAAGCCAGTTAATCGACAGCGGGGCGCTTTACAGGCTGACGGAGGGCGGAAAGCCGCCTTTTACGGCATGGCAGTTTGTGTCGCCCGATCAGGGTCAGACGCTTTTGAATATCGTCCTGACAAATCCGGAAGCCAATCCCAGACCGCTGCACATCTGCCTGCGGGGACTGGACCCGGATGTGGAATATGTGCTGGAGGACTGTGCCTTTTACGGCTGTGACGCGGCCATGCCTGCGGGCTGCACCGGGCCTATTACCGGCGCGGCGCTCATGTACGCGGGCGTCACCCTGCCGCCCATGCTTGGCGATACGCCGAGCGCACAGTTGGTTTGGAAAACAAAGAACGGATAATGGAGAGCTATCATGGAAAGTGAAATGCTGCGCAAAGCGCGTGAATATGAACAGTTCAACAGAGAGCGTGTCCGGGATACGCTGCCTGTCTTCCATGTTACAGGCGGGATCGGCTGGATCAATGACCCAAACGGTTTCTCCCTGTATAAGGGCGAGGTTCACCTGTTTTTTCAATATTACCCCTATGATGTGAGCTGGGGCCCCATGCACTGGGGACATGTAAAAACAAAGGACTTTATCCGCTGGGAGTATCTCCCGGCCGCTTTGGCCCCCGACGCGGAATATGATAAAGACGGCTGCTTTTCCGGCAGCGCCGTTGAACTGCCGGATGGCGAACATCTTTTGCTTTACACGGGCGTGCGAAAGACGGACGACGGGGACGAATTTCAGACCCAGTGCATTGCTGTCGGAGATGGAAACAATTATCAAAAATCCCCGCTCAACCCGGTGATCGACGATTCCATGCTGCCAGCGGGCGGCAGCCATGTGGACTTTCGCGACCCAAAAATCTGGCGCGATGAAGAGGGGTATCATGCGGCAGTCGCAAACCTCTGTACAGAGGAAAACGGCATGATTCTCCTCTATGACAGTGAGGACGCGCAGCACTGGCGCTATATCGGGGTTCTCGCCGCCGGTCACGGACATTACGGAACCATGTGGGAATGCCCGGATTTCTTCTTTCTGGACGGAAAGGCCGTTTTGCTCCACAGCGCCCACGAGATGTTGAACGATGGGCTGGAGTTCCATCCCGGAGACGGAATCGTCTGTCATATCGGCCGGTATGACCGGGAAGAGCATCGTCTGCTGGATGAGCAGGTGCAGGCCGTTGACTACGGTCTTGATTTCTATGCTCCGCAGACCGTGGAAACCGCTGATGGCCGCCGGATCATGATCGGATGGATGCAGAGCTGGGCAAGCTCGCGCGTGGGGCATCCGAATCTGCCCTTTAACGGCCAGATGACTGTGCCGCGTGAGCTTCGTATCCGCAACGGCCGTCTGTGCCAGTGGCCGGTGCGGGAATTGGAAAACTGCCGCCGCAACGGGGTCAGCTTTCACGGCGTGCGCGTAACCCAGTGGAAAAGTCTGCCCGGCGTGTCGGGGCGTGTACTGGATATGACGCTTCATATCCGCCCGGCGGAGGACGAGGCGTATCACTGCTTCCGCGTTCGTGTCGCGGAGGGAGGGGATCTGTATTCGGAGATCTCTGTCAGAGCGCAGGAGGGCATTGTGCGGATGGACCGTCTGAACAGCGGTTTTCCGCATGATGTAGTACATGTGCGCGAGTTCCCGGTTCCTGTGCAAAACGGAGAGCTCGATCTTCGGATCATCATGGACAAATACAGCCTTGAGCTCTTTGCGGGCGAAGGAGAGTGTGCTGCCTCCATGACGCTTTACACCCCGCTGTCAGCGGAGGGCATCCGCTTTTCAGCAGACGGCGCAGTCCTCCTGGATGTGGAAAAATACGATATCTCTGTGGAAGATTAATAGGAGAACGCTATGAACAACGTCGCGCAGCCATGGTGGAAATCAGCTGTCATTTACCAGATCTATCCCCGCAGCTTTATGGACGCAAACGGTGACGGAATCGGTGATTTGCCCGGCGTCATTTCAAAACTCGATTATCTGACCGATTTGGGGATCAACGCAATCTGGCTGTCCCCGGTATTTCGCTCTCCGCAGGATGACAACGGATACGATGTGTCCGACTACAGGGACATTGATCCGCTGTTCGGCACGCTGGCCGATATGGACAGGCTTATTGCCGAGGCAAAAAAACGCGGCATCCGGATAATCCTGGACATGGTGCTCAACCACTCTTCCGATGAGCACCGCTGGTTCCTGGAGGCGAAGAAAAGCCGGGATAATCCCTATCATGATTACTATATCTGGCGGGACGGAAAACCGGACATGCCCCCCAACGACATGCTCTCCTCCTTCGGCGGGTCGGCGTGGGAGTGGGTACCGGCCCTTGGGCAGTATTACTTCCACCAGTATTCCGTAAAACAGCCGGATCTCAATTGGGAGAATCCGGCCCTGCGGCAGGAGCTGTATCAGATACTCCGCTGGTGGGCAGCGCGCGGCGTGGGCGGTTTTCGGCTGGACGTGGTCGATCACTTCGGCAAGGAACCGGATAAAAAGATCCGGGTTGCTGGACCCCGGCTGCACGAATATATTCGGGAGCTGAGCAGCGAGGTTCTCCGGGGTACAGAGCTTGTGACCGTGGGCGAGGCATGGAGCGCCACCCCCGAGAGCGCAAAGCTGTACAGCAATCCCGACGGGAGCGAGCTGTCCATGGTGTTCCAGTTTAAGCATATCAAGCTCGACCGCATGCCGGGCCGGGAAAACCGGGCGCTTGTTCCGCTTCCTTTCCTGCAGTTCAAGCAGGTACTCGGCCGCTGGCAGACGGAGCTTTACGGCAGGGGATGGAACAGCCTTTTCTGGGAAAACCATGATTTGCCGCGCTGTGTTTCCCGCTGGGGCGACGATGGAAAGTATCGTGTTGAATGCGCAAAGATGCTGGCTGTTCTGCTGTTCGGCATGCAGGGAACGCCCTATATTTATCAGGGGCAGGAGCTGGGCATGACGAACGCGGATTACGCGCTGGAGGATTACCGCGACATCGGTGTTTTCAATCATATCCGGGAAATGCGCGCGGACGGCTTCAACGAGGAGGAGATCTTATATTCCCTCCATACTACGAGCCGCGACAACGCCAGAACGCCCATGCAGTGGAGCACCGCAGAAAATGCGGGCTTCACCGCGGGAAAGCCCTGGATCAGGGTCAATCCGAATTACCTCGACATCAATGCCGCGGCGCAGCAGGCAGACCCGGACTCCGTCTGGCACTGCTATCAGAAGCTGATTGCCCTTCGCAGACAGCACCCTGTTTTCCAACGCGGGTATTTTGAGCTGCTTTTAGAGAAGGACGAGGCGATCTTCGCTTATACCCGTACCGACGCAGACACTCAACTCTTAGTGCTTTGCAACTTCTATGGCGAAGCGATTGATAATCCGCTGTATCCCGAGAACGCGGCTGGGGAACTTCTGTTTGTCAGTTATCCGAATATTTCGGAACCTCAAAGATTACGTCCTTATGAAGCGAGAATCTATAGAAAGCCTTACAAAACCGAATGATCATTCGCGGATTGATTGCGTGATGAAAAGGCGACAGTTTCCATCTTGTGAACATTGCTTTGATTAACGAAAGGTTTTGGAGAAAATGTCTTATAAATTCACAGATAGAGAAATAGAAGAAATCGCAGTCTGCAAGAAGACTTGTTCAGACAGAAGAGCTTTGCGAAGACTGGAAGTATTACAAATGCGCGCCGAGGGTCACCACAATAAAGAAATCAGCGAAAGAACAGGTTATCATACGCAATATATTACGGTTTTAGTTTCACGATACAAGAATCAGGGATTGAAAAGTATTTTGTAGTATCTTCCTGCAATTATTACCTGCAAGATCAGGCTTTGTTGTGCTGCAGATAAAACGATCGACCAGTCTCAACAGTATTCCTGCGGCGAGACGCCGCAATAGCTCATAAACTCCTTTTAACAAAACACGTCTTATATCGCGTTCGGCGCTTCCCGGACAACAGGAAACGGGTATTAATCAGCTCAGAAAATAGAGTTATCCCATGAGCGAGATAAGAAATCTGCTCATGGGATAAATTTCTCCTTGACAAATCGGTCGCCCCTTGAACAATTTAATTTTTCCTCGGGGAATAATTAAATTGTTCTCCAGGTTTTCTAGGCGGCAAAAATGTGTTTAGCCCACAAATCTACAGTCTATACAGATTGTAATAAATAGGCTAAAAGCAATTCTTGTGTCTGTTTTCATTACTCTCCCCATAGTGTGAAGTAATTGATAATTCTTCTTGATCCGCTTGATATTCCGTCAGGTTAGAGCGTATATGTACGTACCTACAAACAGGAGGGTGCACATGTACTTCATTAATCTTTTAATCGACGGCGAGCCCTGTGAGGTGGAGCTATCCCTGAACGACATTTATTCCAAATGTATAAAATGCGGAACGATTTATCGCCAGTTTTTTCCACCGAAGAATTACAGCATTACGGGCCGCCAACGGAGAGCGACTTTATCTTTAAGAATTGCTGTCGAAACTGTTTTGATGCCTACCTTGGTTCTGTTGAGCAACCAAGCAAAGCCAAAACTGTGGCCGATATGATCTTCAAGCTCACCGGTTCTGCGATTCCCAGAGATCTTATTTCCTCTTGGCT
>CADARY010000046.1 GCA_902790375.1 Oscillospiraceae bacterium | reverse complement strand
AGTCGTAGAAAGCATAGCTGCCCATCTGGGTGAGACTGTCGGGCAGTGTGACGCTGCCGAGGCTGTCACAGTTGGAAAACGCATGCTCACCGATGCTCAGCAGTCCTTCAGGAAATGCCACCCGGCTCAGACTTGTGCAGCCGGAAAACGCGTAATTCCCGATCGTTGTAATGTCTGCGCCAAGGGTAATACGGCCTGGCGTCGTCATGCCGGCAAACGCGTATTTGCCGATGGATGTAACGCCGTCGCTGATTTCGATGCGCGAGACCGATTCCCGGTAAGGATGCCAGGGTGCTCCACCCTGGTTGTAATCCGGGATCATTCCTTCTCCCGTAATGTACAGCACGCCGCTGCGGATTTCCCAGTTCAAATCTCCCGCCGTGCCGCTCTCCGCATAGGCTGTCACAGTGAATGTGCACAAGAGCAGTACGCAGAAAGCAAGCCCAAGTGCTGTTTTAAGCAAGTGTTTCACGCGTTTTCCCTCCTACAAAAACATATTTCAGTTATGAACGCCGAAATAATAGCACAGATTATATACTTAAAATTTTCTTATCTGGGTATCGGGTTTATTCAGTAAACAACCACCATGCACACCGTAGGGGCCGTTCACGAACGGCCCGGCAGTACACGATCGGTTTTTCGGATTCGCCTGGCCGCATTCGCCGGACGCAGCCTCTGCCGCCGGGCGATTCGTGAATCGCCCCTACAGTCATACAGAGAAGCTTGCTGTGTCAAGCCGATACCCATATTTTCTTATTACCATTGATGCTTACGAAAGCGAAAATCTGAAAACCGTGAAGCTCCGTTTGAGCCTACGTGCGAAAATACAGCCCCGCCTGCCAGACAGTATCTTCTGATTTGACATTTACTGAATGTCAATAATCATGTTGATTTTAACATACAATAACCCCAATGACAAGCACTAAATGTCAAATTGGGGTTGAAAATATGTTCATCAACAAGACAGCAAACGGGCGGAACAATGTATGCGGTATCATGGTTGCCAAGCTTCGCAAGGCCGAGGGGATTTCCCAGCGGGAGCTGGCCGACCGGCTCCAGCGGGACGGGCTGGATGTGGACAAAAACGCGGTGCAGCGGATCGAGTCCGGACAGCGCTTTGTGACGGATATCGAGCTGCTGCATCTCAGCCGGGTGCTCCGCGTCAGTCTGGAGAAACTGCTGTCCGGTGAGGAGCAAAACGCCTCCGTTCTGTGAACAGTCCAATATTTTTTCAAGCAGCAGCTTTGAATGAAGATGTAAATGTTTTGTGCATTATGTTGATTTTTTCGTGCATATGATATATACTGTATATGAAAGGAGTTGATTATATGGCCGGTTCCACCAATATCAGCATCCGCATGGATTCAGATGTGAAAGCGCAGGCCGACGCCCTGTTTAACGAGTTGGGGATGAACATGACAACCGCATTTAATATCTTCGTTCGCCAGTCTTTGCGCGAAGGCCGTATCCCTTTTGAGATTTCCCTTAACCAGCCAAACAGAGAAACAGTTGCTGCCATGCTGGAAGCGGAAAGGATTGCAAGAGACCCGTCCGTAAAGGGTTATACCGATATGGATGAGCTGTTTGCCGACCTGCGGAAATGACGAAATACACAGTCAAATACACCACGCAGTTCAGGAAGGACTACAAACTCGCCTTGAAACGGGGGCTGAAGATTGAACTGCTGAACAAAATCATCGCAGATCTGGCAAACGGTGTTCCCCTGTCAGAAAAGAACAACGATCATTCATTGACCGGCAACTGGGTCGGACACAGGGAGTGCCATATTCTTCCCGACTGGCTCTTAATCTACCGAATTGACGGGGAGATTCTTGTACTGACGCTGGCACGCACAGGAACACACAGCGATCTCTTTGGCAAATGAGATCGGCGGATTCTTCTATCGAACAGGCAGGCGCAATCAGCCCTTGTCTGTTCGATTTTTGTTTGCCGATACGCCCGCTATTGTGTGAACAGAATGCGAATTTATTCCGCTTTGTTTGCACCTTTCTGTCGGCTGTGGTATAATGCGCCCATGAAATATACATTTTGGAGGAAAACCATGGACCTGACAAAAATTCCCGAAAGAAACGAGATCCCCGAGGAATACACCTGGGACCTGCGCGAGCTGTTCCCGGACGACGAGGCCTGGAGGCGCGAGCTGGAGAGCCTCGGGGCGATGGGCGATACGATCGCCGCCTTTGCCGGCACCCTGGGCGAGCGGCCGGGGAGACTGCTGGACTGGCTGAAGCTCTCGGACGAGCTCGGCGTGCGGCTTGAAAAGCTCATGGGCTACGCCAATTGCAAGGGCGACCAGGACATTGCCGACGGCTTTTACCAGGACATGCGCAGCAAGGCCATGGCCTGCGCCGTGAATCTCTCGGGGCTGAGCGCCTTTTCAACGCCCGAGATCCTGGCCATCCCGGACGAGGTGCTCGACCGCTTCTATGCCGAGTGCCCGCTGCTGGAGGTCTACCGCAGGAGCCTGACGAGCATCCGGCGCATGCGGGCGCACATCCTCAGCCCGGCGGAGGAGAAGCTGCTGGCCGCGGCGGGCGAAATGGCGGACGCGCCCGATTCCGTCGCCTCCGCCCTGCGCAACGCCGACCTCCGCTTTGACGACGCCGTCGACAGCGAGGGAAACCGCCATCCCCTGTCCGCCGGGACCTACGGCCCGCTGATGGAGAGCAGCGACCGCGCCCTGCGCAAAAGCGCCTTTGAAAACTGCTATGCGAAATTCCGCGGGATGCAGAACACCATCGCCGCGACGCTTGACGCCCAGTTCAAGACCCTGCGCTTTTTCAGCGAGGCGCGGCACTATCCCACCACCCTCGCCGCCGCCCTCGACCACAGCGAGGTGCCGGAGAGCGTGTACCTCAACCTCATCGAGGCTGTGCACGGGAATCTGGACGCCATGTACCGCTACGTGGCGCTGCGCAAGAAGCTGCTCGGCGTGGAGGAGCTGCATATGTACGATCTGTACACCCCCGTCGTGAAGGACGCGGAGGTGAAGATCCCGTATGAGCAGGCGAAGGACACGGTGCTCAAGGCCCTGTCCGTTCTGGGCGAGGACTACACGGCCCTTTTGAAGACCGGCTTTGACTCCCGCTGGATCGACGTGTACGAGAACCGCGGCAAGCGCAGCGGAGCCTATTCCTCCGGCGCCTCCCGCCCGCACCCCTATGTGCTCCTGAACCACAAGGACACGCTCGACAGCATGTTCACCATCGCCCACGAGATGGGCCATGCCCTGCACAGCTGGTACTCCTGCCATTATCAGCCGGTGAACACCTCCGACTATGTGATCTTTGTGGCTGAGGTGGCCTCCACCTGCAACGAGATCCTGCTGATGCGCTGGCTGCTCAGCCGCACCACGGACGTGAAGGAGCGCGCCGCCCTCATCAACCACTTCCTCGACCAGTTCAAGTCCACCATCTACCGCCAGACCATGTTCGCGGAGTTTGAGCTGGAAATGGGCCGCATGGCCGAGGCCGGACAGGCCCTGACCGCCGATGCGCTCAATGACAAATATCTCGCGCTCAACAGGCTCTACTACGGCCCCGACGTCGTGAGCGACAGCGAGATCTGCCTGGAGTGGGCGCGCATCCCGCACTTTTTCTACAACTACTACGTCTATCAGTACGCCACCGGCTTTTCCGCCGCGGCCGCCCTGGCCGAGCGCATCCTCACCTTCGGAGAGCCGGCAGTGGCAGATTACAAGCGCTTCCTCTCCGGCGGCTGCAGCGCCGACCCCATCTCCCTGCTGAAGAACGCAGGCGTGGATATGAGCACCCCGGCCCCGGTCAACGCCGCGCTCAAGCTCTTCGGGGAGCTCGTGGAGGAGCTGGAAAATCTGAATTTGTCTTAAGCTTGGTTGACATAAAGAGAAAAATCCGATACACTAACGTCGGATTATAGCGTAAAGCTAACCACATTGGAGGGATAAACCATGAGCAAATTAAGCACCATGCCGCCTGCCGGCCTTGTTGTGATCGTTGTGATCCTGTCGCTGTTCGTGCTGTCGCTGATCGTGCTGTTCATCATCTACGCCCGCTACAGCCACCTGGCAAGCCTTGTCGGCAATCTCAACCGTGACAATGACTTTCTGCGCTTTGTCGTTAACGACTACGCCGACGCCTACCGCCGGCACGGGCGGGACGTGAACACCCCCGCCATCATCTCAGACGGCGTGCGCACCAAGCTCGGCGGCAGCTTATTGTGTGAACGCTTTCTCAATAACGCCGTCTCGCTTTTCGTAACGCTGGGCCTCTTCGGCACCTTCCTGGGCCTGAGCCTTTCGGTCAGCTCCCTGACGGAGCTCCTCGGCACCAATACCGGGGAATGGCTGAGCGTCCTGGACAGCGTGGGCGGCGGCCTCATGTCCGCTCTGGGCGGCATGGGCGTGGCCTTCTACACCTCGCTTGTGGGCGTGGCCTGCTCCATTTTGCTGACGGTGCTGCGCTCCATTTTCAGCGTGCAGAACGCCCGCGAGAAGATGGAGACCCGCCTGGAGCTGTGGCTTGACCACGACGTGGCCCCGACCCTGCCCACCGACGCGCCCAAGGATGACGCCGATCTCGTGCACCAGCTCGTGCTGGCCCTGGACCGCAGCGCCGACAATATGGATGCGACCCTCGCCAACGCCACGAACGACCTCAAGTCCGCCATCAACGCCAGCCGCACCCCCATCGCCGCCATGAACAAGACGGTGGAGAGCTTCAACAACGGCGTGCGCGACTTCTCCGAGTTCAACTACAACCTGCGCGGCACCGTGGAGCGCATGGACGTCACCGTGCGCGATCTGGTCTCCGGCCTGCGCGAGGTCTCCCGTATCCTTGAAAGGGGCGGTCGCTCATGAGACGCGGCGGTACCTACTCCCCCCGCACGGAGGAAGGCCACGGCGAGCAGGGCTTCTGGCCCTCCTATGCCGACATGATGAGCGCCGTGGCGCTGATCCTGTTCTTCCTCATGCTGCTCAGCTACATATCCAACATGATCACCGGCAACAACCTGCGCAACACCGAGGATCTGCTCGCCACCACGCGGGCCCAGGTCGAGGAGGCGCTGGAGGAATACCGCAAGGCCCAGGCCGACGCTGCCCGGGTCCGCGCGGAATACGACAACGCCCAGCTTGAGCTGCAGGGTCTGACCCAGGATCTCAGCCAGAAGCAGAGCGAGCTTGACAGCAAGCAGGCCGAGCTTGACAGCTACGCCGTCCAGATCCGCAATCAGACGGACATGCTGCGCCAGCAGGAAAAGCAGATCAGCGAGCAGAAGGCCTATCTCGCTGCGGCGGACAACGAGATCGTGACCCTGCGCAGCCAGATGACCACCGTGGCGGCCCTGCGCCTGTCGATCCTCAAGCAGATCACGGATAACCTTGTGGACGTCATCGGCGACGCCTCCAAGGTCTCCATCGGCGACAACGGCAACATCATTCTCTCCGAGGGCGTGTTCTTTGACCTGGGCTCCAGCGCCCTCAAGCCTGAGAGCCTGACGGTGCTCAACGAGCTCATCGACTACTTTGCCGAATTTCTCAGCGACGAGAACACCCTGAAGTATGTGGACTCCATCGTCATTGCCGGCCATACCGACTCCACCGGCCGGGACGAGGACAACCGCGTCCTCTCCACCGACCGCGCAAACTCCGTGCTCAACTATCTGCTCTCCGGCAAGAACGGCCGCCTCTCCCCGTATGCCGGCTGCTTCTGCGCCGCCGGCTACGGCGAAACCCGCCCCGTCGCGGACAATGACTCGCTCGCCGGTCAGGCCCAGAACCGCCGCATTGAGATCTCCATGATCATCAAGGACGAGACCGTGCTGGACATTGTGGAGCAGTATCTCGCCATCGAGGTGCCGAGCTATTCCGCCGCGGCGGAGGCAGCCACGCCCGCGCCGGCCCCGACGGCCTCCCGCTGAGTCCCGCACAGCATAAACCAGGAACATGCGAAATTCCCGGCAAAAGCGCGGCTTGCGCGCATTTGCCGGGGATCTTTTCGTCTCCGCCGCCGGGCGGGTGAAAACGAAAAAGGTGTATACCCTACTTCCATTCTCAGACTTTTTCTGTTATACTATGCTAAACTGTAATATCTTTAGTGCGTATCGGTTTAACTCAGCAATACAGGCAGGTTCAACACTTACAACGTAAAAATCTGCATCGTAGGGGCCGGGCGAATCCGAAAAACCGACTTTATACTGCCGGGCCGTTCGTGAACGGCCCCTACGATGTACGCGGTGATTGTTAGCTGACGTAAGCCGATACCCATAATATCTTTTTTAACTATAACTATCTTTCTCACGACAGGGTGAGCTGTCGGAGATACGGGGGGATCGTTATGGATCAGCAGGACAGGGAGTATCGAAAACAGCAAAAAAGCAGCCGCAACTATCTCATCGGCCTGTGCGCGGCCGGGCTTCTCATCAACTATCTGCTGGGGCACCTGGCGCTCCGGCTGGAAATGCCTCTCTACCTCGACAACATCGGCAGCGCCCTGGCCGCAGCCCTCGGCGGTTATCTGCCGGGCATCATCGTCGGCTTTTTCACCAATATCGTAAACTGTGTCGGCGACTATACCAACGCGTATTACGGATCGCTCACCATCCTGATCGCCATCGCCTCCGCCTGGTTTGCAAGCAACGGCTATTACAGCTTCCGCAAGCCCTGGAGGCTGCTGGCGGTGATTGCGGTGTTCGCCTTCATCGGCGGCGGCCTCGGGTCCCTCCTGACCCGGGTGCTGTACGGCTTTGAGTTCGGCGTCGGAACCTCGGCCCAGCTTGCCCGGCAGATCTATGCCGGCGGCGTGAAAAATGAATTTCTGGCCCAGCTCTCGGCGGACATGATCGTTGACCTTGTGGACAAGACCATCACCGTGCTTGTGGTGGCGGTGCTGCTGCACGTTCTGCCCAAGGAGCTGAAAAAGCGCCTGTACTATGCAGGCTGGCAGTATAACCCCGTCACCCTGGAGAAGCACATGCTCGCCAACAAGAAGCGGGCGCGCCTTATGTCCCTGCGCTCGAAGATCGTGATGCTGGTGTCCGCGGGCATGATCATCACCGGCGTCATCGTCACGGTGATCAGCTTCATTCATTACCGCACCGCCGCCGTGGAGGAGCAGAAGGATCTCGCCTGGGGCGTGGCGAAGGTGGCGTCCGCCGCCATCGACGGCGACCGGGTGGAGGAATACATCCGCCTCGGCGAGCAGGCCGAGGGCTACAGCCTGGTTGACCAGCGCTTCAACGATCTGGCCGACGGCACGGAGAGCGTCCAGTACGTCTACGCCTACAAGATCCTGCCGGACGGCTGCCAGGTCGTCTTTGACGCGGACACCCCCGACACGCCGGGGGGCGAGCCGGGCGAGATGGTGGCGTTTGACGAGGACTTCCGGGACATGCTGCCGGATCTGCTGGCCGGCAGGGAGGTGGAGCCGATTGTCGCCACAGGGCAGTTCGGGTGGCTGCTTACGGTGTATAATCCTGTATACGACAGCCGCGGCAAGTGCCAGTGCTATGTGGGCGTGGATGTGAACATGGACCACATTCTGAAAAACGGCTATGAATTTCTGGCCCGGGTGGTGTCGCTGTTCTTCGGCTTCCTCGTGCTGCTGCTGACGGCCACGATCTGGTTTGCCGAATACAACATCATCCTGCCCATCAACGCCCTGGACATCACGACAGAAAACTCCTTATACACCACCGAGAAGGCCCGGGCTGAGACGGTGGAGCGCATCCACGACCTGGACATCCGCACCGGCGACGAGATCGAAAGCCTCTACCACTCCGTGACCCGGACCACCGAGGACATGGTGAACACGGTGGAGAACGTGGAGCGGCAGAGCGAGATCATCAACAAGCTGCAAAACGGCCTGATTCTGGTGCTGGCCGACATGGTGGAGAGCCGCGACAAATGTACCGGCGACCACGTGCGCAAGACGGCGGCCTACACCGACATCATCATGCGCGAGCTTAAAAAAGAGGGCGTGTACACCGACCAGCTCACGGACGCCTTCATGCAGGACGTGGCGCACTCCGCGCCGCTGCACGATATCGGCAAGATCCAGGTCTCCGACACGATCCTCAACAAGCCCGGCAAGCTCACGGACGAAGAGTTTGAGATCATGAAGGCCCACACCACCGCCGGCGCCGAGGTCATCCGCCACGCCATCAACACGGTTTCCGAGGAAAACTCCGGCTACCTGAAGGAAGCGATGAACCTGGCCCACTACCACCACGAGAAGTGGGACGGCACGGGCTATCCCTGCGGGCTGAAGGGAGAGGAGATCCCGCTGTCCGCCAGGATCATGGCTGTGGCCGACGTGTTCGACGCGCTGGTCTCCAAGCGCAGCTACAAGGAGGGCTTCCCCTTCGAGAAGGCCATGTCGATCATCAGGGAGGGCTCAGGCTCCCACTTTGACCCCAGGATCGCCCAGGCCTTCCTCAACGCCTCGGACGAGGTAAGAAGGGTCATGAACACCAACATGAGCATTGAGTGAAGAAAGCACCAGGGGCCGATCCGCAGATCGGTCCCTGGTGCTTTCCTTATGCTATTGCGCGAGCGGCAGAAGGACGGTAAAGCGGATAACGCCGTTGTCCCAGCAGCAGTTGATTTTCCCGTGATGCCGGAGGACGATGCCCTGTGCGATCGGCAGGCCCAGCCCGTAGCTGCCGGAGGGAGAGCGGGCCTCATCCCGCCGGTAAAAGCGCATGAATACCTTCCGGCACTCCTTCTCGTTCATCTCCGTGGAGGGGTTTTCGACCGTGAGCGCGGCATAGCGCCCGCTGCTGGTGAGCCTGAGCTTCACCGTGCCCGGCGCGGAATGCTTCTGGGCGTTATCCAGCAGGATCTCCACGCACTGGCGCAGGGTCGCGTCGTGGCCGTAAACGTACACGTCCTTTTCGATCTCCTCCTCGTGCTGCAGACCGCGCTCGAAAAAGAGCGGCTCAAAGGGCAGGAGGCATTCCTCCACCAGCGCGGAATAGTTCAGCACCCTGGAATCCGCCGTGTTCTTTACATTGTCCAGGCGCGCAAGCTGCAGGAGATCGTCGAGCAGCGTGCGCATCTGGCGCGACATGGCGAGGATGTTTTCGCCGAAGATCCTGCGCTGCGCCTCGTCATAGCCCGGCTGCTGCAAAAGCTCGGCATTGGAAATGATGACCGTCAGCGGCGTCTTGAGCTCATGCGAGGCGTCCGCCACGAACTGCTTCTGCTGGTTCCAGGCCCGTTCCACCGGGCGCACCTCCCAGCGGGAGAGCGGCACGGTCGCCGCGAAGCTCAGCAGCTCAAGCAGGCCGAAGGCAATGAGCATGTAGCGGATGATGACCCGTGAGCCGTGCGTGCCGGCAAAATAGATCTTATATCCGGTGGGCGTCCGGGTCCGGTAATAACGCAGGCCGTAATCCTTCAGCACGCCGTCCTCCTCCTGCTCGGTCATGACGCGCATATACAGGGTCATCTGTTCCTTCTCATCGGCAGGCTTGAAGCCCTCGTTGCCGACGGCCTCCAGCGTCCCGTCCTGCAGGTATTCCAGCGAAAAGTATGGCGTGATATACCTCGTTTCATCGGGCATATCAGTGTCCCCGCCGTCGGGCGGGGGCGTTTTTCCCGGCTCCCCGGCAAGACGGTGCAGCTCGTTGGTCTGCTTTCTGGCGACGCTTTTCTCCACATAGTACGACAGCGCGCCAAAAACGATCAAAAGGATACATAAGGTCAGCAGGGTGTGGATGAAGATGAACTTGATGCGGAGCTTTTTGATCAAGCTTCCTCAACCTCCAGATGATAGCCGAGCCGCCGCAGCGCCTCGATTTTGATATTGGAGCCGATGCTCCTTAGCTTTTTGCGCAAAAAGCCCACATAGACCTCCACATGGTTCTCCACGGCGTTGGAGTCGTAACCCCAGACCTTGGCGAGGATCACTTCCTTGGAGAGGTTGTTGCCCTTGTACTGCAGCAGCAGGCGCATCACGTCAAACTCCTTGGCGGAAAGGCGCACGTTCTTATCTCCGCACACGAGCATCGAGGTGGCCAGATCCAGCGAGGTGTTGCCGAAGACCATCTCGTCCACCTGGTTCCCCTGCCGGCGGAGCAGGGCGTTGATGCAGGCCATGAGCTCCCGCATGTCGAAGGGCTTGGTCAGATAGTAATCGGCCCCGGCATTGAGACCCTCGATCCGATCCTCCACGCTCGAGCGCGCCGTCAGCATCAGGATGGGCGTGCTGCAGCGATGGGAGCGCACGTGGCGCGCCACCTGGTAGCCGTCCATCTTCGGCATCATCACATCCAGGATCAGCAGATCGTAGATCCCGAGCTCGGCATAGTCGGCCCCGGTCTCCCCGTCATAGACGGCCTCCACCTGAAAGCCGCGCCCCTCCAGCATGGTTTTGATGGAATCGGCCAGCATTTTTTCGTCTTCTATAATCAGTATTTTCATAGCTAATAGCTCCCTGTTCCTTGATTTCATATAGTATAGACCTTATGTCTTAAATCATGATGAAATCAGTAGAAAAATCGTCAAAAAAAATGGAAAAAAATCAGAAGAAATAAACCGGCATTGGAAGCTTTTTCTCGGTGAGGACGCGGCCGAGGCAGAGACAGGCAGCCTTCTCCGCCCGGCTCAGGGAGAGGTTCTCCCGCTCGCGCCGGGGATTGGCGCACAGCAGATGCAGCGTGCCGCTGCTGTCCTCGCACCACTGGCGGCAGAGGACCCGCCCCCGGATCAGAAACAGGCCCGGCTGCAGCTCCTCCGGCGCGTGCCTGCGGTCAATATACAGCATCTCCCCCTTTGGGAACCAGGGCTCCATACAGTCGTTTTCAAGCCTCAGGCAGAAATCCGCCTCCGCAGGCATGTCCCCGCTCCTCGGCAGCAGGGTATAATCGTCCATCATGCGCTCACCTCGGGCATAGAGTAATCCTTCCGCTCACCGCGGTCAAGAACCGCGCTTGAATTTTTTTCACAAGGCGGTATAATAGAAGTAAACTACAACTTGTTGGAGGAACTGAACGATGCAGGTTTGGATCTATCGCATGCTCTCTGCCGCCGCGGCCGGCGGCGCGCTCCGCAAGGGCCTCTCCCCCTGGTCGGCTCTGCTGACAGGTCTCGGCACCTTTGCGGGCATCAACCTTCTCTATGCCCTCTTCTGGGTCGCGGTCGCCCAGACCGTGGACGACACCAAGCCCATCCAGGAGCAGAAGAAGATCTATCGCCTCGGCGTGGCCGACATTGCGACCACCCTCTGCTCCTACGCGCACGTGCATACGGAGGTGAGCGGAGAGGAGCTGCTGCCGAAGGACAAGCGCTTCATGCTGGTGTGCAACCACCGCTCCGGCTTTGACCCCGTGGTCACCGCAAGCGTTCTGCGGGAGTATAACCTCGCCTTCATCTCCAAGCCCTCGAACCTCAAGATCCCCCTGATCGCAAAGCTCGCCTACGGCGACGGCTTTGTCCCCATCAACCGGGAGAACGACCGCGAGGCGCTCAAGTCCATCCTGCAGGCTGCGGACTATCTCAAGCGGGATCTCTGCTCCATCGCCGTCTACCCCGAGGGGACGCGCAGCAAGACCGGCGAGCTGCTCCCCTTCCACGCCGGCACCTTCAAGATCGCCCAGAAGGCCAAGGCACCCGTGGCGGTCGCCGCCATCCAGGGCACCGAGGCAGCGGCCGGGAACTTCCCCTTCCGCCGCACCGACGTAAAGCTTGACATTCTCGAAGTCATCCCCGCCGAGGAGGTCGCGGCCATGAACACCCAGGCCCTCGCCGCCCGTTGCCAGGACAGGATCGCCGAGCATCTGGGCGCGGAGGCGGCGGAATGAGGCCGGTCGCGCTGGTCACCGGCTCCTCGCGCGGCATCGGCGCCGCCTGTGCCGAGGCGCTGGGCAGGGCGGGCTACGCCGTCTGCCTCAACTGCGTCGAGCGGACGGATCTCGCCGCGGCCCTCTGCGAAAAGCTCAGAGGCGCGGGGGCCGACGCCATCTGGGTTCAGGCCGACGTGGCCGATCCCGAGGCCGTCCGGGCCATGGTGAGGCAGACGGAGAAGGAGCTCGGGAAGGTGACGCTGCTTGTCAACAACGCGGGCATCGCAAAGCAGCAGCTTTTTCAGGATATTGACCGCGCCGCCTGGGAGCGCGTCTTTGCCGTGAACCTCGGCGGCTGCTACAACACGATCCAGGCGGTGCTGCCCGGCATGCTGCACGAGCATGCCGGCTGCATCATCAACATGTCCTCCATCTGGGGCCGCCACGGCGCTTCCTGCGAGGTCACGTATTCCTCCTCCAAGCACGCCATCATCGGGCTGACCCGCTCCCTCGCGGCGGAGCTTGCCCCCAGCGGCATCCGGGTCAACGCCGTGGCCCCCGGGGTCATCGACACCGACATGGTGCAGGTGCTGGGTCGGGAGACCCTGGAGATGCTCGCCCGGGAGATCCCGCTGGGCAGGCTTGGAACGCCGGAGGAAATCGCCCGGGCGGTCCTGTATCTCGCCGGGGCGGAATACGTGACGGGCCAGGTTCTCCACGTGGACGGCGGCTTTCCCGTGATATAACATGATATATGGGTATCGGCTTTACTCAGCAAACCGTCAAAGTGCGCGTTCCGTAGGGGTCGATGGCCCAGGCCAGCTTCTCTTGCCCTTTCAGGGCAATTCACCTTCTCCTCTGATCGACCCGCGCGGTATGACGTCGGTTTCACGTGTTCGCCCCGGCGAATACGCGGAGTGTCAGGTTTCCCCGCCGGGCGATTCGTGAATCGCCCCTACGGAGTGAGACGTATGTTTCCTGTTTGTCTTTCACTTCAGCTGCTTCCTGTATTCCGTCGGCAGCATGTGGTAGCGCTCACGGAAGGCGGCGGAGAAGCGGCTGGGGCTGTCATAACCGACAGCGGCGGCGATCTCGCTCACGCTCTGCTCCCCGTGCCGCAGCAGCTCCGCCGCCTTTTCCAGGCGGTGCTCCTTCATATGCGAGGCGAGAGAGTCCCCGTAGACGGCCTTGAACACCGCCTTGAGGGTAGTGGGGTTCATGAGGCAGCGGCGCGCAAGCTCCTCGATGGTAGGCCGCTGCTCGGGGTGCTGCAAAAGCTCATCGTGCATGCGCCGCACGGTCTGCGCCTGTTCGGCGGTATAGCCCGTGCGCGCGCCGTTTTCAAGCTCCCCGATCTCCGGGCAGGAGATCTCCATGGCCTTCTCGATGACGCTGTGCAGCAGCTTCACGGTCGGGGTGTCGGCGGCGCGGTAACAGGTCTCCCTGCCCTCCCGGCGGCTCTCGATAAGGCCCGCCTCCTTCAGAAGGCGCAGGTGGTGGGAGACCGCGGGGCCCGAGAGCGCCGTGAGCGCCGCGATGTTGAACGCGCACTCCTCACAGTGGCACAGCAGCCAGAAGACGCGCACGCGGCTGCCGTCGTCGAGCAGGCGGAAGATTTCCGCCACCGTGTCAAAGCTGCCGCCACGCCGGAGCTCCCTGTGCAGGGCAGTCGCCTTTTGCAGATTGCCGTGGTCATGGGGCATGAGCTCTGTTTTCATTTCCGCTTTCATCCGCGTTTTCCCCCCTGTGCGCCCGTTCGGAAATCCTTTTCTCCCTTTTGGGAGGGAGAGGCCGGCGGGCGTTGACTTTGTTTTTCGCCAGGATTATACTCCAGGCATAAGGATTAAGGCAATACCGCATAATTCGGCAAGAGCAGAGCAGATGTACTTTGTGTACCTCAAGAAAAAGTGACGAAATCAGGGCACAAATTTTCCAGGAGATGCCGAAGGCGGATTGTGCGGTGTTGCCTTAAACAAGCGTCAGGAGGACAGGGATATGAAAAAGAGCTACAAAATCGAAGTGGACTGCGCAAACTGCGCCAATCTCATGGAGCAGGCCGCGAAGAAGACCCCCGGCGTGAAGGACGCGACGGTGAGCTTCATGGCCCTCAGGATGAGCGTGGAGTTTGAGGAGGGCGCCGAGCCCGCCGCCGTCATGCAGGACGTGCTCAAGGCCTGCCGCAAGGTGGAGCCGGACTGCGAGATCGAGCTGTAAGCCATGAACGCGAAGCAGAAGAGGATGCTGCAGCGGATCATCCTGTCCGCTGTGCTGCTGGTCTTCGTGAACCTGGCGCCGCTGCCCTTCTGGGCCAAATGCATCGTGTATGCCGCAGCGTATCTCGCGGTCGGGTGGGACATTCTGCGCAAGGCCGCGCTGGGGATCCGGAACCGGCAGGTCTTTGACGAAAACTTTCTCATGGCCGTGGCCACCCTCGGCGCCATCGCCCTGGCCATTGTCGACGGCAGCGGCGACTTCAACGAGGCTGTGGCCGTCATGCTCTTCTACCAGATCGGGGAGCTCTTTCAGAGCGTCGCCGTCGGCCGCAGCCGCAAGAGCATCGCGGCGCTCATGGATATCCGCCCGGACTACGCCAATATCGAGGTGGACGGGAAGCTTGAGCAGGTGGACCCGGAGGAGGTCGCCGTCGGCAGCGTGATCGTCATTCAGCCCGGCGAGCGCATCCCCCTGGACGGCACGGTGCTGGAGGGCTCCTCCAGCGTCAACACCGCCGCCCTCACCGGGGAGAGCGTCCCGCGCGACGTAAAGCCCGGCGACGCGGTCATCAGCGGCTGCATCAACATGACGGGCCTGCTGCGCGTGAAGACGGAGAAGGAGTTCGGCGAATCCACGGTCAGCAAGATCCTGGAGCTGGTGGAAAACTCCAGCTCGCACAAGTCCCGTTCGGAAAACTTCATCTCCCGCTTTGCAAGGGTCTATACCCCCGCCGTCTGCTGCGGCGCTCTCGCGCTCGCCCTGCTGCCGCCGCTCGTGCGCCTGCTCATGGGCCAGAGCGCCGATTTCGGCACCTGGGCCTACCGGGCCCTGACCTTCCTTGTCATCAGCTGCCCCTGTGCGCTGGTGATCTCGATCCCGCTGAGCTTCTTTGCGGGCATCGGCGGGGCCAGCCGGGAGGGCATCCTCATCAAGGGCTCGAACTATCTTGAGACCCTGTCCCAGGTGAAGACCGTGGTCTTCGACAAGACCGGCACCATCACCCGCGGCATCTTCGAGGTGCAGGGTGTGCACCACAGCGAGGGCCGGGAGGACAAGGTGGTGGAGTATGCCGCCCTGGCCGAGTGCGCCTCCTCGCACCCCATCAGCCAGAGTCTGCGCCGCCACTACGGCAAGGAGCCTGACCGCAGCCGCGTGAGCGACATTGAGGAGATCAGCGGCCACGGCGTCACGGCGAAGGTGGACGGCGTGTCCGTCGCGGCGGGCAACGACAAGCTCATGCGCTCGCTCGGTGTGGAGTATATCCCCTGCGGCAGCGCGGGCACCGTCATCCACGTGGCGCTGGACGGGAGCTACGCCGGGCACATCCTGATCTCCGATGTGGAGAAGGAGAATATCCGCGAGGCCCTGAAGGCCCTGCGCGAGGCGGGGGTGGAGCGCACCGTCATGCTCACCGGCGACGCGGAGAGCGCGGCAAAGCAGGTGGCGGCGCGCGTCGGCATCGACGAGTACCACAGTGAGCTTCTGCCCGGCGACAAGGTGGAGAAGGTGGAGACGCTGTTGAAGGAGCTCAGCGGCGGCAAGGGCAAGCTCGCCTTCGTGGGCGACGGCATCAACGACGCGCCTGTCCTCTCCCGCGCCGACATTGGCATCGCCATGGGGGCCATGGGCTCCGACGCCGCCATCGAGGCCGCGGACGTGGTGCTGATGGACGACGACCCGGCCAAGATCGCCCTGGCCATCCGCATTTCCCGCAAGTGCATCGGCATCGTCTATCAGAACATCGGCTTTGCCCTCGTGGTAAAGTTTGCCTGCCTGCTGCTCGGCGCGCTGGGCCTTGCGGGCATGTGGGCCGCCATCTTCGCCGACGTCGGCGTGATGGTTCTGGCCGTTCTCAACGCCATGCGCGCGCTGCGGACGAGGCATTGAACCCCGCGCCATACCAAAATCAAGGAACGCTCCCGGCAACCCGTGCTTTCACACGGCTGCCGGGAGCGTTTTATTCATTGTTCAGCCGAACGGAACGTAGGGCATGACAACCGGGCCCTCGGCTCCTTCTTCGCTCTCGGACTCTGCCGTCGTGGGGACGAAGTCGATGCCGTTTGCCTCGGCAAAGCGCTGGGCCTCGCTGCCCGTCTCGCCGTAGACGATGGCGTTGACGCTGCCCTGGAGGGCCGTGTCGTCGATGCGCTGCACCGTGGCGGGGATAACCAGCCCGGTGAGGTTTTCGCAGTCGGCGAAGGCGCGCGCTCCGATGCTCTTCACGTTTTCGGTGATCTCTATGTACGATGCGGGGATGCCCGCAAAGGCTTCTTCCCCGATTTCGGCGAGGGCGGCAGGAAGGATGAAGTACGCGCCGGCATCAAAGGCGTTGGTCTCCCCTGCCGTGAGGCCGATGGTCTCCATCACGACGGGGATGCCGTCTATGTAGACGATCTCCACGCTGTTATCCGCAAAGGCGGACGCGCCCAGACTCAGGAGCAGGGCGAGGATCAGAACAAAACAAAGCTTTTTCATTCTTCATTACCTCCCGGTTTGTCGCCGGTATCCTCGACGAACAGGCCGTCGGTGTCCTTGCCGCCCTCTTTTTCCGGGCGGGTGCTTTCCTCATTTTGGGACTTATACGCTTTCATGTCTGTTTTCCTCCATTTCATTTATGAACAGGATTGACTGCGTCGTAATAGTTATAGAACGCGGTCAGCGCTTCCGCTTCGCCCACCTGATAGCGCTCGGACGCCAGGACGGCGCTGACATAGCTCAGGGCTGAAAGCCAGGCGTCATAGACAACACGCCCGTCCGCCGTCACCTCTACATGCCAGGGCTTGCCCAAATGATACGCGTCGATATCGGGGATCTCGATCAGGTAAGCCGTGCTGTTGAGCTGTTTGACTGTCCACGCTTCGCCGTTCACGGCCGCAGAGACGGAGCCGGGGGCTGCCTTGAAGCCCAGCCGGATATTCAGCGTCGTGCTCGAATCAAAGCTGTCGTAATAGCCCATGGACTGCAGAACAGCCGCGTCGTACCTGTGCGCGCCCCATTTGCGCTCAAATTCCTTGAGCTCCATGAGCGGCGTGATCGCGCCCGCGGCGGGCATGGCCTGATAGTCATAGCCCTCGCCCTCGCCGACCGTAAAGCCGTGCAGCTCTTTCAGGTACTGCTGCATGTAGTGGCCGTAGTTTCTGACGGCGCTGATCTGTGCCGGTATCTTTTCATTGAGTTCCTGCTTTTCCAGGTCATCCAGATACTCCCTGACGGAATACTCCTTGCTGACCGTCCGGGCCTCGCCGTCCTTCATGTAATGGAATACAGCCGTGACAGTCTCGCCCATCTCGATGGAGTAAACCGGGAAGCAGTAGACCATTTCACGAGTCTGCACATGGTATGTCCCGTTCTTGTACGGCAGCTCCAGCGTTCTCGCGCCTTTGCCCGTGATGCTGAAGCTCATGCCGGCCCCGCTGTCGTCAAAGTTCCTGGGCTTTGCCACGTAGAAGCGCAGATCCAGCGTACCGTTCAGCACCAGGTCGGCGCCTGTGATGACCGGCTCTGACCAGGAAAACGCCGCCGTGACGGTGACATCCTTCTCCGGCATGGCAAAGGCATAAACCTCGTTTTCCGGCGTGATCGCATGGTCCTCGCCGTCGTTATAGCTCACGGTGTCGATGTCGTAATTTTTATCCGGCGTTACCGTCAGGGTGACGGTCCTGTCCGCGCCGGCAAGATCCTTGATGGCAAAAGCCTCCGGGGACGCCGATACCGTACCGTGGACAATATCGTCCGCTGTTTTGACACGATAGGCAGGGACAAGGGTCTTTTTTTCGACGGCGAATATCTGCTCGTGCGTCAGCATGCCATAGAGGGCCTCCGTGCCGTCGACGGTGAAGCATTTGCCCTCCGCGATCACAAGCTTGGCAGACCAGTAACTGCTCGCCGTGATGCTGTCTGTGGGATTTTTATAGTCGAGCTTTATTTCATCCACAGAGATACCTTCCACGCCGTTGGCAGTCAAGATACCGCCGTTGATGGTGACCGAGCCCGAGCCGCCGACGCCGGCAGCTCCTTCGCCGCCGATGCCCATGCCGCCATCGCCGCCGGTCGCGGTGACGATGCCGCCGTTGATGGTGAGCGTACAGCCATCCCTGTTATAGCCGCCGCCGATGCCCGCCGAAGAACGGCCGCCGGTTGCGGTGACCGTGCCGCCGTTCACGGTGACTGTGCCGCCCTCGCCTTCCCGGCCGCCGCCGATGCCCGCGCCGCCTTCCCCGCCGGTCGCGGTGACGTTGACGCCGTTGACGATGAGCGTGCCGGCTTTTTTGGTGTCCGGTACGCCGCCGATGCCCGCGCCGCCGGTGCTGCCGTGCGCCGTAAGCGCGCCGGTACCGCCGGACTGGCCGTGGAGGATCAGGCTGCCGCCCTCGCCCACGGTGATGCCCTGCCCGGCATTCAGCGTCACGCCGTCCAGAAGGATCAGGTGCGCGGTACCGTTCACGCTGATGCGGTTTTCCATGCTCACGCTGTCGTCCGCCACATACCACACGCCGTTTTCAAAGGCGGTCGTGTCGGAGGTGAAGCGCTTGAAAAGCTTGCAGGCGTCGTCGCCGGTCTTCTCCACCAGGGCTTTATCGTCCCAGTCCATATAGGGGATGGGGATGCAGTCCCATTTGGCATAGAGCGTGACGTTGTCTGTAATGGTGAAGCTCACGCCCGGCTGATAGGTCGTGCCGCTGCCGTCCGCCCTGGTGTTCCAGCCGCCGAAGGTATGCAGCTTCTTTTCCAGACCGCCGGAATTACCGAGAACAGGTACGCCGGCTTCGCGATCGTATTCGTTTTCGTCTATCGGCGCGCTGCCGGATGTGGCGCCGTTTGCGTCGTAGAACACCCGGTAGACGGACGTGATTTTCGTATAGCGCTGGGTATGGCTGTTCATGTATGCGCTTGTTTCTACCGGTGCTGCGCTGCCTTCGGAAGCACCTGCCAGGACGCTCGCATATCCATCAATGGTGAGAGTGCCGTGGTTGGGGGTGCCTTCCTCAAAGTGACCCGCACCGATGGCGACACCGATGACGTAAGAACCTTCATGCGTTGTGGCAAAGGCCGTGACGGTGCTGCGGGCGATCGTAACGTTGCCGCCGTTGGCACCATAGCCGCCGCCAATGCCCGCGCCGCCGTCGTGGCCGTGCGTCGTGACAATGGAGTCCGTGATTGTAATCGTGCCGCCGTCAGTGCCGCTGCCGCCGCCGATGCCAGCGCCGTGTATGGTGCTTTCCGTATCGACGGTGCTGTTTGTGATGGTAATAGGGCCGCCCCTGGTTTGATATCCGCCGCCGATGCCAGCGCCTAACGCCCCGTGGGCTTCGACAGTGGCGTTGCTGATGTTGATCGTACCGCATTCGACGCAGTCTCTGCCGCCGCCGATGCCCGCGCCGCCAAACCAATAGCCGCCGGTTGCGGTGACATGGCCGCCGCTGATCGTAATCGTTCCGCCGTTGCCCGAGGAGCCGCCGCCGATGCCCGCCGCGCCGCCGGAGTAAAGCGCGGACCAGGGTTCGTAGTCATCGCCGGTTGCGTTGATCGTGCCGCCGGTGATTTCGATTGTGCCGCCGTCGCAGCCGTCACCGCCGCCGATACCCGCGCCTTCGGCGCCGCCGTGCGCCGTGATATCGCCGCCGTAGATCCTGATCTTGCCTTCCGGCATTTTCCTGCCGTCCTTGTCGCCCGAGCCGATGCCCGCGCCGCCGTCGGTTGAGCTTGAGCCGCCGGTCGCGTTGATCGTGCCGCCGTAAATCTCGATAATACCGGCGCCGCAGCCTTCGCCGCCGCCGATGCCCGCACCGTCAATGCCGCCCTGCGCCGTCACATTGCCGCCGTAGATCGTGATATTGCCGCCGTACTTATCGTCTCCGTCCGCGTCGCCGCCGCCGATGCCCGCGCCGTAGCTGCCGCCGGTCGCGTTGACTGTGCCGCCGTAGATCGTGACGCTGCCGCCGCTGCCCTCATCTCCGCCGCCGATACCGGCCGAGTCGGTAGCGCCCTTGGCCGTGACGCTGCCGCCGTAGATCGTGACGCTGCCGCCGCCGCACTCATTGCCGCCGCCGATGCCTGCGCCGTCCACGCCATAGCTTGCGGCGTCGCCGATGACATTGGCGCCGTAAATGTTGATGGTGCCGCAGCTGCCCTTTTCATCGTCCGAGCCGATTGCCGCGTTGTAGTTGGTGTCGGCTTCACACTTCAGTGTGCCGCTGCCGTCGCGCTGGCCGTATATGTTCAGCGTATTGCCGGAATTGACGCAGATACCGTCCTTCAGATAGAGGGTAGAGCCGTCAACGATGACGATGTTGGCCGTGCCGCTGACGGTCAGTCTGCTGTCAAATTCATAGTATCCGTTTACTACATACCAGCCGCTGATCGTCTTCGTGTCTCCTGTGATCACATTGTAAGCGGAGATGGATTCCACTTTCTCCTGAACCGAAGAACCATCCCACCAGCGATTGAGGTACGAGACCCCGTCCGCCCAGGCTGCCGCGCCCAGGGTAAGTCCCAGCCCCAGCGCCAGCGCGAGGCTGAGCAGGATGCGTGCAAACCGTTTCTTCATACCCGCCATTTGTTCTCTCCTTTGCAATCCGGCGTTTCAAGGCACGTTGTCTGACTGTTTGTTGCCTGTTGGATTCAGCGCAAAAGACCACCCTCCCGTCCGGACGGATGATCTTTTGTGCATTTGCCTGCCGCGCTCTTCCAGGCGGGAGACTCCACAGCGGCAGCGTTATAAAAAAGGATGACGATCGTATTCGCCGTGCGCTCTGAACGGCAGACTCCCGCTCGCGCGTGCGCCCGGCGGTGTTCCGCGCCCGCTCACAGCACCACATGAATGACGCCGTAGGTGATCAGCGTCATGATCGCCGCCGCGATGCAGACGCCGATCAGGATCACCGGTACGGCCTTGGCGGTGCGGATATTCAGAAGCGCCGCGATCAGCGCGCCGGTCCAGGCGCCGGTGCCGGGCAGCGGGATCGCCACGAACAGCAGCAGGCCCCAATGGCCGTACTTCTGCACCGTCTCTCCCTTGAGATTGGCGCGGTCTTCGAGCTTCGTGATCAGGGCGTTCATGCGCGGCATGTGCCGGCACATCCAGGCGAAGATCCGCTTGATATAGACGATGATAAAGGGAACCGGGATCATGTTGCCGAGCAGCGCAGCCATCAGGGCCAGGGGATATTCCAGCCCCAGCGCGATCCCGTAGGGCAGGCCGACACGCAGCTCTCCCACCGGGAGCATGGATATGAAAAAGGTCGCGCACATTTTGCCGATAACAGTACCGGTCAGCCAGTCGATCATGGACTCACTCCGTATTCTTGCAGATAGTTGCGGGGATCAAGAGGGAAAGATCAGGGCCTCAGGTATTCAGCAGCGCTGCCGCCGCGGAGCCGGGCAGGGTGGTCTCCTCCCCCACGCGCAGCTCGAGGGCGATGCCGCGCTTTTCCGTGCCGTAGAGCTGCAGCAGGCGCTCCAGCTCCGGGCGGTAGCAGCGGCCCTTCTGCACAAGCGAGCCCTCGGCCAGCATGCAGATGGGCTTGTCCCGTCCGCCGCCGATGAGCTCCGCCAGGGCCAGAAGATTGACGCACATGCACCGGGCCGAGCGCTGGAAGAGCGCGAGGCTCAGCGTCTGGGCAAAGCTGTGGTCGTCCTCGTTCCCGCCGAGGATGTCAAAGCCCTCGCCGCAGGCCCAGGCGTCCAGCACCGCGGAGTCGAACACCGGCAGCGCGCGCACCTTCCCGGCGCACTCGTCGCTCAAAAGGCCCTCGTCCGCCGCGGCGTTGAGCATCAGATGGCAGATCTCGCCCAGATACACGCCGGCGGTCAGCTTCTCAAAGTGCTTCTGCCCGGGGTTATGGCTGTGCTCGTCCAGCAGCCTGTCGAAATCGCCGCCCTGGATGCCGTCATACTTGCCGGATTCCAGATTGATGATCACGCCCTTGTCCCCCTCCAGGCCGAGCTTGCCGACGGCCGAGACGGGCAGGGAAACGCAGGTGTTGGTGCCGGTGCCGCTGACCTGGCCGATAAAGCCGGAATACCGGCTCTTGTCCAGGCCCGCCGCCATGCCCAGCAGCACGGCCACCGTGTCGTTGAGGATCACGATATGCTTGCCGGTGATGCCGCGGCGCTCCAGCTCCTGCAGGAGGGAGGCCCCGACGAGCTGCCCCTCGCAGCCGGTGACGACGACCTCCTTGTCGATGGTGATGACGCGGCCGTCCCGCTCGGGCGTGATGGTCGCGGCGTAGGAGAAGCAGAAGCCGATGGCGTCCGCCCGGTCCATCAGCGGTTCGATGGCGTCGGCCGTGAAGCGGATAAACTCCTCCCAGGTGCAGGGGGCGTCGGTACCCGGCATCTTGCGCTTGATCATATCCGTGACCGTATAGCCGCCGGGCTGGAAATGGACAAGGGCGCTGCGGAAGTTCGTGCCGCCCGCGTCGATCACCGCGGCCTGTACGCCGGGCTCAAGCACCCCGTCGTTGGAGAGATAGGTGGGGATCATGTCCATGGAGCATTTCTCTCCGGCAAGGCCGGCCTTCATCTCGGAGAGCATCCGGTAAATATATACGTCGGGGTCCACGCTTTCGGGCGTCATGCCGTGTCTTTCCAGAAAATCGATGGCTTTTTCGTTGCTTGTCATGTCCGTTTTCCTTTCTTTTCTCTTCTCAGAAGCAGACCGGCGGAGGATGCGCCGCCGGTCTTGTATGCATTTTTCCGATCTGCTTACTTTTCCTTGGTGGATTCCAGCAGCCCCGCCGCAAGACCTGCGACGCTCTGGATCTCGCTGGGGATAATGATCTTGGTCGCCTGGCCGTTGGCGGCGCTGGCAAAGGCCTCCATGGCCTTGAGCTTGATGACCGCCTCGGAGGGGGTGGCCTCGTTGATGAGGCGGATGCCCTCGGCCGTGGCCGTCTGCACCTTGAGGATGGCCTCAGCCTGGCCCTCGGCCTCGAGGATCTGCTGCTGCTTCTTGGCGTCGGCCCGCAGGATCGCAGACTCCTTCTCGCCCTCGGCCTCGAGGATGGCCGCGCGCTTTTCGCCCTCGGCCCGCAGGATGGATTCACGCCGCTCGCGCTCGGCCTTCATCTGCTTTTCCATCGCGTTCTGGATCTCCTTGGGCGGCAGGATGTTCTTGAGCTCCACGCGGTTGACCTTGATGCCCCAGGGGTCGGTGGCCTCGTCCAGGATCGAGCGCATCTTGGAGTTGATGATGTCGCGGCTCGTGAGGCACTGGTCCAGCTCCAGATCGCCGATGATGTTTCTCAGCGTTGTGGCGGAGAGATTCTCAATGGCAAGCATGGGCTGCTCGATGCCGTAGGTGTAAAGCCGCGGGTCCGTGATCTGGAAATAGACCACGGTGTCGATCTGCATGGTGACGTTGTCCTTCGTGATGACGGGCTGGGGCGGAAAGTCCGCCACCTGCTCCTTCAGGGACACGACCTTGGCAATGCGCTCGACAAAGGGGAGCTTGAAGTGTATGCCCACGTTCCAGGTCGTCTTATACGCGCCCAGAAACTCGATGACGTAGGCCCGCGCCTGCTGTACGATACGGATGCAGCGCACGGCGATGAATAACACTACCAGAAGAACGACGCCTCCAATGATCATGCTGTTGTTCATGCTTGTACCTCCTCACTGTCTTCCACAATCAGTTTGACGCCCTCAATGCGCACGGCGCGCACGACAGCGCCCTTTTTCGCTTTCCCGTCCGGCCGGACCATGCGGGCCGACCAGATCTTGCCGCCGACACTCACAGCACCGGTGCCCAGAACATTGTCGATATCCTCGGTCACGATGCAGTTGCAGCCGATGGCCATGTCCGCATTTGTGCGCACGGCGCGGGCGTTGACATATTTCCTCGCCAGCGGCCTTGTGAGCAGCAGCGTCACCACCGACACCAGCACAAACCACACGACTTGCAGCCACACCGGCGCGCCCATCATGGCGGCGATCATGGCGGCCAGAGCCCCCAGCGCAAACCAGATGGACACCAGCCCCGGGGCAAGCCCCTCCACGATCAGCAGGGCGATCATCGCCGCAAGCCAGGCCGTGGTCATGCTGATCGGAAATCCTGCAGGCAGCATGGCAGCCTCCTTTCCGCGGGAGCAGTCTCCCGTCTCCTGTTACTCCAAGGTGGATTATATTATATTGTGTGAAAAACCGCAAGTGGGATTCCCCGGCGCTTGTTGAATTTTCGGTAAACTCTTGTTTTCCCTCTTTACTTTTCCAATGTAATGATGTAAAGTATGGATGTTAAAACTTGACAAGCACCTGAACATTTTATTGACCGATAGATTTTCTTCGACGGAGGTTCACATGAACAAGCTTTCCCGAAAGCCCCGCAACGAAAAAATGTACGAGGCTATCCTCTCCCTCAGGACGATGGACGAGTGCATGCGCTTTTTCGACGATCTGTGCACCGTGTCCGAGCTTATGGCCATGGAGCAGCGCTATCAGGTCGCCGCCTGCCTCAACGAGGGGATGATCTATAACGACATTCTGGCCCAGACCGGCGCCTCCAGCGCCACCATCAGCCGCGTGAACCGCTCTCTCCAGTACGGCAGGGGCGGCTACGCCATCGTGTTTGACCGCTTGCAGGAGAAGGACAAGTGAACTGCTACGACGCTCTTGCCCCCTGGTACGACAGTCTGACGGGGGATGTGCCCTATGCGGCGATCGCGGATTTTTACGAGACGGAATTTGCCGCCGACGGCGGCCGGTTCCGTCTTCTGCTGGATCTCTGCTGCGGGACGGGCTCCATGACCTGGGAGCTGGCAGGGCGCGGCTATGAGATGATCGCCGCGGACAGATCGGCGGAGATGCTGATGCAGGCCCAGGCAAAGCAGAGGCCCTGCCGGGTTTCGCCGCTCTTTGTCTGCCAGAGCGCCGAGGCGCTGGATCTCTACGGCACGGTGGACGCGGCAGTCTGCTGCCTCGACGGGCTCAACTACATCCCCCCGGACACGCTGGGGGAGGTTTTCCGCCGCCTGCATCTTTTCGTCCGCCCCGGCGGGCTCTTTCTTTTCGATATCCGCACGCCGGACTTCCTGCGCTCTCTGGACGGGCAGATCTTCGTGGACGAGAAGGAGGACGTGCTCTGTCTCTGGCGGGCGGACTTTGACGAGGCGCTCGGCGCGCTGGTCTACGGCATGGATCTCTTCACGCGACGCGGCCGCCTCTGGGCGCGAAGCGGGGAGGAACACATCGAATACGCCCACGCGCCGGAGAAGCTGCGCGCGCTGCTGGAGGGCGCGGGCTTTACGGACGTGCGCTTGAGAAGCGACGGCCCCCAGGGCGGGGCCGGGAGACTCTATATCATAGCAAGAAGGATGGAACATGGATAAAATCATCAGAGCGACAGCAGCCGACGGCTTTGTGAAGATGGCCGTCATCACCGCCCGGGACACGGTCGAGCGCGCCCGGCAGATCCACGACCTCTCCCCCACCGCCTGCGCCGCCCTCGGGCGGACGCTGTGCGGCGCATCCCTGCTGGGGCAGGCCATGAAGGAGGAGCAGGCCACCCTCACGATCCGCATAAACGGCGGCGGCCCCATCGGGAGCGTCGTGGCCGTGTCGGACTGCGGGGGCAACGTGCGCGGCTATGTGGAAAACCCGCGCTGTGAGCTGCCGCTGCGCACCGACGGCAAGCTCGATGTGGGCGGCGCCGTAGGGCGGGACGGGATGCTGACCGTGAGCCGCGACCTCGGCATGCGCGAGCCCTACATCGGCTCGGTGGAGCTTGCCAGCGGCGAAATTGCCGAGGATCTCACCGCCTATCTGCTGGAGAGCGAGCAGATCCCCTCCGCCTGCGCCCTCGGGGTGCTGGTGGACACGGACAGGACGATCCGCGCGGCGGGCGGCTTCATCGTGCAGCTCATGCCCGGGGCGGACGAGGAGCTGATCGCAAAGCTGGAGGACAACATCCTCCTGATGGACCAGCTCACCACCGTGCTGGATGAGGACGGTACCGAGGCGATTTTCGCCCAGGTGCTGCGAGGCCTCGACTGGCACAGCGTGGGCGAGTATCCGGTGGAGTACCGCTGCTATTGCAGCAGGGAGCGGGTATCCGAGGCCCTGACCGTCATTGATCCCGGCGAGCTGCAGGAGATCATCGACGAGGGGCAGGACATCACCGTCTCCTGTCAGTTCTGCGACAGGATCTACAGCTTCAGCCCGGCAGAGCTAACGGAATTAAAGAAACAGAATGCTGAAAAAACGGATGCGGTTTGACGCCGCATCCGTTTTTGGTTCCTGCTTCGGGATTATTTTATAAACAGCACGTAGTCACTCTCCACGGGGTAGGCCTGGACATCCTGATCCATGCCGGTCTCCGGATCCTCCTCGGCCGTCTTGATGTAGAGGAACAGCTCATGCTGGGTTACCTTGCCGTCTCCGTTCAGGTCAGCGGGCATGCTGCCGTCCGGGCCGTAGACGCCGTCAACCAGATACTTGGTAAAGTAGCTGACGTTTTCCTCATTGCTGCCCCAGCCCACATAGCGGTAGCGGGCAGCGGTCATCACCTGGAAGTTGGGCAGGCGCAGCTCGCCGGTTTCAAAGTTCAGCAGCTCGCCGGCGTAAAGCCCGCCGTCGATCTGGTACTCATCCCAATCGTCGCCCCATTCGTCCTCGTCGATATCGCCTGTATAGGGGAGCCGAACGTTCTCCTCCTCCGGGTGATCCTTGTCATAGATCGCCGCGCCGGTGCCGCAGGCGGAGAGCCATACGATCTTGGTGCCCTTGATCTTCTCCAAGGCCTCGGCCAGCTCCTCAATCCGCAGCTCTCCATAGACTTCGTTGGGCGTCTCCACCGTGCAGAGGGCGCCGGCATAACGACCCACATTGCTCACATTGCCGTGGGTTGCAATGAAGAAGAGGGAAACATCGTTTTCGTCGGCGGTGCTGAAGGTCTCCTCGATCGCATTGAGAATCTGCTGCTTGTTCAGATCCTTCCGGCGTATATAGGAATAATACGTGCCGGAGGGAGTTTTGACGTTCTCGAGCATTTCGGCTATACGCTCGACACTGCCGTAGCCGCGCGGGGCATACATGCCGCCCTTGAAGGACACCTGGCCGATGAGCAGGGCGCGGTACTCCACCTCGTTGAGGGGGTCTGTGATCTCCACTACCTTGTCGGGACTCGTCGTGTTCCATTTGCCGCAGGTCGCCTTCACGCGGAAGGTCCACTTCTCGCCCTTGTTGAAGTTGCCCAGATCCACGAAGTTATTCCAGCTGTTCTCGACGAATGTCTGCTCCTCGCCGCCGTCAACGCTGCCGTAGAGCGTATAAGTGCAGCCGGTCAGGGGCGTCCAGCCCAGATGCAGGATATCACCCTTGAGCTCACATTCATCAATATTGACAGAGGGCCCATCCTCGGTGGGGGTGATCGGTATGATCTCACTTGCGTAGACATAGCCCGTGTTCGGGATCCTGGCCTTGATCAGCATGTATGACGTCTGTTTGGGGAAGCCATAGGCGCTGTAGTATGTCGACGTGCGGTTGGCCGAGAACAGATTCAGGCTATCCATGGTTCTGCCCCAATACACATCGTACACCGCGTTGTGGATCGGCTCCCAGCTCATTTGGACGCTCGTGCCGATCACTTCAAATTCATGCATCTTGAATTCGGTTTCCTCTTCCCCGGTGGTGATGGTGATCGGCTTGGATTCGATCTTCGTCGCCCCGTCCTCAAGGATACCGATCATGAACTGATAGGAGGTCTTCGGGCTCAGGCCGTAGATCGTGCATCTCCTGCCGCCCGTAAAGCTGTCGACCGGTGCCCAGGCGCCGCCGTCCGGGTTCTGCTCGTCCGGCCCCCACTGCCAGACGACATAGTCCACATCCTTGCCCAGGAAGCCCCATTCCAGAACCACGGTATCGCCGTTTATAGCCCTGCATCTTTCCGGGTTAAAGGCAAGCTCGTTGCCATAACGGTTGATGCAGAGAGGATCGCTGGGGACGGAGTACGCATCCCCCCACACGGCGGAGACGCGGAAATAGGCGAAGCCTACTCCCTCGGTGTTGGTATATTCCATCGTGCGGCCGGTTTCGCCCTCGATGACCGTCCAGTTGCTCTCCCGCTCACGCGTCTCCCAGATATAGCTTGTGGGCTCGTCATAAAACACGGGGCTTGCCGACAGAACCGCCGTTTCGTTGTAAAGCAGAGACTCCTTTGTCGTGTTGAGGAAGGGCTTGATATAGTCGTAGTCGACGCCGTTTTCTATGCACCACGTTTCGGCGTAGGTGCCCGGAGAGCAGGTAAACTCCGTCCCCTTGTCAAAGGCGTCGGGCGTGATCTCCTTGAGCGTTGCCGGCAGCCACACCAGCTCCACCCCGGTATTGGCGAAGGCGCGGGAGCCGACCTTCTCCGTGCCGCTTCTGATCATGAAGCTTTTCTGGAGCGGAACCCCCTCAAAGGCCCCCTCTCTAATCTCCTTGATGCCCCTGGGGAAGTAAATCCCCGCGAAGGCCGCGGCGCTGAAGCAGAAGACCGCAGCGAGGGTCAGGATCAGCGTCAAAGCGGCGCTGCGCATGTGTTTCATTCCGGAATCCCCCTTTTTGTAAAAGATGATTAATTATACCATTTTTTCCTTGTTCCTGCAAGAGCATATCCGCCGTCCGGGCGCGCAAAAAACGCCGTCCGGGCGCAAAAACGGATGCGGCTGACGCCGCACCCGTTTTCAGGTTCCCTGTATTATTTTACAAACAGCACGTAGTCGCTGTCCATGGGATAGGCCTGCACGTCCTGGTCGGAGCCGTTCTCCGGGTCCTCCTTTCCCGTTCCCCGGGATGAATCCCCGGGGGTTCCCGGGAAGCTTATTTGTTGTTGCGGTAGTAGTTGATGAGGCAGCCGTCGGCGATGATCCGGCGCTCGGGATCGGTCAGCGCGCCGACAGAGCAATGAAACTCCGTCACCGTGCCGTCGGGCTTGACGGCGTAGGCGGTGATATCGTCGTTCTTCTCGAGGATTGCCTTGCGAAGGCCGGGGATAAAGATGTAATCGCCCAGGGCGAAGACCTCGGGGTTCTGTACGAGGAACGGGGTCATGCCCCAGTTGATGCAGTTGGAGCGGTAGCGCTTGGTGGCGTACTGTTTGGCGAAGTTCGCGCTCGCGCCCATGACGCGCTGGCAGGAGGCCGCCTGCTCGCGGGCGGAGCCGTCGCCCGGCATGTTGGCAAAGATCGTGGAGCCGATGTCCGTGCCCTCGGGATCGACCTTGAGGCCCGCCGCCTGGAGGGATGCGTACACGTTCCTGACCTCTTCGCTGAGGCCCTTCCCTGTTCTGCGGTCACGATCCATCTGGCGCATCACCTTGGAGCGGGACACATACTGCGGGTCGCGGCGGGAGAGGGCAAACTCGGAAAGGCGCTCCGGGTTGGAGCGGTAGGACGAGGTCTCGCCGGAGGGGATCAGCTCGTCCGTGGTGGTGACGGGGTCGGTGATGTAGGAGCAGACCTTCACCAGCAGATCGTCCGTCAGGGCGGGCATCTCGGGCCAGTCCTTGATGTT
>CADARY010000045.1 GCA_902790375.1 Oscillospiraceae bacterium | reverse complement strand
GCCTCACGACGGACACCCTTGGCTTTGGCTATGACCTTCCCGCTGCCGGGCGGTCTCGGGACTTTCACCCTTTAGAACGTGCGCTCGCCGGGCGCACAACCTAACAAGAAGGAGCATGTGGCGCGCCACATGCTCCTTCTTGTTAGGTGCTATGTGGCACAGTGTAAGATTCTGTTGCGGAAACGGGCGAAGTTGCGGACACCGTAACAGACACGCTTAAGAACCTTGGTTTTGTTATTGCAGCCCTCGGTGTAGCCGTTAGTATAGGACACATCAAAAGCGTTGAGAATAAACTTGCTCCAGTTGTGAATGGCTCGAGTACATTCGTAAAATTCGGGAAGATGTGCACTCTCCGCGCGCAAGATCCAGTCGCCAAGCAACTCTTCAGCGATCTCAGAGTTAGGCGAGTGCATGAGGAAAAGGAAGTCATTTTTCAAATAATATGCCTGCTCTAATCGGGTAGACAGGCCGAGGATGATTCGCAGTTCTTCACGTTCTTCATCTGTGAGCTTTTGGGGCGGCTTATTGAGTAGAGCCTTGGAGTGCTTGCAGAACCTCCTCCATTCAGCAGAGAGATGTTTCTGCACCTCTTTCCGAACCCGTTCAAGTGCCCAGATGACTTGTCTGGTAACATGGTAACGGTCGATCACAATAATGGCCTTAGGAAAGCTCGAGATAGACTAAAAAAACCTTGACAAAACGTGTGTCAGATATCGTTATCGGTCTTGGAAATACACAAAGTATTTCCAAGACCGCTGCCTCGCCTGACACAATTCTGCCTCGGAAATCTTTATCTACTTTCTATGGAATAGTAGAGTGATATTTGACCGAACATGATTGACTCGGGTGTAACAGTTACACCTGTTCAGCCACCCCGCCCCATGCTACAATGAACCCGTATTTCAGGGAGATGCAGGTTAGGGCGGAGCAGGTTAGGAAATAAGACTGTCTGTAAGGAGGTGTACTGCGCCTCCGCTCAACTGGACGAACTGAAAAATAATACAGGACAAGGAAGATCGTAATTGCCTTTGGGTGGTTGCGGTCTTTTTTTGTCCGGAAAGAGGAGCGACCATGAACGAAAGCAACAGCAGCGTATTCACGGAGCTTGACGATGACGGCCTGGATATCGAGGCCATCTTCGGTAGCAGCAACGCAGAAAGCGAGAACCCTTTTGAGGCCCCGGAGTCCACGCAGGAAATCACGGAAGAAAAGCGGACCCCCCCACGGAGCAGAAGAGCGAGGAAACGCCCCCGCCTGCCCCGGAGAAGAAAACGGAGAAAGCAAAACCGGAGAAAAAGGATATTCCCGACCCGATCTCTGCCGCTTTTGAGAACAAGACCCAGGAGAACACGCAGAAGGGCCTCTATGACAAGCTGCCCATCTTCTACCACAAAGGCGCGAAGGAGACCATCGAGGATACCTCCATGACCTTTGAGGAACTCCGTATCCGCAAGTCCGAGGACTTCACGGATCTGGAGGCGGGCAAGTATGTTACCTGGAGCGTGGAGTACGGCACCATCCGCAAGGATGTCAAGGACCCGGAGGGTACGACCATCGCCTCCATGAAGGAGAGCATCGAGCGTTCCCGCGAGTTTCTTGAGATGCTGCGCAAATCCAAGGACAAGAATCCGGACTGCCTTGTAAAGCCCCGGGTGACCATGAAATCCAAAGGCATGGCCGCCTACAAGGGCGTTTTCGGCAGCGCGGAGGAAGCCCGGCAGTCGGACAAAGTGATCTGCCTTTTTCCCGCCAACGACGGCAAGTTTTACGAGATGAGGAAGACAGAGCAGGGTGAGTTTATTGCCCCAAAAAACAAAGTGACTGAGTTTCAGTCTGCCAGAGCCGGGTTTACCCCGGCTCTGCCCTTGATCCCCATGTCCCTGATAGGTCAGATAATCGCCTTTTTCCGTTCCTTCATGCGGGAGCATGAGGAATACGAGGCGCTGGCCCTGATCTATTGGGACAAGCTGGAGCAGGAGTATTTCGCCTATGTTCCAAAGCAGACGGTGCAGAAATCCCATCTGGACGCGGATCTCAGCGATTGCCCCTATGATGACGAAAGCCGCTTCATCCGCTATGCGGATATCCACAGCCACAACAGCATGGAGGCGTTTTTCTCGGCGGAGGATGACTGGGATGAGAGCGAAACCGGCCTGTATCTGGTACTCGGGGAGCTCGACCACTTCTTCCCGGAGATCAAGGCACGCATTTTCTGCGGCGGCAGCTTCGTCCCCATTGACCCGGCCACGGTGATCGAGGGACTGGAGCGGGAATATCCGAAGGACTGGCATGAGCACGTCACCTGCAAAAAGCGGGAGCCGCGCCTGCCCGTCCGCCGGAAAGCTGTGTTTGAGGATCTGGACGATGAAATATCCTACTGATGTACCGGTCAAGATCGTGATGCTCGGCGCCGGCGGCACGGGCGGACATATCGCGCCGCACCTGTACCGGCTGCTGTACGCGCTGAACCGTCCCGCGAGGTTCATCCTCTGTGATGGCGACATTGTAGAACAGAAGAATCTGATCCGGCAGAACTTTTCCCCCGCCGATCTGGGGGAGAAAAAGGCCCGTGTGCTTGCGGAGCGCTATGCCTCCGTCTTCGGTATGGAAGCTGAGTACGTCCCAAGCTTCGTGGAGAATATCGAAACGCTCAAGGCGCTTATCACACCAAAGGAATGGCAGCTTGACCCGCGTATCTATCGCTTTGTCAAGGAGATGGTGATCCTGATTGGCGCCGTAGACAACAACAAGTCCCGGCAGCTTTGCCACAAGGCGTTTTGCCAGACGCAGGATCTCATCTACATTGACAGCGGCAACGGCGAGTTTTCCGGGCAGGTGGTCTGCGGTGTGCGCAGAAACGGCCATACGCTGTTTAAACCCATTGGCAGCGTTCATCCGGAGCTCCTGCGGGCAACAGACAAGTTTCCCACAGAGCTCTCCTGCGCGGAAGCGGCACAGTCCGACCCTCAGAGCATGGCGGCCAACATCACTGCGGCGACAGCTGTGGTGGATATGGTCTACAACATCCTGACCCACGGAGAGAGCCTTGTCCGGCAGACAGATTTTTCAACTAATACCGTGCGGATGCAGACCGTTCTGCAAAAGCAACCTGTAAAGAAAAAAGCGGCATGAAAGGAAAGACATGGATCATGAAAACTGTATATATCCCCGCGGGAGAAACCGTAAAATACGAGTCTCTTGTGACCGAGAACCTGGTGGTGGACGGCTGCCTGAAGGTGGTCTATGGCGTCAAGGCCAAGAGCATCAGCGGCAAAGGCGTAATCAGCGCCGGCACCGTCTATGCCGATGACATCAGCATCGGGGAGATCGAGGCCGCCGCGGTCGTGTGCGTCCGCGCCGCCGCAAAGCGGATCGATGCCCCGGAGGTCTACGCTTCCGAGTCGCTAGCCGTGAGCTGTTTCCTGTCCGCCGCCTATGTGGAGACCGGAAAGTTGACTGTTGCCCTGAGCGATGTGGATGAGGCTAAGGCCGATGAGATCATCCATCTGCCCCGCATTCACAAAAGCCTGCTGGCAATGCTCGTTGCTTCATTTCTGCGCTCCCTCCGCGCACGCTTCTTTGGCAAGCCCGCAAAAGGAGAGATACTGGACGCAGACTTTGAGCCGTTCTACAAGCAAGCGGTGACGGGAAAACCCGAAACCGATGAGAAACCCGAGACGGAGGAAACCGACGAAGAACTCAACCGCATTGTCGGGCTGTTCAAGCTGTCGCGCGAGGCGGGCTACACGCTGCGTCTGATCCCTGGTACGCCGGAGGAAAACGCGCCCATGTTCGACTTCGTTGCGGAAACCATCGTCCAGAAAGCCGCGTAAGCTATGGCAGAGCAGGAAAAATATTATGCCGTTGAGCGTCTTGCGGAACTGAAAGCCGCTATCCTGCGGCAGTCCAAAGCGTTGGTCGTGAATCGTGCCAAGGTAGAGAAATACCGCGAGGCAGATATGGCTGCTGCCAAGGACTGCTATCTGGAGCTCAAGAAAACGAAGACAGCGCTGGAGAAAGCGATTTTTGACGCGAGAATGCTGCTGATGGAGGTGGAGGAGTATGAGCTTGCCGGTCTCGCCGGGAAGCTCAGCCGGGGTCTTACAGGATTTGATCTCATGAGCACCAGCTACAAGAGCGTCTACGATGTGCTGCAGAGCTTTGCCTTATGCATCCCCGCCGGGGACACCGTAAACGCAAAGGTGGTCGGACGCCTCTTGAATCAGATCAAGCTGGGCTACTATCCCACCGATTCCGCCAACATTGACCTGATGTTGAGGGGCATTACCTTTCCCGAGGGCATGACCACCAATCTGCTGGATCCCTGCTGCGGCTGCGGCAAGGCGCTCCGGCAGCTCGCTCAGGGAAACAATTGCTACACCTACGGCGTGGAGCTGGACGAAAGCAGAGCCGAGGAAGCACAGACGCGGCTTCACCGTGTCGGCTTCGGAAGCTTCTTTCACAGTACCGTCAGCCACGAGGCATTTCACCTCTTGTTCCTGAATCCGCCCTACCTGTCCGTACTGAACGAGAACGGCGGCAAATCCCGCCATGAAAAGCGGTTCCTGATCGAAAGTATACGCTGTCTCATGCACGGCGGCCTGCTGATCTATGCGATCCCGTATTACCGCCTCACCCCGGATATTTGCCGGGTGCTGACAGATAATTTCGATGATCTCACAGTCTGGCGCTTTACCGACGCGGAGTTTCAGCGCTTTCGGCAGGTGGCCGTCATGGGCATACGCAAGCGCAAGGCGACAGAGCCGGGCGATACGCTCCGGCTGGAACGATACGCGGTCAGCCCAGACACGATTCCGAGCTTGTCAGAAATGCCGGAGGGACGCTACGCGCTCCCGGAACGAGCGGTGGAGGTCGCCACCTTCAAGGGGGAGATTTTCAACGAGCGGGAGCTGGAGCAGCAGCTTCGGCGCTCAGACAGCTTCGAGCAGATGATGACAAGAAGTGAGCTCGACAGCGGCGTGAAGCATCCACTTCTGCCGCTCTCCATCGGGCAGATCGGTCTCATCGGCGGCTCCGGGATGATCAACGGCCTCATCGAATGCGAGCATCCGCACATCATCAAGGGCAGGATCGTCAAGGTCGTGCATACGGAAAACGAAGAAAAGTTCACCGCGGAGGGTAAGCACATGGGCACGGAGGTGCGGGAGGTCGTTACCAACAAGATGATTTTCAACATTCTGACGCCGCAGGGCTTTAAGTCTTTGACATAGGAGGTACAAAACATGAGATCCGGCAATCTGGCTGTGGTCGTTCCGGTCGATCAGACGCAAAACGCGGACAGCCTCAAAACACATGTGTGGGGAGTCGTGACCGATCTTCTCACAAAGTATCTGGGCAAGTACTACGGGAGCTTCTTCCCGGTACAGAAGGCCTGGGACAGCGAGATCAAAAATGCTTACGGCGTGGTATTGGGAATCGAAGACCCCTTGAACTTTCTGAATCTCCTGGCCGAAGCCCAGCAGAAGCAGCAGAACGCGATGGCTTTTCATATGGGTTTTCTGTTCAAGGAGATCGAGAAAGCAGACACCGGTGAGCATGTGATCCCCATTTTCATCAACAGCGAAAACGAGCAGGTTCTGTTCCATCTTGCGTGAAAGGTGCTGGCAGAGGGCGGCATCGTGCTGCCGGACTACGGCATCTACTACACACAGCAGAAAAAGGCGTTCATTTCGGACGCCGAGGAGCAGCACATCATCAGCCATGTGGCGGATTACGCCATCTGCGTCGTGCGCGTTGTGGAACTGGAGGCGGAACATGCTTGAATTCAGCCCTGAGACATTCACAGAGCTTCTCCATGCAATCCCGGAGGCGATCCCGTATTGCGAAGAGCCGCAGCACAGCGAATACCTGCAGAAGGAGGTCTTTGACAAGCTGGGGAAAGGCGAAACGATCGATCTTACAAAGCTCGATCTTAACGCCTTTGATCTGTGTCATACTGCTATGATGTGGTCCGGCGATCACTACCGGAGTATGGAGCAGAGCTGGCAGAAGGGGTTCAACAAGATGCTCAAGCTCATCCAGGCTTCGGCGCGGGAAAAGCGCGCGTTTTTCTGAGGACGGCCTATGTACGACAGCGATTATGAATATGACGTTCTCGGCGTGCTGAGACTGCTTCGTTTTGTGCAGATGTACAGGCCTCATCGGGCAGCGCACCTTGTCTCCGGAGAGACTGCGTTTTCCGTTGAGGAGGTTCTGGAGTTTCTCTATTATTCCATGGAAGAAATCTTTGACGACTGCTACTCGGACTATGATGAAATGAGCGGTTCGGAGATCCTGTATATTTACGACAGCGTTTTTGATGAATATCTCGATCTCAGCGTAAAGCTTTCCGACTTGCATCTTTGTTCCGTACAGGCTGCCAGAAGGAGATTTGAGGATGTGGTCACCTTTTTCCTGGCCGACCGCAATTGCGGCATCTTTGATGTGACAATCCACTATAACGACAGCAGCCCGCAGATACAGGTAGAATTTGCGGAAGGATACTATGAGCCCGCCGGTGTGGTGATGGCATTCACAGATCTGATGCACTACCTTTACCGGGAAGTTGATCGTATGAACCAGATCATAGAGAAACGCTCAGGCAAGATCGTTTCTCTGCCGCAGAAACATATGGAGGAGGCTGCGTAATGGCGGCGGAAAACACCGATTACAGCAATGACATTCGCCTCCGTATCTCTCCCAATTCGGGAAAGATCATTGTGGAGGAACTCAAGCGCGACGGCGCGATATCCTTCAAGGAGATTTCGCCCATCGACCTGTATTTTATGTTGAACGAGAGCTATAGAAGCAATGAAGTTGTGGATTCCGGTCTTCTGCCGGAGCACTGTCTGTCTGTCTCCATCGGCAAAGGGGAGAAAACCTTTATCCTCTGGAACCCGGAGCTCAAGGCAGACATGACCTACAGAGAAACGGAATACCCCAACTTCCCGATCCCGCGTCTTGTGTTCGGCATTCGGGTCCTGGATACCGGCAGGGTGGCCGGCTGCACGCTCGGCGTCATGGCCGACGAAAAGCCGTCGCCAAGCTCTGTCATGTACCGCTATCCCTTCTCCAACGTCTATGAGGATTCCCGCGTATGCACGGGGAACAATGTGCTGCCGCGTTACAAAAAACAGACGGCGCTTGTAAATTTTCCGCGCTATCTGCTGGGCATCCCGGATAACGACGATATGTACTCAGCCGAGCGCAACAAGCTCAAGCTGGGGCATAAGGAACTGATGGAGCATTTGAAGGACAAGGACCCGGCGTATTACTATACGGATATCCTGATCCCGAACGGAAAGACGCTGGCAGACTTTATTGGAGGCTTGAATGGAACAGACAATGAAGACGACGAATGAAATCCAGGCGGCGCTGGCCATGCCTTTTGCCGCGGAGGATCTGGAATGGAGACTTCAAACCGCTTTTGAGAGCAGTATGCAGGGCATCGCGGTGCCGTATGTGACTAACCGCGCCATCCAGAACCGTCTGGATGAAGTGGTGGGGCCGCAGAACTGGTACAACGAGTACAAGCCCTGGCACGGCACCGGTAAGCGGGAGGCCCAGATCTGCGGCATCTCCATCTATTTCGAGGGCCGCGGATTCATCACCAAATGGGACGGAGCCGAGGACTCGGATATTGAACCGGTCAAGGGCGGTCTGAGCGACTCCATGAAGCGCGCTGCGGTCCAATGGGGCATCGGCCGCGTCCTGTACAACATGGATACGGTCTATGTGAACATTGAGAAGAAGGGCAAGAGCTACATCATCAAGCCCTCGGAGCGTGCCAAGCTGGACAAGGCCTATCTGAACATGCTGACAAAGTTCAAGCTGACGGCAGCGGCGCCCTGTGGGGTGCAGTCTTTGCTCACACCACAAAGGGCACCGGGCAGCATCGAAAAGCCTGACGTGCCTCAGCCTGAGAAGCCTGCGGAAAAGCCCAGGCAGTCAGAACCACCACAGCAACGGCAGGAACCCGAGAAAGACAGGGAACCGGGCGGCAAGGTCGTGGATCTGGCGCAGTACCGAAAGGCACCGGAGACTCCAGCTTGGGAGTACATCGTCACCGACGTGAAGGTGCAGAAGGGCATGAACGGGGAGTATACCAACCTTATGCTCCAGAACCCTGAAGGGAAAAAGTGCCTCGCTTTCATGCGAGGGACGCATCCTGAGCTCTGTCGTGACGCCAGGCTCTTCCATGTCCGCAAGACCTTGAAGCAGCAGGATTCCGTCACCTTCTACTATCTGGAGAGCTTTGAAATTCTGGAAGAGGCCGCGTAAGCGGGAAAGGAGATCAAATGGAAAAGATAAGCGGTTTTCAGATCACGGGCATGCGTCTTGCGGGCTTCAAGTCTTTTGCGCAGCCCACGGAGCTGACCTTCGGCAATCCCACGGTCATCACCGGCGGCAACGGCCGCGGCAAAACCAGTATCGCGGACGCCATCGCCTACGCCGTTACAGGACTCCCGTTCTTTGCCGAGCGCAACATCGACCGCCTGCACAGCGAGACCGATCCGGAGCTTTTTGTCACCCTGCGTTTTGTGGATGACAAGGGCACGGCCCATGAGCTGACACGCAGCCATAAGGGCAGCAGAACCGGCATCGTCTACGACGGTCAGGAGCTTCGCCAGCTCGATCTGACGGAGATGTTCGGCGAAAAGGACGTGTTTCTCTCCATCTTCAATCCCCTGTACTTTATTGAAGAGCTGGGCGATGAGGGGAAGAATCTCCTGCAGCGTTATCTCCCGTTGATCCCGCAGGAAAAAGTCCTCGCGGAATTGGCAGAACCCATCCGGGAAAAGCTGCCCGCAGAGACGCTTTTATCCCCGGAAGGCCGCGTCAAGCAGCTTCGCAAGGACATCCGGGAGCTAGAAAGCACCGTGATCTATTTGCAGGGGCAACAGGATCTGATCCAGTCGCAGAAAACCAACGGCAACAGTAAACGCGCGGAGCTTGAGGCAAAGCGTGAAGCGCTGATGAACGAAAAGTCTGCGCTGGAAACAAAGCGCTATGCGGGCATAGACAAGGAGGAACTGGAAAGCGAACTCACCCATCTGAGCGCGCAGTACAGCGAGCTGTTCAACGACGACAGTGACGACAGTGGACTGGATGAGCTGGACAAGCAGCTCTATGAGCAGACACAGAAGCTGGCGGCGCGTTCCGCAAGCGCCTATGAATCCAAATTTACACAGGCACTCGCGAATGCGTCCGGACGAGTAAAGGCACTCGCGGCAAAATACAACGCGGAGCTCAGCGCGGGCAAGGCCATTGTTCCCGGCTTTGTCTGCCCCACCTGCCGCCGCGCTGTCACCGAAACTGACGTGCCCATCGTTCGCAAAGCTTTCCAGGAGAGCATCAGCGGCATCGTTGCCGAGGGCAAGGAGCAGCGCGCCCAATTGGAGGAGCTGAAAGCGATGGACGCGGAATCCCAGACCACATTCGAGAAATTCAAGGAGGAGGACGTGGCAAAGCTCCAGCTGGATGTCCGTGAACTGACAGAAAAGCGCGGAAGACTCCTGGACAGCAGCCGCGGCGCCTCCGCGCAGAAAAGAGCGCAGCTGGAAGAGCTTCGCTGCAGGATGCAGACACTCACCTCCGATCTGGAGTATGGAAAGCTTAGCTCGGAGGAATACGATCGCCTGAAAGCCTGCGGCGAGGAAATCCATCAGCTTGAAGCGGAGCTTTCCGCTTTACAGAGCGCGGCGCTTCCCGATGAGGCTGAGATCGAGACTAAGATCAAGGCAGCGCAGGAAAAGATCACTGAACTCAAAGGATCTGTCAGCTGCCTGCTCCTTTTCATCGCTAAGCGCGTGGAGCTCACGCTTGCAGAACTCAAGATGAACAGGGTGTCCATCTCCCTCTATGACGTAGTGAAAAGCACGGGCGAGGTGAAGGATGTGTTCCGCTTTGAGTATAACGGCAGGCGCTATGACCGACTCTCCCTCTCGGAGAAGATCCGGGCGGGCATGGAGGTATCTGAGCTTATGAAGCGTCTGACCGGGCGCAACTACCCTGTCTTCGTGGATAACATGGAGTCGGTCGACGACCTGAACAACGTCCGTCCCACGGGGCAGGTGCTCATGGCCAAATGTGTCAGCCGCTCGGAGCTGAATGTCCGTCCCATCAAACCCATCGTGACAGAAATGCCGATCGCAGCGTAAGGTGCGGCGCCCATGGGCCGTGACTACAAGAAAATCCCCATCGTAGACACGGCTCACAGGTGCGGGCTTGTCCTCAATCCTCGTACTCTTACCAGGGGCGAGGTTGAGGCGAGCTGCCCCTTCTGCGGTGACCACGGTGCGGGAAAATATCATCTCTTCCTGAACACCTCTACCGATCAGTACCGCTGCGTCTTATGCGGCGCGCAGGGCAACAGCGTCACACTGTATGCCCGCGTGATGCGACTGAGCAACAGGGAGGCATTTCAGGAGCTGGAAGAGGGCGGCAATGTCTATCCCATGCCGAAAAAACCCGACTCCCAATATACAGAGGCAGCGCCCCGCAAGCTTTCGGAGCGCAGCGAAGTTTATTCCACTATGCTGGATTTGTTGACACTCTCAGACCGACACAAAGAAAATCTTATCGGACGGGGACTGTCGGAGGAACGGATCGAGCGAAACCAGTACCGTTCCATGCCGGAGACGGAAAAAGGCCGCAGGCTTTTGGCAGACCTGCTCAGAAGCTGCGGCTGTGATCTGAGCGGCATTCCCGGATTTCGTACCCGCTATGGCGAGTGGACGATAGCCGGACCGAGTGGTTTTCTGATCCCGGTACGGAATAAGGAAGGTTTGATCCAGGGCTTGAAGATCCGCCTCGACGATGAGGCTGATCCGGGGAGAAAGTATCGCTGGCTCTCCAGCCGGGATATGCCCAATGGCACACGCAGTTATTCCTGGATTCATGTGACCGGGAACACGGCAAACAAACGGGCATATCTGACGGAAGGACCGCTCAAGGGCGACGTGGCCAGCTTTCTTGACAATGATGCGCTCTTTGTCTGCATTGGCGGCGTCAACGCCATCCACGGCCTGAAAGAGACTGTGCTGGATCTCGGCGTCACAGAGCTGGTGGAAGCCATGGACATGGATCAGACCACAAATCCCCATGTCCGAAACGCGATCCTTGCGATCCATAAAGAGGTCGGACACCTTTCGAACATCAAGTATTCCAAATACGTATGGAGCCCGGTGTACAAGGGTGTGGACGATTATTACCATGCCCGCGCCGCGGCGTAAAGGAGAAAGTATGCTTACAGAAAGAGAATGTGAACGCATTCAGGCGATCAACCGCAGAAACGAGTATTGCCTGACCCCCACCCTCATGCAGAGCCTGTTTCGCAGGCATGAGGCCGCGCGGAAAAGAGGCGACCGCCATACCATGGAAGCCATTGAATACCGGCTGACAGACATCAACTTTCACTATGAGTGCGGCCTGCTGAGCCAGGGGCGCTATGACAAGCTGGATGAAGTATTGAGAAACTGGTGAGGAGGTTTTGAACATGAGCGACGTTATTTCCATGAACGATATGCTGGGCGTGGCGTCCGGCGACAAGAACAATATGCTGGGCAAGCTCCTGTATTTTTCTCTGTCCGATCTGCTGATCGACAAAGAGAAGCTGGCGGAGCTGTGCGCCGGAATGGGCATCTATTACGCGGGAGACCGCCGTGTTTCTGTCTCCGACGCCTTCAAAAGCGCCACCGGGGACATCAAGGACCGTATCGTCGTCAAGAATTTCGGACAGCAGCAGATCTACCGGGTCTACTGCCGGGACAACGAGCACACCGCCCGTGTCCTGTCCAGAGAGCTGGTCAAGGAGACGCTGAACCGGGAGACCAACCAGTATGAGAAGTTGGCGAACATCAGCTTCGACAAGGAAAGCGGGCTGTTCAGCTATGACAATCTGGCCTATGACAGCGATGTGGACGCGGCTGCCTACTGCCGCCGTGCCGAGGAGCTGTTCGAACTGTATCAGACCTGCGCAAACCGCAAGCAGATCGAGACCATCTGCCTCAATTTTGTCCGCAGCCTGGAGGCAACGAAAATGAGTGTCAACGGACATCTTTATTTCGTCCCCCGGCACAGTATGGAGAAGGTGGATATCTTCGAGGACTTCATGGAGGCTCTGAGCAGCCTCAGCAAGACAAAATCCCGCCTCATGGCAAACTCCATCTATATAATAGATGATGCCAAGCAGCGGGATAAGATGACCGAGGAATTCTACGCCGCGGTGAAGAAGGAGATCGCGGAATACCAGGAGCGCGCGGACTATCTCATCAAGAGCGGCAGCCAAAGCCCTGCCATCATGGAGCGCTGGGTCATGAAGATCAGCGCCCTGGAGGGGAAGAAACGCCACTATGAGCAGGTGCTCCGCCGTGAGCTGGACGGACTGGATGAGGAATTTGAGTCCCTCAAGCTCCTGTCGCAGGAGCTGTCCCTCCGCGCAAGCGGCATCCGCTTTCAAAGAGCAGCATAAATGATTTTCGCCCCTGTTGCGTTCTCACGAGCGCGGCAGGGGCGCTCTATATAAACAGCGTATGGAAATGATTACTATGGTTTCTTCAGCTGCCCAGCCCATACTGGCTATTTTCCCGAAAAAAGAAGAAAAAAGAAGAATAGGCTGTAACTATTTCGACATTATTTGCAATTAGATTGCAGTAATATGTCGGCGAGCAAAGAAATACCTCGGTCTATGACAGCCAAGAGCCTTTGCTATATAAAGAAAGAAGGGGCGATATTTTATGGGCATGGAAGACGCTAAAGAGAGAGTTATTCAAAAGCTGTATGAATATCCCAAGATAAAGCAGAGGATAAAACTTCTACGATTTGAGCTTGAAAACCAAAAACCAGTCTCAGCGGAGGACATGCTGGAAGCTATGTGTTTTGCAAAAGGCGACGGGACAGGCCATAACTCTGGCGCGGTATCTAATCGGACATTGTATATAGCTATGAATTATCAATGTGCGGCTGATACTGCAAACAGTGAAAGGTCAAGGGAAATCATAAGCCGTCTCATTCCGCTGGAGCAGGAGGCATCCAGAATTGAATATTACCTGTCTTTTTTATCGGAAAACGAGAAGACGGTCTTAGGGCTGTTGTTCTTCAAACAAAGATCTTTGAGTGAAGCGGCAGAGGCAATGGCTTCCTCCGTTTGGAGCATCCGCAAATTACGCGATGAGGGAATTGACAAGCTCGTCGAAATGTATGATTTCATAAATGAACCGAACTAGGAGTGAATACTCACACAATCTACAACAAAAAACAGCACAAATACCGCACGATTACGCACGGAAGAGTGTATTGACTTCAAAGGTTTTCAGGTGGTATCATTATACTGCCAGAATTGATAGAAGCTCTCCGGTACGTTGTGTGCCAGAGAGCATTTTTATTGCCTTGTTTGTGAGCGGCGCGAAAGGAAAACAATATGAGAAGAGAAGAATTACCTGTTTGGGAAAAGTATCTTCTGACCGTTGAAGAGGCAGCACAGTATTTCCAGATTGGTGAGACAAAGCTTCGGCGGCTTATGGAGCAAAATCCGGACGAGGCTTATATCCTGATCAATGGGAATCGTAAGCTCATCAAGCGCCACTTATTTGAAGATTATTTGGACCAATGTTCAGTAATTTGAAAGCTATTGCTTGCAAAGGAACCATGAATATGATAAAATCACTTGTCAGGTTCCTTTCCGCTATGGTGTTACGGAAAGGAGATTCTTATGGCAGATAAACGCAGAGACACAAAAGGTCGTATATTGCGCAATGGGGAGGTGCAAAGAGCAGACGGAAAGTATATGTACCGTTATACGGACGCCTACGGCGAACGCCAGACGGTATATAGCTGGAAACTCGTAGAAACGGATAAGATCCCATCAGGTGTTAAAAATGGCCCGGCGCTTCGGACGATGATTGCTGCCATCGAAAAAGACCTCAAGGATGGTATCAGACCTAATTCGGCCTCAGAGTATAAGTTGAATGATCTCTTCGACTCTCTTATGGAGCTCCGTACAGATCTGAAAGAGACCACGCGCTGCAACTACCTGTGCTTATATAATACGCATGTGCGGGAGAGCATCGGTAAGTGTACCCTTGATAAACTGAAGTACACTGACATCCAAAAGTTTTATCTGGGGTTGAACAAGGATAAGGGCCTCAGAATCAGCACGCTTCGTGCCATACACTCCATTATTTGGCAATCACTTCAAAATGCTGTTCTTGATGAGATCATTCGGCGCAATCCGGCAGACGGCGTTATGAAGACTATCAGCAAGAAGCTCGGGGAAGAACCCCAACAACGTCACGCTCTGACGCTTGAACAGCAAAGACGGTTTATTGATTATATCAATAACAGCAACCAGTATAAACGATACTCAAGTTTGTTTACCGTGCTGCTCGGAACCGGCCTTCGTATCGGAGAGTGTCTTGGCTTGCGATGGTCTGATGTGGATTTTAAGAAAGATATCATTCTTGTGAATCACACTCTGATCTATAAGGATACAGAAGCTGGCGGATATGCCTATCGAATCGGCAAACCGAAGACAATCTCGGGGAATCGTATTATCCCAATGTTTCAAGATGTAAAAAAAGCACTCCTGAAAGAGAAGCGCAAGAAAAAGAATCCTGATTGGGAACCCTTTGTTGTTGACGGTTATACCGGATTCATCTTTCTGAATGCAAACGGCAAGGTGTACACGCCGGCGGGGATCTTCGATAAAATCCAAATCATCGTTGCTGATTATAATAAGGAAGAGGCTATGCGCGCTGAGAAGGAAAAGCGAGAGCCATGCCTGATCCCGAAGATCAGCGCACACATTCTTCGTCATACCTTTTGCACACGGATGTGTGAGATCGAGACAAATACCAAGATTATCCAGGAAGTCATGGGACACAAAAATATCCGTACTACGATGAATGTCTACAATGAAGCAACCTCTGATGCGAAGATTGCAAGCTTCAAAGCAGCGGAGGGGGCTATTTATTTGGGCTAAAACTGCTTACACCAATTATGAAAAGATACATGACCCTGCAAATCCGAAACTGATTGCAGCGCAACGGTTTCCAGACCTTCGTGGTGTAAGATTCTTTCAAAAACCGCCTTTTGTTTTACACCAAAATCACCGATTTTCTGCGATGAGCACGATTTTACACCAAATGTTACACCAATTGACCGAGAAAATATAAAAACTTATAAGAAGATTTGAGAGGCAAAATGTTCTATAAAACAGCTAAAAGTGAAGATTTAAGAACATTTAAGAAGATATAAGAACTTATGTATTTAAAGGCACTGGAGATTCAGGGCTTCAAGTCCTTCCCGGACAAGACGCGCCTGAGCTTTGAAAAGAACATCACCGCCATCGTGGGCCCCAACGGCTCCGGCAAATCAAACATCTCCGACGCGATCCTCTGGGTCATGGGTGAGCAGCGCTCCAAGGCCCTGCGCGGCAGCAAGATGGAGGACGTGATTTTCGGCGGCACCGAAAAGCGCAGCGCCATGGGCTATGCGCAGGTGTCGCTCATCATCGACAACAGCGCCCGCATCTTTGATTCCGACAGCTCGGAGATCATGCTCACACGCCGCTATTACCGCAGCGGTGAAAGCGAGTATTATATCAACAAGGAGGCCGTGCGCCTCAAGGACATCAACTCTCTTCTCATGGACACGGGTCTCGGACGGGATGGCTACTCCATCATCGGCCAGGGCCGCATTGCCGAGAGCGGGCATCTCCCGCTTCCGCTACCGCAAGGAGGAGGCCGAGCGCAAGCTCGAGCGCACCGAGGAAAACCTTGTGCGCATCAACGACAAGATCGAGGAGCTGGAGCTGCAGGTCGGCCCCCTGAAAAAACAGGCCGAGGTCGCAAAGCAGTATCTCCTTTTGCGTGACGAGCTGCGTGTGCAGGAGATCTCCCTGTGGCTTGCCTCCCTTGACCGGCTGCGCCAGCAGAACGAGGCCGTGCAGCAGGAATTTGACCAGGTGGGCAGGGAGCTTGAGAAGGCGCGGGCCGATCTGGAAGCGCTCTACGCCTCGTCCGAGGGCATCGGCGAGCGCATGCACCGCAAGGACATCGAAACCGAGCAGGCGCGCGAACGGCTGTCCGCCGCGGAAGGGGAGACGGCGAAGTGCGAATCTCTCGCAGCGGTGCTGCGCGCGGATAAAAAGAGCACCCAGGAGAGCCTGGAGCGTATGCTGGCCGACATAGCCGAGCAGGAAAACCGTGTGCGTGAGGTCAGAAAGAACATTGAGCAGGCGGAGGAAAAGCTGCAAAGCCTGGACCACGGAATCGAAGAGCTGAACGAGGAGAACAAGCGCAACAACAACGCCCTCGAAGGGGCGCGCATGAAGACGAGAAGCCGGGAGGAGAGCCTCGAGCAGCTCACCGAACAGGTCAACCGCCTCGCGGTGGACGCGCGCACCATGGATTCCCGCATCAAGCTCCTGGACGATATGCAGCGGGACTTTGAGGGCTTTTCCAAGGCGGTCAAGGGCGTCATGCGGGAATCAGCCCGCGGCAACCTCAAGGGGATCCACGCCCCGGTGGCAAACCTCATCCGCACGGAGGACGAATTTGCCCTCGCCGTGGAGACCGCCCTCGGCGCCTCGGCGCAGAACATCGTCACCGATACCATGGCCGACGGGCGCAGCGCCATCGAATATCTCAAGCGCACCGACGGCGGCAGGGCCACCTTCCTGGCCCTGGATACCGTGCGCGGCACGGTCATGAAAAACGCGCCGGACCGGGACCCCGGCTTTGTGGGGATCGCGTCCGAGCTTGTAAAATGCGAGGCGCAGTACGGCGGCATCATTGATGAGCTGCTGGGCCGCACGGTGGTGGCCGAGCGCCTCACCGACGCTATCCGCATGTCGAAGAACAACCAGAACCGCCTGCGCATCGTGACGCTGGACGGGCAGCTCATCAGCCCCGGCGGCGCCATGACGGGCGGCAGCAGCGTGCGCGGCAGCGGCATTCTCTCCCGGGCAAATGAACTCGAAAAGCTCCGGAGCCAGCGGGAGAAAATGCGCGAGAAGGAAAAGCGCAGCGCCCAGGAGCTGGAGCGGGGGAAGGCGGAGCTTGCGTCCGTGCGCTATCAGCTCGACATGTGCCTGGAGCAGCAGAGCGAGCTGAAAAGCAAGATATCCTCCCTCGAGGCGGAAAAGCGCGCCACCCAAAGCGGCAGCGCCCAGATGAAGCTGCTGCTGGAGAGTCTCACCGGCGACAGCGCCGAGCGGCAGAAAACCGTGGACGCCTTTCGCAGCCGGATCGCGGACTTCGATGCGCGCATCCTTGCACGGGAAGAGGAGCTGGAAGCCCTCAGAAAGAAGGCGGACGCCATACGCGGGGAGATCGCCGACATCAGCAGGAGCAAGCTGGAGCTGGAGGGCAAGCGCACCCGGGCCGACAAGGAGGCCCAGACGCGAAACGGCGAGATCCTGGAGCTGGAGCGGCGCTCCGCCCGTATCGAGCAGAAGAAGCTTGCTGCCGATCTGGAGGAAAAGCAGCTGCTCGACAAGCTCTGGGAAAACTATGAGCTGAGCCATACCGCAGCCCAGGCCCTGCGCCAGCCGGTGGAGAGCATCCCGAAGGCGAGCAAGGCGGTCTCGGAGCTGCGCGGGAAGATCAACGCCCTCGGCACGCCGAACCTCGGCGCCATTGAGGAGTTTGAGCGCGTCAACACCCGCTATGAATTTCTCTCCGAGCAGCGGGCCGACGTGGACAAGGCCAAGAGCGAGCTGCTGGACATCATCAAGGACATCACCGGTCAGATGGAGACGGTCTTCGTTGAGCGCTTCAAGCAGATCAACGAGTGCTTCCATGAGACCTTCCTCGATCTCTTCGGCGGCGGCAAGGCGGCGCTGCGGCTGGAGGATGAGAACGACGTGCTCAACTGCGGCATCGAAATCAAGGTGCAGCCTCCCGGCAAGGCTCTTTCCAACATCAGCCTCATGTCCGGCGGAGAGATGGCCTTTGTCGCCATCGCCCTGTACTTTGCCATTCTCAAGGTGCGGCCCACGCCCTTCTGCGTCATGGACGAGATCGAGGCCGCCCTGGACGATGCCAATGTCAACCGCTATGCCTCCTATATGCGCAAGATGAGCGACAAGACGCAGTTTCTGGTCATCACCCACCGCCGCGGCACCATGGAGGAGGCGGATATGCTCTACGGTGTGACCATGCAGGAGAAGGGCGTCTCCACGGTCATCGAGCTCGACCTTGAAAGCGCACAGAAAAGCGTGGAGAGCTGACGCTCTCAGACAATAGAAACGTAAGGAGCAAACACAGACATGGGATTTTTTGATAAGATTTTCTCCGGCCTGACCAAGACCAGGGTGAAGATGGAGGACCTTGAGGAGATCTTCCGCAACTACCGCCCGGATGACGACGACTTTTTTGACGAGCTGGAAGAGCTGCTGATCATGGCGGATATGGGCGTGGACACGGTGGACCGGGTGGTCACCTCCATGCACTACCTCTGCTTTGACAAGAACATCAAGCGCGGCGACAAGGCCCGCGAGGTTTTGATCGAGGAGCTCAAGAAGGAGCTCAACGCCGGTGACAGCGAGCTCAAGCTCAATACGACTCCCAGCGTGATTTTGATGGTGGGCGTCAACGGCGTCGGCAAGACCACCACGATCGGCAAGCTCGCAGCCCTGCTCAAATCTCAGGGCAAGAAGGTCCTGCTCTGCGCGGGCGACACCTTCCGCGCCGCGGCGGCCGAGCAGCTTCAGGTCTGGGCCGACCGGGCGGGGGTCGATATCGTCCGCCACGAGGAGGGGAGCGACCCCGCCGCCGTGGTGTATGACGGCATCTGCGCCGGCAAGGCCAGGGGCCATGATGTCATCATCATCGACACCGCAGGCAGACTGCACAACAAGGCAAACCTCATGAGCGAGCTGTCCAAGATGCGCCGCATCATCGACAGGGAGCTGCCCGGCGCGGACGTGGAGACCCTCATGGTCCTCGACGCCACTACCGGCCAGAACGGCCTCATCCAGGCCGAGCAGTTTCTGGAGACCGCGGGCCTCACCGGCATCGTCCTCACCAAGCTCGACGGTACGGCCAAGGGCGGCGTGGTCTTCGCCATCGCGAACCGCCTCAAGCTGCCAGTCAAGTTTGTCGGCGTCGGCGAGGGCATTGACGATCTGATCCCCTTCAATCCCAAGGATTATATCGAGGCACTGTTTAAGTGAGAGATGCCTCCCTTTTGAGGGAGGTGTCATCCGGCGTCTCACGCAAGCCGGATGACGGAAGGAGTCAACGTCAGTTTCTTGCGTGCTCAGAAGGACGACTCCCTCAGCCCCGGTGCACGCACCGGGACAGCTCCCTCAAGGAGGGAGCCTGAATGGAAAAGGAGATTAAAATGATTACGAGTAAGCAAAGGGCGCAGCTCCGGGGGCTGGCCATGGCCGAGGATACCATCATCCAGATCGGCAAGGGCGGCATCACCGACAGCGTCATCGCATCCGTTTCCGCGGCATTGAAGGCGCGGGAGCTTGTCAAGGGCAAGGTGCTGGAAAATTCCATGCTCAGCGCGCGGGAGGCCTGCGACGCGCTCTCGGAGGCCTGCAAGGCCGAGCAGGTGCAGGTGATCGGGACCAAGTTCGTGCTCTATAAGCGCAATGAAAAGGAACCGAAAATCGAGCTTGTAAAGGATAGGAAAAAATGAAGATCGCCATCTACGGCGGGAGCTTCAACCCGCCGCATATCGGGCATGCCGAAGCCGCCCGCACAGCCTGCGAGGTGTTAAAGCCGGATAAATTTCTGATCATCCCCACCAACACCCCGCCTCATAAGGAGCTGGAGGAAAACAGCCCCACGCCCGCGCAGCGGCTCGAGCTGTGCCGCCTCGCCTTCGCGGACATCCCGGGGGCGGAGGTCTCGGAGCTGGAGCTTCGCCGCGAGGGGAAGAGCTATACCGCCGATACGGTGGACTCCCTGCGAAAGGAATATCCCGGGGCGGAGATCTGCATCGTGATGGGGACGGACATGTTCCTGTCCTTTAAGACCTGGTACCGCTGGCAGTATATGCTGGAGTGCTGCACCCTCGCGGTATTGAGCCGGGAGGACTTTGACCGCCGGGAGATCGAGCGCTTCAAGGAGGAGCTGGAGAGGGAAAACGATGCGAAGGTGATCGTCATTCCCCATACGCCCCTGCCCATGAGCTCCACCGAGATCCGCGCAAAGCTGCGCCTCGGCCTCGGGGCGGAGGAGCTTGCACAGCCGGTGTACGCCTGCATCATCCGAAACGGCTTTTATGACGCAAAGCCTGCCCTGCCGTGGCTTCGCCAGATGGTGATGCCCTATCTGGATGAAAAGCGCATCGCCCATGTGACCGGAGTGGAGAGCCAGGCGGTGATGCTCGCCATGCACTGGGGGGAGGATCCCGACAAGGCCGCCGTGGCCGGCATCCTGCACGACATCACCAAGGCCCAGGGCAAAGAGAAACAGTTGAAACTGTGCGAAAAATATGGTATCATTCTGGAACAGGCCGAGCGGGACAACCCCGCTCTGCTGCATGCCCGCACGGGCGCCGCGCTGTCAAGGGACCTCTTCGGCATCTCCGATGAGATCTACAGCGCCATCCGCTGGCACACCACCGGCAGACCCGATATGACAAGGCTGGAGAAGATCATCTACCTTGCCGACTATACGGAGCCTACACGGGACTTCGAGGGCGTGGAGGAGCTGCGCGCGCTCAGCTTTGAGGATCTGGACAGGGCCATGGCCCTGGGCCTTGAGATGAGCATTGAGGATCTGACCGAGCGAGGCAAGCCGATCTTCCACGACACCATGGACGCCTTTAACTGGTATAAAAACCAGACCAGGTGACGCTCAGATGAGATGGGAACCTGTGTTTAAGAAAAGGATGATATACTTAAAATAAGAAATAAAGTTAGGAGGAAAAAACATGCTTACTGCCGAACAGATCGCCTCGATCGCCGCAAAAGCCCTTGAGGACAAAAAGGCAACGGACGTCAAGGTCCTCAGAACCACGGAGCATACCGTGCTCGCCGACTACTTTGTTATCTGCAACGGTACCTCCTCCACCCACATCAAGGCCCTGGTAGACGAGGTGGACAAGCAGCTCTCCGAAGCAGGGGAGCTCCCCACGCGCCGTGAGGGTCTGCGCTCGGATATCTGGGTGCTGATGGACTTCGGCTGCGTGATCGTGCACGTCTTCACCGACGAGGCCAGAAAGTTCTATGACCTCGAGCGCCTGTGGAGCGACGCCGCCGTTGTTGACCCGAAAACGCTTGTAAGCGCCGAATAAGTTCCAATACACCGCAGGGTCGTTCCCCGGACCGACCCGAAACACTTTAGGGAGAGAAGATCCGATATGAGATATGATTTCGCGGCCATTGAAAAGAAATGGCAGGACAGATGGGAAGTCAGCAAGCCTTACGCCGCCGTCACCGGGAGTGACAAGCCGAAGTTCTACGGCCTCATCGAATTCCCGTACCCCTCGGCTGCAGGCCTGCACGTGGGCCATCCGCGCCCCTTTACCGCCATCGACATCGTCACCAGGAAAAAGCGTATGGAGGGCTACAACGTCCTCTATCCCATCGGCTTTGACGCGTTCGGCCTGCCGACGGAGAACTTCGCCATCAAGAACCACATCCACCCCGCCATCGTCACAAAGCAGAACATCGAGAACTTTACCCGGCAGCTCAAGATGCTTGGCTACGGCTTTGACTGGGATCGCGTCGTGGACACCACCGACCCCAAGTACTACAAGTGGACCCAGTGGATCTTCCTGCAGATGTTCAAGAAGGGCCTTGCCTACAAGACCACCATGCCCATCAACTGGTGCACGAGCTGCAAATGCGGCCTTGCCAATGAGGAGGTCGTGGAGGGCGTGTGTGAGCGCTGCGGCTCCCCGGTCGTGCGCAAGGAGAAGAGCCAGTGGATGCTGCGCATCACAAAATACGCCGACCGTCTGATCGACGATCTGGATGATCTGGATTTCATCGAGCGCGTCAAGGTTCAGCAGAAGAACTGGATCGGCCGCTCCACCGGCTGCGAAGTCACCTTCAAAACCAATACTCCCGACGACATTACCGTCTACACCACCCGCGCCGACACCCTCTTCGGCGTGAGCTATGTGGTCATCTCTCCCGAGCATCCGCTGCTTGGGAAGTGGAAGCAGCTTATCAAAAACTGGGACGAGGTCAAGGCGTACCAGGAGGCCGCCTCCCGCAAGTCCGATTTTGAGCGCGGCGAGCTCAACAAGGACAAGACCGGCGTGCGCCTCGAGGGCATTGAGGTCATCAACCCCGCCACCGGCGCGGTGGTGCCGATGTTCACCTCCGACTATGTCCTCATGGGCTACGGCACCGGCATCGTCATGGGCGTGCCGGGCCACGACCAGCGAGACTGGGAATTTGCCACCAAGTTCGGCCTGCCCATCGTCGAGGTCGTCAAGGGCGGCGACATCACCAGGGAGGCCTTTGTCTCCAAGGATGAGGACGCCATCATGGTAAACTCCGGCTTCCTCAACGGCATGACCGTCAAGGAAGCGATCCCCGCCATGAAGAAATATGCCGAGGAACAGGGCTGGGGCAAGGAGAAGGTCAACTACAAGCTGCGCGACTGGGTCTTCTCCCGTCAGCGCTATTGGGGCGAGCCGATCCCCCTTGTCAACTGCGAGAAATGCGGCTGGGTTCCCATTCCCGAGAGCGAGCTGCCGCTTGTTCTCCCGCAGGTGGAGAGCTATGAGCCCACCGACGACGGCGAATCCCCCCTCAGCAAGATGACCGACTGGGTCAACACCACCTGCCCCTGCTGCGGCGGCCCCGCCAAACGCGAGACCGACACCATGCCGAACTGGGCCGGCTCCTGCTGGTACTTCCTGCGCTATATGGACCCCCACAACGACGATGCCCCCTTCTCCCGGGAGGCCGAGGAGTACTGGGGACCTGTCGACTGGTATAACGGCGGCATGGAGCACACCACGCTCCATCTCCTCTACAGCCGCTTCTGGCACAAGTTCCTGTACGACATCGGCGTCGTGCACACCAAGGAGCCGTATCAGAAGCGCACCTCCCACGGCATGATCCTCGGCAGGAACCCCCACTATGTCGGAAACGTCGAGACCGAGGAGGAAAAGCAGGCCCTGATCGAGCGTTACGGCAATGAAGCCCTGCGTCCCAGCGTCAAGATGTCCAAGTCCCTCGGCAATGTCGTCAACCCCGACGATGTCGTCAAGGCCTACGGCGCGGACACCATGCGCGTGTATATCATGTTCATCGGCGACTTTGAGAAGACCGCCACCTGGTCCGACGAGGCTGTGAAGGGCTCCAAGCGCTTCCTGGACCGCTGCTGGAATCTGATGGAGCAGGCTTCGGACGACGAGGCCGTCACAAAGAAGAACGAGCCCATCATCCACAAGAGCATCAAGAAGGTGAGCGAGGATATCGACACCCTCAAGATGAACACCGCCATCGCCCAGCTCATGACCATGGTCAACGAGTTCTACACCAACGGCTGCACGAAGGGCGATCTCATGTACCTCGCGGAGATGCTCTCTCCCTTCGCCCCGCACATCGCCGAGGAGATGTGGGAGCAGCTCGGCTTTGCTGAAAAGTACGGCAAGATGGCCATGCAGATGCCCTGGCCTAAATATGACGAGGCAAAGACCGTCGATGCCGAGCGCGAGATGGCAGTCCAGGTCAACGGCAAGCTCCGCTCCACCATCATCGTGCCCGCCGACGCCGACGAGCAGTTCATTATCGACACCGCCTGCAAGGACGAAAAGATCCAGCGTCAGCTCCAGGGCATGCAGATCGTCAAGACCATTGTCGTGAAAAACAAGATCATCAATTTGATCCTCAAGCCGGCAAAGTAATCATTGACATTTGAGGCTTAACCCGTAAAGCCAATTCATTGGCCCTTAAAGCGCCGCAAGGCGTATTTGGAGGGAGGGAAATACATGTCTGAAATCTACGTCAAGGAGAATGAGTCTCTGGACAATGCTCTGAAGAGATTCAAGCGCAGCTGCGCGAAGTCCGGCGTTCTGGCCGACCTCAGGAAGAAGGAGTACTACCAGAGCCCCAGCGTCAAGCGCCGTAAGAAATCCGAGGCCGCTCGCAAGAACAAGAATAAGCGTTTCTATTAATGACATGTAAAAGGCGTTGCATAACAGCGTCAGAAAAAATGCACCAGTCAGGTCCAAAAGGACTTGGCTGGTGCTTCATTATGCACAAATATCAGGCGTCGTAAGGGGGGGCATTGCTGCACCCCCGGAAGTGCCTTATGCGGGAGAATTGCCTGCGGGAGATTTATGCTGAGGCTCCTGGTTTTTCCCGCGTCTCATGCTCGTGGCGACGCGCTGGATATTCTCAGGGGAAATGGAGACGATGGTCGGATCCTTGCCCTGTGCTTCACCCAGGGCCTTTTCATAGCACATGATGAAGTATTCAATACTCTCCTTCATCAGGATCATGGAAGAGCTGATATCTTTATCGGATACGATCAGGCGTGTCTCTACCATGGCATCGGCGTTGGCATGGCTGATTTTGTTGCGTATAAAAGAGAGGTGAAAATAGGCATACAGGACGTTCTGCACAGTCTCTATGCTGTCACACGCAGTATGACCACTGATCTTTTCCGTGGGCTGTTTTTCGAGGGACTGCGCACGGAGGATGGCGTACATGAGATTTCTGTCCTGGTTTCTGTCGAACCTGACATTTTCGCGATCATAGTACTTGACAAAGTAATAATCCAAATCATTCATTTTAACGTATTCAGAGGGCTTCATTTCCAACATCTTCTGGGCGAACAGCCTCGTGACCGCGGGCTTGCTCTCTTCGCTGTCGCAGTAATAGAAGATGCCGGCTTTTACAAAATGCATAGGCGCATTGGATTCGATCAGAGTCAGGACCTGCTGATACAGCTGGTGCCGATAGGCCCATTTGATGAGCTTGATAAACGAGATCGTGCCGTCCTCCGACAGCAGCGGGGCGTAATCGGACTCAATGCACCCGGCGAGCATACCGAACAGAAGCCCGTACTCGCTCTCTCCCGTCCAGGATCGCTGCTCCATGAACAGGCTGCGCAGCATCCGGATCCCCAACTGTATCTCTGAAATGTTGCACATGGAGATGCCCACATCCACATGCCGCGCGGCATAGATCAGGCGGTTGATCCGTTCGTCCTGCTCTCCGCTGTTTTCACAGAAAGACACGAGCATATCCGTTTTGCCGTAGTTCAGGAAGGCGTGCGCCGCAGTCACCAGATTCGTACTGAGGGAAACAGCGGTGTTATCCTGAATCTCTCCGACCAGATGCCGGGCAGGGTCGGTGACCTTGTAATTCTTCTTCAGATGGATCCTGTTTCCCGGTGTGGAAGTCAGAATATCCAGCAAATTCAGGACAAGGTGCGCATCAATCGAGGAGGTATTGCTCAGTGAGACGTAGAGCCTGATTTCGTCGTCGGCTTCGGGAGCGTTCGGATCTTTGCTCAGAACACTGTTGAGCCAGTACTCCGGCTTATCCAGCATGTCTGTGTATAAATAACGGGCGCGGATATTCTCATTGATCGGAAGGATTTCCAGCTTGGCAGAGGGCTTTAACTGCATGTACAGGTAGTTTTTTGCCCACCTCATATAAAGCTGCGGATTCTTTCGAGCATTCGGAAAGGTCTTGAGAAGGTCTTGCCGGAACAGCTCAAAAAGCTCCCGGCTGCACGCCAGCTCATTAAAAAAGCGGTTGAGCCGCTTCGTGTCCTGCTCGGAGTGCTTCTCCAGAAAGTCCCGGGTGAAGTCTGCAAGCTTTGCGCGTTCCGCCTCCGGCAGGAGCGACTCATAAGCCTGCTGCTCCAGGCTCTGCTCGCCGATATACTGCGCGATCCGGCAGCGAAACAGATCGAAGGCAGAGAGCGTTCCTGAATTTCCGGAAAGGAGCGTGCCGGCGTCCTTCAGAAGATATGATTTTTCGCCGCTCCCGTCGGGGTTCACCTCGTCCCCGATGACGAGAATCTCATCAATGGGATAGCGGGACAGGACATACTTGGCGCTTGCTTCCATGCTCTGCATAGCCTCGCAGTAGTCGAAGCCGTATTCGTTTTTCACGGAATAATACTGCAGGGCGCAGTCCGCCTCAAGAGTGTCCAGTGTGATTAGAAGGATATTTCGGGGCATTTCGGTACCTCCATGTTAAAGCCTCATGAAAATCTTTCGTCTCAAAATCAGTGAATCCTTGTGAGCTTGCCGACCACGACATAGCGGCCGTCGTCGCGCTCATAGGTGCAGGTGGAGAGGGTGACGATCTTGTCGGTCTCGTTGACCTGCACATCAGACTTGAAGGTGGACAGATCCTTGATGAGCTCAATGTGGCCCATGAACTGCTCGGGCGTGTCGAAGGTACTCGCATAGGCGAAGGACGTCGGCTCGGTAATGAAGCCCGCGATCAGATCAAGGCGGTAGTTAAAGTCCGGGGTGCTCAGATAGATGACCGGGTGCTCGGTGTAGTAGTTTGCGTCCCGGTAGTTACGGAGGCTTGCAAACATGGAGCCGTCATTCATATTGTGGCCGTAGACGCAGGTGTTCTGGTCGGAGAAGTCCGAGGCGTTGCGGCAGTCGATGAAGATGGTGCCGTTGGCGTTCTGGATCTCACCGGGGATGTGGTCGAGGTAATAGAAGTTGTCGTCGGTGTAGGCAATGGGGTAGTTGATGACGGTGTTGGGACCATAGATCCAGGCCACGTAATCGGTGCTCTGGGCGCGAAGACCGGCAAAGTCGATGTTCAGGGGGCTGACCTCGGGGTCGATGCCGTCGTCCTGGGGCTGCTCGCTCTCCACCGGCACGGGCGTGGGAGAGGACACCACCGTGGCAAACTGGTTTGCCACCTCGGTATAGGTCTTTTCCGCCTGCTTGTAGCCTCGGATGGTGGTGATGATCTTATAACCGCTGTAGACGAAAACGCACAGCAGGATGATGCACAGCACAATCAAAATAATCTTGACGGTATTACGTTTCTTCAAAAAGTTCGCCTTCCTTTCCTTCCGGTTAAAACCGGGGAATACTGTTATTATACCGCTTTTTCTGAAAAAGAAAAGCCCCTATTGCAACAGACGCTGCAACAGGGGCAAAAGTTCCTTGCGCTTTGGGAATGATTACTTGATGGAGACGATGCCGGCGCCGGTGTTGGCGTTGAAGGTATCGACTGCGCCGTCCTGCAGGGCCTTGACCAGGGCGACGATCTCGGGACGGGACTCGTCACCGCGGCGGACGGCCACGAGGTTTGCGTAGGTCTGGGCGGCGTTGCCGGAGGCGTCCTCGATGGCCAGAGCGTCGGTGGTCTTGAAGCCGGCGTTCAGAGCGTAGTTGTAGTTGATGACGGCAATGGTGCCCTCAGCGCTGTTGGCCAGCAGGGAGGGAACAGCGTCGGCCTGGGCGGCCTGGACATTGTAGCCCTTGGCGTCCTTGATGTCGAGCACGGAGGGGGCGGTGTCAACGGAGGCGCCCTCGGGCAGGACGATCAGGCCCTCCTGCTGCAGCAGGAGCAGGGCGCGGGTCTGGTTGGACTCGTCATCGGGCACGAGGATGGTGGCGCCGGCAGCCAGGTCCTTGAGATCCTTGAGGCTGGAGCTGTAGATGCCCATGGGCTCATAGTGGACAAGACCGGCAGAGACGAGATCCGTGCCATTGGAGGCGTTGAAGCTGTTCATATAGGGGGCATGCTGGAAGTAGTTGGCGTCCAGGGTGCCGTCCTGCAGAGCGGTGTTGGGCAGCACGTAGTCGTCGTAAATGACGATTTCGAGGTCGATGTTCTGCTGGGCGAGAACGGGCTTGACGATCTCAAGCAGCTCGCCGTGGGGGGTGGAGCTTGCGCCGACAACGAGCTTTACGGGCTCGGAAGCGGCGGGAGCCTCGGTGGCGGCGGGAGCCTCGGTGGCAGCGGGAGCCTCGGTGGCGGGCGCTTCCGTGGGGGCTGCGGTGGCGGCGGGCGCGGAGGAGGAGCCTCCGCAGGCGCTCAGGCTCAGGACTACAAGCGCCAGGACAAGGATCAAAGCGAGATTTCTTTTCATGTTCATGTTCTCCTTTTTTGAAGATTTGGGTTTACTTGGTGATGCGTTTATCGGTGCGGTGCGCAACGGCAGTCCCCACCTCCTGAATAATCTGAACGATTATTACAGTCAGAAATACACAGATCCACTTGATATCGGGATTGAAGCGCTGGTGGCCGTAGCTGATGGCAATCTGACCGAGGCCGGTGCCGCCGATGGTGGCGGACATGGCCGAGTAGCCGAGGATCGTCACCATGGAGATCACGGCGCCCATGATGAGCGAGGGCTTGGCCTCCGGCAGCAGGACCTTGGTCACGATCTGGAAATTGTTGGCCCCCATGGACTGGGCCGCCTCAATGACGCCGGCGTTGACCTCCTTGAGGGAGGATTCCACCATGCGCGCAATGTAGGGCGAGGCCGCGATGACCAGCATGACGATCATGGCCTTGTTGCCGAGCGAGGTGCCTACAATAAAGTTTGCCACGGGAAGCATGGCAACCATCAGGATAATAAAGGGAATCGAACGGAAAAAATTGACGATCATGCCGAGCAGACGGTTGAACCAGGGGATGGGATAAATGCCCTCCCGGTCCGTGATATTCAGCACCACGCCGAGCGGCAGTCCGATCACATAGGAGATCGCCGTGGAAATGACGGTCATGTAGATCGTCTCCCAGACGCCGCGCTGCAGGATGCCGGCATTCCAGAGCTTGTAAAAGGTTTCGGAGAGCATCAGTCTTCCTCCTTCCACTTGACGTCGCTGTTTTTAAGCCAGGCGATGACCTTCTCGGCCTGGTGCGCATCGGTGGGCAGCTCGATGATCATATGGCCGTAGACGATGCCGTCAAAGTCCTTTGTGTCGGCGAACATGATGTTGACCGGCACCTGGCAGTCGAGCGTCATGTTGGAGATGACCGGCTCCTTGGACTGCATGCCGTCGAAGATGATGCGGATCTTCTTGCCGCCGCTGGTCTCAATGGCGGTGCGGTCCTGCGGGAGGATCAGCTCGCGGGCAATCTGGGACTGGGGATTGGCAAACACATCGCTCACCCTGCCGGATTCCGCGATGCGGCTCTGGTCGATGACGGCCACCCGGTCACAGATCTGGTCGATGACCTTCATCTCATGGGTGATGACGATGATCGTCACGCCCATCTTCTCATTGATGCTGCGCAGCAGCTCCAGAATGGAACGGGTGGTGTTCGGGTCGAGAGCCGAGGTCGCCTCGTCACACAGCAGGTAGCGCGGATCGGAGGCGAGGGCGCGCGCAATGGCGACGCGCTGCTTCTGTCCGCCGGAGAGCTGAGCGGGATAGGCCGCCGCCTTCTCCTCGAGACCGACGACCTTCAGGAGCTCCATGGCCTTCAGCTTTGCTGCCTGTCCCTTCACCCCGGAAATCTCCAGCGGGAAGGTGACATTGCGCAGGACGCTGCGCTGCTCGAGCAGATTGAAGCCCTGAAAGATCATCGAAATGCTGCGGCGCATTTTCAAAAGCTCCGGCCGGGGGAGGACGGTGATATCCTGCCCGTCGATGATGACGCTGCCGGAGGTCGGCCGCTCCAGAAGGTTGATGCAGCGCACCAGGGTGCTCTTGCCGGCGCCGGACAGGCCGATGATGCCGAAGATCTCCCCGTCCTCGATCGTGAGGTTGATGTCGCGCAGCGCTTCCACATTTCCGGAGGCGGAAGAATAGGTCTTGCAAAGATTCTTTATCTCAATCATCTATTCATTCTATCCTCTCATATCTCCAAATAAGCGATGGTGTGAAACAAAAACAGGTCCGGAAAAACTCCCATCGTTTTCCGAACCTGATTGAAACGCGTGTATGCAATCAAACAGAAAGAGAACATGGAGAGTTTTGAGCGCGCATCATCTTGCACATGCCGCACATGTACATCTCCATCATCATGCAGTTGGCGGTATCGAAACGACGCATGGTGACTGTGCCCCTTCCTTGAGTATGCGTGCATTATAGACCTGTCGCGCCCCGACTGTCAAGCAGGGCGCGACAGAATTGTGAACATTACCATGTCAGACGCGGCAGGTTTTTCCGAAGCTGAGGATATTGCACAAAACCGAAAAACACGGGCTGCGCAAATTAGGTGTTGCCTTAAATATAATGGAAGCGGAAGTAATCCACGATCAGCGCGATGCCTGCCGCGGCGATGCTCCGCCCGTCCGGGGTGAGGAAGGTGTCGGAGAGATAGCCGTATTCATCGTTGACGATGGAGGCGATATCGGCATAGTAGGCGCCGGTGTTGACGCAGACCTGCCGGATCCAGGCGTTGGCGCTGGCGATGAGCTGGGTGGTCAGACCGTCCCCGCCCTGATAGTTGGAGCTGATGGAGCCAATGGAGCAGACAATGACCTTCGTGTTGGGGGAGGCCTCGCGGATGCTTTCAATGAGGCGCGTGTAGCCGTCGATGAACTCCTGCTGCGTCGTCTCGGCAAGCCCGTCGCCGCCGAGATAGAGCACCATCGTTCTCGGCCGGGTGACCATGGCGCCGTCGGCCGCGCGGATGAGCGAACCGTCCACAAACACGATGGGGGACTCTGCGGCGTCCTTGGCCCGCAGGCCGCTGCCGTTGTCGGTCCAGATCTGCGCGGTGAGGCCGTCGGCATACTGGGTGGCATAATTGCGCAGGCCCAGGATGGTCTTGTCGCAAAGGAAGGTCATGCCGAACACGCTCTCCAGATTGCCCTTGTTGTTCTCCGGCAGGGGGATCAGCGTCTTTGCGTTCGCCGTGTCAAGGCCGACAAGGGACGTATCCGCCGCCTGTCTGTTCCTGTCGATCTGGCCGAGCACGATGGTGCCCTCCTCCCGTTTGTCCTGGCTTTTGCGCGACATGGAGAAGATCAGACCCAGCAGCAGCGCCAGCAGGCAGATCAGAATCGCCGCTGCCCAGATCAGATTTTTCGCGTTGGATAGCCTGCTTTTCATGATAAACCCTCGCTTTATAAAGTTGGGCGGCCCAAGGGCCGCCCAACTGAACGGTTATAGAATCGGATTACTCCTGCTCGGCCAGAGCCTTGGCTTCCTCGATGAGGCCTCGATGGTGGTCATGCCGTCCTCGGCGGGCATGGAGCCCATCATGGTGCCGCGGCGCTTGGAGTTGATGTCGCCGATGATGGCGCCCTGGAACTCGTCGGGCACGGTGACGAAGAGCTGGCCGATCGGTTCAAGGATGGTGGGCTTGGCCTTGGGGATGCCGTCCTGGTAGGCCAGGCGGGCAGCGGTCTGGAAGGCCATATCGTTGGAGTCGACGGGGTGGTAGGAGCCGTCGTACAGGGTGGCCTTGAGGCCGACCAGCGGGTAACCGGCGAGCACGCCCTTCTGCACGGCGTTGCGCAGGCCCTTTTCGACGGAGGGGAAGAAGTTCTTCGGGACGGAGCCGCCGAAGACTTCCTCAGCAAAGATCATGTCGTCCTGCTCGTCCTGGGGCTCGAAGCGAACCCAGACGTCACCGAACTGACCGGAACCGCCGGACTGCTTCTTGTGGCGGCCGTGGGCCTCGACGCGGCCCTTGATCTTTTCGCGGTAGGCAACGCGGGCGGGCTTGAGCTCGGTATCCACGTTGTAGAGGTTCTTGAGCTTGGAGCAGAGGACGCCGATCTGGATGTCGCCTGCGCCGGAGATGACCATCTGATGGGTTTCGGCGTTGTTGACGAGGGTGAAGGAGATATCCTCTTCACCGAGCTTGTTGAGACCGCCTGCGACCTTGTCGTCCTGGCCCTTGGTCTTGGGAGCGATGCACATGGAGTAGCAGGGCTCGGGGATCTCGATGGCGGGCAGCTCGATATCGTCCTTGGAATCGGTGACGGTGTCGCCGGTCTTCCAATCCATCTTGCCGATGGCCACGATGTCGCCGCAGCAGGCCTCGTTGACCTCGGTGCTCTTCTTGCCGCACATGGTGTACAGGCGGCCGAGCTTATCGGTGGAGGAGGCGCGGACGTTCCGGAGAGACATGCCGGCCGTGATCTTGCCGGAGAGGATCTTGACAAAGCTGTACTTGCCGAACTTGTCGGACACGGTCTTGAACACAAAGCCGAGGGTGCCGTCATTCTTGGCCTCGGGGGCGGGGCAGTAGTCGGCGATGCCCTGGAGCATGGCGATGGTGCCGACGTTGGTCATGGCGTCGGTGGCGAACACGGGAACGACAGCGCGCTCCTTCACGCCGACCTTGAGACCCTCGATGATGTCGGCCTCTTCAAGCTCCATCGTCTCGAAGAACTTCTCCATGAGCTCCTCGGTGGCGCCTGCGGCAGCTTCCATCAGCTCTGCGCGCAGATCCTCCACATGGCCCGCGTCGGATGCGGGGACGGCGGTCTTCTCAACCTTGGCTCCCTTGGTGATGTAGGCCACGTTGTGCACGAGGTCGATGACGCCCTTGCCGTCGGAGGTGGGGATGGTGACGGGGCAGATGATGCCGCCGTACTTGCCCTTGAGGGTTTCGAGAGCCTTGAAGTAATCGCCGTGCTCCTCGTTGCACTTGGAGATGCAGAACATGACGGGCAGCTTTGCGTTCTTCAGGTAATTCCAGCTGCGCTGGCCGCCGACGGGGAGGCTGTCGGCCGTATCCTTGGCGGAGGTGACAATCACGCCGCACTCGACAGCGCGCAGAGCGCACAGCACGTCGCCCACAAAGTCGAAGTAGCCGGGGCAGTCGAGGACGTTGATCTTCATGCCGCTGTAGTCCACCGGGGCGATGGAGGTCGCGATGGTGATCTGGCGGGAGGTCTCCTCGGGATCGTAGTCGCAGACGGTGGTGCCGTCGGCAACCTTGCCCATGCGGTCGATGGCGCCGGTGCAGTAGAGCATGCTCTCGGCAAGGCTGGTCTTGCCGTTGTTGCCGTGGCCGATCAGGCAGATGTTGCGAATGTTTTTCGTTTCGTAGCTCATGTGTTGCTTCCTCTCTGTTGAATTCTATGCAAAGTGGGTGAATCTGCGATCAATGATCAATTTGCAATCAATTTATTATATACTATGCCGCTTTTCTTGGCAAGAGCAAATTTTGCGCGAAAATCAGAAAAACAGGAGCCGACCACGCGGATCGGCTCCTGCAAAGCTGTATGCTGTTTTTTACCGCTTCACGCTCACAAAGAAGCTCACCAGCAGAACAGGCAGCGTCCAGAACACGAGGTAGAGGAAAAGGTTTGCCAGGGGATTTGCGCCTGCGGTGAGGAAGCGGATGAACACCAGCGCCACACCCAGGATCGAGGCGATCACGTTCAGGATGAGGTTGATGTTCGTGGCGAGGAACATGCTGCGCCCGATGTCCGCCACGCTCGTCAGAGGGGCCAGGCCCTCGTTGCAGAGAATGGCGGCGATGCGCTCGTCCTTGGCGTCGTCCGAGGGCTCGGACAGGCGGAAGCGCTCGACATAGGGCGGGAAGTCGTAGCCGTCGGTGGCAATGTCGAAGGTGTTGTGCAGCATCTCGGGATTGACGTTGAAGTCGCGCACCGCGAACACCGGCGGGCGCGCCGTGCGCACCAGATCCACCAGGGCCCGGCGCACCTGCGGCTGCCCCTCGTACTTGAGGGAGAAGATGCCGTAGAGGATGCCGTCGATGGCCAGCAGAACCGTGGTCTTGTCCGTGAGGCGGAAGGGGATGCGCACGTTCATCAGGCGCATCAGATCCGTGCTGCCGCACAGAACCACGTGCCCCTCGATGATGCCCTTCATACCGCCGCCGGGCATGACCTCAAAGCCGTCGATGGGCCGGGCGGGGGAGTCGGTCTCCCGCATGAGCTCGCTGAAGCAGCCCGCGGCGCAGCAGCCGGAGGCCTGCATCATGGACCCGGCGTAGGAGATGACCTTCTGCGCATCCTCATCGGCGAAGATGCGCACGCTCTCAATGCTGACGGCGCTCTCAGGGAAAAGGTCCCGGTCGGTGACGATGAGGTTCTTGCTCGCGCCGATGTCACAGAGGCCGGACCAGCCGGCAATGGCCGCGCCGAATTTGAAAATGCGGCTCGAGCCGAGGAAGAAGGGCAGGGAGAAGGAGAGCAGCGCGCCGAAGGGAACGGTCAGCGAGAGCTGGGCCGAGAGGATATAGATAAACTCGGGATAGCTCTTCTTTGCGATCATGACGATGATCGTGAGAAGCAGCGAAACAACGAAGAGGATGGGAGCGAGGCGGTTATAAAGCGTCTCGTCAGGGCCCGCCTCCTCGGTGCGGCGCACGAAGCCGTGCACCGGGCGCAGGGATTTGAGCAGGGTGATCTGGTCCTTTTCCAGCGTGTTCTCCCCCGTAACGGCGAAGAAATGCTTGCCGATGGCGGGCACGCGCGTGGCCTTGCGCAGGCCCCGGGCCGAGAGATAGGAGCCCAGCAGCAGCCCCACCACGCAGGCCGAGGAGATGGCGCACAGCGGCATGTGCCTCGCGGCGGTTTTCGACAGGGCGACGATCAGGGCGTCGATGCCGCTGAAAAGACAGGAGACCAGCACAAGCCCGTCCGCCCCGAAGCGCATGTGCAGCATATTGCTGAGCGCATTCGTCACAACGTCCAGCGACAGCAGCATGATCACCGCCTGCATGCCGAAGCAGAAGGCTGCCGCCGTGGGCAGGGACTTCATCATCCCGGGCACGGGCATCTCCAGCGATATGTACAGCAGCACGGCCAGCGCCACCGCGCTGATGCGCAGCCTGTATTTCATCGAGCGCAGGAAGGAGCCGTAATATTTGGAGGCCTCCGCCGGGGTGAGCTCCTGCCCCAGATCCTCCTCGCTGTCCCGCATGGTCTGGGCGGTGCGCCCGCGCACGGTGCCGCGCAGCCGGAGCCACACGGAGGCCAGGATGCTCAGCAGGTATTCCCGGAAGGTGGGCGGAGCGTACATGTCCGACTCCCGGTAGCGGCGGCTGCTCTCATCATCATCGAGCTCGTCGTCAAAATCCTCATCCTCGGCGTCGGTATCGTCGATGCTCTCGGGCGCGGCGAGGTAGTCCGGGTCATCCCGGGCATCAGGGCTCACGGCGTAGACGGCCGGGGCGGCGTCGGTGTCGCGGAGCTCCTGCACCGGCTCTTTCGCGGGCTCTTCCTCCGGCACCGGCTCTTCCACGGCGGCTGCGGGCTTTTTGAAGCGCCCGAGCAGGGAGCGGTGCTTTTTGCGCGGCGGCTCCGCCGTATCCTGCCGCTCGGCCAGGGGATCGTCATAATCGGGCGTCCACTGGGTCGGGCTGTATTCGGTCTGCTGGGCGGGGACATAGTCCTCGTCCGCGCTCAGATCCACCTCGTTGTTGGCATAGGAGATGGTCTGGCGGGGACTTTGCCCGCCGAGATGAAAGCGCTCGTCGATCTCCGGCTCCTTTGCGTCGGGCTGATAGACGGGCCGCTCGCTCTTTGCGTGGTACTCCTTGACATCCGCGTCGTAGTCCATGGCCTGGTCGAGGCTGAAGCTGTAGGGCTCCCCGCCTTCGGACGCGGACACGGCTTCGGGCGCAGGGGAGGGGGTGGAGGCGTCCTCACCGCTGTCGATGCCGAGCATGTCGTCAAGCTCAACGCGGTAGTCGGCGCTGCTTCTCCGGCTGCGCCGTCCGGCAGAGCCGGTTCGGGCCTGCATATTGGCGATCAGCTCCCGCGCTTCCTGCTCGGCCCTGCCGCGGCTGCCGCTGTGGATCTCATAGATCCTGCCCACATCGGGCTCCTCGTCGGCAAAGGTATCCCGCGTTTCAAGGGGCTCCTCCGGCAACTCGGCAGCAGGATCGCTGTCAGGATAGTCATCCGGGCCGGGCGCAGGGGAGAGAGGGAGCTCCCGCGCGGCGTTCACTTCGGGGTCCCGCCGTGCGGCACTGCGCTTTTTCAGGAAGGAGAAAAAGCCGCCCCGCTTTTTCGGCGGCTCCTCACGGCTGACATAGCGCCCGGCCTCTTCCTCCTCCTGCCGCTCATATTCGTCCCGGGAGAGATAATCGCCCTCCTCCGGCGCGGGCAGCGGAGCGTCCTCCCGCACCTGGGACGCGGGCGTGTCTTCATCGCTGTCCACGGGGATGAACGGCTCCGGAACGGGATAGGAGGTCTCGATCGACGCCTGCACCTGATGGACAATGTCGTCGGCGCTCCCGACTGACACAGACTCATCGGCAGGCACATCCACGCTCTGCGCCTCCTGCCCGACCGGCGTCGCAGGCTCCTGCCCGTCGGCAGACGGCTCCGCCTCGGGCTCGTCCTCCGGGAAGGAGAACTCATGGTCATACCGGGTGGGGAGCTCAGGCAGCTCGTCCCCGGCGTCTTCATCCGTGCGGGAGCCAAAGTGGAAGGCGGGCTTCTCCTCCGGCTCACGGCGGGAGGACTTGCGCGGCTCTATCTCAAACTGTACGTCGTTTTTCCGGGCGCCTGTCTGATTGTATTTCCCGGTGTTTTCCAGATTAAACTCATCCATTGTAATACCTGCCCTTCTCTCCGGGTGCGGATCAAACGCAAATCAGCGGCTTCTCTGCCGCAGAACCTCATACATCGTGACGGCTGCCGCGGCGGAGGCGTTGAGGGAATTGAGCTGCCCCTTCATGGGAAGGCTGAGCACGAAATCGCAGCTCTCCCGCACCAGGCGGCCCATGCCGTCCCCCTCCGAACCGATCACAAGCGCGATGGGTCCGGTGAGGTCGGTGCTCCACAGAGGGCTTGCCCCGTCGGCTGCGGTGCCGTAGACCCAGAGGCCGGCCTCCTTCAGCTCCTTGAGGGCGGAGGAGAGATTTGCCACCCTTGCGATGGCCATGTATTCGGCGGCGCCCGCGGAGGCCTTACCCACGATGGCGGTCAGCCCTGCGCTGCGGCGCTTCGGGATCACGACGCCGTGCGCGCCCACGCACTCGGCAGTGCGGATGATGGCGCCCAGGTTATGGGGATCGCTGATCTCGTCGCAGACGATGACGAAGGGCAGCTCGCCCCGCTCCTCGGCGACGGCGAGAATATCCGCCACCTCGCAGTAGTCGCGCACTGCGGCAAGCGCAACCACGCCCTGGTGGGCTTTGGTGCGGCTCATAAAATCCAGCTTGCGGCGGTCCGCCTCGACCACCACCACGCCCCGCTCGCGCGCCCGGGAGGCGATATGCCCCAGCGTTTTGTCCACACCGCCCTTGGCAATGAAGATCTTGTCAATGGCGCGCCCGGCCCGCAGGGCCTCAATGACCGCGTTGCGGCCTTCTATGATTTCGTTTTCAACGGCCTCGCGGCCGGTTTCGTTTTCTCTGTCCATATTCGCTTCTCTCCCAATCATAACTTGGTTTACATATTACCATACCCGCGCTTTTTTTGAAAGCCCCTGTTTATGAATTTACAAAATTTTATAGACATCCCTTCCCAAAGGGGGTATATTGGTTAAACAATCATAGGAAGCAGGAGTATAGCAATGACTGATCCAAGAAGAAAAATTGAGGAATTTTGCGCCCGCCACCCGAATTTCGGCATTCCCAACCTGATGCGCTATATCGTGATCGCAAACGTGGTGTTCTGGATCCTCGGCGCGATCAACCAGCCGCTGATGAGCTATCTCTATTTTAACCCTGCGCTGATCCTGCGGGGCCAGATCTGGCGGATCATCAGCTTTGTGTTCATCCCGCCCTCCACCGGCGTGCTGGCCTTCATCGCCTTTTACTTCTATTACTGGATCGGCAACACCCTGGAAAACCAGTGGGGCACGGGTCAGTTCACCATCTACTTTTTCACCGGCGTGATTCTCACGGTCCTCTACGGCTTTCTCATCTATTTCGTTGCCGGCCGTTCGGTGAACCTGAGCTCGACCTACATTTACCTCAGCATGTTCTTCTCCTTTGCCGCCCTTTTCCCGGACATGCAGGTGCTGTTCCTGTTCATCATCCCCGTGAAGATGAAATACCTGGCGCTGGTGGACGCGGCCTTTTTCCTGATCTCCGTTATCACCACGCCCTTCCCGGAGAACCTGCTGCCGGTGGTGGCCGTGCTGAACTTCCTGATCTTCTGCAGCGGGGATCTCAAGGCCATGCTGCCGCGCAGGCAGAGCAAGGGGACCATCAACTTCAAACGCGAAGCCGCCCGCATCCGGCGCGAGCAGCAGGACAGGCTCTACACCCACAAATGCGCCGTCTGCGGCAGGACGGATACGGACTACCCGAATCTGGAGTTTCGCTACTGCTCCCGCTGCGCCGGCTACCACTGCTTCTGCAGCGACCACATCAACAACCACATCCACTTTACGGAGTGAGAGATACAGAATGCCGTAGGGGTCGATCCCGGAGATCGACCCCTACGGCACTGGTGCGCCCGGCGAGCGCACGTTCTAAAGGGTGAAAGTCCCGAGACCGCCCGGCAGTGGGAAGGTCATAGCCAAAGCCAAGGGTGTCCGTCGCGAGGCGGAATCTGAAGGAAGGCGGAGGCAAAACTCGGGCCCGACGAACAGGAATCATGTCAGGCCGTAAGCGAGGGCAAGACTGCCAGACAAGCCAAAGCCCAATAGCTGCACGGAATCGCTTGCGGTAAACATGGCGGGTATAAGAGTGAAAGAATGTGTGAGTACCCGGGGAGGTCTCACAGGCGGCATGAAGTAGACGTCATTCGAAAAAAAAATG